>LBWK01000001.1 GCA_000993565.1 candidate division WS6 bacterium GW2011_GWF2_39_15
GAATCTACTTGTCAAAAAAATAATGTTGTAAGAATAATTGGGGTTTTTCAACCTAGCAATGATTCAGACCCCGAAGAGGTTGCTATATGGTATATGAGGCGTGGGTATGAATTGCGGCCGATTGGTAGCACAATTTTCATTATTAAAGATATATAATAAACGGATAACATTAGTACATAGGGAGAAAAGTTATTCAAGGTTGCTTAGATGCTTGTAACAGGAAGTCCAGCACTTAAAAGTCCCATATTTACATCTTTGATAGGGACTGTGTTTGATTTATCAAACATTCCAAATCTAAGTGTAAAATCTTCACTATCGAAACTCATTATGACATTAACTTGCATTCCTTTGTAGATGGTTTCTGTTTGCAATCTTGGATAATCAGAGACTTTAATATTTCTATTTCTAGCATCCGGAAATATATCTTTGAATTCAGGCATCTCACTTTCTGGTTCTCTAAGTGAAGCCATATACATCATAAAATTGAATGCTTCCTCAAGGGTTATTTCTTCAGGAGAAATTCTTTGATCTACAGTTTTGGCAGCAATCTGTTTTACTGTCTCAAGTATTTTTCTGAGGGCAAATTCTCTTATATATGCTCCATTAGTTGGCATAGCACAAAAGCAGCTGATATTAATGATGAAGATTATTATACTACGAGTCTAGAAATAGAAAAGCTAATTAGAAGGTTGAGTAGGTAATCTTCTATATCTTTTTATTTTATATTACTCCCGCAATGAGCACATTTTACAGCCTCATAAGGTATGTCCATTAAGCAGTATTTACATTTCTTTGTAGTCTTCTCTTTTTTGTCTTTCTCTTCCTTTTTAGCAATCATCTGCTGGAATTTATTGATCGTAAAGTAGATGACGAGTGCTGTTATAAAAAAGATTAGAAGCTGGTTTAGAAACACTCCGTATCTAATTACTATTGCCCCAGCCTCTTTTGCCTGGTCATAGGTATCAAAACTTCCTCTTCCTAGAACAATGAAAAGGTTTGAAAAATCTATTTTGGCTGTGAGGTAGCTGATTGGCGGCATTATAATATCATTCACAAGTGAATCTATAACTCCTTTGAATGCTGCCCCGATGATTACACCAATTGCAAGACTTACGGCATCTCCTTTAGCGGCGAAGTTCCTGAAGTCTTTGAAGTTATCCTTTACCGTTTTCTTTATGTCTTTTATTTTAGTACTTATGAAAGATTAGTTGAGATATTGTAGCATCTTCATCTGGTATAATAAATTATGGGAAGAATATATTCATACTTAAAAACAACTATCCTTCTAGCAGGGTTAACAGCATTGTTTCTGGGTTTGGGATATTATATTGCCGGCCGGGACGGTTTATACTTTGCTCTCATCTTTTCTTTGATTTTTAACTTTATTTCATACTGGTTCAGTGACAAGATTATCTTGGGTATGTCACGAGCGAAAGAGGCTGATTGGAAGGTCTTAGGAAATATAAAAAAGGATGTGCAGAAGATTTGTAGGGATATGAAAATACCTCTTCCAAGGCTATATATAATGGAAACTGAGCAGGCCAATGCTTTTGCTACAGGTAGGAATCCCAATAACTCAGTGGTATGCGTTACAACAGGAATTATTAATCAGCTTGAGTATGATCAGCTTTTAGGGGTTATAGCTCATGAGCTTTCGCATATAAAGAACTATGATGTTTTGATTGCTTCTGTTGCTGCTGTTGTTGTGAGTGCAATATCAAGTCTTCAAAATATATTCTTCTGGGGAGGTTTCAGAGATGATGATGACAGCGGGAATAGGAATCCGGTTATAGGTATAGTACTTTTGATTCTTGCTCCTATTGCCGCAATGTTACTGCAGTTTGCAATATCTAGATCAAGAGAGTATGAAGCGGATGCCTCTGCAGCAATGTTTACCAAGTCTCCAGAGAGTCTAGCTTCGGCTCTAATTGCTATAGATAGCAGTGTGAGAGATAATCATATTCATAATTTGAACCCGGCATTCTCATCTTTGTTTATACATAGCCCTTTTAGTAGCAGAGGAATTGTAGAGCTGTTTTCGACTCATCCAAATGTTGAGAAAAGAGTTGAAAGATTGATGAGTATGGAAGTATAATGGGTGATTAGCTCAGTTGGTTAGAGCGCTTCAATCACACTGAAGAGGTCACAGGTTCGAATCCTGTATTACCCATATTTTAAAAAATAGGATAAATGGAATCATACGGAGAAATTGTTTTTGAACATTGCCCTGATTATGAATTACCCCCTGAGTTTTATGGTGCAAGTTGTCCTCTTAAATATGTAACTGATTTCGCAGTAAAAGAACAGCAGGATAAAGCACAATCGGGGTCAAAAGCCACAGATACCCAAAAAAACGGGGTCTCACCTCAAAGAACGAATGGGACTGTAACCATAAGAACTGTTACACCACAAAAGATTGTTAAACAGCCTGCACAGAGACCATCAAACGGAAAACCTCTACCTGATACTAATAGGAGTGTTTATGGTCAAGACTGATTTACATATAGTCAATTCTGTTCACAACTGACCCGCCCTATAGTATAATATCATTATGTTCAGTACGGTTGTTAATAAAGAAACCGGTCCTGTTGAACACCCCGATCTTACTGCTAGATACATTCCTGAAACTGGTGAAGTCTTACTACTCGAAGCACACGGCTTTAACAACAAGGATTTGGTTAATATACTTGATATGTTACAAACTCAGGCTCAATTTGGGTGTCCATTGCCTGGGGATGAGATTCCGCCTAATGTTGAATTTGTACAGGGTGTTCCTGAGGGCATGTCAGCGTGTATTGTGAGAGAAGTTGACAACTCGAACAATGGGAGTTTGTATTTCTATGTTAATCCTGGAACAGCATATAACGCATCCGTTCCTTGCAGTGATAATGCCTTTTGTACAGATGCAATTAGGGCTCATTCTTTTCCAAGCGGAAATCCTGAGGCTGGTCCATATATTCTTACAGACGGTCCATATCCATTTATGGTTAAATTAGATTTTGAAGGAGGTCTTGTAAAGGTACAAACAGGTTTTGGAGAGTTTCAAGAATTAGCGCTACAGGACGCAATAAATATCTTTTTATCCCCCAATAATGTGGTTTCAAGGGAGCAATTTGAAGCATTGGAAATACCCCTGCCTCCTATGACCCCTGGAGCGATTGATGCAAGTATTAACGGCTTAGTAGGTCTTATAGCTGTTATTTCTGCTATTGGAGTATTTAATGCCGTTCTCTATGGTATTCAGAATTTTAAAATGCCATCTTTTGGTGAAAAGAAGGAAGAAAAGAAATAGTTTAGTATCATAGAATGTCGGTTTTTCTCCTTCTGAAGGATAGAAAAACAATTAGTACTGACGTTAGGAAAATGAAGAGGGTTAGCTGATTCCATACTACATCTTTTACACTCTCATTACTTACGCTGAATAGATATATCTGCATTACAGGAACAAGTGAAAGAAATACATTGGAGTATTTCCTTCGTATATTAACAAGAAAGTTAGTGATCAAGTAGCAGATGGCATAGATTGTCATGCCTAATCCATAAATGCCTACATATTGAGATATTTCTGAATATTTCCCTTTAAAAACAATTTCTACAATCTCACTGTCAAATAGATAGAATATTCCTGAAAGAGTTATTCCAATAAATGCTACAATCCCAATAGTTTTCCATAGGACTTTTCTTTTTTCTGTAACCTCTTTGGCATTGGATATTTGTGAGAACATTGTGCTTGCAATCATGATACATGCAAAATACACGATCTTTCCAAGCAGAGATAGGGCGGAATACTCTGCTCTAAAGGTATGATTTACAAGGAGGAGATCCAAAGTATAAGGGGTGTTAATTAAAAAGAAAGAGAGAAATACACCTCCGAGGTGTTTGTAGTCTAAAGCGATAAGCTTTTCCTCCTTCTGTTTGAACTTTATAAACGGAAGTATAAGTAATCCTGAAAGAAGAAGAGGGATACCATTTGCAACTATTGCTACATTAACATCTTTAACAAGCCATATTGCGGCGAGACCAAGGAGAAATTTAAGTATCGTTTCACCTAACATCACCATATTCACTTCCAGTATCTTTTGTATCCCAAAAAGAATCCCTTTAGAAATGGGTGATATCACAGAAGCAAAGAGAACAAACGAGAGAACATAGACATTTCCTGTATTAATTTCCAATTCTTTTGCAATGAACGGAGCAGTAATCACCAGAGCAAGTGCTAGGATTAATCCTATGGCGGAAAAGATAAGGAGAGATTTTTGTATGAACTTATTAAGATTGAAGTTTCTGTTCTCTGCAATCTGTTGAGTTATATATGCCTGTATCGTAATAGCAGGTACCTGTACAAGATATATAATACCTACAGCTGCTGTATACAAACTGAAGTCATTTGATGTTAAGTTTCGTGCCAGGTAAACGTTGAAGAGATACCCCAGAAAGCTTATTAACCCGCCGAAAAGAAGGGTTACAATTATATCGGATAGATACTTTTTCTCTTTACTCATATTAGTTCTAATTATACCACCAACGGGCGGAAGTTATGATGTATAATGGGTATACATTAGTTAATATTTCAAATAAATGGAGATTGTAATAAGCATAGTAATAGGTTTAGCAGTGGGAGTCGGATTAATGTTTATGCTCCGAAAAAAGGATAGTAGCAAACAGGATATAGAAGATAGTATAAAACAGGTGCTTCCTGAGCTTATGAAATCTGTTAATGAACAGGTTATTCAAATGGCTGATCAGAAGTTGGGAGCAGAGAAGAAGGAAATTAGGGCTGATATGGAGGGAAAAAGGAATGAAATTGAAAGACTTATCAAAATGATTCGTGAGGATCTGAATGAAAGCAAAACTAAGCTTTCCGATACAGAAAAGGAGCGGGCTAATATGTTCGGCTCTCTTAAAAACTCCCTTGATGAATATAAAAAGATCACAGATCAGCTGGCTGTCAGTACAGAAAGCCTTAAAAAGGTCCTTTCTAATAACCAACTTAGAGGTCAATTCGGGGAACAGGTTGCGGATGAGCTTCTTAAGATGGCGGGATTTGTGAGAGGGGTAGATTATGAGTTCAATAAGGAACAAGCAGGTTCAGAAACAAGACCTGATTTCTGTGTCTTTCTTCCGGATGGAACTAGGATCAATGTTGATTCGAAGTTCCCGTATTCAAACCTTCAGAAGAGTAGTGAAGCGACAAGCGATACTGAGAAAAGAGAGTTTCTCAGACTTTTTGAGAGAGATGTGAGGGAGAAAATTAAACAAGTTACAACAAGAGATTATATTAACCCTGAGGATAAAACAGTTGACTTTGTTATTCTCTTCATCCCAAATGAAATGATTTTTTCATATATTTATGATCAGTTAAATAGTGTATGGAAAGAAGCTATGGAAAAGAAAGTAATTCTGGCTGGACCGTTTAGCTTCTCAGCCCTTCTTCGTATGATTAAGCAGTCTTATGATAACTTTAGAGTACAGGAGAACATCCAGAAGATTGTTGGATATGTAAGAGGGTTGGAAAAGGAGTTTGTTAAATTCAGCGAAGAGTTTGGGAAGTTTGGAGATAGAATACAGCAATTAAACAGTCAGTATGAAGTTGTAAGCAGAACGAGGGTTAACCAGATGAATAAAGCAATGGAAAAAGTCAGGCTGGAAGGGCCGGATGATTCAGCAGATAATCAACCGAGGTTGTTAAACTAAATGAGGATTCGTTATGGCAGACTTAAAAGTTTTCACGGATGGACATGAACCTAAAACAATTTGCTACCTAATTCGTAAAAATAAAAGTGGGCAGAATGAAATCCTTTTAGCGAAACATAGGAAACAGGGAAAGAGGAATGGAGTTGGAGGGAAAGTCGGGGACAAAGAAGCATGGAAGGATGAAACGATAGAGGAGGGTGCTATAAGGGAAGTAAGAGAAGAACTAGGAGTTGAAGTTAAGGATATGGTAGAAAGAGGTATCGTCAACTTCATTTTTGAAATGAACGGCAAGCTAGAAAAAGTTTGCGGGCATATATTTTTTATTACAAAATGGGAGGGTGAGCCTCAAGGTATAGAAGTAGATGACCCCCAATGGTTCAGCATTGATAGTATACCTTGGGAAGAACTATGGGAGAATGATAAGGAATGGTTGCAACCTTTACTTGATAATGAATTTGGTTTTTTGGAAGCTGAGTACGATTTTGGTAGAACCAGTGATGAGAAAGTTGCCGCCGTAAACTACTTTAAATGGAGAGTCTAAATCTTCAGGTTTATATCGTATTGATATGTGTCAATATATTTTTTTGCCCTCTCAAGTAGTATTTCACATCTGTCCCCCCATTGCTGGGCTTGTGGTTTTAAACCTTTAAGTGCGTAGTACCAGTCTCTTCTTCTTACTATTTCTTGGTAACTGGCAATTGATACTATTTCATCATTGGTAATTGCCTCCTTTGCCATGTTTACACCCATATCTGTGGGGGATTTGTAGGTAGCTAAGAAATTATTCTTATCAACGATTCTGGATATGATTTCCCGCACTATTATAAATGCGGCTACATCACGATTGTAATTTACGGCAGAAATATTGTAGGCATATAGATGATGTTTATCGACCATATTAAAATCTCCTATATCAACAGTCGCAGCTTCATACGCTATGTTGATAGGGTGATTAACGGGAAGATTCCAAATTGGGAAAGTCTCATACTTAGCGTATCCCGAGTCTTCACCGTTGAGTTTGTCATGGTATATCTGACCCAAGCATGTGGACATTTTTCCGCTGTTTGATGCGGGTCCAACAACTAATACAAGTTTATTCAAGTGTTGCAGATACTCATCAGCACCGTACCCGTTTTCTGTTACAACGGAATTTGCGTCAGGGTATCCATTTATAAAGTAGCGGTTAATAACCTTGTAGCCCTCAGATTCCTTTTTGGTTCTGTATGCTGAAGCGGCCTCTTTATTCTCGGGGTTTATTAGATTAATGGAAATGTAGGGCTTTACTTTGATGATAGACTCATATTCTGTAATCATAGAGTCAATAAAATCAGCGTAAGGGGTTGTATCGCTCTTAATATACCGATTCTCCTTTATATCCTGTGCGTTCACACAGTATATTATGTCAAAAGGCACGTTGAACCCCTTAAATATTTCTATTTTGATTTTTGGATCAAAACCCGGAAGGACTCTTGAAGCATGTGCATCAAAAAGAAATTTACCCCCTATTTCAAGATACAACCTTCCTTTAGAAAATTTCGAGATACGATCTTGAAGTGCAGCAGATTGCTTTTGCTTATAAATCTCATTATCAAAGCCCTGGAGTGTGTATTTTAATGTATCTGTGCTTGTCATCATTACATCCTACATAAAAAAGACCGCTCAGTAAATGAGCGGTCTCTAACAATTTATAGGTAAATCGTTTTACGCACTCTTCTTAGGTTCTGCCCATGCAAGATACCCTGGAAGAATAATATTAGCGATAGGCACTAACATAAGTAATCCAAGCCAGCTCTGAAAACCTCTTCTCTCTGCAATCTTCATGTAAATGTAGATAGCATATCCTAGATTTACTAACGGTACGAGGAAAAGAAGAAAAGTCCAGGCTCTTTGGTCTGCACATTTAATTGCTAGAAATACATTTGCAATTGGAACCCATGCCATCCATGTATTTGGGACATTAAGTTTCTTTGCGGTTACCATAAGTGTTAACGAGTAGTAGATGTAACCTGCCAAAGCAAATACAAGACTGATAACTAACATGGCGCCTCCAAACATTGTTGCGAAGACCCCTAATGCGGCGGCTTCTTCATCTGTTAGATCCGTAGTTGTTTCGGTATTGTTGAGGTCGTTCCATGTTGTATTCCATTCTGTCTCCCAGTCGTAGTTATAGCTGTCATCTGTTGATGTGGTGGTGTCGTCTTGAGTATTGTATAGAACAGCATCATCAACTACATCTTCAGCATACACAGTCATAGGGGAAAACAATCCTAATGCAAACAGACCAATTACTGCTGCACATAGCATTTTCTTTAGCATTAAATATTCTCTTATAATTTATACACTTACATTATTATGGTAAATCCTCTCGGTTTGCAAGACGGTAGAAGAAATGATAGTTTATATTATGTTTTCAGTAATCGATGGTAAAACTCCGGTTCTTCTTTCTGCTCCTCATGTATATAATCACTACAGAAAAAATTTGAATGGGGTTGTCAAACAGGGTGAGCTATGGACAGACAGCATTGTCAAAGAGACAGTTTCATTATCTGGGTGCAATGGGATAATTGTAGACAAGGATGTCGATTATGACCCTAACTACGATAAGTTGGAGAATAATGAGTATAAGCAGAAGGTTGATAAGATCATCAAAGATAAGAAAATCAAATATTTCTTTGATATACATGGATTAAGTGATTCCCATTGTTATGATTTCGGAATATTCTTTCCTTTTAGGTATCTTAAGTCTCAGAAACTTGCATATACACTTGCCCAGGAACTTTTAAAAGGCCCCCTGCGAGATTCAATAGTCATTGTTCTTAATATGTGTGATGACAATCAAGAGACACTTACGGAGTACGTAGCTAAAAAGAAGAAAATCCCCGCAGTACAACTGGAGATTGCAAGGTATATCAGAGAGGATGATGCTTTGCGTGAAGCCCTCATTTCAACCCTTTCGAAGGTCATTTTAACTCTTAATTAAAAAGTCAGGTATACCCCTTTGACCTACCGTATACTATCTGATATCTTAAAGGTACAGACATAAGATTTATATATAAATTAATCCACTATTTATATGACACCACAAGCAAAAAAGGATGATGTGAAGGATAAAAAGGTTGAGAGTACTGAGAATGTAGCAAGGAGGAAAGCCATTGATATGGCAGTGGCTCAAATTGAAAAGCAGTTCGGTCAGGGATCAATTATGAAACTTGGAAGCCGTCAGAGGGTGGATGTTGCAGTTATTCCGACAGGAGCAATATCATTAGATCTTGCTTTAGGTATTGGAGGCATTCCAAGGGGAAGGATTATTGAGATCTATGGCCCTGAGTCTTCAGGTAAGACGACTTTGGCAATGCATATCCTTGCTGAAGCCCAAAAACAGGGTGAAACAGTCGCCTTTATTGATGCAGAACACGCTTTTGACCCGACATACGGTAAAATAATAGGAATAAATATTGACGAAATGTTTATTTCTCAGCCTGATTTTGGAGAACAGGCACTGGAAATACTTGAAACATTAGTTAGATCTTCAGGTTTTGGTGTTATTGTCATTGACTCAGTTGCCGCTTTAACTCCTAGAGCCGAAATTGAAGGAGAAATGGGCGATAGTCATATGGGTCTACAGGCAAGGTTAATGTCTCAAGCTTTGAGAAAAATAACCGCAATTGCGAGTAAGGCGGGAACTACGGTTATATTCCTTAATCAGCTTAGAATGAAAATAGGGGTTATGTTTGGTAATCCTGAAACTACAACAGGTGGAAATGCATTAAAGTTCTATGCTTCTATCCGTATGGATATAAGGCAGAAAGAAAAGATTATGAAGGGTGATCAGGTTGTTGGGCATATTAGAGTTGTTAAAGTTGTAAAGAATAAGCTTGCTCCTCCATTTAGAGAAGCATCGTTTAGTATTATCTATCCAACTGGAATTGATAAAGAAAGCAGCTTGCTTGATGCTGCAATCAGCCGAGGTATTATACAAAAAGCTGGTGCGTGGTTAAGATATGGAGATATACAGCTTGCACAGGGAAGGGAGTCTGCAATTGAGACATTAAAAACAGATAAAGCTCTTGCCGGAAAAATTGAAAAAGAGGTACGGGCAACTTTGAAATAGGTAGTGAAAGTCACAGATATCACTCCACAACAGAAGAAAACAGGGAGATTTAATCTTTATGTAGATGGTGTTTTTACACTCGGACTTGGTAGTAGCACTATTGCTCTTTTTAATCTGTACAAAGGGAAAGACCTTTCTGACGAAGATTTAGATGAAATTATTAAATCAGAAATATATTCTAAGTTCTATGATAGGGCTTTCACATACACAACAGGTGCTGTAAAAAGTGAGAAAACCGTAAGGCAGTATCTTAAAAGGGTATATTTAAAAAAGAAAAAAGTCTGGATAGGAGATAATCTGGATTATGATCTTGAAGAGACTATTTCTAAAGTTATCTCTAAATTGAAAGAATATGGATTATTAAACGATAAAGAATATGCACAACTATTTGTTTCTTCAAGGGAAAGAAGTAAACCGAGATCTAAGACGGCTATTGCCAATGAATTGCGCTTAAAAGGTATTTCCAATGAGGATATTGAAACTGCACTGGAATCAGTCTCAGATGATGATATGATCTATAATGTCTATGTTAAAAAGTATGGTGAAAAGCCATTTGATGCTAACGAGCAGCCAAAAGTAGTTGCATTTCTGGCAAGGAAAGGTTTTAGCTGGGATTTGATATCTAAATTGGAAAGAAGATTAAAAGGTGACATATGAGAGTAGTAAAAAATGGATAATACCTGAAAATATATCGAGCAAAGATGGTATTGTTGAAGAGATCCTTACGAAGAGAGGTTTGAATAAAGACGAGTTCAATGATTATCTTAACCCCTCACTCTCATCAATTCCAACTTGGGAAAAACTATATGGAGCAAATAATGCAGCCGAAAAAATTATTAAGGCAGTAAATGAAAACAAAAGAATATTTATACATGGGGATTTTGATGTTGACGGTATATCCGCAACCGCAATAATGTGGGATTTTCTCTATAGAGAAGTATCCGATAAACTTGGCAAGAAAGTTCATGTTCTCCCATATATTCCTGACCGGGTTGATGAAGGGTATGGGCTCTCAAAATCATCGGTTGATGCCATGATTAAAGAGGGAGGCAATCTGATTGTAACTGTAGACTGTGGAGTTAGAGATCGTGTGTTGATTGAGGAATATATGCAGAACTCAGCGTGTGAGTTTATCGTAACTGATCATCATGCGCTTCCTGAAAATATTGAAGACATTAAATATACGCTCGTTCATCAGATGTTTCCACAAAGCGAGTATCCTGAACAAAGGATATCAGGAACATTTGTTGCGTTTCTTCTCACTCAGGCAATAAGGTCACAGCTTGAAATTGATAGTGAGTTGAGTATTAATAGCCGTGGTCTAGATCTGGTCGCACTTTCTACTGTCACAGACATGATGCCGCTTGTGGGTATAAACAGAACCATAGTTAAGTATGGTCTGGAGCAGATTAGAATGGGGAGTAGATACGGTCTCAAATATATTATGGAACTGTCAGGAGTAGAGATTGCCGATACAGATTCATACCATTTGGGATTTGTGATAGGCCCGCGTTTAAATGCTGCGGGTAGAATAGGATCTGCAATGGATGCTTTGAAGCTTCTAGTGACCAAAGATAAAATGAAAGCTAGGGAATATGCGGCTAAACTCCATAACCTGAATGTCCAGAGGCAGGAAACGACTCAGTCCATAATCAAAGAAGCAGAACAGATATTGAATATAGAAGACACGCTCCTTTTTATAAGCGGGGAAGAGTGGCATGAGGGTATTATTGGTCTTGTAGCAGGGAAGTTGATGGAAAAGTATGGAAAGCCGGTTATTGTTGCTACGAAAACGGATAATGGCTCCTATAAAGGGTCTGCTAGAAGCATAGCTTCTTTTAACATTACGAAAGCGGTATCTAACTTCGGAGATTATCTGGAAAGGTATGGGGGACATGCTCAGGCGGCTGGTTTTACAGTTAAGCCAAATGAGCTAGAGAGATTTAAAAAGAAGCTTATTAAATACGCAAATGAAAACATTTCTACTGATGTGTTAGAGAGAACGTTGGAGATCGATGCTATTATTGAGCCGACGGATGTTACACAGGATATGTATGGAGAGATTGATAAATTGAAACCGTTTGGATACGGTAATTCAAAACCCCTCATTATGTTAAAAGGAGTTGAAATAAATGAGAAATATCTCATGAAAGGTGGTGAACATATTAAATTAAGATTACGTAGCGGTATGAAGGATGTTATTGCTTTAATGTTTAACTGTAGAGAGGATGGAGAGAAACTAAATGAAGGAGATACAATTGATATTGCAGGTTCTCTGACGGAGAACACCTGGAATGGTTTCAGAAGCATAGAGGTACAGGTGAAGGAATGGAGAAGTACTAATTAATATTATTTAAGACGAACATGCTTGAAGTTGAGAGACGATTTCTACTTAAGTATATTCCTGATAATGTGCGGGAGGTCGAAGGGACTTTAATGGAAGATTATATGATATTGACGGGAGAGATTCATCCTCATCTTAGGTTAAGAAGAAAGGGAAATCATTATGAGCTAACCAAGAAATATCAAAGAGATGTTAATGAGAAAAAGTTAGAAATGATTGAAGAAACTATTATTCTAGATCAAAGGGAGTTTGAAGCCCTCAGGCACCTGCAAACAAAAAGTCAGAAAAAATTCAGATACAGATTTGCTCAAGGTAAATATACTGCAGAGCTTGATTTATGGACTGAAGATTTAAATGGTTTAGGGATTGTAGAATTTGAATTTGACTCTAAAGAAGAAGCTTTAGCATTTCATCCACCTGATTACTGCTTAGTTGAGGTTACTGACATGGAGTGGTTGGCCGGTGGGATGATTTCTGGAAGGAGATACAGTGAGCTTGAAAACCAACTTTCCAAGTTAGATTATAATCCCGTATTTCTCACCTAATATTGTCCTTATAATTAATTAATGCTATCATTACCACAAGCGACCAAGGAGAGTGTGAGCTTGGAAATTATGTGACACTAAACAATTATATAACCTACAAGTGTTCAATATTAGTAATATTGAAAACTGGGGTGGCACCACGGTAATATTATCGTCCCCTTTCTGAGGGGATTTTTTATTTTTACATAACCTTATATACTTTAAATATGGAAAGAACCAAAATTATTGAAACGAAAGAAAAAGCAGGAAAGAAAGTCTCTATTTCGGGATGGGTAACCACTGTACGTGATCACGGTCAGATAGCATTCATAATGCTTAAAGATAGGAGTGCCTATGTTCAATGTGTTTTAAACGGAGGGTTAAAAGAGCCTGTCGGTGAGGGTTATGTCTTGGAAATAGTCGGGGAAGTCAAAGAAAGGCCTGAAAAGATGAGAAACGATAAGATTCCGACAGGAAATGTTGAGATTGAGGTAGAGAGCTATAAGGTTTTAAACATGTCAAAGGATCTCCCGATGCCTCTAAATACGGATGGGAAAAATATAAATGAAGAGGTTCGATTAAAATACAGATATTTGGATTTACGACGAGATAGGATGCAGAAAATTTTGAAACTCAGATCTGATTATATTGCTGCAGTTAGGGAGGAGCTCAAAAAGAGAGAGTTTATTGAGATTGAGACTCCCATGCTGACCAAAGCAACAAAAGAGGGTGCCAGAGACTTTATTGTCCCTTCAAGGTTTAATCCCGGAAAGTTCTATGCATTACCTCAAAGTCCTCAGCAGTATAAGCAGTTGATGATGACTGCTGGTATAGAAAGGTATTTTCAGTTTGCAAGGTGCATTAGAGATGAAGATTTGAGGGCAGATAGAGGGTATGAACATACACAGATCGACCTAGAAATGAGCTTTATGAACCAGAAGGAAGTGATGCAAACGGTTGAAGACATTATAAAAGGAGCTGTCAGTGCCGTTGGCGGACGAATAAAGGAAGATCCGTTCCCTGTAATTAATTATAAAGAGGCAATGGAGAAGTACGGAGCAGATAAGTTTGATTTAAGAACTGAGGAGGAGAAGAAAAATAATGTTCTTGCATTCGCATGGGTTGTAAATTTCCCTTTTTTTAAAAAGGTTGATGCTGGTGATGAGGCCGAAAAGAGAGATGGAAAAAGCGGTTGGGTCTTCACACACAATCCGTTTAGCAGTCCAATTCCTGAGCATTTAGAATGGCATATGAAAGGGGAGAATATCGGGGAGATAGTTACAGCTCAGTATGACCTTGTTTGTAATGGTCTTGAGGCCGGAGGAGGGAGTATTAGAGCTCATAATCCTGAAGTTCTTAAACAAACATTTAGGATAATGGGATATAGCGAAGAGGAAATTCAGGAGAGTGTGGGTCATATGCTTGAAGCTTTTGAACTCGGTACTCCTCCACATGGTGGAATCGGGATGGGTCTAGATAGACAAATAATGCTACTTGCCGGTGAAGATTCTTTAAAAGAAACTATTGCCTTTCCGATGACTGCTACGGGGAAAACAGCTGTGATGGATGCACCAAGTCCAATTGGTAAAAAAGATTTAGAAACACTGCATTTGGATGTTACAGATAAGGGAGGCAGTATGGTAGACAGAATTAAAGAGACTCTAGACAGTTTAGGTATGGTCTATAAGTACATGGAGCATGAAGAGGTTCGAACTTCCGAGGAAGCGGCAAAGATCAGAGGGGTAGACTTATCAACTGGTGCTAAGGCTATGGTTATTAAATCTAAGGAATATGAGGGTAAGTACATCATGGTTGTTATTCCTGCTGACAGGCAGCTTGATCTTGAAAAAGTGAAAAACCAGCTTGAGGAGGAGTTTGAAATTGCCCCTGCCAAGGAAGTGGAGCAATATACCGGATTAAAGCTCGGTTCTATTCCACCATTTGCCAGGCTACTTAAGATGGATTTGTACTTTGATAAGGCGATGTATGACAAAGAGACCGTTGCGTTTAACTGTGGTTTAAGAACCGCATCAATAATCATGAAGGGATCAGACCTTATAAAAGCTGCAAATCCGGACAAAAAGTCAGAGAAATTAGAATTTGCACAATAGTTATTGACCCTGTAAAAGAGTACCCGTGTCTACATCTTTTTCTGTAGGTTCTGTAAGGATGATTTTGTCGCCGACATTATTGTAGTCTACTGCGGGTACATAATAGTGGAAATTACCAACAATCCCTGAATCAAGGGTCGCTTCACCAGAGATGATGTAAACTGGTTGTAAATATTTTTGTTCCCCTGTTGATTCATAATATCCCAGTGTTACTGTGTAGATAGTAAATTTACGAACTTTTTTAGGGGTGTATGCTACTACGTCGTCTCCATTCTTTTCATTGAGATAAACAAGACTGCCTTTACCTTGCTGAACAATGTCCAGAGCTGTTGCCGGGGGGATTAAGTTATAAGTACCGCATGGTAAAGTATCAAGAGGCCAGTATGTATATCGGGCACCATAGATCGACTTGTTTCCGGTATCCGAAGACTTGTCCTGCTTATTTATTGGCCCTATGTAGACAGTAATATTCGGCTCGTTAGGATTTTGAAATGTGACTAAGGTATCAAAGTTATATATATCAATCCTACCTTTATCTGTAAGCATTGACTCCGTGGTCGACTGGAATAACTTCTTTTCAAGATCCGTTTTCATTGTCTCAGCCCCTTCAATGTTAGATCTAATAGATATCATCGAAGCTTTTCGATAGAAATCCACTCTAATAAGTTCTGCATCAACTTTGGATCTTGCCTGGGTTAAGCTCCCGTTTGGCAGGATATTAATATAAGTTACTTGAGGAGTCTGTTTTATATAGTCATCTTGAAGCAGGCTTTTTCCCTTTAAGTAGTTAGTAGCAATGGTTACCGCTTCGTTATCTGAGGGGAGTGTAACTCCATGTTCAATTGCGGTAGGTTTAGTAAAGTCGGTTGTTAAAGTAAAGTTAAGGTTTCTAGCCTGTACTACCAGTGTCCTATATGTCAAAGAATCAAACCAGAGGTATTCTGCTGTTCCTCTACGTTGTATTGTATCCGGATTAAATCCTAGTTTCCCGGCTAAAATCTTAGCCTCACCTTGAGAATTGAGAGACTGTCCTACATTATTAAACTTGTGAACATTAATAATCCTTGGAAGCGAGTCAACTTTTCCTGTTACAGTCTCAATTTCAAATACTAAATCTGATCCTGCCGCCAGGCTTAACGAGGGAATATTTAGTTTATTTGTTAGAAACTCCTCTTTTTTCTCCGTACATGCATAGTTTGCCTGGAGATACTCTGACGGAGCATTATTTTTAGGGATACTTAAGATTATTAGTGTCCCGATAATAAATATCGCAACACCAACAATTATCACCACTCCGAATTTTCTGGTCCAGTATGCAGCCTGAGTTAATGTCATGCTATAATCATAACAGTTGTAAACTAGATCATCAATAAATATGAATGAGTTTCGTTATAGGGCAGCTCCAAGTCCTACTGGGAAAGTGCACATTGGTACAATTAGAGCATATCTTCCCAACTATTTGCTTGCCAAAAAGTATGGTGGGAAAAACATTTTGCGTGTTGAGGATACAGATCAGACCAGATTAGTACCCAATGGTGTGGAAGCAATGATAGAGGCTTATGAAAATGTCGGAATAGAGTTTGATGAAGGTCCTCACAAACCGGGTAAATATGGCCCCTATGTCCAGTCAGAAAGGCTTGATATATACAAGAAATATGCCGATGAGCTTGTAGAAAAAGGTCATGCATACTACTGTTTCTGTTCAAAAGAAAGACTTGAGAAACTAAGAGAAGATCAGAAGGCAAATAAACTAAAGCCGATGTATGACGGACTTTGTAGGGATATACCTGTTGAAGAAGCCAAAAAAAAGGTTGCAAATGGTGAGAGCCATGTAATAAGAATGCGCTTTCCTAACGAAGGGGTGACAGTAAGTGAAGATATTGTATATGGAAAGGTAAGTGTGAAGAATAGTGATGTTGAGGATCAAATTCTGATGAAAGCCGATGGATTCCCAACATATCATCTTGCAGTAGTTGTCGATGATCATCTGATGGAGATCACAACCGCAATTCGAGGAGACGACTGGCTTCCAAGCTATCCAAAGCACGTTAAACTTTATGAAATGTTTGGCTGGAAACCTCCAAAGTTTGCTCATCTTCCAATGATTCTTAATCCGGATGGCAGGAAAAAACTGAGTAAAAGGCATGGAGCTTTTCCGGTCAGCCAGATTCTTCGCAAAGGTTATCTAAAAGAAGCCATTATGAACTATGCCCTTTTATGCGGATGGGCACCGAGACCTGAAATGGCACATCAGGATGAGATCTATATGCCTGATGAGCTTATCCAGCTATTTGACCTGGATAGAGTTCATAGGACTGCAGCCCGATACGACCAAAAGAAATTTGATTATATTAATTCCAAACATATTAGAAGGCTAAGTATTGAGGAGTTGGTGGAAAGAGTTTTCGTATGGGCCCAAAAGTATGTATTGGGAGAGTTTATTAGCGATTCATATACAGAGCCTGCACAGTGGGAATCAAGTCTGAAAGTGATTATCAATAGGTATTTGTCTAAATGGAAGGATAATATAGACCTATTCAAAAAGGCTCTATTATTAGAACAGGACCGTATTGTTACTCTTTCCGATATTCCTTATGCATTGGACTTTTTCTATGAAGACGAAGTGAGCTGGGAAGAGAGTGATTGGAACACCAAAAACCATGATAAAAAGGAATTGGCTAGTGCTTTGGAAAACATACTTCCCAAGCTAGAAGAGATATTTAAGGAGGATAATTTCGATCATGATGAATGGGAAAAAGTTGTTAGAGGGCATGCAGATGAACTAGGTTGGAAGCATGGGGATCTGTTTTTAGCAATTAGATCGGCAACAACTGGCAGACTCCAAAGTCCTCCGTTGCTTGAATGTTATGAGATTATGGGATGGGAAAAAGTAAAAGTATTTATATTGCAAGCCATTAACTGGTTAAGGCTATAAAAATGAATTATCCGTGGTATTTGAAAATCCTTACTGTTTTAATAGTTACCGTATTTGTAGTCATTGGCGATGTGTTGCTTAAAAACTCTATTTCTGCTGTAGGGACAAAGAAAGTTCTATATATTCTTGGTGGTATTATTATCTATATTATTAGTGCTTTCGGTTTTCAGAGGATGTACAAGGTAATGGAGTTTTCAAACTCAGGAGTTATTTATGCAGTGATTTCTGTTGTCCTCTTTACTGCAATCGGTTTGTTCTTGTACCACGAGAAAGTTACACCATATGAAGTACTTGGTATTGTATTAGCCTTAATCTCTGTTTACCTCATGTCTAGATTCGCAAATTAGCGGCAGATTTTGTATAATCCCTATGTTATTGCCGGATCGTCTAAAGGTAGGACGACTGCCTCTGGAGCAGTTAATCTTGGTTCGAGTCCAGGTCCGGCAACCAGCTTTTATTCCGCAACAGCCTGTACGACAACATCCGCATTTTGCTGTGTTCCGCATGTTGTTGAGGTTGGGGTTGTAAGTCTGAGATCAAACGTTTTTGTCCCAGTTTGTGCGATTCCAGTTCCTAATGTCTGATATGAGGTTGTGAGTGCTGTCCAGTTTGCCCCCGCGTTAGTAGAAAATTCATGCTTATACTGATCCGTTCCTGTTGTACCCGCTAGTGTCCATGGACAGCTGGTGTTTTGCCCTTTAATATTAGCCGTTACATTAACATTCCCAGCGTTAGTAACCGTTTGGGTATCATTTAAATCTCCTGCGGTGGTATTTTTCGAAGCATTGGCTGAGAGTAGTCCGTAGGCGACGATTCCGTCACTTACAGTTATTGATACTACAATACTTTTTACCCAAACTGCATATTGATACGCAAAAGTATTTTCGTTTGCCGCGACCTGATTTCCAACGCTGAAACCGGTTGTTAAGATAGATGTTATAGCTCCCGTCTCGGTTGGAGCGTTTCTAAACGGTTGTGCTGCATCTCCGCTTTGAGCACTTGTTCTGAGTATTGCACCCCGTGCTGTTCCGCCGGTTTCTTTCTTAACCCATATGAAGTCAGGTTGCCATGTTGAGCTTGTCACATTTTGAGAAGTACCATTCCCAGTATAATTTCCGACAGCAAATTTGTTTCCTGTTTTAAACATGAAATAGAAGAATGTTCTGCCGGCAAAGTTCACTATACTATTTGTTCCCCTTTGAAACCCATCGGAATTGATTTGCTGTATATAATCGGCACCGGCCGTTAGAGCATTAAAAAAGATCGAGGAATCCCCAGTTATATTTGAAGTCCTCCAAGCTCCTACATTCCCCCCGTTTCCCTTAACAGCAACCAGATTGGGCTGAATAGGAAGACGGTATATATCACGATTATCAGTACCATCTCCAATATATGAACCTATTAAAAAGTCGGATGAGCCCCCAGACTTATCTGGTTTCATTGCATTACCAAATGCAGTCCAATAGTAGGTGTCTCCGGAGGTATTAACTGTTGCATGAGTGCCTACAGTAAAACCGTCAGAGTTTAGTGATGTAATCGCGCCGGCAAAGTTTGAAGCACCGTTGGCAAAGTATCCGGTAGCATCGCCGATCATTAATGATGTTTTAAAGACAGCATCCTGGTCTGTGGTTTGATCGTTGTGTTTTATAATTACAAGATCAGGTTTATAGCTAAGAGATGTTACAGAGAGCGATGATCCTGTCCCGGTATATGATCCGTTGTCCATGAGGAAGGTTCCTGTCCCAGCCGTCTTTGTTGATGCTCCACCGAAGGCTGCGTAGTAATAGGTTGATGCGTTAATATTAGTCTCGTTTGAAGTCCCTATTTGAAATCCTCCTGTGGAAAGTAGCTGCTGTATGTTATTTGGTGCACTACCTGTGTCTGTTGAGAAAAAAGATCTGTCGCCATAGTGTTCTGAGATACTATGTACAGCTTGTCTGTTTGTTGTATTTGTTTTGTTTTTCACAAATACATAGTTTGGTCTGAATGTAAGGCCGGAGTCTATAGAGGTATCTATATCTCGATTATCCGTAGCATTCCCTGTATATGTTCCCACATCCATGGCACCTGAGACTTCTTTAAAAGCTATAAACCAGAAATTTATACTGTTTTCATTAACTACATTGTTATTTCCCACAGTAAATCCTGATGCATCTAGAGTTTGAATTCTCTGCCCAGTGCTATCCTCGTTATTGAGCCCGAAGAAATTAGAAGTATTGGTGCCCATAGGGGTAGATTTCCACATCGCAAGACTTGTATTGGAAGATTTAACTATGGCAAGATCAGGCTGAAAGCCTGTATTTACAGATTGAGACGTCCCATTCCCAGTATAACTTCCAACACAAAATGTCCCTGACGACGTACAGTCGGAACCTCCGAATGCAATCCAGAAATACATCACCGCAGAAGTATTTACATCTGCATTTGTCCCAATTGTAAATCCATCGCTGTCAATCGATTGTATTGTATCAGAAGTTATATCTACATCCTGATCTGCTAACCTTGCCGTTGTTTCCCCTGACATGGCAGAAGTCTTAAACAGTGTTCCATCTACGCCTGCATTGGAGTCATCTTTAATGAGTATGAGGTCAGGTTGAAAGCCAAGTCCTGTGATAGTTCGGTTATCCGTTCCATCGCCCAAATAGTAACCAGTTTGTATTGAAAAGGTTGCTGCCTGAACATCCTGCTCAAAGTAGGGGAGAGAGTGTGAAATAATAAAGTATAAAAAATACGTGGTACTTAAAGCCGTAGCAAAATAGGATAAGAGAGTTGCTAAACTTTTCGATAAAGGACGGTGTGTCATTTCTACTTCATTGTACTCAGGTATTATTGTATTTGTCTATTCCAATATACAAATATAGACTACAGGATGGGGCGTATTGTTGACATACTACAGAGGCTCATGTAATGTTTATTAATATTTAATCTTTTGAATATTCTACTATGGGAATAGGTAAAGTACTCACTATTGTAGGGGTAACTTCATTTGGTTTTCTATTTGGGTTTAAAGTGTTAGCAGCAGATACTGCCACTGTGGCAGCTACTGTAACAGTGCAAAATATCTCCGTTACTGTATCAGATGGTACGGTTGCCTATGGTACCCTTGCTGTGAATACAACAAAGTCGACCATTGCAGCGGATTTAAATGATCTCCAAACTGCAACCAATAATGGGAATATCACTGAAGATTTTAATATCAGAGGGCAGAACAGCACAGCTTGGACACTTGGAGCCACAGCTGCTGCCGACCAGTATATACATAGGTTCTGTACTGCCACCTGTGGAACACCTCCTACCAACTACACTGCATTAACAACTTCTTATCAAACGCTGGGGACTGCTGTTGCAACCAGTGGAACGAAAACCTTTGATTTGCAGATTAATACGCCTACATCATCTTCTTCATTTGCATCACAAGCTGTTGATGTGATTGTACAAGCAGTAGCGAACTAGTTTAAAAATAGGAATATGCAAAAATACATAAAACTTCTGCTTGTAACTGTAATTCTCCTGAGCATTACAAGCCCGGTCCTTGCAAGTATTGGAGTAGGGGTAGGGACAGGAAAGATAATAGTCGATGATAAGTTGAAACCGGGTCAGATTTATAGGCTTCCCAGCATTACAGTGCTAAATACCGGGGACGAGGAGGCTGAATATGGGCTGAGTATTGCCTATCACGAAAAGCAGCCGGAAAGAAAACCTGCTATGGTATGGTTCAGATTTGACCCTGAAAGGTTTCCACTTAAACCTGGAGAATCTAAAGTAGTATCAATCATTCTCGATCTGCCTGTTAATACTAAGCCGGGTGATTATTTCGCATATGTAGAAGCCTCCCCCAAAAAGAAGGCAGTGCAGGGTAATGGTGCTTCTATCGGGGTAGCAGCTGCTTCAAAATTGTACTTTACAGTAGTACCCGCAAATTTCATCGCGGGTGTATATTATAAACTTCTGTCTTTATGGCAGTTGTATATGCCATGGTCCGAGAGGGTCGCTTTTACATTAGCCGTTATTGTTTTGTTTCTGGTTTTTAGAAAGTATTTCAAAATTGAACTTAAGTCCAAAAAATCAAATGTTTCAAGATAAAATGAATGGTTTGGAACTTAGAAAAACAACTTAAAACTGTTTTTTTGGGACTCGGAGTCCTAACCATTGCACTAGCTTCTCTTCCGGTGGTAAAAACATACGCAGCCCAATCTGATTCTGTTGGTGCAACGGTTAGAATTAGTGTCTGCGGTGATGGAGTAGTTGAATATCCTGAAGAGTGTGAGATACTGCAAGATGTTGTTAAGTCATGCACGGATTTCGGGTTTAGCTCGGGGAGTGTAAGATGTGATAATAGCTGTGAGTTTGATGTATTGAACTGCTTTACAACTACTGTGCCAAACCTGCGACCCGGAGCTGGATTTACACCTTTTTCAACCTCATCATTGCCTAGTTTTCTTATCCCTTTTGATATAAATGGAGATGATGTCATCAAAGATCAGGAGTTTCTGACACTAATAACGAAATGGGTTGCCGGTTGGAAAATATTTATATTTGACTATACTCCTAGTACAGCTACATCATGTGATCTAGATGGGAACCGGGTATGTGATTTAGTAGACTTATCAATATTACTATACTACTCAAAATAATGAATGAACTGATAAAATTGAATCCATTGCTGATATTGGTTAAAGTCCTTTTGTATGTTATCTCATGCTGGGTTTTTATACACTTCTTTGCAATACTCGGAGTCTTTATTCTCGTTGCTTATCCTGTCTGGTGGATGTTTTTCCCAAAGCAGTCAATATGTTTCTCCTGTAGTACAAGAAAGGATGGAGACTACTGCCCGCTTTGCAAAGATACTGTAGATAGAAAAAATGGAGTAATGCCTAAATCTTCCCGATCCGTTGCTCTAAACTCCGTGAATGTATTGTTAGTTACTATAATTTCTCTTTCACTTGTATATTTGGAGCACACTTTGCTTGATAGATTGGGCTTTTTTGTCGTTGAAACTGATAAAACGGTTTCGTTTGTGATCCCTTCAAAAGGCCAGTACAGGTTAGGGGAAATATTTCCTTTGAAGATAGAGATATCTGGAGTTAAGGTTCCCGTAAATGTTGTACAGGCGGATTTAGGGTTTGATTTTGAGAAATTGGAGGTAGTGGAAGTTTCAATACAGGAGTCTTTTGCAAAGGTCTTTTTACAGAAAGAGATTAATAATGATATCGGATATGTGAGGCTGACGGGAGGTCTCCCAAATCCGGGATTGACTCAGAATAGGGGTATATTAGGGACAGTATACTTTAAAACTCGGGTAGCAGGACTTGCTCAAGTAAAGTTTCTTCCTACGTCACTTGTTCTTGCCAATGACGGACGGGGAACTAATGTAATCAAGGAGTTTCCCGAAATCTCATATTTGGTGTTGCCTGAGAGAATATCTGTTGAGGAGGAAAAGTTACAGGAAGGGCTCATAAAGAAAGATGTTTTAGGAGCGACAGAAGAGGACGACAAGCTAGTTTTTTTTGATAATAGTTCGAGTGTTCTTGGAGCAAAGGATGAAACAGTAACAAGCGAAAGAACATTACAGGAACACTTCAAAGATCATGGGGTCTTCGGCGTAATTTTCTACTACTTGGAGAGATTAGACCATCTTGTTTTAAAGATATATGTAGATGTTTTAGAGAAGCTAAAAATAAACATTCCGCTTCCTTAGCTTTTTTAGGTGTTTTTCTGCTATAATTAACGTCATGTCTCAACCAATTTTACAGGATAAAATTAGAAACGTTGCTATCATAGCCCATGTAGATCATGGGAAGACGACTCTTGTTGACGCAATTATGAAGCAGTGCCACCTTTTCAGAGATAATCAGGAAGAGATGGGACAGACTCAGATACTTGATTCAAATGATTTAGAAAGAGAGAAGGGTATAACAATTCTTGCCAAGAATATTTCAGTTAGGTATCAGGGATATAAAATAAATGTTATAGATACCCCGGGTCATGCTGATTTTGGTGGGGAGGTTGAAAGAACATTGAATATGGCTGAAGGATGTATTTTGCTTGTTGATGCTAGGGAAGGTGTGATGGCTCAAACCAAAGTGGTTTTAAAGAAAGCTTTGGAGTTAGGGCTAAAAGTTATTGTATTGATAAACAAGATAGATCAGAAGCTGGCAAATGTTAAAGACTCAGAAAATGAAGTGCAAAATTTGGTTCTAGATCTTGCAACAAGAGATGACCAGCTGGATTTTCCTGTCCTTTACGCTATAAGTCGAGAAGGCAAGGTTTTCACACAGATGCCAGAAGGAGATTTAACCGTTCCTAATGTAACAACAGGGAATGTAACTCCACTTCTTGATGCTATTATAAACATTGTTCCTGCCCATGTAGGAGATGATAAAGCTCCTTTTCAGATGCAGATAAATGCTATGGAATATGATAGTCATAACGGTAGGTATTTAATAGGGAAGATTAACAGGGGGACTGTAAAACAGGGACAACCCGTTGTTCTTGTTACGAGTGACGAGGAGAAAGCACAAAAAGTACAAGGCAGAACAAAAAGAATTCTTACCAGAGAAGGCATGGAATGGATTGATGTTAACGAAGCAAGTGCCGGTGAGATAGTTGCGGTTGCAGGTATAGACTCCACTGCTATTGGAGGAACTCTTTGTGATATCAACAATGTTGAAGCAATGCCTGCACTTAAGATCTCTCCCCCTTCAGTATCGATAAAGTTTGAAGCAAATACATCACCATTAGTTGGTAAAGAAGGACAGTTTGTTACGGCATCGCTTCTTCAAAAAAGGTTAGATCAGGAAAAAGAGAATAACGCAACACTGGAAATTAAGTCAGGAGATGGTGGATCTTATGTTGTTGCAGGTAGAGGAGAGCTTCAGCTTTCAATACTTATTGAAACCTTAAGACGAGAAGGTTTTGAGTTTCAGGTGAGAAAACCGGAAGTAATTTTGAGAGAAATTGATGGTAAGCTTCACGAACCGCTTGAAACCTTGTTTATTGAGGTTCCGTCTGAATATCTAAGTGTTGTGACGCAAGCTCTGAGCGATAGAAACGGTCAGATGATTGATATGCGAAATATCGGTGGACAAACAAAGTTCGAATACGAAATCTTAACCAGAAATCTTTTTGGACTGAGGAATGACTTAATAACGGCAACTAAAGGTAACCTTATTTTTGGAAGTTCATTCAAGGAGTATGTACCCAAGCAGGGTGAGAGTAACGTTTATAGAAAGGGAGTTATTATTTCCATGGATAACGGTGAGGCCAGAGCATACGCCTTAAACATGATTCAAGAGAGAGGACAGTTATTTATCAAGCCAGGTGATGCCGTTTATGAGGGCATGATAATGGGTATGAACAAATATGATGAGGATATGGAAGCTAATCCAACTAAAGAAAGGCATAAAACGAGTGTGAGAATGAGTCATGCAGAGGTTACTCAGATTAGTCTTAAACAGTATATGGCTTTAACGTTGGAATTTGCACTGGCCTTTTTAAAGGAAGATGAAATTCTGGAAGTTACACCAAAAAGCTTGAGATTAAGAAAAGTTCATCTCTCCAAAACCGAAAGAGATTGGATGAAAAGAAGGAATCTAAGTGAGTTTGCAAAAAAACAGCTTGGGGTTAATTAGAATTCTTTTTTAGAAAACCTTTTGTCTTTTCTATTCTATTTCTAGTGTTTAAAAGCAGAAAAGTGATTGTTGATAGTGTTAAACCCGCAACTAGAATACCTGCCATCATTGGAGCTTTTACTCGGCTTCTTTCTTTGACTTCATACAGTTTTCTTAAGCGGTCTTCTTCAACCTCAACGGCTTGTTTAACATAACCTTTAACTCCTGTTACTTTGTGAATATCATGGAGCATCCCTTTCCACCTCAGGAGCGCTGTAATGAGTGATTGCTTCTTTTGTGATTGGTAGAGAGAGAGTAACTTGGGAGCCCTAATAGTTCTTATTCTTTTATTCATATTAATATAGGCAGTATTAAGCATTACCTCTAACCCATATCTTTCGTCACCGTCAAAATGTATCTTCTCGAAATCTTTTTTCCAAATTGCACGCTCTCCTCCCAGGGGTCTGGAAACAATAAAATTTGACCACCCGATCGGACTGATATCATCACTTTCCTTGCTAAGAATTGCCATATCTATTTCACCTTTTAAGACAGGTGTAATGAGCCTATCTAGATGATCGTGAGTTAAAGTTAAGAGATCTGCGTCTATAAAAACAAGAAGTTGACCCTTTGAGTTTGCAACGCCTTTTATTATGGCATTCGTTTTACCATTATTCGTTTCATTACTTATAACTCTTATTTTTGGATATTCTGTTTCATACTTCATGAAAATATCTCGTGTTTGATCTTTTGAGCCATCATTTACGAGTATGATTTCAGAAAAGGGTGAGTAAGAAGAGATTATTTTGAGAACATTCTCAACTGTTTCGCCCTCATTATATGCAGGTATAATACATGAGATTTTTATATTCTTTTGTGTTAAGAGGTCATTTATTTCATTCTCCATGTTACCAGTTTATTGGATTCAGTTTGTGTTTAGTTAAATATTCGTTAGTCTTGCTAAATGGCTTACTTCCAAAGAATCCTCTGTCAGCAGAGAAAGGTGATGGATGAGGAGAATTGAGAATTAAGTGCTTTGATTCATCTATCACGGCCCCTTTCTTTTGTGCATATGAACCCCAGAGAATAAAGACAACGTGTTCTTTTTGCTCTGAAACAACTTTTACTATAGCATCAGTGAATTCTTCCCACCCATATCCCTGATGTGAGTTTGCTATTCCTGCTTGTACTGTTAAGGTGGCATTCAAGAGCAGCACTCCCTGTTTGGCCCATCTTTGGAGATTTCCGCTTTTGGGAACTGTTACTCCTATGTCACTTTTTATTTCCTTATAGATGTTTTGTAGGGAAGGTGGAATTGGTATCCCATCATTTACAGAGAAAGAAAGGCCGTTTGCCTGATTGTAACCGTGGTAGGGGTCCTGTCCAAGAATCACCACTTTTACATTATCAAAGGAACAGAGATTTAGTGCGTTGAAAATGAGACTGGCAGGAGGATATATTTTCTTTGTTTTGTATTGTTCTCTGACAAAGGTTGTTAAGTACTTGAAGTATTCTTTATCAAATTCGTCTTTTAGAAGTGTTTTCCAGCTCTCTTCAAGTTTGACATCCATAGTTATATCTTACCAAGTTTTTTGGCTAATGACTCTACTTCATTAAGTAGGGCTTCAATCTGATCCAGCCCTTTATTCCAGAATGCTTTATCGGTTATATCAATCCCCATTGTTTTAAAGATATCTTTTGGCGATCGCCTTTGCCCTTCAGAAAGAAAAGACTTAACACTTTGTATAAATGTAGGGTCTCTTTTCACGAAATTCTGTAGAGATTTGGATATAAGTAGTCCGCTTGCATAGGAGTATACGTAAAAGAAATTTCGAATATGGCTCCAATATACCCACCAGTTTTCGCTACCCTTGTCCTTTGAAACAGAGCTACCCATGTAGGCGAACATATGCTTCGAGAATAAATTACCAATTTCTATTTTAGATAGGTAACCTTTCTCTCTATATTGTTTATGAAGTTCCTGCTCAAACTTGTAAAGAGCGACCTGCCTGAAGATTGATGAGATATCACCGTTCAATTTTTCGAGTTTAAGAATTAGACGCTCTTTGTCGGAAAGGGTTAAGCTGATCTCGTTAATTATAAAATCCTCAAAAAAGGTGCTAGCTACTTCAGCAGTGCTTGTTGGAGCTCCATAATTAATTTCAGAGAGGGATTTTTTCATTAGTTCGTTATTTATTCCGTGACCGAATTCATGAGCAATTGTTGTAACATCAGAGATTTTGTCATTATGGTTGAGCAGAATATATGTCGGTAAAGTTGTTTTGTAACCGATGCAGAAAGCACCGCCAATTTTGCCTTTCTTAGGGTTTACATCAACTAAACGTCGATCAAAAAAAAGTTTGGCAAGATGAAAAAGCTCACTATCAAGTTTTTCAAATGTTCTAAGGACAAGCTTTTTACTTTCATCGAATTTAAACTCAGTTTTTAATTCGCCAATCGGTACGTTCCTTTCGTGGTATTTAAGCTTCTTTAGCTTAAGAAGTTTCGCTTTCAATTTATAGTATCGCTGAGAGATATCAAATCTGCTTGAGACTGATTTGATGAGTGAATCAACCACTTCTGAGTCTATATCATCAGAAATATGTCTGCTAACATCAGGCCTCTCTATTTTTCTTAGGTCATCAAGGACCTTTTTATATTCTAGAATTGAGTTGATCTCTTCTGTGGCTACATCCGCAAATTGAGCATTTATCTCGTGGAGATATTTTCCAGCAAGATCTCGGATTTTTTTATTTGTGGAATTTGTGGACCCTACTATCTGGTTAAAGGGTTCGATCTGCCTTTTCCCTTTTTCTGTAATCATTTCCCGTTCTTCTTTTGAAAGAAACTCTTCGGTCATTTTAGTCCAATTTGCATATGCCGGCTTTACCATGAGGTTAAGTATTTTCTCCTCATCATCTGATAGAAGATATTTACCTGATATAAATGTCCTTTCAAGAAAATGATTATAGACGGCCAGGTTTTTGTCTTTTAGGAATTTCTTTTGACTGTCAGTAGGAATCCGTGCGATGCTGTTTGTAAAGAATTGGATATCATTTCCCAGTTTAGTAGCAAAATCTTCAATTTTTGATAACTTGGCTTTGATTTTGGGATCATCCTGTTTTAGCGCCTGTTTAAGCCAGAAGTAGTACATGGGTTTATCAGCAAGTCCGTAAACAGTGTAAAGATGTTCAAACTCTTTTAAGGCGATGTAAAGAGCTTTGGGATCTTCCAAGTATTTTTTATCTTTTTTCCATTTCTTTATGAAACTGTTCCATTCCCTGAGTGTTCCTTCGCAGTCTATTTCTATTTGCGGATCATCGTCTGATTTATATAACAGCCCTAAATCCCATGTGTATTTTTCTCTTCCCATTTTTCTGCTTATGAACTAATCCCGTTAATATTATCCTTTTACATAACCTAAATCAATCTATTCAGATATCTGTATTTATATATTAGAATCTACGATGAATTTAGAGAGAGAAAGTGTCATCGAATATTTGGAGGGCTGGGAGACCGTATTTGATTTAGACGCCGGATATATTGAAAACTGGATGGATCCATCGACAGAGGATAGTTTTATTGTCAGCACGGATCCGCAGGGAAGATTTAAGATGGTTAGGATAAATGTGCGTCATATAAGGTCAAATGAAGTCTATACAACTACATTTATGTGGGGAGTAGGGGAAGAGAATAATATATATTCGGGTCTTACAAGTGAAAGAAATGACACTAAACTCTATGCTAGCGGATTTGTTAACGGCCCGGCGACTTTGATTGCACAGTCGGTTCTTAGTGGATTAAAGTTAAATATTGATAGTTTATTGATGAGTTTAAGTCCTCAAGATTTCACAGCTCTCAGCAGAATGATGAAGTATGAGATGTCTGTTATTAGAGCATCAAAGGATTTTTAGCGTATTAGTGGTATAATGCAGTGATATTTATACGATTATCTGAGATATAATATGACAATTGAAAATAGTCAAACATTTAGAGAGAGCTTAGAGCAGTTAAAAAAAGAGTTTAAACTTAGTGAGGAATTTCCACTCGGATGGGAAATAGACCGGGGTTTCAATAATTATTGGTATAGAGCTGTGGGGGATTTAGGAGAAGTAAATGCGTCTCTAATATCTCCTGATGGTAGACCGTATAAAGTGACCATTGAATGGAGTCGTAGAGAGAAAGCGAGAAGTGCTATAAGTGTGTACAATAAAAGAAATCACCCTATTTTCCCTAATATTGAGAATAGCCCTGATAAAAGAGAGGAGGCTGTCATGGCAGCGTTGGCAATGGTTTATATCTGCTTTCCGGCTATGGATCTGCAACTTAATGAAGACGATGTTGCCCCTTTATTTCATACATTAAGGACCTGCCTTCAGTGATATAATACTATACAATGTATAAGTTTATAGGACTAAACCATGCCGATTGAAGGATCTACATTTGATGACAAGTATCAGGATTTAATTTGCGAGATTGGCCTATCTGAAAGCGTGGAATCGATTAAGAGTAGGTATTTAATAGATGACAGAGTGGAAAGGTTTTCATTTGGGCCGGATCCTTATGGAGGATCTCTTTTTTATAGAGTAATAGATAATAAAACATCGCATACTTATGAAGTCAGATATACATGGAGTAATGTGAATTTAACTACGAGCCATATTAAAGTCCTCTCTAAATCAAGTGAAGTTTTAGATCCACAGACACAGGTGGCTATTATTCTTGGAGGATTTTGGGGACTGCAGGACAATCTGGTACGGGTTTTATCCTCTGACAAGGCAAGCGAGCTCTTTGATGCTTTTGGGCGGACAATAAGTGCTATTCTCGAACCTAGAAAGGGCTGATTTGCCAATCCCGATTATCTTTTGTATACTTACACCATAATACTTTGATCCGGATATCACCGGGGAGTATCAGGGAGAGCTGCTGACACTATAAGTTAGCGGGGTAAAGACTGACGGAGGGCAACCGTAATCATATGCTAAACCATTGAAAAGTGGTTAAGGAAAAGTGAGGGTGGTACCGTGTACTACCGTGAATTAGTAGTTCACCCCTCTTTGGAGTTTAAGATCTTTCTTAGGTTCCAAAGAGGGGCTTTTTATTAAATTAACATATACTTTTAATATGGGAAAACTTAGAGACGTAAACCAGAGGCAGGATTTTGTACAGATGGAAAATGATCTGCTTAAGTGGTGGGACGAAAAGGGTACTGTCCAAAAGTATATGCACAAGAACAATGGGAAAGAGAAAAGATTCAGTTTTATAGATGGTCCAATAACCGCAAACAATCCCATGGGACTTCACCATGCATGGGCTAGAACATATAAAGACCTAGTATGTAGGTATAAGGGGATGAAAGGATTTGATCAAAGATATCAGATGGGATTTGACTGTCAGGGTTTATGGGTGGAGGTAGAAGTTGAAAAGGCACTAGGATTTAACAGCAAGAAGGATATTTATGATTATGGACTTGGAAATTTTACGGATGCATGTGTGGCACGTGTGAATAAGTACTCGGCTATACAGACAGAGCAATCTAAAAGACTTGGTATGTTTATGGACTGGGAAAACTCATACTACACAATGTCTAAAGAAAACAATCTTTATATATGGAACTTCCTAAAGAAATGTCATGAAAAAGGTCTTCTATATAAGAATCATTCTGCTACAACCTGGTGTCCGCGGTGCGAGACAGGTCTTTCTGAACATGAGAAGGCCGACGGATATAAAGAGATTGAAGATACCTCTGTTTATGTAAAGTTTAGGATATTAGGAAGGGAAAATGAGTATCTTCTTGCATGGACCACAACACCTTGGACTCTTTCCGCCAATGTTCTACTAGCCGTTAATCCTAAACTTGAGTATGTTAAGGCCATTAAAGAAGGTGTTACTTATTACCTTGCTTCAAAACCATCACGGAAGCTTGGCTTTAGTGAGGCCGAAAAGGTTGATGTAAAAGAGCTTCTGGATATGAAGTATGAGTCGCTTTATGATATTCCTGCCCAAAAGGGAGTTGACCATTATGTTGTTAAGTGGGAGTTGGTGTCAGAAGACGATGGTACAGGTATAGTTCATATAGCACCGGGATGTGGACAGGAAGACTACGAATTGGGATTAGAAGTAGGAGCTCCGGCTATATCTCCTCTTGATGAGTCAGGAAAGTATACTGAGGGCTATGGCGATTTAACTGGTAAATACGCTCATGATGTGAAAGATGAGGTCTTTGAGTATTTGAAGTCAAAGGACCTTCTCTTTAAAACGGAGAACTTTAAACATGTTTATCCTCACTGTTGGAGGTGTAAAACAAAGTGTCTCTTTAGACTTGAGAATAACTGGTTTATAAATCTGGATAAGATAAGAGAGGAACTGAAAAAGGAGGCTGAAAAAGCCGATTGGGTGCCTGATTATGCAGGTAAGAGGATGCAGGACTGGTTGAAGAATATGGGGGACTGGATGATATCACGAAAAAGGTTCTATGGACTTTCGCTACCTTTCTATGAATGTGACTGCGGTGAACTTACCGTAGTAGGAGGGCTTGAAGATCTCAAGAAAGTGGCAGTAGACCCTTCAAAAGTGGATAATCTTAAAAGTATCCATAGACCATGGGTTGATGAGATAGAGATCAAGTGTCCAAAGTGCGGAAAGGATGTGTCAAGAGTTTCAGATGTGGGTGACTGCTGGCTTGATGCAGGAGTTGTGCCGTTCTCAACGCTTAAGTATCTGGAAGACAAGAGTTACTGGGAGAAGTGGTTCCCTGCTGATTATGTTACTGAGATGATAGAACAGGTCCGCCTCTGGTTCTATTCTATGCTTGTTTTTGGTGTTGTTATGGAAGGAAAAGTCCCATATAAAAAGGTCTTAACTTTTGCCGAGATGCGGGATGAGAGCAACGATAAGATGAGTAAAACGAAGAAGAACTATATACCGTTTGATGAAGCTGCTGACAAAGTGGGTTCCGATCTTATTCGTTGGAACTTTGCCTTATCTCCATATGGAAAGAATGTAAGATTTGGGTGGAGTGTTATAGAAGATGCAAGGAGGCAGTTTATGCTTCCTTTATGGAACTCGTATGTATACTTTGTGACATATGCCAAACTGCATAACTGGGAGTATGATAAAAGCTTTGATGAGAATAAGCTTAGCGATCTAATGGATAGATGGGTTGTTAATGCAACAAAAAATGTCGCAATAGAAGTTAATAGTGCTATGGATAATTACAGCTTCTATACGGCTGCTACAAGGCTTCAGGACTATGTTATGGACCTTTCCACCTGGTACATACGAAGATCCAGAGATAGATTTAAAGGAGGAAATCCTGATGCACTTAATACCCTGTATTACGCCCTTGTCTCTCTCGTAAAGCTTCTGGCTCCTTTTATGCCGTTTATCACTGAGGAGATGTATCAAAACCTCGTTATAGGGGCTGATGGAGATAATGCGAAAGAGTCGGTTCATCTTGAGGATTACCCAGAGTTTACGGAGGCTGATCTTGATCTCAAAGTTCTGGAAACAATGGAGAAAGTTAGAAAGCTATCCTCCATTGGCCTTAAAATAAGAGATGAGAAGAAAATAAAATTGAGACAGCCACTTGGTCTTGCCTATACTAATTTGAAAGAAGAACAGTACCTTCCAATTCTTCAGTCTGAGTTGAATGTATCTGAAGTCAAATATACCGAGAAAGAAGTTGCAGGTGATAACCTTACCACATTGAAAGATGGCCTTGATTTTATAACACTGAGTACTGAGCTCACTAAGGAACTTAAACAAGCCGGACTATATAGAGAAGTTGCGAGAGCAGTTCAAAATCTTCGGAAAGAAGCTGGATTGGTTGTAGGGCAGAAAGTTCGTGTTCTGTTAAATACACAATCGGATCTTCTCAAATCTGTGGTTTCTGATAATATTGATAAGCTAGCAACTGATGTTGGAGCCACAAGTGTAAAATTGGAGGATAGCTTAGATAACGCAATGTTAACTGTTGTGGAGAGTCAGGAGCTGGCTGTTAAATTTGAGAAGTAACTTAAATGCAAAGAGGAGTGTTAAAGCTTAACTTGATTGAGCTTAAAGAGTTGTTGAATGTTTTTGATGTGAACGTACATAGTGACATGCATCTATCGGATAAACTGTTAGCTGGTTTGAGATCCGGCATGGATCCTGTTGGGATTGAAGTCTCTGAGGATGAATTGGAAACACTAAGTGATGAGCTTGGAGGGCCTCAGTCTAGTGATACTACTGAAATGAAGGGTGTCAGAGAAAAAATATCTCTATTGATGTCTCAGTTCAGGAATACTTTTGGAGTTTAAACTGTTTTCAGACCGGTTGCTTTCTCAAATCGAACCATTGCGTGTGGCATGTCACTATCGGAAGAAACAGCAAGTTCTGCTACAATATTGTCAATTGAATTCTTGATATGCTTATCAATGCTTACAGGTATTAGTCTACCCTCTGCATCCCTTTGCTTCTTGATATTGTTACAATATTGAATGATTTGGACATAAGCATCAATGTCACCTTTAGACTCTAACTCTCCAAGTATTTCCATTAATTCATTGAAATCTTTAGCTTTTGGCTTAAGGGATTTCTTCTTTTTCAGTATTGAAATCCGCTTGATAATCTCTCTCTCTTTGTGAACCTCTCTTATGCCCAGTTTATCTATGTTCATAATGGGGGCTGATATTGTTAGAGGGGAGTTAATGAATTGGAATTCGTAATATTCCTTCTGTTCACCACCAAATTCGATTACCTTTTGAGATTTGACCCATCCCGCTCCATGAGAAGGGTAGAATACTTTTGATTGGAGCTTTAATTCCATGAAATATGCTTAAAAGCGTATATTAATTTCTTTTTCATTATACCATTTTATACGACTAGAGTCGAACGAGCGAACTCAGATTCTGCTTCTACATTTTTATTTACTAGCAAGTGACTATAAATCTCTCCACGAGGTTTTATATTTTCCTTTATAGTTTTCCCATCAAGTAGGCCGTTTCGACCCGTTTCAACTAAGTCCCAGTGATTTCGCTCTAGGTAAATGATACCAAGAGGTTCGTCTATATTGATTGGTAGAGATAGAACAAATTTAGTATTGCCCAAACTAACTCCTAATAATTCAAGTTTACCGAGCTCATCAGAATACTGTTCATAAAAAATTGCCAGAGATGCTTCATTAAGAGTCTTAGTGTCTGAAAGTTTAAGTAGAGCCCTAAAATTGGGGAATAAACCAGGGTTTCCTTTTCTTGAGGCTAGTGAGAAGAGCTTTTTAAGAAGATGCACAGCTGTCCTGTCAGCCTGTCCTTGATTCGTGAGAATTTTCCTTTCATCAGCTCCTTCCATCAACTCTCTAAGTGGTTCCCTAATTAAGTTCAAGGTAGGGATATTTTGCGATAAGATTTCTTTATCTTTATATACTGTGCTTTGCGGAGCCATTTCTATTTTCTCTATAAGTTATTTACCCATCTGTACCAAAAAGAAGATCCCTTTTTCTCTTCACCGTTATTATACCTGAAGCCAACAGTTTCAAAAAGCTCATTAGAAGTTGGTGAATCTCCATCTTTCCAATCAGTAATATCATTCATGTACAGCCAGTTCACAAACTCTATGTATGTACTGCTCTTTTCAATAAAAGATTTTAGTATTTTCATATACTCCAGCTGTTCATTTTCTGACCAGCTGTATCCTTGTTCAGTCAGAGTTTTAAGCTTTCCACCAAACTGTTTTCGTGTCGGCCATGCCGTTTCTGTTATAGCAAAGGATTTATCTGTATACAAAGCTAAATCTGTGAGATACGAAGAGGGGATGTCTTTCGGGTCTTTATAATCAAAGTATGGGAAAACAGTAAAAGCTACAAAGTCAACATGCTTCTCGACTTCATGGACAAGTTTTAGGTTGAAACTACGCTTGTCTGAGTCTCCCATTAAATAACCATCACCTCTAAGGGCATCATACTGTATTGTTGTAAAAACTTTAATATCCTTATTCTTTCTCTTTACATATTGAGTCATTTCATCAAGAACAGTGTACAACTCTGATATGTCGTGATCTTCAGAGAGTTGAATAATGTTTATCTCATTGCCGATTCCTAAGTATTTGATGTTAGAATGGTCTTTTATAATTAGATCAATCTGTTTTTTCAGGTCATCTTTTTTTCCTATCCAGTCAGAAGGATCCTGATATCCTAATAGGATTTCTTTGGGTTGTTGTGTAGCATTTGAGAGGTTTGAAATAGTATCTTTGTCCTTCCAGTTAACGTGGATCCCATATAGATTTGCATATGAGGGGAGAGTTTCCCAGTATTTCTGAATATCTGCAATGGACTGTTTGGGAAAATTTGGAGGTATGTAACCGGATACTCCGAGGTAATATTTTGGTTCTTCACTTTTGCGACTATCAGAAGGATCACTCGTTCCTTTTAGGATGTAAAAGATGGAAATGATAATGATAGCAGGAAGAGCAATTAAAAGAACAGTTAGAGCATTCCTGATAAAGATTTTCATAGGTAAAGGATACTCGCTAGTAAAGAGTTGTGCAATACTAAAGGCCTACTTCGATTCCCACTTGAAAACTTTAGCTGTCGCTGCATATACAACAATCATCCAGATGAGTAATACACCGAGTTCGGGGAGTACTTCTGAAAATTTAGCCCCTTCAAATGCAATTGCACGTAGTGCATTATTCATATGCGTAAGAGGGAGGATGTTAGCTATCGGTTGAAGCCACTGCGGGAACATCTCAATCGGGAAGAAGGTTCCTGAGAGGAGAAATTGGGGGAGAGTGAAGAGGTTTGCAATAGTCGGTACAGAATTCTGGTCCTTAGCTACTGAGGAAATAAATAATCCGATACCCAAGAATACGAACAATCCGGAAATGGAGATAACAAGCATTTGAAGGAAGGTAGGAATCCCGTGTATGAGTGTAAAACCAAAGAAGAAGTATCCAACAGCGATAATGACGGCCGCTTGAACTGTTGAATATACGAGCCTGCTGATCCCTTCTGCTACTAGAATATTGGATTTAGCGATTGGAGTTGCGAAGAACCGTTTGAGCACAAGTGTGTCACGGAGTGATATAAGAGCAAAAGCAGTTCCGAAAACCCCTGCACTTAAGAGAGCAAATCCTAGTTGTCCAGGAAGTATGAAGTCAATTTGTTTATACTTTCTCCCGGATATCTCATCCTGTAATACCGATACAGGTAATCGGCTTTTGTCTACACTTTCAAGATTTATCGTATTTGCAATTCCTGTAACCACTGAGGTTAATAACCCTCCTTGCTCTGGAGATGCTTTGCTCGTTGTAAGGTTAAGTATAAATTGAGAAGCTTTTGTCTTTATATCTAGAATCCCAGCCAAATTGCCCTTCTTAAGATCTTCCTGAGCTTCTTTATATGAGTCGTATTCTTTCAGCTCAAAACTGTCTATTTTTTCAATAACTTTATAAACTGGGGAACTTTTATCACTATCTCTTGTGATGTATATCTCGAGTTTTCCACCGTTTCCGCCGATAAGTCCGAATATAACAATAAATATAAGGGGAAATATTAATCCGAAAACAATGGATTCAGGGGTTTTAAGCATGGATGTAAGACTAGCTTTGGTAAGAGCTTTAATTGCTTTTAGTTGTCTTTTCATACTGTAGCTACTCATCTCTAAGTTCTTTTCCTGTTAAGTTAATAAAGACATCTTCCAAGTTTGCTTCTTTGGTTCTTTTGTGGCCTTTAAATCCAGTTTTCAGAAGCTTTTCGACTAGATTATCGGGAGAATCCAATGCTATGATCTTTCCTTCATCCATAATTCCAACCCTATTGCATAGGAACTCTGCTTCTTCCATATAGTGTGTTGTCATGACGATTGTTGTTTCATTTTGGTTGATTTCTCGGATCAAATCCCACAAGTTTCTTCTTGCCTGCGGATCAAGTCCGGTAGTCGGTTCGTCTAAGAAGATAATTTTGGGCTTGTTAATAAGAGTTGTTGCTATTGAAAATCGTTGTTTCTGACCTCCGGATAGCTTTGTAAAAATGGCGTTAGCTTTATCTCCTAGTCCTACCTTTTTGAGTATTGAGAGAGCTTCGATCTTCACATCATAAAGATCGGCAAATAAGTTCATGATTTGCAGCAGGGTGAGATTAGGGTAAAAGCCGGCTTCTTGCAGCTGGACTCCGATCATCTCTTTTATTGCCGAAGGTTCTTTGTTAATGCTTTTTCCTGCTACTATCACATCTCCTTCGGTTTCATCCCTTAAAGTTTCTATTATTTCCAGTGTGGTTGTCTTTCCTGCTCCGTTTGGACCTAGAAGGCCAAATATCTCTCCCTCGTATACGTCAAAGGAAACCCCTTTTACAGCTTTGAAGCCTTTGTAATCCTTAACTATATTTTTTACCTCTATTATCTTTTTTCTACCCATATTCTTTAGTGCGTAATCTTCATAGATTACAAAGGATAAAAAAACAAGTCAACCCTTTATAGCCTGTAACAATAATACCTCTTGACTTATGCCTATGGGAGTATATACAGTATACTATATATATAATTAATCGGTATATGAGAGATAGCATAGTCTTTTTGATGAATGAAAGTGTCCCTGCAGGCTTTACCAGTATTGTTAGTGAAGCTGTCGGAACTCCTATGGACCTTAATGATTTATGTATTAAGCATCCTGCGGCAACGTTTTTCGTTCGGGTTGATGGATATTCAATGATTAATGCCGGTATTCATGACGGGGACATGCTTGTAGTTGATAGATCTTTGGAGCCATCAAATAATAGTATTGTTATTGCTTTATACAACGGGGGTTTTACAGTTAAGCGCCTTCTTAAAAACAGGGGGAACATCTCACTTTTCCCTGAAAATCCTAAGTATTCACCTGTTACTATTAAACAGAGTGATGATTTTGAAGTATGGGGTGTTGTAACTTTTGTCATAAAGAAAGTATGAGTAAAGTATATGGATTGGTAGACTGTAACAACTTTTTTGTGTCGTGCGAACGGGTCTTTGATCCTAAGCTTAGGAATATTCCCACGGTTGTTCTTTCAAATAATGACGGATGTATCGTGGCCAGATCTCAGGAGGCAAAAGCTTTGGGTGTTAAAATGGGAGAACCTTTGTTTAAAGCCAAAGATTTCTTAAATAAGCATAATGCCGAAGTTCGATCCTCAAACTATTCCCTTTATGCCGATATGTCTCGCAGAGTAATGAGCGTTTTGGAAGAGATGGTGCCTGAAATAGAGATATATTCCATAGATGAAGCCTTTCTGGATTTAACGTCTTTAAGATACCGTGATCTTACAATGTATGCCAAACAGATTAAAGATAGTGTTTATCGGTGTACAGGAATTCCTGTCTCTATCGGAGTTGCAAAAACAAAAACATTAGCAAAAATTGGTAATCATATTGCGAAAAAGAACCTTACTCTCAATGGCGTAATGGATATGAATATTATGAGTGTAAAACAAATTGATGGAATTCTCAAAAATATTCCGGTAGAGGATGTTTGGGGGATAGGTTTTCGATCGTATAATAAGTTGAGAAGTATGGGGGTTGAAAGTGCGTATAATTTCAAAACACTCAATGAATCGTGGATTCGATCTCAAATGGGTATTAACGGTTGGAAAGTGCAGCAGGAGCTTGGAAACTTAGATTGCAACTTCCATCATAATGATATTCGTAAGAGCCTGGTAGTATCAAGGAGCTTTTCGGGATATATAGAGCATTTTAATGAGCTTTCGGGAGTTTTGGCTCGATTTTCTCATAGTGCAGGAGAAAGTTTAAGGGAAGAAGGTGTAGAAGCCAAATATCTGTCTGTATATATAAGGACAAACTACTATAACCAAAATCATAAACAGTATATGAATAGTATAACGGTTGAACTAGAGGAACATACTAACTCATCTTCTGTCATTTTGGCCGGGGTACTGCAGGGTCTAAAGAAGATCTATAAGGATGGGTTTAAATATCGTAAAGCGGGAATTTCCATTTTTGATATTAAACCGGAAGGTTACCAGCTGGGCATGTTTACCAATGCCAGAAAACTGGATCCAGTTTTTGAGGTTGTAGATTCAGTTAACCGTAAATGGAAAGGGTCTATAAAACTTGGAAGAGAGCTTTTCTCGCAAAATAAGATAAGTGCAAAAGAACTGGTCTCTCCAAACTATACCTCTAGCTGGACGGAGCTGCTTTCTGTACATTAACAACCTTCTCTGTGTGTGCATATCTGAAAAGAAGAAGCCCGAGGAGTGCTGGAATCCAAAGTACTGCAAGCCGATATATAAGAATTGCCAAAATGGCTCCTGAACCCGGAATCTGGACAGAAACAGCTGCTGTTTGGGCTAACCCTTCTACAATTCCCAATCCTTGAGGGGTAGGAGATACTACAGTGAAGAGTGTGATTACACCATAAAGGGTCATGATTTTGGAAATAGGAATCAGGATATCAAAGGCGTAGAAAGAGAGAAAGAGGATTAGTACATTAATTCCATGGTACGCAAGTGAAATTGGTAATGATTGGAGAAACTTGTATATTGATTTGTCGAAACGGCTGGATAGGGTTCTTGCCTCATTAGTATAATCCTCAATAGTACGGTCAGAAAGAAGCTCTCGTCCGATAACAGGCTTTACAATCCTATTTATTATCCTTGCGACTGTATGGGCGACATTCCCGCTGAACTTAGGAAGAATTATAAAGAAGGCTAGGGCAAGAATAATCCCAAGTATTATTGCAAATATTACGAAAGCTGCGTACCACTGATATAATTCCAGCCTGTTTGATAAATTTAAGCTGTAAAGGGTAAATATCAAAATGGAAAGGTATGCTAGGTTTGTTGAGAGGTTTGTGACCAATAACCCGAAAACCGCTTTAATATGCGAGAGTCCTCTCTCAACTGCATACTTTACTAAATATGCTGATCCTCCCGTTACTCCGAGAGGGTTGCTGATACTTAAAAAGTGATAAACAATTGTTTTAGTTAAAAGTTTTGGATACTTTGTTTCTTCTGATATTGTTTGAAAACTTTTTTGAAAAATGAAGCTATAAATAACAAAGTTACCTAGACCTAAAAGTATCGTATTTAAAAGCAAAAAGGGTTTAACCCTCTGTATAGTACTGGCCAGTGTTTGAAAATCTTCTAGATTCTGGTAGATTACCCATAGGAAGAAGATAATTATTATTCCATACATCAAACTTTTAATAAGTTTTTTGGCTCTTTTATTCCTTTTGGTGCCCATCCTTTTGAGTATACGTAACTAGTTAAGATAGTTCAATCTAATATATACCTTATAAACTAACTTTGGAAACTCAAGCATCTAAATCATGAAAGTAACTGCAATAGGCGGAGGAACAGGAACTACAGTCGTTTTGAAAGGTCTAAAAGACTATCCCGATGTCAGTTTGAGTGTGATAGTTTCAATGACGGACGATGGGGGGAGCAATGCTATTGTAAGGGACGAGTTTGGTCTTCTCCCTCTTAGTGATCTACGGAAATCTATAATAGCTCTTTCCAAGAGAAATGGCGGCGATATTTTGAGGGAATTGTTTATGTACAGATTTTCTAAGGGAAAGGGATTAAGCGGTCATACATTAGGTAATTTGATAATGATTGCTCTGTCGGATATCACGGGTTCAGAAGTAAATGCGGTGAAGGCAAGCAGTGAGCTCTTTGGATTAAGGGGAACAATTATTCCTGTCACCCTTGATAAGGTAAGGCTGGTTGCAGACTATAGTAACGGAGCAAGAGTTGTTGGGGAGCATTTCATAGATGAAAGCAGTAATAAGAGCCGTCTGACCAAGTTGAGTGTTGACGGTAAGGCACAAGCTAATCCTGAGGCTGTAAAAGCAATCTTGGAGTCCGATTATATCGTTGTTGGCCCGGGTGATCTGTATACAAGTATTATCGCGAATATTGTGATACCGGGTGTTTCTGAGGCCTTGGAGAAGACCTCCGCAAAAATAGTATACGTTTCCAATCTAATGACTAAGATAGGAGAAACCAGAGGGTTTGGCCAAACAGATATGATTCAGGAAATTAATAGATATATTGGAAGAGATGTTGATTATGTGATGATAAATAGCGGGAAAATTCCTCATAAGATATTAAAGATATATAAAGAAGATGGCGAGGATGAGATTAAGGATGATATTAAAGATAAGGCTTTCGACAAAACGAGAGTTTTAAAACTAGATCTTCTTTCATGTGATCCGGTTCACAAGCAAAAAGGGGATCAGCTCAAAAGAAGTCTGATCCGTCACAGCTCTGAAAAATTGGGTAGAGAGCTCTACTTCCTATTTCGTAGAAAAACAATCTCTTTTTTAAGCTGGATAGTGAGAGATATCAATTAAAGGCTTTAACTACAAATAGATTGTTGAGATCCGGCTTTCTGAAGCTCTTCCCTTCGGAGATATATTCGATGTTGCGATAGTATTTCTGTATTTGTGAGAGGGTCTTTGTAAATTCTTTTTTGTTAACAGGGTGGTATTCAACTATGAGGTTTTTGATATCTTTTAACTGCTCTTGTATGTGTTTAATTATCTTTACTTCGTATCCTTCAATATCGAGTTTTAGTAAGTCGATAAACTTATGAGTTTTTAAGAGATTGTTGACAACTTCCTTTATATCTACCGTTTCGATCTCAACAGTTACATCCTTTTCAGCTCCCTTCCATGTTCCCCGGCTATAGCTGGAATTGGAGAACCAGTAGTCATTAAGGTCTATAAAAAGGCTTTTACATCCCGCCTTAGTATCTACAGCCTTTCTATAGACCTTAACATTACTCAGATTATTTATACTTATGTTTTCCTCAAGAAATTTAAAAGCCTCCGGGTTTGGTTCAAAAGCGTGAATTTGAGCATTTGAAAACAGGGTTTTGAAATAAAGAACAGAAAGTCCTATGTGTGCACCGCAGTCGATGATTACAGGTTCTGCGGTTGAGGTCTCAAAGTCGTATGCATCAGAGTTAAAGATCTCATTCTTAATGATGTGATACTCCTCAGAATTAGGAAAGCGTATCTCATAGTTCCTTAATTTTGTTTTATATGTAGGCACCACTTGTCATTATGAGTAATAAAAGATATCTTTTGAGAGTATAAGTCAAATTCAGGAAGTATGACAGTAGTTATTAATGTAAAGGACGATTTTAGAAGAGTTAAATCGAAACGTCAGTGGAGACCTCTTAAAGCACCCTTGCTCCTTCCTCTGTTTTTGTTTGCCTTTTTTGGTGCTGCTATCGTACATATTATAGTTGATCAATATCCAAGGGTCGATCTTTGGAGAGTGTTTGATCCTTTTCCCAAGAATATAGTTAGAGAGTATAGAACCTATGATGCTAGGTTTGATTCCTCTGTCGATTCAGAACTTGCGGGAAAAATAAAAACGGATATGAAAGCAATGAAGCTTGAAGAGATTCCAAGGTTTTCATTTACCGGTGATGCTGAAACACGAATTGCAGTGACGGGTAAAAGTGATGAATCCTTTCTATTTTCATCCTATTTAGTACCTGTAGGGCACCACTATTGGGTGAAGAATGAGCTGAAGAGTTCTGAGCTTCTGAGTAAGGAGATTTTGGTAAGTATGGGTGATGCTGAGTTTGTGAAAACAATTCTTAATGAGAAATTTGGTGAAAAACAGTGGATAATAAAAGAGAGTGAGGATTTGGTAAGTGCACTTGAAACCGCAAATGAGAAAAAAAACTTAGGTCTGGTCAAAGTTGAACACCTAAGTTATGAAATGCAGGTATTAAAGCTAGATGGTGCTTATTTCCTGGATAACCCTGTTAAGGGAGGAATCAACTATGGAATTGCTATAGTAGGGGAGGTTCCTGAGCATATTACGAAAGCCGTATATAATAATACCGCTGATGTTAGAGTCGGGGAGTTTGGTACTGCTAAGGTGGCGAAAATAAATATGACTGGGGTTACAGCTATTTCCCGATCTTTAGCTCCTAAGATAACTGCCAGCGGGGATGCAGGATATCCGGCTCAAAAGATCAAAGAGTTTCTGAAAGACGCTGATCTTACTCACACATCTAATGAAGTATCTTTTGTGGATGGCTGTATTCCCGGTGGCGGGATGAGATTTTGTGCGAAACCTGAGTATATAAAAGCACTCCAGGATATAGGGTTGGATATTGTTGAACTAACGGGTAATCACAACAACGATTACGGTGCTTTGGCAAATAAGAGCAGTATAGAGAGATATACTAAGCTAGGTATTGATCATTTTGGAGGAGGTCTAGATAGTGAGGATGCTTCTAAAATTTTGGTAAAAGATGTAAAGGGAAGTAAAATAGCTTTTTTGGGCTATAACTATTACGATACAATTCTCGGTACAGGAGCTTTAGCCGGTGTAGAGAGAGCAGGGGCAAACTCATATTCAGTAAAAAAAATGGAAAGTGATATTAAAGAGGCCAAGACCCAAGCTGATGTTGTAATTGTGGACTTCCAATTTCAAGAGTGTTACTCATACCCTCCCAGTGATGTAATATATCCAATCTGTTATAAACCTCTGTCCTCTCCCGACCAAAAGGCAGTATTTAGAAAAGCAATTGATTTAGGTGCTGATATTGTTATAGGGACTCAGGCACACCAGCCTCAGACATTTGAAATCTACAACGGTAAGCTGATTTATTATGGACTAGGGAATCTATTTTTTGATCAGATTCCATGGATTGGCACCCGGCAGGGGTTAGTCCTCACACACTATATTTATAATGGTAAGCTCATACAGACAAGGATTACGACAACACTATATGATAGTGATATGAGAACGTATGTCACAACAGGAAGTGAACGGGAACTTCTCCTGAACCTCCTTAAGGCTGCGAGATAGGAAGTTTTGACTGGTATTTATAGTAGTCAGTCTTCTTAAAATCTTTATAGATAGTCTTTTCATTCAAATCTGATTGTATCCATACCAAATGGGGTGTATCTAAAAAAACTTTTTTTATATAGTTTGTGAGGTCATTGCTTTTTACCTTTAAGACTGCTTTCTTTAGCTTGGAGTAGTCATATATGTCATACCCCTCGAGGTAATGTGATGCTTTAGATCTTCCGTAATCATCATCGTATTCCATGGTATTTGGAAAGATTGTTCCACTTATCTGGCTTTCAAGCCAATTTTTTCCTGAGGCAGTCTTAAGAAAATTTTCTGCCCCTTTACTTATTATCTTGAAATATTCATTCAGAGCTTTAACGAAGTTTTGTTTATTTGTTGAGAAGCAAATCCCTTTGCTATTATATTTCGCTAAAAGACTTGAATTATATATCGCCTCAGATGAGTATACATATCCCTTCTTCTCTCTAATGATTTCAAAAATAAGGTAGTTAACTAGATTATAAGAGAGAATTCGTGTTACTCGCTGGTTATAATCTATTTTTAAAAGATCTTTTTCAAAGCAACTTAGTTCTACATAAATGTTTGTAGCTCTTTCGTCAAAGAAATGTTTGTACCTAAATTGATTTTCTATCTTCTCCTCAGGCTTTTTATCTATTTTATTCTTGTTTTGAAAAACAATTTCATCAGCGTAATTTAAAAGAGTTTCAGTCTCTTCTGAAATGTCTAAATTTGATTGCAATGAAAGTATTACTGCGTCCCTATTGAAAATGACTTTGTAAAATTTTTGAAGGTCATTTGTGGCTATACCTTTTATATCCTCTTCTGTTCCCAGTACATATCTCTGGTATTCGGGCCCAAGATCCTTAAATGCGAATTTCCAAAATTGTAGTACAGAGTTCTTTTGGGGTTTGCTCTTTTCACCAAGTTCAGAAAGAATTATCTTGCGTTCCTTTTCAATATATTTGTTCATTTTTTCAGGATCAAACTCCATCATAGAAATGATTCTTTTGAGTAGTCTGGTTTCACCTTTATGATGCGATGTTCCATAAAAGATGACACCGGCACGGCTTGTCCAGGCATTGGAGTGAATCTTGGGGTATTTTTTAGTACCGAATTCGTAATTATCAATCTGGTTTTTTGTTTTGAAGGTTTTATTGGGCCTTCCTCCAAGTATATGTTCGAGAAAGTGTGCAGTTCCACCTTTGACTTCAATGATATCATTGAAGAAAGAACCTATTAGAGATGTTATAGCAAAAACGCTATCTATTGTTTTTGGGTCTTTTGAATGGAGAAAAAGAGTACCTTTGGGAAGCTGATACACAATGTTTTCCGCTCGGTATCTCTCATCAAACCATCTCTTTACTATTTTCATCCTCATATTATACTAAATATCTCTTCCCATTTGTTATATTAAGAGTTAGTATGAATAGGCAGAATAACTTTAGTTCTAGGATGCTGGAATATGAATTTGGATCGAAGGTATTATCCCGAGGTTGACAAGTTAAAAGCTTTTGCAACCATAATTGTTATTTTGACTCATATTCTTGCTGAACATAAAGGAGGAGCACCATATTTGAATCTCATATGGGAACTTATTCATTTTAGCGTAGGTATTTTCGTATTCGTATCAGGATTTCTACATGCTACATCTAAAGACGTGCCGATTACGTACCAGGATATCTGGAGATCTATAGCTAAGAGGGTAATACGAATTGTCAAACCATATTATCTTTATGTTCTTCTATTTATTGTTGCAATGGCTATTATGGGAAGATTCGGGGAGCTCATCCAAAAAGCTGATTGGAAATATGTTTTTAATACGGTCTTTCTTCTGGGAGGCGTTGGCTATGCATGGATTCCTCGGCTTTTTCTATCTCTTTATATTGTCATTATATCCTTGCAGCTTCTTTCCAGAGTTCGGGCGTTTAAATATATCATCATCGCTTTTCTGATTTTGTCTATGATTTTCTCTGCAATTACACAATTTGTGGAAATAGATTTTCTATCCAAGTTTAATTTCGTTTTTGGCTGGTTTATAATATATATTGCAGGCTTTTTCCTACAGAAGTTTTATAAACATATTAACGTAACATGGGTGTTTGCAATTTCATCGATTGGGACACTAATTCTACTGGGGATCTTACTTCTCTTTGGCTTAAATACAAGCCTTTTTCATAATGAATATCCGCCTACACCATATTTTATTCTGTATAATCTTGCTGTAATTGCTTTGCTCTGGATGATTGCAACAAAGGTGAACCTTCTGGGTGTTGTTCATAGTGCTGTTGAGTGGTTATCAAGGCATGCTTATGAAATGTTTTTATATCATTTGCTTTTTCTGTATATCATATTTAGAAGCGTAAGGATAAATATTGTGGTTGATTTCTTCCTAGTTTTATTCTCTACTGTACTTTTGATTGTTGGGATGGAGAAAATACAGGAAGCTTTAAAGCGAAGGTTACCACTGAAATCTTTTTAGGTCTACCTTCATATTTTTAATTAACACACCTTCTGAACGGAGTTTCTCTATCTTGGTTGTAATTCCTTTTCCTCCTGAATATCCATGCATTTTCCCATCGCTGCCAACTACCCTGTGACACGGGACTACTTTTGTATCAGGGTTTCTTCGCATAGCAGAACCTACCGCTCTGTAAGCTTTTGAATTGCCTGCAAGCGATGCGATTTGTTTGTATGTAGCGACCCTACCCTTTGGAATTCTGCTCGCGACTTCATATATTTTCTCCAGAAAAGTATTCATAGTCCTCAAGTATCGCAAATTAAGAATACAGTTTCAAACGTTTGAACACTTAGAGCGTAATTATAAATTCGGCTCCTGTTGAGTTTGTATCATTGAGAAATATTTCTCCATCGTGTTTTTTGACAATCTCTTTTGTGATAGATAGGCCTAGTCCACTTCCTCCCGTTTTTCGGGATCGAGATTTGTCTATTCTATAGAATCTATCAAATATCTTCTCTGCAGAATCTTTTGGTATTCCTTTACCATTATCCCTAATTATAATTTTGATACCTTTCTTTTCCCTTACCGCCTCAATCATTACTTTATTACCTCCGGAGTACTTAATAGAGTTTTCAATTATATTCAGGAAAGCTCTTGCTAGAAGAACCTTGTTACCAGCTAATTCATATCCTTTTTTACAATTGACCTCAATACCAAAGGAGTTGTCTTTTATCAATCCGGCGGCTTGGCTTTTCACTTCTTCAAGCAGATCACAAAGGTCTATCTTTTCCTTCTCGATCCCATTACCTAGTATAGATAGAAGAAGGAGATCCTCTGTTAATTTATTCATAAATCTTACAGATCTATTACATTCTTGGAGAAGAGGTATTACTTCACTTTTTGTTAATCTTTTATCAGCGAGTGCTGTATCAAGGTTTGCCTGTATTATCGCAAGTGGAGTTTTAATTTCGTGAGAAGCATTTTCTACAAATTCCTTCTGAGACTTAAACGAAAGAGCAAGTCTTTTAGACATAGAGTTGAAGCTTTTTATAAGGGCAGATATCTCATCCCCGGTATCTTCATAGCTGATGTCCTCTCCCAAATTATCTGACTGCTTTCTAAGCATTTCATCTTTTAGATTCTCGAGCGGGTTTAATGTTTGCTCGGCGATGAAATATCCTCCGATAAAGCTGAAAATGGCTAGTGGTAGAATTGAATATAGTGAAAGAAGTCTTATATTATCGAGATCTTTATCTCTAGATTGCTGTATGAGTTCAATCTCTAGAGTATCGAGATTTCTAAAGATAATTCCGCCTTTTGGGAAGATGGGCTGGAGCGGGTTAACACTCTTCATGTATTGGGTGAGAAAGATATTGACAACAAGAAGAAACCCGAGGCTGAATGCCAGAAGTAGGGTAGAACACCACAGTGCCATTTTAAATTTTATTGATTTTGTAAATGTCATCTCCATATTATACTTCATTTATTCATTCTTCATCGCTTCTACCGGACTTATTTTTGATGCGGTAAAGGAAGGAATGAGAGATACAAAAATTGTAAGTACGAATAGAATTACAGTGTAAAGGAGTATAGACTGCCAGTTGATAGCAAGGAAGATTGAGCTGTCAGCTATCCTTATAACATCAAAGCTTTGTGAGACGGTCTGGTCGATAAAGCTTTTGAACCATGCGGCAACCGCAGAAGAAGCTACGAAATTTAATCCTATGCCAAGACCGATTCCTGAAAGATAACCTATTGAAACATAAAGGAATGATTGAAGTATAAATAGGGTTAGTACTGTACTGCTTTTCATACCGATAGCCCTAAAAATACCGATTTCCTTAGTACTTTCTGATACGAATTTACTCATTGTGAATACGATTGTAGCAATTAGAAGCACAACGAAACTTACAAGTAATCCATTTGATATGGCACCAAGATTGCCCTCCAGCTTTTCGAAAACTTCCAGGTCGCCAAGATCCTGATACGCGTAGCCCGCTCTGTTTAACGCAGTGATTACTTCTGCCCTTTTATTAATGTCTTCTACAACAAGGCTTAAAACATCTCCGTATTTGTTGGCTTTTTCATATATATCTGTATCGTTTACCTCTCCAACAACCTCATTGCTATCATTCGTTTCGATAATTAATCCTGGAATCGCGTATGTCTGTATTCCGTCAGGGCTGAAAGAGACGGATCCTCCTGCCCGTGGTCCGCCTATCTGAATATTTGTTTCAAGTCTCTTGCCGAGCTGTCCAACAAATCCTCCGAATCCCTGTGATATTTCGTCCCCGTTATATGTGAGTCCTGAGAAATCTGAGCTTAAAATATCGTTAGGTAAATCGGCTGATACTCTAGCATTAATTTCATTTGTGGTAAGGTCTTTCATGACCTTTTGTGCAAATTGAGCAGGAATGTAGTTTGAGACAATTTTTTCGTCTTCGATTATACCTACAACTTTGAATTTGTAGGTGATGGGAGTGGATATCTTCTTGTAGTCCCAATACTCCGATATTGCATCTTTCCTCTCTTCTACCTTTTCGCTCATTTCAGCATCAGTCATCTTTGTCATCGTTACAACCCCTTCGTTACGGGATACAGTATAGTCAGTTATTGACTCTAGACCTCCGAAAGACAGTGTGAACTCAGTTCCTAGTAGATTTCCCTTATTGTAATCCAGTGATTCCGTTTTAAGAAACGACATTCTTTTGGCCGATTCGCCGCTTCCCGGGGTTATAGAAATCGCTTTGGACATATCAAGCGTTATTGTATTGCCCTCACTCCAATCTTCGTAGGAGTAGATAAGAGATGATGCATTTAAGATGATAGGTATTGTTTCTCCCTCGGTGTAGCTGAAATCTTCTTCTGTATATAATTTTGCAGCATCAGCATTAAGAGTGGTTAAATTGTTAAACTTGAGAGTCTTATCGGGAAAAAGGTCTGTGGTCTCCACCAGTCTTACTGGAAGGTTACTTTGCAAATCTGCACTCTTAACTCCTTCAATTGTGCTGACTGTATTAACATCGGCTTGTGAAAAGCGGTTGTCTTCAATGGATCCGGTATTCTTAAAAAATTGCGATGGATTGAATTCTTCTTGCTGAGTCTTTACTTCTAGTAGAGTATACTGATCGGCTATTGTGTCAAATACGCTTATATTAAGGGCTGTTTTAATATTCTGTATCTGGCTTGTAATTATTACACTTAAAGTTACAAGTGTTAGGACTGGGATGATTAAAAAGAGGGCTTTTTTAGCTCTGGTTTTAAGCTTCTTTACATTAATGGAGAGGATGTCTGTTATTCTCATGTTTATTTAGTATTTAAATTAAAATCTTTTTTTACTTTTCCATTTTCAAGCTTGATTATCCTTGAAAATCTTTTGGCTATATTTTCGTCGTGGGTAATGATTATGACGCTCATGCCGTTCTCTTTTGAGAGTGATTCAAGTGTTTCAATTACCATTTCAGAGTTCTTTTTATCAAGTTTACCTGTTGGTTCATCTGCAAAGATAATTTGAGGATCATTCGCTAATGCCCTAGCTACGGCGACTCGCTGCTGTTCCCCTCCTGAAAGTTGTCGTGGTAGGTGATTAGCTCTATGTAAAAGACCGACTTTTTCAAGAAGACTGTCAGCTTTTTCCATTGCTTCTTTTCTTCTTATGCCGGCTACCATCATAGGAAGCATAATATTTTCTTTGGCGGTGAAATAGTCCTGGAGATAAATCATCTGAAATATAAAGCCCATGGTTTTGTTTCTGAACTCCGAGACTTCTTTATCGCTCATCTTTTTTAGGCTCTGTCCATTAATAATAACGTCGCCTTCCGTCATTTTATCCAAGCCACCTACAAGCTGCAGCAGGGTGGTTTTACCTGAGCCAGAAGGCCCGAGAATTGCAAGATCAAAACCTTTGGGGAGTTTGAAACTCACATTATCGAGTGCGGTTACTTCCGCTCCCGCATCTTTATACCTTTTGGTGAGATTATGTACTTCAATTATATTCTCCATAAAATAGTTAGATAATTAATTAGACTGTGATAGTCTAGTTCAGAGATAGTGAAATCTTCGTGAAGTTATCTTATTATGTAGCCTTTTCCCTTGACAGAAAGAATTAACTCCTTTTGCGTATCAACTTTCTTACGCAGTGTTTTGATATGAGTTTTAACAGTTTGTGTAAATGTATCAACCTCTGTAGACCACACATGCTCGAGGAGTTCTTCGGATGATACGATGCGTCCTTTGTTTCTGAGAAGATATTCAAGTATACCCATCTCTTTGTTGCTAAGCATTATCTCTCTGCTATTGCTGCTTATAACAAGATTGCTTTCCGGGTGGATGGTATACTGTCCAAAAATGAGAGCTTCACTCTTGTTTAAGCTGTTTCTCTTTATCACAGCCTTTATTCTTGCTACGAGCTCCTCTAAATTGAAGGGTTTTGTCATATAATCATCCGCACCGGTTTCAAAGCCCTCAAGCTTATTGTATATCTGTGATCTGGCCGTTGCCATGATTATGGGGGTTGTGTTCTTTTCGTCTCTCAGTCTTTTACAGACCTCCACTCCATCTATTTCCGGCAGGTTAAGGTCTAGGATTATACAGTCATAATTGCTAATTCTGGCCATCTCTAATCCGATTTTTCCATCTTCAGCTTCATCGACTTCAAAACGCTTATTTTCGAGGAATAAGCGAATTGGCTTTCGCAAAGCATCTTCATCTTCAATAATTAGGACTTTCATGTGAGTATTATATAACAAAACATCAGGAGGTCTATTCCTGTCTCTTTTTCAGCTGCGTTATCTTGGCGAGCAGTGACGCTTTAAGAAGAAAGGGAATATCAAGTCTTTGTAGCAATTCGGTAGAACTTGTTTCAGTCCCCCGTACTTGATTCATCAGATGACTGGCTTCTGCTTCAAGGTCAAGTACATTTTTAGGATCAGAGTAGTAGGCGCTTAACTCCTCAACAAGCTTCTCACTTACCCCTTCAGTATTCCCGCCTCTATCAGATGGAACATGTATTCCCTCGCTATTGGAGCTTTCCATTGAACCGTCTGGAAATGAGGTTTTAGGAGTCATACTTTTGTTTTATACAGAATTTTAAACTGTCAGAGTATATCAAAAAGGAGTGAGATCTGATACTATAAACGTGATATGAGAGTTAACCGTAAGAGAATTATTCCCCTTTTAGTACTGCTTTCCCTTTTCATCTGGTATTTTAATCCTGAAATACGGCTTGGTCTGGATATTTTAACTCACGGTCTGTATGACGCCTGCATACTACCCTCGAAGCAAGAAAGGAACTGCCAAGGGGAAGGGGTTCGTTTCCTTGATGAAGAAAGATTTCAGCTTGGCGTGTCTCAGGATGATCCCAACTTTGTTTTTAAAATAAATAGAAGCATTAACGAAATAGATCTTTCACAATCATCTATTGAGGTTATAGCCAATCAGGGGGCTCTCAAAGAAGATACTAATCAGTACGTTAACTTACTGGTTACTCCGAAAACCATTGGTATATATCATCTTGATGATAGTAATGTAGTGTTAATGGAGGATGTAGAGGGGAATACAAAGATCACTTTGTCATTTCCTAAGGAATTTAAAGAAGGATACACTGTATTCGTTTACTTAGATGTTGTAGATAAAGAAGGAAGAGGGGCTTTTGGTTGGAAATATGCGACCACATCATTGACGATGTTTAACTTCTATTTTGGTAACTACTCATACTTGGTTCAGTATCTGATTTGGTATGTAGCGATTTTTGGCCGATCATTCAAGCGAAATGCTTGGTCGACGGTATATAATTCTCAGACGAAAGAGCCAATACTTGGTGCCGTGGTTAGAATATTTAGAAACAACGCATTAATATCTTCTTTTGTTACAGGTCAAACTGGAGTAATTCAGAGCAGATTAGAGAAGGGAAGATACAAATTGATGATTACCCACTCGCAGTATACCTTCCCAAGTAGGATACAGCCCCTTACAAGGGATGGCGAGTATAGAAATTTGTATTATGGAGGATATATTGAAGTAAAGAGAGATAAATCATACATTAATGCAGATATTCCTCTTGACCCAACCGGAAAAGTAGCTCGTAGAAGCTTTATAGAACAAGGTCTCACGGTTCTTCAATCAACGGTAGATTTTTTCAACCCCACAATGTTAATCTTTGTTGCAGGATTCCAATTAGTCGTCTGGCCTACATATCTTGAATCGTATGTCTATGCAGCTATTGCAACCCTCTTAATTATCTTACAGAAAAACCTTCAGGGAAAGAACGAGAAGACTCCTGGAATAATTTTGAATAGTAAAGGTGATAGGCTCCCGAATATCAAAATTAATTTATATGATGGTGACTGGAATAAGGTAGTGGACAGCAAAGTCACAGATGTTAATGGCGAGTATGAGTTTATAGTCCCAAGTGGAAATTATTTTCTAAAGGTAGACAGTGATTCTTACATTATTCAGGGTCTTAACGGCTCCGGAGAGTATAAAGTACCAGTTAAAGCTAAAGCTGGGAAAACAATGTATGTAAACGATAAACTTGTCCTTACGGAAAAGGCTGGGGTCACTTAAACTGCTGTGTAGCAAATATCCCTAATCAACTTGATTGAATAAAATCAATATTGTATATTTTTATGTCAGGGGTGGGAAAGCTCTTCACCTCTGGCACTTTTCAATTTCGCAACCTCTTGGGTGATTTTCTTAATTTCGTTTAGAATGATAAGAAAAGCCGGGATGACCACAAGCACGATTACTCCAACCTTTGTTTTAACAAATGAAACAAAGAAACCGATATATGGCGCTCTGGCAATATACTCTCCCAGTATGTCATTCTTTTGCACCTTATCTATATCATTTGATTGATTAAAATCGCCTTTGGTTGTAATAATGCCTTTTTCATCAACATCAACTATTCTATGTGTAATTGTTCGCTTCGGCGTCTCATTTATTGTAGAAAAGGTGATTATATCTCCCTTTTTGTAATCACTAGATTTCTCTACAATAATTAAGTCCCCCATTTCAATTGTAGGGGACATTGAACCACTCTCAACACTAAACATTTTGAAGGGCAGATCATTCATCGCTTCAGACACAATGATCAGAGATATAAATATGATAACTAATGTTATGCAGACAGTAACCAAAGCTTTTGATACTATGCTCCATAAGTTTTTATTGGAAGAGTTCATTCTTCTTTGGATTAGCTTAAATCATACTAAGACTGCACATTTCTGTGCAGTCCCAGTATTGAGGAAACAGTTAGTCATTATCCTGTGCAGTGAGAACAATCTCATCGAATGTTACACTTGCATCCATCGCTTCCTCAGGAGCATCTTCAGCAACTCCAACTCTTTGACATATCCTTTCTGTCCACCCAGCTCGGACATTGTCTTCAGGTGTCCCTGAAGCATCATCCTCATTTGCTAAGTGCCAAAAGTCGATAGTACTGACAAGAGTCTCGTCAGCAAAGTCTGCGATCGGTCCATTGTAGATTGTATTTTCTGCGAAGTCGTCAGTGTTACAGATCCCGTCTCCGCCTGCTGTTTCAAGCTCAACGACCACTGCATTCCAAAGTGCAGGAGCCCCTGATGTCATATCAAAAGACATGTAGGCCTCAAACGGCAGGTCACCGCTATTGAAAATGTCTGCGTATTCCCATTCAGACATTGTCCCTGGAACGGCATTTTCAATTGAGAAGGGCTTTCCTTCGCTATGATTAAGAGTTAAATCAAGCGTGGAAGTTGCAATTGTATTTCCTGAAATAATTTCAGTATCAGAAAATACTGCCAAGGTACTACTTACCGCTAAAGCTCCTAGAGCGGCAATTACTACCAGGCTGGATAGTATTCGCTTCATTTTAGTTAGAGCTAAAATTATTTGCGTTAATTGTTGAGAATGTTTTACCTCCTTCCTTTTAATTTAAATAAAGACTTAACTACAAATATTTTAGAGCGATCTATACTATATTTAGGTCATGATAGAGATTTTTTTGCAAGCAAAAAAGTGCTATAGCTTAGTAATACAAGAGGGCATATAATCCGCTTTTGGGGTCTGAAGTTTAAATGGGAGGTTTAAATTTTGCCTTTATAGGGAGAAATTTCAAGAAGATTTGTAAGTACTATCCTTTAGAACATATTCGTATAATGGAATATATATAGGACGGGAGATTATATGATGTAAAAGCCGTTATTAATTGAGAATCTGACAGGTAGCGGTGAGCTGTATATATGAAAATGGAGTTGGTTATCATCTAAGGAATAAACAGTGAGGCAGAATCACTCCTGCAACCCAGTACTTGCTAAACTCATCCTACGTTAACTAGCAAGGTGCTAAGATAACCAACTCCAATATAATAATAGGAGTATTTAATCTAAAGTCAATATATGTGGAAAGCTTATAATAATTATATTGGAAATGGCAGTTTCCATTACTATTTAAGCTGTTGCCTTCTTCATACGTATAAATGATGTCTCAATCAGATTTGAAAGGATATCCTCATCTACATCCGAAAGTCTTTTAATATATAGACAGCCCACACCTAGTTTGTGTTTACCTAATTTTGCTAGAAGAGTATCTCCCTCCTGGTTTCCCAGCATTAAGTAAAGGGTTAGATTTTGTTTTCTGGGAGAGAATCCTACAAGCGGCCAATCTCCTTCCTGTCTGCTTCTTTCAGATTTATAATGGTATATTCCGAATCCTACTATGCTTGTTCCCCACATAACGGGCTTTTCATCTGTAGCCTTTTGGAATAGCTCAAGAAGTTTGAAGCTGTCAGCTCTTTTCTCTTCCGGTTCCACAGCATTTAAAAATTCTGTAGGATTCTGGTTTGTGGGTTTTGTTTTGAGTTCAGACATTGTTATATTGATTAAGTTAAATCGGTAAATGGGTTATATGCAATTTCCCAGTAGTAGTTATCGGGATCAGCAAAGTATCCGGAATATCCTCCCCAAAACACATCCTGAGGTCTCTTAATGGGTCTGGCTCCGGCCTTGATAGCGTGATTAAAAACCTTGTCTACTTCCTCTTTTGTTTTGACATTATGAGCAAGAGTAAATCCAGAAAATCCCTTGCCATCACTCGATATGGTTATATCTTCAGCGAGTTTTTCCTTCGGATATATGGATAACCAGGTTCCATCCATTTCAAAGACTGCAAAATCATCACCGATCTTGTAGTTGTGGGTCTTAAACCCAAGACCCTCGTTATAGAACTTAAAGGATTTTTGAAAATTGTTAACTCCTAATGTAACTAGCCCGATTTTGGATTTCATTCTAACATTATAGGAAACTTCAGCTGACTATGAAATAGAAGATGATCTGAGGATTGGATTTTGAAAGCACGTATTTTATACTTAAATCATCGAGTACAGATTCAAAATCAGAAAATCGTTTATCACGTGTTCAATTTTCATATTAATATATAATATAACAAAATAAATTTTGAAAACAGTGAGGCTATGAATCTCAAAAATGAAGCATACGTCGTATATATGGGTACGAAGAACTTTACAGAGAAATATTATAAGGATGAGGATGGGTGGGTAAAGATATCAGCTAAGGGGAGAAAGTTTAGGATGACCGCCGAACAGTTTCTAAATCACTTACTTCCCGCAATTTCAGGGATTAAACCTAACTTGATATGGAAAGTGGAGCATAAGGGAGAATAATATATGAGATATTCCTTAACCTGAAATTTAACTTTGAGGTGGATGTCAGCAAATTATGTTACTTGCTAGATTTGAGATAATTCTCAATTATTTCAATATCCTTTTTATCTTTCTCTCTGGGATTTTTGCCACCAACCCAAATTTTCTTTACGGTTAACAAAAACTCTAACGAGTTATATCTAACTCCATCTATAACAGTAGAATTCTCAAAAATTTCTTCAAAAGAATAAACTTTATTTATATCAGTCATATTCCAACCTGTTACAATCTCATATATATCATATTGTAAAACATCTAAACCAAGGGGTTGAGAGACAATAAATTGAGGATTTTGTTTTAATCTGTTGTATGTTTCAGTATCAACGATTACATCTATATCGTGGCTTTCCCTAATATTTAGCGCATTCAGTATTCCTGAGCCAATAACAATTGCGTTTTCAGAGGTAAGTGATAATTCTGAAAGTTTTTGTTTAATATCTATCATACGAGAGGATTATATCAAAAAAACTCCGCGGGAAGGACTCGAACCTTCAACCTACTCGTTAACAGCGAGCCGCTCCACCATTGAGCTACCGCGGAATAACTCACACATTATATAGATCGATTCCTAATTATTCAAGGTCTTGAGTGGTATGATACAATAGTTGGATATAATATTGAGAACTTTGAATATGAAAAGAGTCTTAGCATTTATTATTGGAATCTTTTTCCTCTCTGTAACACCTTTATTGGCTGTTGATGAGCTTCCTTTAAAAATGTATGTAAGACAAGGATGTACCCACTGTGCCAAAGTTAAAGAGTTTTTAAACACTAATAACTTGAAGGATAAAGTAACCGAGTTAGAAACGTATAACAACACTGAGAATCAAAAGATGCTGGATGAAGAGTTTAAGAAATATGATGTACCAAATGAACAAAGGGGCGTCCCTTTTATGGTTGTCAGCGATACGGAGTATCTGGTTGGTGATCAGCCGATAATCCAATATTTCGCAGATAAGTATAATATAAAGGTTGAAGATCAGAGCTACCAGTCTTCACCATCCGATACCATCTTTTTGGTTCTTGGAGGGACAGTTCTGTTTGCAGTTCTGGGTTACGGACTGTATTCTGTATTTAAGAAGAACTAACTTTTTATATTTCAATTGAATGAATATTAATATCTCATTTGTTGGGATGGAGCCTTCTGATCCTGTAAAGAAGTATGCTATTGAAAAGCTAACTAAACACGAGGAGCTTTTCAGGGACCTAGAAAATATTGAAATAGTACTCAAAGAAAACGTCTCAACAAGAGGGGTTGATAAGGATTTTAGAATGAATGTTAATATCCCACTTCCAAAGGCGATGATAAGAGTTGAAGAGTCTGGGAGTGATATGTATGCAATAGTTGATAAAGTGAGTGATATTTTAGTAAGGAGGTTAAGAAGATACTATGATCGTAAGGAAAACTGGGAAGGTGTGACACCATGGCGCGTTATAGAAGCCGAGGAGGCATTAAACGGCTTTGGAGAGGAAGAAGAAACACTGGATAATTATGTAAACTATGCCCCGAAAATAATGAGCCGGAAAAAGCTTGAAGATATGACCCCACTTTCTGAGGGTGAAGCCATTGAAAAGATGGAACTGGCGGGTGAAAAACAGATTCTTTTTAAAAACAAAGAGACCTCCAAGATATCTATGATATATGCTCGTGAAAGGGGAGGATATTGCCTTGTAGAACCTTCAGATGCTCTGGAGCTATAAAACTACTGGACTACGCAAATAACCAAAAAGGGAGTCATATGACTCCCTTTTTCATATTTGATGACCTCTCTGGTTACTTGTTTTTAGCCTCTTTAACTAAGTTGCTAACAATATTAGAGACTGTCTTGAAAACTCCGTATGTAGGTTTTCCTGTTACATTATTTTGGATCTTGGCTTTAGATCTCAAACCATCTAGCCATGCAGTCTTAGCCTCTTCAACCTTCTGATTAACAAAGCTAGTCTCGACTTCTGCCTTTTTATCCGCATATTTTACATCCTGTCCCTCATAAAGCACCTCTTTATACTGATCAAAGAAAGCTTCAACATCCTTTTGCTCATACTTTATTGTTGGCTTCAAGATTTTTCCTGTTATAATTTCGAGTTTGATCTGCCTCTCGATATCTGACTGTGTTATATTATTAGACTTTAAAGTTTCCTCTAGTACCTTCTGTCCTCCCAATTGATCGGCAATCTCTTTAACACGGTCATCAATCTCTTTTTGAGTTACAGTGATGTTCTTATTCTCACCTTCCTGCTCGATTAATGATTCATCAATAAGTGTGGAAGTTGCCTGAACGCCGTATGCCTTTGAAAGCCTATCATAGTATGTGCCTTTGCTTACTCTATCGCCGTTTACAACTGCAACGCTGTAATCATTATTCAAATACTGTACGAATACATCGATTAGCCCGAAAGCTAGAACAAAAAGAGCAACATATAATACCCCTTTCAGTAACTTACCTTTGTTAAACTTGATTTCGACCTTCTTAGGTTGAATTGGAGTGGCTTCTTTCGCTGGAGTAGCTTTGACAGTCTTTTGTTTTACAACCTTTTTACTTGTGGTAGCTTTTGATTTTGTACGTGGCATTAATCTTTTTTATTAAAATTATTATCTTTTGGATTAGTCTATCAGAATATACTAGAAGAATAAAGAGGAGAATGAGACTTAAGAGCTGTAAAGGAGGTTGTCCAGTTGGTGCGAGTTCTTCTGAGGCAGTGTTTTCTATCCCAAATGTTGGTATCTCAAATATATAGAAATCGTTGTAAGAGTTATCCGTATCAATATGATTTTTCCTCCCAATGCTTTTGCCTGATTCTGAGGGTGTTGCTGACTCCGCACTGTCTATTATAAGTCCGTTTTCCTTGGTAAGATTGTTTGTATTAGGTGAATCATAAATTACTGTATCTACGACGTTTCCTTTGCTGTCTAATATTTGCAGTCCATCCGACTCGCTTCCACCGTTTTGTATGGATAGTTTTGCAACATATGAAGTGCAGTTTGGAACCTTGCTTTCACAGATAGTAATGTATGTATGGGCAGGAATTTCAATGTTTCCCAAGATTGCTGTATCTGAAAAGGTTACCCCAGCTGTTTGTATCTTCCAGTTATTTAGTGAGATGGCTATACTAAGTGGATTATATAATTCTATCCATTCGTAACCTGTGTCAGTACCTTGCGGGTCATACATAACCTCGTTGATAACTATGGATGCTGAGGCGTAGGCTCTTTCCACGATGTTTTCTGCAACAATGAGGAGTAGGAAGACGGAAAGTAAGAAGAGCAATCCGTAGATATTTTTAAGAATTGTATTTTGCACCACAAGTAATATGGTACAAAATTAAAGTGAAATATTTATGAAGGGCTATTTTAGGTGAAGATAAAAGGATTCAATTCCACCTGAATGAACAACTTTTGCATATTTACCTCCGCATATTGGTTCCGTACCTTTATACAGGGTACCATTCTTAACCGCTCTGACGTAAGTAGCTGTACCATCGCTGCTGGACATATCAACTGCATATGGTGCACCGCCTGACCAGCCTCTATGATGATCCTGAGTTAGAAAGGCATTTCCGGTTAAAGGAGTAACGAAAGAGCCGGAATGAATGTTATAGTACGTCCAGCCCCCGTATATTGCCCAGTAGTCAGGGCCCTTCTTTAGATATCCTCCCCAGGGGTTAATGCTTGCATAACCGATCGGCTGGCTTGTGTACTCTATAGTGAAGTGTAGATGTGGTGCTGTTGAACAGCCTGTGCTTCCCATCTGACCAATATATGACCCAGCCACCACGGTGCCCGAGTTCACCATTGTTTCAGGGTGATCCTGAATGTACTTGATTATAGAAGCCTCTACGCTTGATTCTGCTTTCCTGGCCGCATCGAGCTGAGCAAGAAGAGCTTGTTCACGTCTTCTGGATTCTGCATAAAGTGATGCCCTTTCTGATCTTTGTGCTGCCATCTGATCCTTAAGCTTAAACTGCTCAGTCTTTTCTTCCTCAATCTGCTGTCTTTTTCGCTCAACTGATCTCTGTTTCTCCGAAAGCAGCGTTTCTTCTTGTTTAAGTACTTTTGATTGGTTAGCCATCTGTTCCATTAGTTCCTTGTCTTTTCTTTTTGTCTCGGAAAGATATTTCAATTTGCGCAAAAGGTTTTCAAAATTGCTATTCTCAAAAAGAATTTCCACTGGTGTAACGAAGGAATACTTATATGAAATTGATATTCGCTTCTTAATGCTATTATCCAATTTATTGATCTCCTGAGTAATCGTATTAATATTATTCTCCGTCTCAACAATTTCCTTTCCTAAAATTCTTATCTCAACATTTTTTGTCTCCATCTCAACTTCCAGGGCATCAATGTCTCTTTCCATTGCACTAATTTGAGAGTCTAGGTAGTTGATCTTTTCCAGCAACGAAAGCTGTTGGTACTGCTCATTCGATAGATTCTGGCTGAAGTTCTTTTTATCCTTATCTATCATTTCTTTTTGCTTCTGCAAATACACCAAGCATTCGGGAGTGTTTGCAATCTCCTTGGGACAGGTAGTCGAATATGCTAAAACCATATTTTCCTTTCTATTGCCAAGTCCGATCCATAAACCGTATGTAGCAAGAAGTAGAAAGGTGAGCAGTATGTGTACAGTTTTAGTCGGATTAAGGGTTTTTCGCATTGCTATTACTTAGTCTTTAAATTCAAATATTTAAGTACAGCAAAGTAGCTACTCACTGAGCCGAAAAACACTCCGATACCGATTTGGATAAGAAGAAAGACAAGTGTGAAGAGGGGATCAAAACTTTTAAGGTAGGGGAGTGATAAATCGTTAAGTATCTGGGAAACCCAGTAGTGGAAGTCAGAGCCGTATAAGAAGTGCATTGCCAAATACCACGGAAGAAGTATCAGGGTAGAAGATATTATTCCTCCGGTTATGCCGTAAAAAGCCCCTTCGAGTATAAAAGGTACTCTAATATATTGATCAGTACTGCCAACGAGGTGCATTATTTCAATTTCGTTCTTGTGAGCAAGTATATTAAAACCAATTGTAACCATAATTAATGAGAAGGATATCGCGGCCAGCCCCGTGATCAGAATAATTGCTGCATAGCTAATAAACTGTGAAAGGGCTTTAATATTGTCTAGAACATCCTTGAAGTAAAAGACTTCGTCGACATAAGCATTTCTTTCCTTCTCCTGGTTGATATTTTTGATTATAGTTTGCAGATTACCGATTGTTTTAGCACGTATATTTAGACTAGGCGGGAGGGTATCAGCAGTTATCGTTTCAACAAGGTCTGGATCGTCCTCAAAGTCTTGTTTATATATCTCCAAGGCCTGTTCCTTGGACACATACTCGATATTTTCTACAATCTCACTATCATTTATTTTATCCCTGAACTTAAAAATTTCAGCTTCGGGAGCTTCCTTTTTGAAGAAAACAATGACTTGAGCCTTCTTTTCATAATATGAGACCGTTTTCTGGCCAATAATTGCAAGACCAATAAATGAAGCCGATATTGTAAAGACAATTGATATTACAAAGATAGTTGATAAGGAAAGCCACTTATTTCTTATGAGATTAGTTTTCGTGGATTTTAGTAATCTGCTTAGTGTTTCCATTATTCTTTTAGGTTATTTTTAACTACGTCCTCAAGAACTTCAAGCTGGTCTTTTTTCAGACCCATTCTTTTGAAATCTTCCTCGGTCATATCTAGAAGCTTTTCTACTGTGTTCAGATTTTCTTTCTCAAGCCTTCTTGCGAGCTTTTTATCTCTTTTTACAATCTGATTAATAAACTGATTATCTTCCCTTTTGTGAATATCAATTTCCCTATCGTTTGTATCATCGTCTGTAGAAGCCTTTTCATTCAATCGTTTGAGAAATGATGGTTTTTTTTCAGTGCTTACCTGCGGTTTATATGAGCCTCCCTTTTCGTCTCCAACTATTTTCCCCTGATTCATCCGAAGGACCCTTTTCTGCATCTTATCTACAATAACATCATCGTGAGTAATTACAATAACTGTTGTACCCCATTCGTTAATCGCCTGCAGAATATTCATGATCTCTCGTGCGTTTTCAGGATCCAGATTGCCTGTTGGTTCGTCTGCAATAAATAGTTTAGGATCATTGGCCAGTGCTCTTGCAATTGCGACTCTTTGCTTCTCACCACCTGAAAGTTCTTGTGGAAATAGGTGTGCCCTGCCTTTGAGATTTACTATATCAAGAAGGTAGTTTGTTGTCTCCGCAATTTCACTATCCTTCCTATTAGTAATCTCAAGTGCGAACTCTACATTTTCGCTTACGGTTTTAGATTCAATCAGTTTGAGATCCTGAAAGACTACCCCAAGCTGCTGCCTGTAAATTGAGAGCAGTTTTCTGGGAATGGATGTTACGTTTATATCCTGAAACTGAATACTTCCCTGTGTTGGAAACTCCTCTTTAATCAGTAGACGAATAGCAGTAGATTTTCCGGCTCCAGAAGGGCCTACAATGAAGGTGAACTCTCCCGGGTCAACAATAAAAGAGACCTCGTCCAATGCTATGATCCCCCCGGGGTATATCTTTGATACTTTATCGAAGTTAATTATTGGCAGATTTTTTTCTTTATCCATACCCTACATCTTACTGTAATCTGACCTGCGCTTCAACAAAGGCTTCAAGGTCTCCATCAAGCACTTTTTCGGCATTACTTGTCTCTATACCTGTTCTCAGGTCTTTTACTAATTTATATGGATGAAGAACATAATTTCTGATTTGATTCCCCCATCCAGCAATTTTATGCTCACCTTTGATATCTTTCATTTCATTATCACGCTTTTCCTCCTCCAACTGCCAGAGCTTTGCTTTAAGTATCGTTAAAGCGGTCTTACGGTTCTGTGACTGATCACGTCTCTCAGAAGAATGTACTGTTATACCTGTTGGTATGTGTGTTAGTTGAATTGCTGAAGATGTTTTATTCACATGTTGTCCGCCTGCTCCGCCTGCCCTTACGGCTTTGATATCAAGGTCTTCGCTTTTAATTACAATGTCAGTGTCATCATCTTCTATTACGGGAATTACCTCTACCCCTGCAAAAGAGGTCTGTCTCAAGTTTTGAGCATTAAAGGGGGAAAGTCGTATTAGCCTATGAGTTCCAGCCTCCCTTTTTAGTTTCCCGAAAGCGTATCGTCCTTGAATGTTAAGTGTCGCAGTGCTTATTCCTGCTTCCGTGCCCTGAACCATATGTATAATGTCGGCTTTCCATCCCATACGTTCTGCATATCTTATATACATTCGCATTAACATTTGTGCCCAGTCATTTGCTTCTGTACCGCCTTGTCCTGCATGAATAGACAGAATTACGTCTGCAGGATCATATTTGCCGCTTAAAAACTTTAAAACCTGGAACTGATTAAATCTGCTTAGCAGGGTTTCATAGAGAGGGATCAATTCATTCTGCTCTTCTTCCTTTGAGCCGTCAAACATCTCTATGAAGAGATCTATCTCCTCTTTTATCTTCGCCGCCTCATCAATTTCTGCTTTGATTGCATCCATTTCAGAAAGAATGATTCTTGCCCTGTTAGTATCTTTCCAGAAATTTTCTTCCATGGATTCGGTTTGAAGCTCTCCGAATCTTGATTTTTTTTCTTCAAGGTTTAAGCTGGCAATGGTACTATTGATTTCGGTACAAAGGTCTGTTAATTGACTTTTGCTTAATAGGTCCATGTCAGTGTATTATTATATAACCTTAAATTACAGATACTGCTCATTATCTCATGTTTAGCTGGCTTTTCAAGAACACGAAAGAAGGAAAGGATAGAGGAGATACTCAAAAAATCAGGAAAGATCTTGTCGTACTTTTAATACTAGACGGACTTGGAGTTCATCCGGATAAGTTGGGTAATGCCGTACTTCAATCTAAGACACCATTTCTCGATACCGCTTGGACATATGGGCGTTCCACCCTTTTACACGCCTCAGGAACGCACGTAGGCCTTCCTCAAGATGAACCTGGGAATAGTGAAGTAGGGCATTTGAATATAGGTAGTGGTCAAGTGATCTATCAAAGTCTTCCGAGAATTAATGATGCAATAGCAAATGGAGATCTGGATGAAAATCCTGTGATCAGGGAGATGTTTGATGAGGTTAAGAAGCGTAAAAGTGACCTACATCTTTTTGGAATTCTTAGTGCTGGGGGAGTGCATGGTCATATTGAACATCTATTCCACCTTATCGATTTGGCTAAAAAAGAGGGTATTCAACCATATATTCATGCGATGCTTGACGGTAGAGATACAGGAGCCACTGACGGCTATTTTTATGTGAGTAAGCTAGTTCAGAAGATGAAGGAGACAGGAGTAGGGCGGCTTGCAACTATAATGGGAAGATTTTACGGGATGGATCGTGATAACAGATGGGAGAGAACTCATAGAGCATATAATGCCCTTGTAGGGATGGGAGAAAGGAAGGCTACAGATGCATATGCCCTGCTTCAAGAATGCTATAAAAAGGGAGAAAACGATCAGTTCATACTTCCCACTACACTTGTAGATGATAAGGGTATTCCTGTGGGAGCAATTAAGGATAATGATTCAGTCCTTTTCTATAATTTTCGCGAAGATCGTGCCCGTCAAATCACCAAGGTTTTCGTTCAATCGGATTTTAACAAGTTTCCCAAAGTGGTATCACCTAAGAACCTCTTTTTTGTGACAATGACTGGTTACGCTGACGATTTGCCAACGCATATAGTTTTCCCGCCTAAAAAGATCACTGAAACACTCTCTTCTGCAATATCAAATAACCGCATGAACCAGCTACACATAAGTGAAACAGAAAAGTTCATGCACGTGACATACTTTTTCAATGGTGGTGTTGAAGAACCTCATACCGGTGAGGATTTCTTCAATATCCCTTCTCAAAAGGTTTTTGACTATGCCACAGTCCCTGCTATGAGTGCAGAAATTATCAAAGACGAAGTGATATATAGGTTAAATAACCTTGATAAGAAAAAGTACTCATTTATTATCATTAATTTCGCTAACCCGGATATGCTTGGTCATACCGGTAATCTTGAAGCCACAATTAAGGGTAATGGGATTGTTGATCAGTTTGCAAAAGAAATTGCCTTTAAAGTATTAGAGATGAATGGGGCACTTATGATGATTGCAGATCACGGTAACTGTGAGACCATGATAGATCGTGTAACAAAAAGAGTTGATACAGCTCATACGAACAACCCTGTTCCATTTGTTGTATTAAGCGATATTACAGAGTTGACCCTGGCCGACCCGAAAAAAGTTATCAAGATAGGTACAGGTGATAAGGCAACACCTACAGGAATTCTTGCTGATGTTGCTCCTACAATTTTAAATATATTAGGAGTTGAACCGCCTCAATCTATGACGGGAATTGATATCCTCTCTGTCGTTTAGTTCAAAGGATAAAAAGGAAGATAATAAGTCCTAAGACTATTCTATATACACCGAAATATCTTAAGAATCTTGATTTGGATATCTTCTCAAGAAGGTACAAAGATAGGTAACCGACTACAAATGTTATAAGGATACCTATTAATACTCTTGAATCTGAAAAAATGTTGATGCTATTGACATTCTTTATCATCTCGTAAACGAAGGAGCCAAAGAGCACCGGCAGTCCCAATATAAAACTTAACCTTATTGCTGTGTACTGATCTAGGCCGGAAAGCATTCCTCCCAAAGTCGTAATACCTGACCTTGAGACTCCGGGGATTAAAGCTAGAGCTTGTGAGAGTCCGGAGATAAAGGTTTGTCTAAAGGTGGTATTTTCAATTTCAGATTCTACCTTCCTTTCTTTAAATCTTAAATCTGCAATGACCATTAACACACCAACAACGATGAGTGAGATTGCTACAACATAAGTCTCATGAAGCTGAGCTTCGATAGCATCACCCCATAGAATCCCTATAAGTCCTGCTGGTATGGATGCCAAAGCTATGTATATGTACAGTTTGAATTTCGAGGATATATTTGTAAATAGAAATTTCCAGTTGAATAAGACAATAGCTAGCGTTGTTCCTAAATGAAAGGTTGTAAGGGTAAAATTGGAGAGATTTTCTATATTCAATAACTTTGTTACAAGGATCAAATGTCCAGAACTGGAAATAGGCAAAAGCTCTGTAATCCCCTGTACTACAGAAAGAAGAATTGTTTGTATTAGATCCATTATATTGATACTATAAACGTAGAAATGAGAACTGTAAAGATAGTATACATAATTGGAGCAATTTCTGTAGTTTCACTTTTAGGAGTCTTTTTTCTAAAGAATCCTTTTCAACCACGTGTAGTGAATATTATAAATGATAATACTCCGAAAACTGTTGAAAGAATTGGTAGTACACGGATAGTTCCTCCGCACTCAATAACTCTAAGCTTCCAAAAAATTGTCACGACTTTAAAGCCTGCAGCCGCAACTAAATTTTATACATCGCATGAAGAACATGAGCTTAAGTACGGTAAAGAACCTTTTAATTGGGATGAACCTCTGATTGAAGATAGTACATCAAGGGTTTTAAGCATCGTTGATCGAAAAATCATGTATACCAACCCTAATAATGACAAGGAAGTTATGGGTTTTCTCCCCTACTGGCAGCTTTCTAAGTACCGTCAATTGCAATATGACAAACTTTCATCAATCTCATATTTCTCCCTTACTTGCTACGACAATGGTCAATGGGTGACAGACTCTTCTGATTATATAGGTTTCAACTCAGCCTCGTTTACAAATATGGTTACCTTGGCGCATCAAAACAATGTTAAGGTGTATCTGGTGGTTAAGAACTTCCACAATCGCAGTATCCGTGATTTGGTCGCGAATAAAGGGGGTGCTGGGGAAGTCTTGATTAATAATATTGTTAATGCAGTCAGAACTAAAGGTTTGGATGGCGTTAATGTCGATTTTGAATATATCCCTGACAGCTCCTATCCCGTAAATACAACGTTAAGGTCAAACTTTGTTAAATGGCATGATAATCTTGCAGATAGGATTCATGCCGAGTTTCCTGGTGCAACCGTTAGCACTGATGTTTTCGGATCTTCTGCCGTTAGCTATTCTGCCTATGACATAGCCAATCTTGGAGCAACCTCATTAGATTATATTATGTTCATGACATATGACTACATAACAACTTCTTGTTACGAAGGTAAGAAGGTAGCTCCTGAGTCGCCTCTATATGGAAACAATCTTTATGGTACACCCAACTGGAACGTCTCTTCGCATTTAACCGCAGCGGCAAGACTTGCGACTGCCAAGAAAGTATTAATGGGTATACCGTATTATGGAATTGATTTCGCTGTTAAACCCAATGAGTTTTCAAAATACAATGCTCTTGCTAATTATCCCAATTGTGGTGCTGGGACTGAAGTATATAGTTCAATTGTTGATCCTAAGTTTGATAACGTACATAACGCCTCAACAATAAAGTGGAACGATGTTGAAAAAGCCACCTGGTATGCATATCAGCTCAATGGAGAATACCGCCACGGATACTACGATGACCCTCGTAGCCTTCGAGCAAAATATGATTTTGTTCGTACCACTAAACTTGGTGGAATTGGAATCTGGGCTTTGGGTTATGATGCAGGGTACTCTGACTTATGGAATGTTCTTAGGGAGAAGTTTCAAACAGGACCTTTTGTTCTTGCTTTCACTTTGGCGACATCAAATTCTCGAGCAGTGCAAATTATGGATGAACTAAATGTTGATGTTATCTCTCAGATCAGTAATAATGTCTGGGAAGTTAAACCGGAATCCGGGCTTACAAGCCTAAGTATTACAGCTGCTAAGAAGTATCCTGAGGTTGTAGTGGCAGAGTTTGAAAATACGGATTCAGATAGAGACGTAAATTTACATTTTGAATGATGAAGAGAGTAATCAAAAATATTTCTATATTGTTTTTTTTAATAATCCAAATCTCGTCAGCATTACTTCTTCCTGTAAGAACTGCTGCAGCTGAGGCCTTTATTTCTTCTCCAGCACAATATCCTGCCGATAAGGTTGACGATATTGCTTCTGATATTGTAGAAGGGAACAAGCTTCCACTTAAAGCCACCTTTTTTGCAAGTGGTGATAGTATCGTTGAAGAAAAATTTACAGTCTTTTTAAGAAAATCATCCTCAAAAAATACTAGAGGTATCTTGAAAGCAGCTGATAAATACACTCTTGGTGATGAGTTTGGAGAATCTATAGCTATCCCGGTAACAATTGAAAATAAGGAGAAAAGGGAAAGTATTCTTAATGAATTAGACGTAAATCCGGAAGTAATTGCGATTACACAAGTTGGAAGAAGGTTTGTAAGTGTTGTAAATGCTCCTAACGATCCGAAATATCCTCCTGCCGGAAACTTTACTGATACCTACCAATGGAATTTGAATCAACCTGCCTTAGGTAATTATGGAATTGATCTCTTACGGGCTTGGCAATACATGGACAGCCAGGGTGTAAACTGGCGAGGGAGTAACACCCTGACGGTTGCAGTTATGGATACTGGACTCGCATATGAGTCTATAAGTAAATATCCATATTCTGGTGGCAATTGGGGATTTGCTGGTGCACAGGACCGCCCATTGAACTTATATACCAACGCGGGAGAAGTCGGAGACAACCTAGTTGATGACGATGCGAACGGGGCTATTGAAGATAGTTTCGATTCCCCCTTAGGTGTAAATTACTGCCTGGATCTTAATTCCAATGGCCAATGCGAGTCACCTGCCGAGAGAACTAAAGGGTATGTAGATGATCTCAACGGTTTGAATGTAATAGACTTTGCTAACTATTGGGATCCGTACGATATCGAAGGTTCCCCCAACTGTTCAAATGCACCCTATACTTCATACAAATGTGTACCTCAACGGGTTTGCGATGTCGCTACTGATTCCGGTAGTAATAGTTGGGGCTGTGTGGGATCAGAAATGGGTCATGCTAATGACTTAATGGGACATGGCACGGCTGTGGCTGGTTTAATAGCCGGCGCTGTAGGTAATTCAATTGCGGGTACAGGGATATCTCCAAATGTAAAAATTCTACCTCTGAGTGTTTTTTCCTATGAATATAATAGTATTACCGGCCAGTGGGATGGTTCCGCTTCTTCAGATAACATTGCGAGAGCCGTATCATATGCGGCTGATGCCGGAGCCAAAATTATTAATATGAGCTTTGGTGGCAGTACACCTGATGCATATGAGCAGCTTGCTATGGAAAGAGCATATGAAGAGAATGGAGTTTTGCTTGTAGCTGCAGCAGGGAACGGTTATGATGATACCATCGAGTATCCCGCTGCGTATTCAAGCGTAATCGCTGTAGGAGCTACAAATAAAAATGGTATTAAAGCCGGTTACTCTAATTCCGGTTCAGACCTTGAACTGACAGCGCCTGTGGGTGGCGGACTGCCTCTTGAAAGCTACACCTGCTATTTTGCCGTGTCCAATTATGAAAACCCTTGTTTAACTACTAATCCAAGACCCAATTCACCTTCTCAGTTCACCCAGTTTACGGTAGGTTTGACTGCGGGAACATCTTTTGCCTCGCCGCAGGTGGCTGCAGTAGCGGCACTCATCTGGACCCTGCATCCAACCTGGAGTAATGAACAGGTAAGATATGTTCTAAAGATGAGTGCTGTTCAGCCAAGCGGCGGAGACTTCAATACTCTGCTGGGCTATGGAATCCTAAATGCCTACAATGCAGTAAGGTCCTTAAACTCTAGAGGCCGAGACCTAACACAGAAGGGTAGAGTGGTACAAAGTATCAGAGGAACTGACAACCTTATTCGTACGAGACTTTCTGAGGACCACGGGCAAACATGGGCATCATGGATCTCGAGCACTTCTTCACTTGCTGAGCCTACATTAATTTTCAGCAGTACATTTAACAGACTCCTACAATTTAGGGTAGGTCGAGACTCTGGTGCATATTTTAGAATGTCTAATGATTTTGGTAATACTTGGGGTATATGGGTGAAACTAGGTGTTACAGAAGTTCCTATCTCGGTTGTTGACACTGGTGACCGAATCATTATGGCAATTCGAAGTACTAATGATGGGATATACACTCGGTACAGTACTGACGGAGGTTTACACTGGAGCGGATTACTCTTTGGTGGAACAATTGCCGGCACTATTGAAACGGTATACGACTCAAATACAAATAAAGTAGTTCAGGCAACCAGAGCACCAAGCGGCAGATTTTATTCTCGAAACAGTTCAGATAAAGGCTCAACATGGTCATCCTGGGTTGGCAATGGTACTACACTTGGCAATATCTCCATGATAGTAGCCGGTTCACAGACTATTCAGGCGATGAGAGGCACCAGCAACAATTTATACCAAAGGTCTTCCACCGATGGAGGAACTACCTGGAGCAACTGGGTTCGAAATGGTTTAACTTTGGGTGATATTGAACTTGTTTATACCGGTAGCCGTTTAATTGAAGCATATCCGACATCAGGGTACGCCATAGCAACAAGATATAGTACAAACCTGGGAGGAGTGTGGTCTGCTGAACGCAGAAGCGGAAGTACAAAATCACCTATTAAAATGATTTTTGATCTGCCATATAATCGAATATTCATGTCACATTTGGGATTGAATGGGCTTATCTATACAAGGCAAAGTGATGATGGAGGGAAAGTCTGGTCGAACTGGGTAAGCGGAGGAGCGAGCAAGTCGTCTGCTGACCTTTTGTATATACCGACTCAAAATTGGTAGATGTATAGAATCAAAGATTTAAATAGTATAGTATCGTAATATTTGTGATATTATTTTAAGGATGAAAAAGCTATTACTTATAATCTGGTGCTTGCTTTTGGGTGTGGTATCAGTAGATAAATTATACGCCGCAGATTCTACTTTTTCACTTTTTCCGAGTAAGGGTACTGTAACTGCAGGTAAAAACTTCACGATTGATGTGATGATAGATAGCTCCGGGAATAATGTTACTCAAGCAAGGATGGTTATTCTATATGACCCTAAATATCTTAAAGTTATAGAGGCTGAGTACAATGCTTCGCTTTTTTGCACATACCCAACCGATCAGCAAAGTGTTGACAACACAAATGGTGTGGCGATGCTCAGCGGCTTTTGCCAGTCCGGTGTATCTACTCTTTATAAAACTTCGGGTGGTGCTGATGTTTTTGCAAGAGTAATATTTCAGGCTAAAAAGAAGGGTAGTACAAAAATAGAATGGAATTACAACGGCAAAAATCAAGATTATATGAGTATAATAATGAAAGACGGCAGTCCCGCTACCAATTCACTAACGGCCAAACCAGCGGGCGGTGTTTATACTATCACAGCATCAGGTAGCACCGGTGTAGATCCAGATGAACCCGAGTTCCCGAGTACCGGCATAGCTACCAGTTGGGGAGTAGTAAGCGTTGGAGCAATACTTATTGCTGTCGGGTGGTTATATATGAAGCTAGGGAAAAAATCGCAGTCTAAAATGAGGACAGTGGTACTCTATGAGTAAAGATCGAAGAGATCTGAAAGTAGCCATTGTACATGACTGGATTTATAAAATAGGTGGAGGGGAGAAGTGTGTTGAAACGCTTTGTGAAATGTTTCCCCAATCGGACTTTTTTGCGCTGTTTGGAGATATTAAATATTTAAGAAAGGCTTCTCCTGTTATTGCTGGTCGAAAGGTAACTTTTTCTCCCTTAAACAGAATACCCTTTCTTCGAAAGTTTTATCGATATACCTATTTTTTGTGGCCTCTATTAATAGAAAACTTTGACTTCCGAGATTATGATCTGGTTATTAGTACTAGTAGCTGTGTCGCAAAAGGAGCTATTACTTCTATAGATACTTTACACATCTGTTACATGTTTTCACCTATGAGATATGCATGGGATCAATCCAAAGAGTATTTTGACTCTAAATATTTTAACTGGTGGAAAAGAAAGATTATCACTTGGTTTTTGCACTTTATTAGAATGTGGGATGTGACTTCAACTGACCGGATTGACTATATAATTCCGATCTCTAATATGGTGGCAAAGAGGATAAGAAAGTATTATCGACGGGAACCGGCTCCGGTTATAGCCCCCCCTGTATATATAGAACACGCTGACTATCAAAAAAAGAAAGAAGATTTCTATATAGCTATTGCGCCGTTTGAGCCTAACAAGGGCGGGGAGCTGGCGGTCGGGGCTGCTATGAAATATGGTTTTAATCTCAAAATAATCGGTACGGGTAGTTTGAAAAGGAAGTTAGAGAAGAGAGTAAGAGGTTTTAAAAATATTGAATTTCTTAATCAGGTAAGTGAGGAAATGAAATGGGATTACTTGGCGAGGGCTAAATGTTTACTATTTTGCGGTGTGGAAGATTTTGGAATTGCACCTATTGAGGCAATAGCTTCCGGCACTCCTGTTGTGGCTTACAAAGGCGGAGGCGCTTTGGATTATGTTATAGATGGGTTCAATGGATCTTTCTTTGTGGAGAAGAACTCTGAGGCAGTAAAAGAGGCGATAGATAGAGTAGAGGTATATTATAGTAAAAATCGTTTTTCCACTAAGAAAATGAATGAATATGCTAAAAGGTTTAGTAAAGAAAGGTTTAAAAAAGAGTTTACAGAAGTATCTAGGAAACTCATGTACATATCAGAGCAAAACAGTAATCACTTAAGTAAAAATTGAATATTTGATCATATTTTGATATATTCATTTATATGCCGAGATAGCTCAGCTGGTAGAGCATTTGTCTGAAGAACAAAGGGTCCCCAGTTCGAACCTGGGTCTCGGCATTTTTATTGCGAGAGTAGTTCAGTTGGCTAGAACGACACATTGCCAATGTGTAGGTCGCGGGTTCGAACCCCGTCTCTCGCTCCATTGACCCAAAATACTGTGAAAATACTAAAACAAAAAAACTCTTGGTTCTCGGGACTCACTCACAATTACTTTGTTGCGAGAAAATTCTTCAAAGGTGATTTACAACGCGAAATTCATGTCACTGTATATGATCCGGTTCTTGATATGAGCTCGTATGGCGACTTATTCGTTTGCCAGAAGAATGTCTTGTTATCAATTAATACTGGCTTAACATATGAAGCAGGTATCTATGAATTTGAAATGAATGATATCTTCTCTCAGGTAACAAGCGATGATGAGTTGTTAACCAAAGTGTTAAATAAAACGGGTGAAGCCACTACACTAACAAGCAAGACTGTGAATGAAAAACCTTTAATATGGGTTAATAAACAATTCCTTATACTCCCAGGGTTACAAGCGGAACTAAAAAATGGAACCTTGCTTCAGGGGAGCTTCAAAACAATATATCTTAATAGAAAGGATGATGCACAAAGAATCGAAAATTTGTTCAACATAATACAGAAGGTTATAAGAGGAGAAAGTTTCAGCACTGGGACTATGTTACCAGGCTTATCATCAAGTCAATTTCTTGTCAGTATTTACTTCGTTTTGATTTTCGCCCCCGTATTTACAATTGCTTTTGTCTTATTTTTCTTTTTTATACTTATTTATTCAAAATAAAAGGTTATTTCCACTCTAGAATAGTTAGGATTAATACTGTAGAATTGAGCAACTTTTGATTTAAACATTGCCCATGAAAACAGCTGATTTGTCAGGTCTTTACGAGCAGAGGCTAGTAGATTATAACGGATATAACATTGCAACATACAGGTTTGGTAAAGGTAAACAGACCGTGTTATGTCTTCCCCCTTTCCCGCATTCCGGTTTAGCATATATTCGATTTCTTGAGTGTATATCTCCAAAGGAATTGAGCTTTGTCACTTTAGATATTCCAGGTTGGATTGGTAACTCTCAGAACATTTTTGAGCATAAAAAGTTTAGATACGATCGAATGATGGAATTACTGGACTTTTTAGTGGAGAGTTTAGGACTTGAGACATTTACACTAATGGGATACTCATTTGGAACGACCCTTTCTGTGGTTTTAAATGAGAAGTATAAAGAGAGAGTAGATAAAGTTGTGTTAATTTCTCCATTATTAAATGGGAAAAACATTCACCAGGACCCCGGGGTAGAGGCCCTTCGCCTCCTGAGAAGATATGAGTTGTATCCTGTTGCTTCTTTATATACAAGGGTTCGTTTTAAGCAGTATTCTGCTGACCTTATAAAAAAGGGATATCCCCAGTATTTAATTGACTTATATTCTCAAATGCTTGCAACGATGAGTCCCCATGTCGAGCTCGACAGCATTTACGAGCTTTTTTCAAGTGATTTTACAAAATATATTCCACCATTGAAGAAAAAGAGAACTATGATTCTATATGGAAACGATGATATGCCGGCTATACAAAATGAGGTTATACAGCTTCAGGCATTGCTACCGGAAGCACTGTATCGTATGTTTCCCGGAAGACATGAAGGTTTCCTTTTAAGACCGGAGCCCTCCGTGATAAATTCTGTTAAAGAGTTTATACTGGGCTAATGGAAGTATTGGAAAAGGAAGAGAAAATCAAGAGGTTTTATAGAAGATTATCAGGTTTAAGGCTGCTCAACCTTGTTAAACTGGTTATCCCTTTACTTATGATTGTTATCTTGGTCACTTTTTACCCCAAGTTGGAAATAACAAAGTTTAAAGAAGTATCTTTTAGCAACGAAAAAGGTGAGAAGTTAGTCTACATCTCGACAACAACGCAAGCAGATATTAAAAAGAAGATCCTGAAGTATAGCTACTTTGAACTTGCCAAGGAAACTGTATTAAGTGAGGTAGGTAAGGACCCTTTTTTAGAGAGTTTCTGGCTCGAAAAGACATTTCCTAATCGGGTTAAGGTTGTGATTTTGGAACGAAGGCCTGCGTTTATGATTGAGTCAATTGACAATAAGTGCGCGCTATTAGATGAGCGTGCCTTCACATTAAGAGATGGTGGAACAAAGGAGGAATGTGATTCTATAAAAGCCGGATACTCAATTATAGAAGTTGATGCTTTACCCTATCCAAACTTTTCAGTAAATACACAGTCATCTTTTTTGTATGCACTTAGCATAAACGAAATCAAAAAGGTTTTTGACGAGTATGGGCTAGCAATCAAATCTGCAGTTGTTAAAGATGGTGTCTGTACACTAACTTTAGAAACCGACCAGAAAATAGTAGTTTCATTCAATCAAAGTCTAAACGAGCAAATGGCAAGGTTTGTGGTGGTTATGGAAGAAGTTAGGAACAAGAATATCGTTTTCTCTCTTCTGGATCTGAGATATAAAAGGCCTGTAATAAGGATAAAGTAATGTATTAGTTGACATTGAACTCTGCCTTTGTCACAATCATGAACAGTAACTTGCTTAAATCCTTTTTTTCTAATATATTTGTATTAGTAACGGGATTAAGCACACATTAAAATTATACTGCCTAGTAAAATAAAATGGCACGAAAAATTATTACAGCTATCGACGTTGGATCTAACAAGATCACAACCGTAATTACCGCCTTAGATGATGCACAGCAACTTCCCGCAGTTATCGGAGTATGTTCCCAGCCAAGTAGGGGAATCAAAAAAGGTGTTGTTGTAAACATTGAAGAAGCTACAAACGCTATTTCCGAAAGTGTTTCTGCAGCGGAGAGGATGGCTGGCATTACAGTGTCAGATGTTTTTGTTTCCATTAATGGTGAACAGGTAACCAGTCTAAATAATAAAGGTGTTGTTGCTGTATCAGATTCAGAAATAACAGTGGAAGACACATACCGAGCTATAGAAAATGCACGAACCTTATCCTTACCTGATACTTTGAATCCTATTCATATTATTCCAAGAGAGTTTGTAGTTGATAATCAAGGTGGGATTAAGTATCCAATTGGAATGACGGGGAGCCGTCTAGAAGTGGAGACCCACATTATTACAGCCCCTAATTCATATTGGAGAAATATTAAGAAGTGCGTAGAGCAGCTTGCTTTACACGTTTATGATGTAGTCTTTGTATCGTGGGCTTCATCACTTGCAGTTCTTACGGACACCGAAAAGGAACTGGGTGTTTCACTAATAGATATTGGAGCAGGTACCTCTAGCATCTCTATTTTTGAAGAGGGAGCAATTGCTTACAGTGGTTGTATTCCACTTGGCGGTGGTAATATCACCAGCGATTTAGCGATTGGACTTCAGGTATCTTTGGAGGAAGCAGAGAAGATAAAGATTAATATGAGTAAGCTTCTTAGCAATAATATAACAAAAGGGCCAAACGGCGAAGATAGAACTCCAGCATTATTAAGAAAGGTTGAAGTAAAGGAAGAGAAAAAGAAAGACGAGATAAAGAAGGATGATTTAATTGACGTTTCGGTTTTAGGCATAAAAAGCCAGAAAGAGATATCCAAATCTTTCCTTCGTCAGATAGTACATGCGAGGCTTGAAGAGATGTTTGAGCTTATTAAGGATACAGTAAAGAAATCTGGTTACAATGTTGCTATGCCTGCAGGAGTTGTACTTACAGGAGGCTCTGCATTGGTTGAGGATGCAACAAAGGTTGGTCAGAGTGTCTTTGGAGTACCTTGTCGAATAGGTTATCCTTCTGGTCTTTCAGGTATGGTCGAGGAGATTTCGGACCCCAGCTATTCTGCTGTACAAGGCCTAATAAAGCATGCTCTTGATGATGATGTTGATGCCGGATCTTCCTCTTCAGAAGGAGGATTTTCTTTTGGTAACATATTTAAAAAAGTAGTGTCTTGGTTTAAGTCATTACTTCCTTAGTTAAGTTTGAGTCGTACTTAAATGCTTGTTACAACGAATGTGAACCCAATTGCTAAGATTAAAGTAGTTGGAGTCGGTGGCGCTGGAGGAAATACTGTTAACACAATGATCTCTGAATATAATATTCAGGGTGTTGAGTTCATGGCATTTAACACGGACCAGCAGGCCTTAAAAAATTCCCTTGCACCAGTTACATTACAATTAGGGGAAGAGTTGACTCAGGGACTTGGAGTTGGAGGAGTTCATACACTTGGAGCACAGGCAGCCGAAGAGAGTTTGGACCAAATCCATGAGCATTTAGCAGGGGCACATATGGTGTTTATCACAGCAGGTATGGGAGGTGGAACTGGAACCGGAGCCGCAGCAGTTGTAGCAGGTGTTGCTAAGAATATGGGAGCTCTTACAATCGCTGTAGTCACAAAGCCTTTTTCATTTGAAGGTAAGCACAGAGCAGAGATCGCAGATGAAGGTATCGCGGCACTTCGCGATAAGGTTGACACCCTCATTGTGATTCCTAACCAAAAGCTTCTGGATATACTTGAAGAAAATATATCCTTCTTTGAAGCGATGAAGAGGGTTGATAATGTATTAGCCGAGGGCGTACAGGGTATTTCAAGCCTTGTTACTGGAACTGGGTTTATCAATGTTGATTTTGCAGACGTAAAGACCATAATGCTTAATGCCGGAACTGCATTGATGGGTATTGGGAAAGCATCAGGTGAGAATAGGGCAGAGGAGGCAGCCAGATCTGCAACAACTAATCCTTTGCTTGAACTATCTATCGAAGGAGCTACCGGAGTACTGTACAATATAACTGGTGGTCTCAATCTTACAATGCAGGAGGTAGATAAAGCTGCTGAGCTGATTAAGGAAGCTGTTGATCCATCTGCAAATGTAATCTTTGGAGTCACAATTGATGAAGCGGCTGGTGATGAAATGAGTATTACGATTGTAGCAACGGGTTTTGATGAAAATAAGCAGGTTTACAGTAAAACAAAGTCATTGAACTTTAACGAACGAACAGTGACAAAGGTAGGTGAGAAAAAACCTGAAGTAAAGGATGAAGTTACTTCACTTCTTGCCAATGATGACGACTACTCAATTCCTGCAAAGGATGATGATCCTGATAATGATCTCGATGATGTACCCGCATTTATGAGAAAGATGAGGAATTAATAATGGTAAATACCGATCAGTCGAAAGGTAATTTAGGTGACTTTTTTAAGAATAACTGGCTTCTTTTCCTTGCTATAATATATGTAATATCACCAATAGATATTCTTCCGGATTCCCTTCCTTTAATTGGTAACTTAGATGACTCAGCTCTTTTAGTATTAGAGGTTGTAAAACAGTATGTTGATTACAAAAAGAGCAAAAAAAAGATTAGTTAACCCTTTTCTTATACTCCCGGCAGTTATCATCTCCGCTATTGGAGTAATAACTCTTTTATCCACCCAGGTAACTGTTAACGGCCAATGGGAAATGTCCAACATTGTATATAAACAGCTAGCTTTTGGAATAGTTGGTGTACTCCTATTCATAGGCCTAAGCAGGTTTGACTTTGAATTTCTCAAGTATAAGCCGGTGCTAGCTGCAATATACATTCTCACTCTTATTCTCTTGGTTTTAACCCTTGTTTTTGGTGAGCAGGTTAAGGGGGCGCAGAGATGGTTAACAATTGGCGGTATTCAGGTCCAGCCATCAGAGTTTGCAAAGCTGACAGTTATCGTTATTACCGCTTATATAATGACTTTACAGGATAAGTTAAGTGAGTACTTCTTGGCCATTATCTCGTTTCTTCTTGTGCTACCTATTGTCATCCTTGTATATCTTCAGCCGCATGGGAGTATGAGTATCCTTCTCCTTGCTATCTGGGGTGTAACCGTATTCTTTTCTTTAAAGGAACAATTTCGTAATTTTACTATGTTAGCGCTCATAATTTGTGTCGTTAGCGGAATATGGGGCTCTATTGTCCTTAAAAATCCAATGTTTTTAGGCCTTATTTTTTTAGGATTTTTAATTTTCATATTCGCTCTCTTTTCAAAGAAGAATTGGCAAATCCTTTCCTTGGTTCTTTTTGGCCTATCTATAATACTTGGGCTTACAATCAGCTACTCATGGGAAAAGATACTCCTTCCTTATCAGAGAGAGAGAATCACTTCATTTGTGAACCCAGAGGGTCAAGATCAGACAAGTGCTTTCAATGTTGATCAGGCAAAAATTGCTATTGGTTCGGGTAAATTATTTGGAAAAGGAATTGGGAAAGGAACTCAGGCGAGCAGAGACTTCCTACCCGAACATCAAACAGATTTCATATTCGCTTCATATGCAGAACAGGTTGGTTTGATAGGGTCTGGAATACTTCTTTCCCTTTATGGAATAATGCTTTATACGATTTTTAAATTTCCGGTCACAGCCAAGGGGGACATTTATACAGGTACAATTGTTGTTGCATTAGGAATGAAAATTCTGATTGAAATATTTATCAATTTAGGTACCAATACCGGGATCATCCCTGCTACCGGTATTCCGCTGCCATTGCTTAGTGCCGGTGGCAGTATAACGCTGGCAACTTTCCTTTCATTAGGTTTAATACAAAGTATTACTAATAATAAGCACTTTGTTGACAATTAGCGATTATTAAATTAAAATCCAATGTTATGTCAGAAACTAAAAACGTAAAAGCAGAAAAATTTGCAATCGTAGATGTAAATGGAACCCAGATCAAAGTAACCGAAGGTCTTGCTTATGAATTGAAAAAAGTTGCAGGAGCAAAAGGAAGTAAGTATTCCTCAGATAAAGTTCTTTTGATCTCAGACGGAGAGAGTACAATAGTTGGAAAACCATATATTACGGGAGCTTCAGTCGAGTTCACAATTGACTCTCAGAAAAAGGGTGAAAAGATAAATGTTTTCAAGTATAAAGCCAAAGCCAGATATAGAAGGTCTTACGGCAGCAGAGCCGAGATTACAAGATTATTAGTGAAGAAGATTAAAACTTCTAAATAAATAATAAATGAAATATTTTTTCATTCCCGGGAGAAACTACGATCTTTCTAAAGCTGAAATTGTTTCAGTTTTTTCCACCTTTATAAGTTCAAATTACAACTTCCAATTTAGCGATAGATATATTCTGGTTGACTCAAAAGAGTCACCGGAGGTTATTACACGTGTTTTCAACCGTTTAGGAGGGTTTCTTTCCTGCGGCCTTATATATGATGATGTAGACCTAATCATTGATGAAATTTCAGAGCTACAAAGAGTTACATTTGGAGTTAGCATCTATACCGACTTACCTAAGAACTATTCAAAAGATTCGATCAAAACCTTTTTGGAGCAATTGAAGGACCTTTTGAAATCAAAAGAGGTCTCTTCCAGATACTTGATGCCTAATGGTTTGACACTTGATAGTGCACAGGTTCTCCATAATCATTTAATAGATAAAGGTTTCGAGTTAGTTATATTTGATTTTAAGGGAAAGAAGACTTTTGGGCGGACTCTAGGTGTGCAGAATATAGAATTCTTCTCCAAAGTTGAGTTTGATAAACCCTATACGAATAAAGAGATGGGAGTTCTCCCTGCAAAACTGGCAACTATTATGATTAACCTGCTTGGGCTCAAGGACGGAGAGACTATATGGGATCCATTCTGCGGATCTGGGACTGTACCTCTTGTTGCTCTGTCAAATGGTTTAAATGTACTTGCTTCGGATATTGATGTAAAAGCTGTGGAAGGGACTCAAAAAAATATTGAATGGCTTGCAGCAGGTAACCAGTTGAATACTGTAAATATGAACGTTTTTCAATTCGATGTGCTTAATCCTGACGGAAAGATTGTAAGTACCCTGAGAAAAACCGCCTTTCATGGATTGGCAAGTGAGCCGTATATGGGACCACCTCAATTTAAGCGGATGTCGGTAACGAAAGCTACTAAACTACTTAGTGGTGTAGAATCCCTATACTCCAACCTTTTCCTGTTACTTGAGAACCTTAAATTATATAGATTTAAAGCTGTAATTGTAGTCCCTTCTTATAAGACATTTAAAGGTTGGATGACTATAAGTTTGAATAGTATAGTGAGCAAAAAGTGGAAGGTAGAAAGCAATTTAAAAGAAGGGGACTTGCATTGGAAGCGTTCAGATAGTATCATTAAGCGCAATATTTTTGTCTTATCAAAAAAGAACTAAGTTAGTAGAGTTTAAATATGTCACACGTAAAAGGTGCAGGTTCAGTTACAATTACAACAAATGTACCTGGAAAAAGACTTGGTGTTAAGAAATTTGCAGGCGAGAAAGTCGTTTGCGGAAACATCATTGTAAAACAGATGGGCTCAGTATACCACCCTGGTAAAAATGTAAAAATGGGAAATGACTTTAGCATTTATGCTGTAGCTGAGGGCGAGGTAAGGTTTAGAAGAATGAGGGGCTTCAAAAGGGGTAAGTACCATGTTGATGTTATTACAACAAAGTAATGCCAAGAACAAAATATATCCAAATTGAAAGCAAGAATGCACTTCTTGAGTTACTCAGGGAAGGTAAGCATTTTGATAAGATATACGTTGCCTTAAGTGCATATAAAGATCTCAAGACTAAGGAAATTGTACAAATAGCTGGGAGTAGAAGAGTTCCTATTGAAAAAGCATCAAGAAAGTTCATGGATCGATTATCCAAGACATCAAGTATTGAAAGTGTTATTGGCCTTATGGAGGCAGATAATATGTGGAGATTGGATGAACTACTCCTCAAACTACATGAAGAGAAAATATCCCCGTTTTTCATACTTCTGGATCATATAAAGTATGATCAGAATATCGGAGCAATATTAAGAACCGCCTTCGGTTGCGGTGTGAATGGTATTATTACGCCTATTAAAACAGAAAATTTTCTTACAAACGAAAGCCTGCGTATTTCAATGGGTGCTGCTGCACGTATTCCAATTGTTGAGATGAATCTTTTTTCAGCTTTAAGTGAGATGAAGAAGGAAGGAATTAAGGTTTACGGTGTTAGCATGGAGGGCAGAGAGTACTATAACACCGATCTAAGAGGACCAGCTGCTTTTGTGATGGGTGCCGAAGATGTGGGAATTTCCCCCAAAGTATCGGAAAGAGTCGACGAGATGGTGTCGATACCTATGAGAGAGGGATTAGGTTCTTTGAACGTAGGTGCAAGCACAGCTATTGTGTGTTACGAGAAATTAAGACAGGAGGTTAAAGGTTTCTAAACCCCCATTTTCTTCAAGATTTCGTCCAATTCCTTTCCTGTATTGTATCTTATGATTATTTTCCCGCCGTATGTAAGTTTCATTATTTGAGCTGTATATCCCAATCTGGATGAAAGCTTTTTGGACATCTCTGTAACATATTTGGCAACTTCTTCATTGGTTTGTTTTGAGGAGGTTTTGCCGTAGTTTATCTTTCTTACCATATGTTCTGTCTCTCTTACGCTTAGCCCCCTTCTCATTACTATGCTAGCGGCCGCTACAAGCGATTGTGAGTCTGTAATACCCAGCAGTGCTCTTGCATGACCTTCTGATAACTTTTCGTTGAGGACAGCCTCTTTAACTTCTTCAGGAAGACCGAGTAACCTTATTTTATTTGTAATTGCTACACGACTAAGTCCGACTTTCTTGGCAATTGCACTCTGTGTCAAACTAAACTCTTCTTGAAGCTGTTTAAAAGCCACAGCTTCTTCAAGTGGGTTAAGATCCTGTCTCTGAATGTTTTCAATAAGGGCTAGCTCTAACATCTGTTGCGGTGAAGCATCTTTTATAACAACGGGTACAGTCTTTAATCCTGCGAGCTGTGCCGCCCTGTATCTTCTTTCGCCGGCGATTAGAAAGTATTTGTCAGATCCATCATCCTTCGTGATAATTAAGGGCTGGATTATTCCATGTTCTTTAATTGAATCAGCTATTTGAATAAGCTCCTCGGGGTTAATATGCATTCTTGGCTGATATGGATTAGGTGCAATTCTTGTTATTTCAAAATTCTCATTGTATGCACCTGAGGAATTTGATATTTTATCAGCACTTATTAAAGCTGCTAGACCTTTTCCCAATCTTTGATTTTCTGCCATTAATGTAGTTATTACAAATTAAAATCTTTTTATAAATTCTTTGGCTAAGGCCATGTAAGCAATAGCTCCAGTTGAGTTGGGATCGTACTCCACAATTGATTTACCATGTGAAGGAGCCTCGGATAACCTAACATTTCTGGGAACAATAGTTTGAAAGATCTTTTCAGTGAAAAATTCCTTCACATCCTTTACAACACTTTCAGATAATTTTGTGCGACTGTCGTACATAGTGAGGATCACACCTCCTATATTAAGAGTAGGGTTTATTGATTTTATGAGTGTTGTAGTCTGAAGAAGCTGCCCTAAACCCTCAAGTGCAAAGTATTCGCATTGAATTGGGATTATTAGCTCGTCCGCAGCACAAAGGGCATTTATGGTTAAGAGTCCGAGTGATGGAGGGCAATCGATTAACACATAATCTATTTTCTCATTAAAAGTCTTCAAAGCTTTCTTTAAAAGCGTTTCTCTTGATAACATATTTACCATTTCAATCTCTGCTCCCGCAAGTGATAAATGTGAAGGTACAAGCATAAGATTTGGTATAGAGGTTGTAACAAAAGCCGAGGAAAGTGGAATTGCCTCAATTAGTACATCATATATGTTTCGATAAGGAGCCTCATCTGTTGTTTGCCAGCTGTCTTTTGCAAATTGCTGGGAAAAGCCGATACCTGAGGTTAGATTAGCTTGGGGGTCTAAATCTATTAAAAGAACCTTTTTCCCTTCCTTTGCTAAACTAGCTCCAAGGTTAATTGTGGTTGTGGTTTTGCCGACACCACCTTTTTGATTCGCAATTACAAAGACCTTCATTTATATCAGTATAGTGTGTTTCACACGCTAAAGTAAAGAGTTAGTAGTTAGCGTGTTTAACTACTCTAAACTCGCTGAAAGGGTAGTATACAAGCCAGGCCTTACCCTTAATGCTTTCAACTGCAACTGGTCCAAACTCTCTGGAATCTGAGCTGTGCGGTCTATTATCCCCAGAAACAAAGTATGTTCCCTCTGGAATTGTTTCAGTCTCACCTTCGTGTAAAAAGTCTCCTCCGCTTGTATACACAACAGAATCTAAGTATTCACCTTCGTCTAGCAATTTCCCGTTAATATAGTATCTACCGTCTTTTATTGAAATGGAATCACCTGGAAGTCCAATTACTCTTTTAATAAAATCCTGGGTATCTGAGTATTTAAATATAACAACATCACCACGTTTTGGAACTGAGTACTTGTAAATGATTTTATTAGCAATTAAGTGCTCGCCATTTTGAAAATTAGGTACCATTGATGTACCCACTACTTCATGTGGAGTCATAAAAAATAGGTACAGTACGACAGAAATAGCGAGTGCTACAACAATAGCTTCTATGCTTGAAAAGATAAAGGCACCAATTGCAGCGAAAAAAGTAGAGACCTTTTCATAGGTAGTCGGAGGGGTATTATCAACCTCGTACATTGTACTCATTTATATAGGCAGTTAAATAAATATGCCGCTACAGGGAATCGAACCCTGCTTTACGGGATGAAAACCCGCTGTCCTAACCGATAGACGATAGCGGCTCGTCTGTGTATTTTACTGTTTTTTACTCTCAATGAAAAGCCTTTCTTCGTCAAAGGTTGCTCTTCTGTATGCGTTTAGAGCTTTATCAAGAACATATCTGCGTTTACACTTACATTGAAGCATGAATTTAGTATCAGAGAGTTGTAGGATTCTTGGTGCTTTATCAAGGGGAAAAGTACATCCTACACATAATCTTCTAGATAATAGAACCTTTTGGAATGGAGAGATTATAGATTTAAGTATCATAATTATATAATTTCAACGCTTAATTTAGTTTCAGATTGGATATGTTCAAAGATGACTTTCTCAACAGGTTCACTAGATTCAACTATGTCGACCACATCTAGTGGACTTTCGAATATGAACTCGCGTATATGTTCAATCTCATCTTGCTCATCAGTTATAATTAGAACATCGACCTCTTTTGCATCACATGCACATGCAAGGCCTTTGGCCTGGGCTAATTTATTTCGGTCCCATCTAAATATAACAAGATCGAACTCTTCACCCGTTTCCATCAGAAAAGATGTCGCCGTTGTTAAGTGATCTATTGTTGTAAAGTCTACTTGAGCAGGCCTTAAACGGTCTCCCACTTTAGACCTGTTTTCGGCGTTGTCATCAATATACAATAGATTCATAATATTTAGATTTAATTATATTTGGTGCCGAGGACAGGACTTGAACCTGCAAGGGATATTATTCCCACATGCTCCTAAGGCATGCGTGTCTGCCAATTTCACCACCTCGGCATTCTAGCATATAATTTTACTCTAAAAGGTGATTAATTCAAAGTATCTTTAATGCTTTTTTCATAAAGATATGCGAAATTATACAGTGTATCCTCTTTAAAATGTGGGCCGATTAACTGCATTCCGACTGATAATCCATCCTTTGTGTTCCCTGCAGGAAGGGCTAATGCGGGAACTCCTACCGGGTTTATAGTCACGGTAAAAGCGTCCATCAACCACATTTTGAGGGGGTCATCTGTATTCTCTCCAATTTTGGGTGGAAGAACTGGCATGGTTGGGGTTAGTAATATATCTACTTTTTTAAAGGCCTTAAGAATATCATCTTTAAGAATAGCCCTTACCTGTTGGGCCTTATGGTAATATTTGTCTGCGTAACCGGTAGAAAGAGCGTAAGTACCAACCATTACCCGCCTCTTCTCCTCAGGACCAAAACCTTCGCCCCTGGTTTTAATTATTTTATCCTTCCAGTCATCAACATTTGCTTCATGCCCAAATCTGATACCATCCATACGGGCAAGGTTGGAACTTGCCTCGCTAATACCAATCACATAGTATGCCGCAATTGCATACTCGGTGTAGGGGAGAGATACCTCAACTATCTCGCATCCAAGAGATTTGTATACTTCGATGGCTTGATTTATTGCCTTCTTTACTTCCTCATCAACTCCATCCCCCAAATATTCTTTAACTACACCCACTTTTCTTCCTTTAAGACTTAAGTCCAACGCCTGATGATAAGGTTTAACCTTCTCTGCAGAAGTTGTTGCATCCCTAGTATCTTTACCCGCTATTACGCTAAGAATAAGAGCATTATCGTATATATCCTTTGTCATAGGGCCTACTGTATCATATGAGGATGCATAAGCTATTGAACCATATCTTGATACTCTTCCGTACGTAGGCTTAAGCCCTACAATACCGCAAAATGCTGCAGGACATCTTATTGACCCTCCAGTGTCCTCACCAATTGAAAACAAACCTCCTCCATAAGCAACTGCTGCTCCTGAACCTCCGCTGGAACCACCTGGAACCCTATCTGTATCTAAGGGATTTCGTGTTACTCCATATGCTGAGTTTTCGGTAGAAGAACCGAAACCGAAAGGATCGCAGTTAGTTTTTCCTATGAGAATAGCATCTTCCTTGGCAAGCTTTTCTACAACTGTAGCGTTGTATGGTGCTATATATCCTTCAAGCATTTTGGAACCGGCTGTAGTAGTGTATCCCTTGGTGCTATAAACATCTTTAAGGGAGTAGGGGATACCGGCGAGTTTGCCTAATGGCTCTCCCTTAGTTCTTTTCATATCAATTTGATCAGCTGCCTTTAAAGCTTCTTCCTTTATTATAAGAAGGAAGGCATGGATCGTCGGTTCCATCTCTTCAATTCTATCTAAGCATGACTGGACAAGCTCCCTTGCTGTAATCTCTTTGCTCTCAAGCAATTCTAAAGCTTCTTTTACTGTTAGCTCGTATAATCTCTTCATTTATAACACACTTTTTATAACTAAACTGCCCCCTTTACTCTTCTTCTGTCTATTTTTTACAACCTCTTTTTGCTCTAATGAAGGTTCAGGGATATCCTCTCGGAACACATTGATCAGGTCAGTCTGGGATTTGAATTCATAACCTTCAGTATCTACTTCCTTAAGTTTCTCCACATAGGCAAGAATATCTCCAATCTGTTTGGCATATTTTTCAGCTTCCATATCATCTACGTTAATATGAGCCAATTGTGCTATCTTTTTTACTTCTTCAATTGTAATTTTGTCTTTTGGATTCATTGTTTCAGTTTATCAAATATCATATTCTTAACGGTTTGAGCATCTGCCTGGCCTTTGAGTTCTCTCATTGCCTGACCGACAAGAAACATTGCAGCATTAGGATTTCTTCTAGCATCTTCGACAGCCTTTAGGTTACTTGTAAATATACGATTAACAACTGTTTCAAGAACCGAAGTATCACTTACCATTTCGAGACCTTTAGTTTTAATAATATTACCAATGTATTCACCCGTATCGAAACTTTCTTCAAGGATCTCTTTTGCATTTGATCTTGTGATTTTCTTTTGAATTACCATATCAACAAGTTCCGTTAGCCATTCAGACTTAAACTCTTTACTGCGTTTATTACTGTTCACAAGAGAAAAATAATCACCGACGAACCATTTAGAAACTTCAGATACCAATTGAGAATTTACATTCGCAGTTATGCTTTCAAATTCGAGGAAAGTATCTACGTCGTTAATTATAGCTTCAGCGGTATCTTTCTCTATTCCGTATTCTTTAATATATCTATCCTTCTTTTCCTGAGGTAATTCAGGAATTGTATTCTTGATCTCATCAATCATTTCCTGGGAGAGCTTGATTAAGGGTATGTCTGGTTCCGGGAAGTATCTATAATCAGCTTCATTTTCTTTTGATCTCTGAGAGACTGTTTCTCCGGTCATATCAATTAATCCTCGTGTCTCTTGTTTTGGTGTCTGACCATTTTCAAGTATCTCATATTGCCTCTTCAGCTCATGTTCTATGACTTTTTCCAGTACAGAAATAGATGCTATGTTCTTAACCTCAACCTTATACTTAGGAAGCTCTTGGTCACCCTTTTTCCTCAATGACATGTTCAACTCGAATCTCATTTCACCACGCTCCATATCAGCATTTGAAACTCCTAAGTATCTGACAATCTGTCTTAAGCGTTTGCAATAGGCGGTGACTTCCTCTTTTGACCTGAAATCAGGCTCCGAAACTATCTCAATCAGAGGGACGCCCGATTTATTAAAGTCCAGAAGTGTTTCTCCGTTATTATGAATTGATTTTCCTGTGTCTTCCTCCTGATGAACTCTGGTAACGCCAATTCTTTTCACACCTTCTTTGGTTTCAATGTTTGTATAACCTGAATACCCTATTGGTTGATCATACTGGGAAATTTGAAAACCTTTGGGAAGGTCAGGGTAGAAGTAGTTTTTTCTATCAAACTTTGTTTCCTGATTTATACTGCAGTTTAAAGCAAGAGCAGTTTTTATGCAGAGTTCTACAGCTCTTTTGTTTGGGACTGGCAAGGCTCCTGGAAGCCCAAAGCAAACTGGACAAACGTGAGTATTTGGAGGGGTATTAAAGTAGTTGGCATCACAACTGCAAAACATCTTTGACTTTGTTCTTGATTGAACATGAACTTCAAGTCCAATAACAATCTCATAGGAATCAGACATATAGTGGTAATATTAACAGCTAAATAGGATTTTTTCAATCAAATGTTCTTAATGTTTTCCCTACCTTTGGCTTATTTGTTTCATCCGCTTTTATTTTTTCACTTAGAATATAGTAAGTTCCTCTCCCAACCCCTTTTTGTTGAATATACTTCATATCCAGAAGCTCCTGGAGATCTCGGAATGCTGTCATAAATGACACGCCCATCAATTTTGAGTAATCATGCCGGGTAATACGGCGTTCTTTTTCCATAGTCTCCAGTATTTTCACCTGCCTGGGATTAAGGCTCTCATTTAGTTTACTGTACTTCTTAACTCTATTATCGTAAGTATTTTTTATAAGAGTCGATACCTCGGTCGAGGTGAGTGCAAGAGAGTATAGGAGTGTTTCAATAAATATAGTTAAATCCTTTTTTGACTTGCATATTTTAAAAGCACTTATAATTTCTTCTGAGATTTGGTTGATAGCTTTAGCAAAAGGAATTAGGTTTCTATGATTATAGCCGTATTCTTTAGCCAAAATGGAAATCGTCGTTATCGCAGTTATCTGATTTAGGGCGTTAAAAGGGGCTTTATCCATTATCTCGTAAAGGAGAACGGCCAGCTGGATTAGCTTATGAGGGACATTTTTAGGTGTGTTAATCCAGAGAAACAGCTCGTCAAGATGTCTTTTAGGCTTGAGATTAGGGAAAAAATCCCGAAGCTTATACCAGTTATCATGGATATCGTTGGGCTTTTCAGAAAAAGTTCTCAATTTTCCTATTTCCCATTCTTCCACTAAACTTTTACCAAGCAGTTTATTCAGATGTATCATTAGCTCTGAAGAAGGGCGGTAGAAAGAAGAAGCAGTATAAACATTTATAAAGTCCTGCACACTTCTATAATTGGTAAGGATCCGATCTTTGGCTTTACCCGTAGGCAAAACCTTTCCTCTTTGGATTTGCAGTGCTTTGCTATATCCAATACTAGATCCAATTAACTCTCCAAGCTTATCTATATCCTCTGCTCTCAATTTTTCATAAACTTCTGTAAAATATGTGTCGGGTAGCGGGGTGGTTCTGATTCGCTCAAGTGCTAGTTCACACTTTACAATGTAGCTGAGGATATATTGTGTGATTGTAAAGGTTGGTGAGTACATAGGCTTTCTATTAAAATAAGCTGATGGACAGGATCGAACTGTCGGCCTGCTCTTTACGAAAGAGCCGCTCTAGCCAACTGAGCTACATCAGCGTAACGTTGATGTTACGATTTTAACAGAGTGTGTAACGCTATGCAACTGGCGTTGTTGGATCGGTATTTGTACTAATGACAGGTTCAGCAGGCGTTTGTGTGGGTACTTTGCTAGTAGCCTGTTGATTAAGTTTAATCGCCTCCTGTGTCGGCACATCGAAATTCCCTATAACCGGAGGAGGTTTCTTCCTATCTCTTGATCGCTTTACTATTAGGGTGGTCATTATGAGCAGGATTGATATTACAAGTCCGGCAACTGCAGTTAGTGCGATTAGTATAATATTGCCCCTTACATTAATACCCATCTCCTCAAGACGCTGTTCAATTGATTGCATGTTGAATAACGGTGTTTGATCCTCACCGTCCTTTATTTTCTTTTCTGATATCTTAATTAATGGAGACATAATGCTTTGTGAGACAGGGTAAAGTGAGACAACCTTTTTGAAATCTACCAAAGCCAATTTATAGTATGCTTTTGAAAAATTATTAACTCCGCTGCGAATAAGTTTAGCAATTTTCCCTTCAGTTATTTGAACAGAGTTTTCCTTTAATAATCTTGTAACTTCCTCTACAGAAATACCTGCATTAAAGTCCGCTGATTCATTTTCTGAAAGCTTGTAGGTCGTTACTCCGACAACATCACCATCACTATTTAATATTGGGCCTCCGCTGTTACCATAAGAAATAGAGGCGTCTATCTGTAAAAGTTTGAAAGTGCCGTCTATACTTGGTTTAACGGCGCTAATTATTCCATTTGTAACAGTTGCAATACTAGATGCTGAAGCGGCAAATACACTTTCGTTATTTACTGATCCAGGAAATCCTAAAACATATATCGGCATTCCGGAGGTCAGAACTTCATGCGATGTGAGCTTCAAGAATGGATAATCCTTGTTCTGAGTGTCAACTTTAATAAGAGCGAGATCTGGTATTGATGGTGTAATCGGCTTATTATTTGCCTCGTTGTACAAACGCTTGTAGTGTGAATCTACCTGTCCTTTCACTAAAGTTGTTGCAAGCTGGTCTTGGGTATTTATAAGGTTATAAGTATTTAGATCAACTGAGAACGGTTTCTCCTGTTCTACAAAGTTAGTATACGAAGGTTCAAGTGTAATAACTCCTTGGTTTTCAAGCTCTATAAAAGAGGACATTAGAAAGAGAAGTGCATCAGAGTTGGAGTAGATATTTAGGTCAGTTGAGTAGTTTGAGAGGAGATACTGCTGAATATCCGTCGCGAAATCTCTCCAGAAAACATTGGTACTGCCAGTTAGTAGTAAGGAAGAAATGAGCATATCAACTGGATTAGGAGTTGCAACATGCCCATTGGTTACAATATAACCTTGACTACTGACAAAAAAGCCAGATCCTGTACTCGCCTGGCATATATCATATGTTTTGCCAGGAGTAGTTTTAAGACCGCTATCACTGGATACTTTTACTAGGACACATGCTTTATTGTATATATGTACAACTGATGGTTTCCCAATTAAAGCGGATCGATCAATTTCCAGAGACGAAGTTCCCAGTATATTACTAGTCAGATTAAATGAACTCTCACTCTGTATATTTGTACTTTCTTCATACTTTACGGTTGTAAGAAGTTTATCGATGGCTTTTTCACCGTTGCTTCCAGTTACTGGCATGGTTGCCTTTATCGTAATAATATATTTATTATCCTTGCTCGTAGTTGTATAGATTTTGATCTTTGTCGCTGAACCTGTAAATGTATAAGAATATTCACTATAAAGGTAGGATGTACCGCCGATGTCCCTCTTTATTTTATCTGAGGAGTATTTTAGACCTTTATCCCTGTAAAAATTCTTATCAAATGAAGTGTAAATATCATGACTTGTTTGTTCTGTTTCGTTTTCCCCTTTTGTAGAAGATGTTATTGCGAGGGTAGTTGTACTGTATTTAAAATCATCCAATTTCTCCTGATTCTCGCTTCTAAAGTTTAAAAACGCCGAATACTCAGTACTTGATGAAAGGATCCACATATCTCTATCATATTTTAATGAGGTACCACCTTTGGGGATTTCAACCTTTATATCGGTTGCGAGGTCCTTTGGTTCATATTCAGCCTTTGTTAGTATATTAGCTACCTCTGATATGTGATTCGTGACACTATAACCATCGGGATATACAATGGTAGCTTTCAAAAACTTATCATTTACCTTTCTATAAACAATTTGTGTATTAAAAAGGGCTTTTGAGTTATCCAGGAAAGATTCTTTAACATAGGAAAATCTCATCCCTTTTAATTTCTCTATCTCGCTTTCTTCTTCTTTCTTTACATTTTCATAAAGTGCTTTGAGAGCATTTTCTTCTGATTGAGGTGAAGTCTCTGTTGATGTAAGAGCTATTGTTGTATAGATATCCAGGTTATATGCTCCAATTTTGCTTACATACACAGAGCTGGAGGAGTCATTTAAAAGATATTTCGTAGAATCATACGTGAACAAAGTATTCAGAGAGGGGGAATAAAAAGTGGAGGTCTTGTTATGGGTACCCTTGTATACAAGCTGATTTGTCACCTCTTGTGCAAGTTGCGGGTCAAGGTTTGCTAGGACGATTTTCCCTTCCTTGCCCTTGCCTTGAATATCATCATAGAGACCCTTACCAATTATTATAAAGAGGATTAATGAGTTTAAAATACTTAATACCACTCCCGTAAGGATAAGAGATTTTACATTTAACTCTTTCATCTGAGAATGGGCAAATTTAAACTATAAAATAGTACTACTTTAGATTCTAATGATCAAATGAGAACAAATGGAGCGAGAGACGGGACTCGAACCCGCAACCTTCTCCTTGGGAAGGAGACATTCTAACCAATTGAACTACTCTCGCATCTCGATATTTATACCATAAATAGGGGTTTCTTTTTAGGGCTTATTTTGAAATAAACAAGTAATGTAAATCCTCGGAAATTCTCCTTTATATGCTCGTGTCACAGTTTGATACTCCTCATATTCAATGAGTTTTAAAGGTGAGAAGAGCTTTTCCAGCTCTCCTTTTGTAAAAGCTTTCTCTGTTATCGTATCTTCTTCAAATTTAAATCTGTACGAATTCTCTTCGGGGCCGGGCATTTTAGCCTTTAAATCAACTACTGCAGGAGAGTTAGCCAGGAGTGTAAAAATAAGGTAGTAACCGTTTGGAGCAATTAACCTCTTAATATGCTTTACGGTCTCTCTTCTAGACGACTTTGTCATCGAATGAAGTGTAGTCATATCAATAATTAGGGAGTAGCTGTTTACATCTTTCCCAATCTCAAGGGCTGCATCGTTTGCAATGAAATCAATTCGGTCTGCCAGTCCAAGCCTTTTAGCCTCCTGCTTTGCCAGGTCAATAGCTACAGGTGAAAGGTCAATTGCTTTGACATATTTAAAACCGTTTTGTATTAAATAGAAGGCGTTTCTCCCGTTACCTGCTCCAATATCCAAAGCTTTATCCTTCTTTATTCTGGGATACTTCTCAATAAATCTTCTTAAAGAGGAAGAAGGGTGAAATGTATTTGAGGAGGGTAGGGCTTTACGTGTTGAATATTCTTTATTCCAGAGGTATTTTCTGTATTTGATAGAATCGATATCTAATCCACCCATTCGCTTTTCTGAATAATCTCAGATAACACCCAGTCATAGTCACCATTCACGACATTTGCATCGCAGTATTTACATATACCTGATACAGATACTTCTATAGGAGCTCCACAGTTTGGACATTTCCTGTCGAATAATCCACTTTTTAACTTTGTTTTAAGAGTAGAGCGTCTTATGAATACCCAATATTCTGTAAATGGGGGAGTTTGCTCCTTTGTACCCTCTATAATTTTTTCGGGTGCTCCTTCCTTTACTTTATAATCCTTCATTGATGCACGGATCTTAACCGCAATTTTGTGATACTCTTCGCCCATATCAACTCGTACTATGTTAGTAGACCCTACTACTATATTTTCAAGCACATTGATTGTTTTGTTCTTCTTCATATTTTCAATCTGCATTTGGTGGCTCTGATATACCTCCTCGGACATAAACGGTCTGCAGACTGCCTGATCTCTGTTTGTCCATCCTTCCTGAACAGACATAAACACTTTTTTAGAGTATGTCTTAAATTTCTGCTCATCAAACTGGGGGTCAGTCTTCTTTAAGGCTTTGAGACCGTCATTTACCTGTTCACTTTGCATTGAGGAATGATCAGGTGTTATTGGAGTATCAGAGACTGTAGGACCGCCAGGTCCCGAACCACCCTTTCGTCTTGAGGCTAATATTACTATGACAATGATAATTATGATTATAACGAATGTAGAACAGCCAACACCATCATTATTAATACCTGAGCCATTACCAGAGGTTGTAGACCATCCTGAGCCCCCAAAATCGCCGGATGATGAGCTTCCAGAGTCAAAGCCACCATCTCCAAAACTTTCACCACCACCTGCACGTGCATAAGCAAATCCTGTGCTGGTTAATGTTAGAAGAAAGGTCAGAATTAAAGCTAAAAGTATTTTACTTCTGTTCCTGTTGTACTGGATCATTCTTTTTGTCTTTTTCATCAGGATTTAATGCTTTCATTCCCATAGCGATTCCCATACCTGTTGCAGCAGCATCTGCAGCCGATGAACCGGCTGAACTGCCTTGCTCAAGTCCTTTTGCCATGCCGAGCTTTACTGCGGCATCTGCAGCGGCACCATTTTGAGCGTATGCAAAATCTCTGGTCATCTGTTTAAGCGTGGCTTCATCTTCTTCCTTTATTGATACGGTTACATTTCCCAGCTTGTTTATAGCGACACCATATTCCAAAAGATCCGGAGAAACTTTATCTAAAGCCATTTTTTCAAATGCGGAGGCCTGTGATGCAATACCTAAAATATCCTGTTTATCAACTGAAACGTATTTTGAGACCATCTCACGGAAATGCTTAAGGAGAAGGTCTTTAAGCCAGTCAGTAATTTGTTCATTACTCTGAAGACTCTGTGTCCCAACAAGTGTAAGAATTAGTTTTTGGGGATCGGAAACTGTCATAGCATATTCTCCAAAAACCCTAATACCGACAGCCAGATTAGTTCTTGGATCAACAACATTATCGATCATCCCTCCAAATGGTAGATCAGTAAACTGCCTTGTTGAAACGAAATACAATTCGGAAATGAGGAAGTTGCCACCAGTCGCCGAATCAATCAGTCCACTTAAAAAGGGGATACTTGCTCCATCGAGTGTATGTGTACCAGGCTGCAGTGTCCCTACAACTTGTCCCTTTTTAAAGAAAACAGCTAATTCATCCTGTTGAACAGTTAGTTGCGTCATCATTCGGATATTCGTATCAGGCCATTTATAGATGATTTTATCTTTAGAATCATCAGGCCTTGCTACAAACTCTCTTTTAACTTCCTTCTTGAAAAAATCAAATATTCCCATGTTTTTATTTACTAATTTTAGCTGTACTCTTAACCTCCGGACTCATGGCTAATTGAACTTTCTTCCAATCCCTTCTTAACTGAGCTCCCAAGCGCTTTGCTGCATCTAAGGTTAATGATTTATCATTTTTGAACTCATCAATGACTTCACCAATGATGGAGAAATATTTCTGCTCATCAATCTTTTTACCCGCAGCTTTAAGAGCTTCGACTTTTTGAGTTACTAGGTCCCTGGCATCTTCAAAATAGTCGTAGGTTTGATCTTTTACCTTTTTTGCTAACTTTAGAAGGTCTTCCCTGGTCTCTTTTCCTGCCTTAGGAGCGAGAAGAACACCGGCTACTGTGCCGACTACGGCGCCGAATATGAGACCTTTAATAAATGAACCTGCTTTGTCCATATTTCTTTGTCACTTAATTTATCTTCTATATTCTTACACGTCTTGTTATATAAAGTCTAGAATGATTAAATATAGCTATGATACTACCATCGTTGGACTTAGAAAAAAGCCTGTGGGCCAAAGGTTATGAAAATGTCGCCGGCCTAGATGAAGTCGGTAGAGGCCCCTTAGCCGGACCTGTAGTGGCTGGGGTTGTTGTTATAAATAAAGAGGAGCAGGTTATAGAGGGGGTTAGAGATAGTAAAAAGTTAAGTGAGAAAAAGAGGGAAGAACTTAGTGAAAAAATAGTAGAAGTCTCAGCAGGCTATGGAATAGGGTTTGTAGGTAGTGAAGAGATTGATATGTTTGGGATTGCTAAAGCCGTTAATTTGGCCATGACAAGGGCTGTGGAAGAAATGGTAACATATTTCAATATAAATCCAGGCTTTCTTATAATAGATGGTAAGGCAGTATGGGATATCTCACCATATCCTTGTCTTAAAATGGATAAGGGAGATCTTCATCACTACTCAATCGCTGCTGCCTCTATAATTGCCAAGGTTGCAAGGGATAACCTGATGAAGGAGTACGCTGCTAAGTATCCTAATTATGGTTTTGACTCTAATGTAGGGTATGGTACTAAAAAACATCTTGAGGCTATTCAAAATTACGGCATATGTGATATACATAGGAAAAGTTTTCACCCTATTTCAAATTTTGTTGTAAATACTGAGTAAGAGGTTGTATAATGCTTAAGTTTGTGAGGGCCGTTAGCTCAGTTGGTAGAGCATCTGGCTTTTAACCAGTTGGTCCCGGGTTCGAGTCCCGGACGGCTCACCATCCTTGCAAATAATCAGAACATTTCTTTCCAGTTAATTGTTGAAAAATACTGTGGAATAACTCTTTCTCTAACCTTTTCTATAAACCCGGTTGCATCAGGCCAGGTTAGTCTCTCAGGTTCTACGAGAGTCGCCTTGGTAGTATTAAGAGCAATTAATCTTATTTCACCCTTCGCATTAGTTACAGTTCCGGCAAGCCAGACAGAATGAGTTCCTAGTATATTGATTGACACTGGATCTTGAAGATAGCCTTGCACAAGATTTCTACCATCTGACAATAATCTCACTTCATCACCAATCACTAGATCTTTAGCTTCCATAGTATATTTAGGATCTAAACCATTCACAAGGAAATGGAGGAGGCCTTTACGGGGCACAATATATTTACTATCAGGCATATTTAGAATTGAAACAACTAAAGCAAAATAAGCTATATAGGATATTAATCGACTTTGCAAAACCTGCACGAGAATGGGGCTAGAATCAAATCCCGATGGCTCTACTCTGCATAGAGTTTAGAACCCTGGGGTCAGGCTCTAAAGCCCGATCTAACAATGTATTTGCTTACTAATAATTTCTCATCGTTTGTGGTATGATCCATAGATTCATGAAAAAGCCAGAGCTCAACTACAAGAAATTTCTAAAGATATCACTCCAAATATTTATCTACGTTTTGGTCATATACTACATTTACGAAAGAGCTTCTGTGGGAAGAGATCTTGTTAAGTCAATTGAAAATATTGACAAAATATATTTCATATCAGCGATACTTGTTTACTTGATTCAAACACTGTTCAACTCCTTTTTGTGGTTTATAATAATGGTAAAATCGGGAGAGAAAGTAAGCTTAGTGTCACAAGTAGATGTTTACTTGAAATCCTACTTACTTAGATATATTCCGGGTAATGTTGTAGGTATATTTGCAAGAGGTGAATTTAACAAGGTTTATGGTGTATCAAGACTCAAAAGCTTGTGGGGATGGTTCCTCGAAAATATTACTTTCTTAGCCGTAGGTATTGGTTTTGGCTCATACTTCATTGTAAAGAACCTTACATCTGTACTTAATTTCACGACAAGTGTTGTTTCTCGCCAGAACATAGTAATTGCTATATCGGGTGCGGTCGTTATACTAATCTTGTTTGCAGTCTACCTCTCCATGTATAAGACGAATGAGCTGTGGAAGTTTTTCGACAGTTACATTCTAAAGAAGGTGCTCAAGAAAAATCTCGGTAAAAGCATTACTATTAAATTTGACAACCAATCGAGGATACTCATAGTTTTAGGGTACATAGTCTCATGGGCAATGTACTCAATCTCATTTATTCTTATGGTTGCAGCAGTTGATCCAGCGGCCTTAGAATATCCAATAGCATTAGCCTCCGTAAACGCCTTAGCATGGTCACTAGGCTACCTGTTTATAATCACTCCAAGCGGTTCAGGAGTTAGAGAGGGAGCCTTTCTTTCACTTCTACCTCTAATTGCAGGAATTAGTCCAGTTGGTTCCGCAATCATAACGATAGGCATGAGATTAGTCAATGTAATCGGGGAAGTTGGTGCTTTCGCCTTATTTAAGGCGTATACTGTACTTAATAAAATGTACAAAAGATTGTAGATGAAGAAAGTATCCGTCATAGTCCCCATATACAATGAGGGTGAAGCAGTCCGATCTTTTCTAAATGACTTGATTAAAGAAGTAGGCAAACTTAAATATCAATCTGAAATACTGGTTTTTGATAGCCCTACCTCCAAAAATTCCGAAAAGGTACTTCGAGAATTTGCAAAAAAGTATCCCAATGTGAAAGGATATGAGGTACGACATCCTGGTGTTACTGTTACAGACAAAACAAATAAATATATGCTGGGCATACAGCTTGCACAAGGCGATTACATAATAACGTCTGATGGAGACGGGCAGGACAGGCCTGAGGAGTTCCATAAGTTCTTCCAAGCACTGGAAGAGGGATATGATTTCGCAATCGGGCGTAAAAAGAAGAGAAGAGATGGCCTAGCGTACATGATAACATCACGCATTGCCAACTTCATTGTCAGATCCATTACCGGAGTAAAAGTTCATGATATGAATAACGGGATAAAAGCTTTTAGAAAGGATATAGCGAGAGAATTGAATTTGAAGGCAGGTCATTTTAGATTTATTCCTGTAATCGCAGCCGCAAAAAAGTGGAAGATAACGGAAATAGATGTTGAGCATAGGGAACGTTTAGGAAAAGGTAGGTTTTCATTTATGAGCAGGCTCCAGGGAGGGTTATTTGACATGCTTATAGTTTACTTCATTACAAAAATGGGAGATACACCTATGTACCTGCTTGGCTGGTTCTCCCTAATTATGAAGCTTTTTGCATTTGTATTCCTCCTTCTTGGCCTTTTTGGCAAGGGGGAGGTCTTCTATATACTGTCACTAATGATATTTCTTTTCTCTATAAATACCTTTCTGTCAGCACTCCTAATGGAATATCAAAGAACTTCCTATGAGAGAAAAGATTATTCTTCACTCATTGTTGAGAAGATCGGCAGCTAAAAAACACATAAGCTTTTCTTATCCTCGACCCTAAATATAAAGTAGTGATTTTTTAGAATAGATTCGGGTTTTACATCTCCCTTGAAGTATTTGTAACGTAAGCATCTTTGCCATGTTGATAAACTTTTTGAATTTGAAGAGATATCTTCTTTCGGATATACAATGTAACTCTCTACACCCAACTCGGCCTGTTTGTTTTCTTGGTAAAACCTTTCTTGCTGCCAATCTAAATTACTTCCGTGCAGATATAGATAACCGTTTTTAGTTCCACCGGTTATTTCGTTGAAATATTCTAAATAGTTTGTGAAAGCTCTTATTACAACCAACAGATGAGCAGTAAGAAGGATAGTTAAAAGCAGTATGAAGAGCCTGGATTTATATTTTTCGATGAGGATTGAAACCACATAAGCAATTAGTAAACAGAGGAAGGGGTAGATCGGTAATAGATGACGCACGCCTATATTTATAGAGCTGGCTAAAGAGAGGAAGGTAAGGACAGTTGGAATTGCTAATAACGGTAGATAATACCCCTTATTTTTCATAAAAAGTTTAAAATTTTTATATAGGAGAACAAGAGCATAAGTGACTGAGAAAAGTGATAGCAAAATGAAAGGCAGCGTCTCTTTTATGAGAAATGAAACAGGAAAATATAGAGGGTTTCCTCCATTAAATGAGTGACCTAACAGATATGTCTTATGTCCGTGAAAGTTGTGCTTAATTACATTATCATAGAACCCCTTTAAATATTCAGGGAAAGGAAACTTTACCTTCCTATATATAGTATCGAGAAAAGGCAGATTATCAAATGGCAGTATTCTATCAATAGTGTAAATATGATCATAGGTAGAATATACCTTTCCTGTGTTTCCATAATCGGCCTCGTAAATAGTTGTGAATTTAAAACCATATGCCGCTGTAAGAAGGAATAGCCATACTGCGATGATACCAATACAATTTATAAGGACTCTTTTAGAATTGAGCTTAAAATGATGGGATAAAACCCAACCGTAGATCAAAACCCAAAAGGGAATTAGAAGTGTTGCTGTATATTTTGAAAGCAATGCTATCAAAGCAGTAAATGTAAATAGCCAAGGGAAATGCCTCTCATCCTTTTTTGTTTTCCGCAGATCATAATAAAGTGAGAGTGTCGCAATAAATATTGTAAACATTGCAGGTACATCTGTTGTTACAAGTGAGGAATGTGCAAGTACAGTAGGGGAAAGGCTCAGCAAAAAGATTGAGAGAAAAGCATATTTAAAACTAAATAGCTTTAAAACAAGCTGATACGAAATAAATAACAATAGAGCAGAAAGTGCCGCAGATACCTGACGTGCCTGTACAAGGAAATTTAAGGAGTACGCTTCTCTACCTCCGTTTATCCATACAAGATTCATAGCGATATCATCTTTCTTAGCGTATTTCCAGTTGTCACTATTTAGATCCTCTCCCTTAAAATCAATATCATAGGCAATTGGTATTGATTCAAGTACGTTGAAGAGAATAGGGTGATGTTGATTGATTCTATAATCGCCTGTCCTAATAAGCATAACACCGCGGGCAATATGACTCGGTTCATCAGTAGTAAAGGAAAGATCCTTTGAAGAATTAAAGCTCAAAAAATAAAGCAGAAAAGATAATGCTGACGGTATAATAAGAGATATTATTAATTTCTTCAAAATAGTCATACTTGTAGTATATCTGAAGGGTGATTTTTGGTAAAACATATCGTCAAATGGTGAAGAGCCCTTGTACCTGCCACGTAGAACTTCCTTGCTGATTCAAAGGTACTTGGATAGTTATCACTATTCACATCAATCAGAAAAACACTATCAAACTCCAAACCTTTAGCATTTAAAACCGGTGTAATAATCACTCCTGCACTGTAGTTTTCCACTCCAATTGGTATTAAATACTGTGAAAGACCACCCTCTTTTTCTAGGTGCTCATATAAACTCTGTGCGGAAACCGCATCTTTTGTTATGACGGCAATTGTGTTTCTGCTTTTATCTAATTCTTCCTTTATTTTTTCCGCTAACCTCTTTATATCACCTGATTTTCCTTCGACAAGCGGGGAATCAGATTGAAGCACATCTACAGGTTCACCGTGGCGAAGAACGGCCTCAGGCCTTAAGTAACTTTTAGGAAACACCCTATCTATTCGTGTGGTAACATAATTAATAATTTCGATAGTAGTTCGATAACATTTGTTAAGTTGGTGATATTCATACGAAAGTTCACCATGATTAAGCTTTTTAGTAGTCTCTATTAACTCTATCCAGTCATCGATGCAATTAGGTTCTCTAATTGCCTGTGCTAAGTCTCCAGCTAGCATTAAATTTGATTTCTTTGTTGTCAAATACATTGAGTATATCTGGGAGTAACTGAGGTCTTGGGCCTCATCTGCAATTATATAATCCCTAAGGACATCTGCAGAGCCGTTTAAAAGTAAGTGAAGAATTAGTAAGGCAGGTAGATCGTCGGCCTCATATGTATAGTAACTCCTAAGCTTTCTGACAATCTTATCTGTCCTCTGCTTTACTGCTGATGGTATAGACATTTTTGAAACGATTTTTTTGTAGATCATCATTATATCCAAGCCTTGCTTTAGATAATCCTCAATTTTTTCTGTAATAACATCCCCATACAATTCATTTCGTCTAAGAAATGACGCAGTTGTACTACCTTTATACATGAGCTGATTTTTTTCCTTCTGAACAGATAGCTTGAGAGCCTCAACTGGCGTGATATCAGCCGATTTTGCACGAATCTCGTAATAGTTTCTATATATTTTCTCACTGTTTGAAAAAGGCAAACCCTCAAGTAATTCATCAATATACTCTGTAAATCCTTCCACAAGCTGTATAAGGAATTCTTTTGAACCTTTAATCATTTGCGACTCAGGATCGGGTTTGATATTCGCAAGAATATGCTTATTCGACCAATTTAAGACTTTTTTAGCCCAGAAAAGGTATGTGTTGGTTTCAACTCCATCGATTCCAAGAGAAGGCAATACATCTGAAATATAATCCAAAAATAGTTTGTTTGGTGCAATAATCAAAGTCTTTTCAGCCTTTATCTGTTTATTATATGTGAAGAAAAGATATGCAAGCCGGTGCAGCACAATTGTCGTTTTACCGCTTCCCGCAACACCTTGTAGAACACTAAGTTTATCTATTTTATCTCTTATAATTCTATTCTGCTCATTTTGTATTGTTGACACTATATCAGTTAGTTTTTGACCGATCTTTTGATTTAACTGTGAGAGGAGAAACTCATCAGCTGCCGTATTACCTGTCTTCGCATCATAGATGCTTTTAATTCTGGCTTTTGAGATCTCGAACATCCGCTTCTGCTCAATACTTCCCATTTGCTGACCAAGCGGGCTGGTAAACTCAACACCTTCGGTCGGGCCTGAGTTGGTATAGTAAAGATTGGCAATTGGTGCCCTCCAGTCTGTGATTAAAGAAGAATTGGTCTCACGATCAAAGTAGGCAAACTTTCCTATGTAGGAAGTGATTGAACCTTTAGGAAACTTTTCACTTCTCACTCTGTTAAAGACAACTTTGCCGAAGTAGGGGATATCTAAAATTTGAAGCTCTCGGTTAATCCGCTTCACATGCTCATTTATCATTTTCATGAGCTGATTATAAATTTTCACAGCCTCCTTTTTGTCATCTCCAGTTTCATTTTCGATTATGAGGACTTGCTTTTCAAGCTCATTCTCGAGTTCTTTGAGTCTGCTAAAAAGTGATGCAGCACGTTTACTTACAATTGATGTCACATTTTGCAAATAGGGATACTCCTGTTTTAAAACATCTGAGGTAATATCTACATCTTTGAAATCTTTAAGCTCATCGAGCTTATCTATAAGCGGACTGAGATATTTTTTGAATGTGAGCATTTAGTTTGCAGTTAGATAAATGCGAAATTGATTTTACTACATAATGAAGGAACTATTCAACTATATCAGTAATCACTCCCCCTCCAATGCATTGGTCATCTCTATATACTACAAGGCTTTGACCAACAGCTACTGCCCATTGAGGTTCAAGAAACGAGGCTAAAGCACTACTTCCGTTAAGAGATAGTGTTATTCTACTATCTTTTGATCTATACCTTACGGTAGCGGTAAAACTATCACTAAGTGTAATGTCAGAAATAATATGGAAATGGTCTAACTTAACTGTTTTAGAATATAAAGAAGGACTATTTCTACCTTTTGTTACATATAGACGATTGTTTTCAACATCCTTCTTGCAGACAAAATAGGGTTGGTCCAATCCACCGACCCTTAGCCCTTTTCTCTGTCCGATCGTATAAAACCAGACTCCATTATGCTGGCCTACGTCTTTGAGTGAGTCAATATCAATAACCTCACCTAGTTTTTCCTTCAATTCTGTTTTAAGAAAGTTAGTAATATTTACCTTACCGACAAAGCAAATACCCTGGCTGTCTTTTCTTGAGTAGTTTGGAAGCTGTGACTTTCTGGCAATTTCCCGCACCTCTGGTTTAGTTAAACACGCTAGAGGAAACAGTGTTCGAGAGAGCTGTTCCTTAGTTAATTGGTGAAGGAAGTAAGTTTGATCCTTATTTGTATCCTTAGCGCGATACAAAGCTCCTCCCATTGTTCCCGCATAGTGTCCTGTGGCTATATAATCAGCCCCATCTTCCATTGCACGATTCAGGAACTTATCAAATTTAATGAACTTATTACATAACACATCAGGATTTGGTGTATTTCCAATGCTATATTGGGAGAAAAAGTCTTTAATAACTAACTCTCTGTATTCCTTCTCAAAATTGTAAACCTTAAAGGGGATTTCTAATTTATCGGCAACTGCACGTGCACTCTTCAGATCTTCCTCCCAAGGGCACTGATCTTCAATCCCGTAATCACTTCCCGACCAGTTCTTGAGAAAAACACCAGTTACCCGATATCCCTGTTGCAATAGTAATAGTGCCGCCACAGCACTATCTACACCACCAGATAATCCAACAAAGACATTCTTTCCCATATGATTATTATAACTGATTTGGTCTACATTAAACTCATAACGTACTCGACCTTTCTGGCCCATTCATTTGGTGTATGAGGGTTATAACGTGGTGCAATCTGACGCGGTGTAACAAGCCCAGATGAGTAATAACGAGAAAGACCTCTCGAAACCGTGTAGATGGCTTCTTCCCAACTTTTGAACGTGTACGGCGACATACTACCTCCCCAGCCCCATGCGTTGTAAGGTCTATAGGTATATTTGCCCCCGCTGGATTCTATAATGGAAATTGCAGCTACAAGTCGATAATCAATTCCAAATTCCTGTGCTGTCTTAACAAGGTACTCTGCCTTGGCCGCAAGCGGAGCCCCACGTGAGGCAAGATAAGCCCTTACTTTTCTCACCTTAATTTGATCAACATCCATTAGCTCCAATTTACGGGAGACTGTTCTGTAATCAATTTCGTCGTCGGCACTTAATATCTGAGTCCTGCTATTTACGCTAGAAGAAGCAAAGACGGAACTTATATTTCCTGAGATTAGGTAGAAGAAAACACGCTCCTGCGACTTAAGCAATGCACCTGTAAATAATATAAGGGCAAACACATAAAGAAGAAAATTATTTATTTTTGATGAATATTTTCTTTTCATATATAGTATAAAATATGTGAGCGATATTATACCATAAATATCCTATATAATTTGACCCGAGCTGCGAAATGGTACTTTCTATAATAAACTGGCTGATATGGCTGATTGAAAAAATTGGATACTTAGGGGTTTTCACCGCTATGTTTATTGAAAGTTTTTTCGCACCTATACCAAGTGAACTAATCCTTCCCTTTGCAGGATTCCTAAGCCATCAAGGGACACTAAACATTTATCTAGTAATCCTTTTAAGTGGTATAGCAAGCACCTTGGGTTCCTTGCCTTTTTATCTATTAGGATATTGGGGTAATGACTTGGTTGTAAATAGATTTCTCAAAAGATACGGCAAATTCTTCTTTATAGCTGAGGAAGATGTCGAAAAGGGAATACTTTTATTTACGAAGCATGGCAAGCTTATGATATTTGCCGGAAGATTGATACCAATTATCAGAACGGTCATATCTTTCCCCGCCGGATTGGTTAAAATGAGCTTTACGGAGTTCGTACTCTTTACACTAGCCGGATCAACTATATGGAGCGCCTTTTTAGCCCTAGCAGGATATGTATTGGGCTCACAGTGGGAGGTCGTGAGTATCTGGATAGAAAAATATCAAACAGTTATTATAGTGTGCGGAGTAGCGGCCTTTCTCCTGTTCGTTTTCTACAAAATAGGCAAGAAAAGGCTAAAGAGATCTGATTAGGGATTTTCCTCCCATCTCAGACGGAATCGGTACATCCATAATATCCAATATTGTTGGAGCAATATCTTTAAGTGCACCGTACGGAAGCTTTCTGGGTGACATATCAGGATCTGCAATTATAAATGGTACTGGGTTAAATGAATGTTCGGTATCAATCTCCCCGGACTTAAGGTTTATGACCTCCTCGACATTACCATGATCCGCGGTGATAATAACTACCCCTCCTGCGGCCGTAAATCTTTTTACAAGCTCGTTAACACAGTGGTCAACGACCTGAACAGCCTTTATAGAGGCATTTATATTCCCGGTGTGTCCGACCATATCGCCATTTGCCAGATTTAAGACAATAAAATCGTACATATCTGTTGATATACGATATTTGAGAATCTCCTGTATTTCCATTGCGCTCATTTCAGGTTTGAGATCGTATGTCGCAACATTTGCTGACGGGACTTCAATCCGGTCTTCACCTTGGTACTTTATAGACATGCCACCGTTAAAGAAGTATGTAACATGAGGGAACTTCTCCGTTTCAGAGATCCTGAGCTGACGAATACCGTTATTAGAAAGAACCTTCCCGATTGGGAGAGTGATATACTCTTTGGGAAACAACACATGCAGTGGAGTGCCCTTTCTATACTCAACCATTGACGCAAAAAAGAGATTTGGAATCAACTCCCTGCTAAAAAATGTAAACTGTGGTTCTGTGAAGGCAGATGTCAGCTGTAATGCTCTGTCTGCACGATAGTTCATAAAAATGACCGCATCTCCGCTTTTTACCGTCGGTAGAACCCCGTTCTGGCTTATAACAGCAGGCTTTATAAACTCATCAGTAATACCATTTGAATAATTTCTATCAAAAACCTCTGACCAAGCATTGAATCTTTCTCCCTCACCTCTAGTGAGAAGGTTATAGGCAGCCTCGGTTTTTCCCCATCTCATACTTCGATCCATAGCAATTGAACGGCCACAAACGGTGGCAATTCTTCCGATACCAAGTTTATCAACTGTATTTTGCATTTTTGCCAAGTAATTCCGCCCATGATCGGGTGGTGTATCCCGGCCATCTGTAAATGCGTGGATTAATACTTCGCCAGTAAAGTTGTTGGCAGCAAAAAACTCAATTGTTGCTATGAAATGATTAATATGCGAGTGAACCGATCCGTCACTCAAGCATCCCATTAGATGGATATTGCTACGATGCTTAATCGCATGTCTTAAAGCTTCCCAAAGAGTATTATTGTCCTGATAACTGCCACCTGTAATTGATTTATTAATCCTTGGAAGTGTTTGTGTAACAACGTTACCTGCTCCAATATTTAGATGTCCGACTTCACTATTTCCTTTAGTATTGGCGGGTAATCCTACGGCCTCAGATGAAGCGAGTAGGTAGGTATGAGGAAAAGTATCCCAAAGCTGAATAAGGTTTTTAGGATTTGCAAGAGAAACTGCGTTCCCTCTGTTTTGAGGTGCAGCACCCAGTCCGTCCATAATTATTAATAGAACCTTCTTCTTCATAGGCAGTTTCTTGTTATGTGAAAATAATAACATATACTATGGAATAATTTAAACGTATATCATATAATCAAACCAATATTACACAAACTTTTGATTTTTCTGATATAATCAGCAGTCTTAAATAAGTAATCAAGATTATGAATACAGATATTTTTAAAAAGATTGAAGAGTCACAATATAAAAAGAGACCTGATGTTAAGGTTGGAGATACTGCTAAGCTCTCAGTAAGGATTAAGGAAGGGAACAAGGAGAGAGTACAGGTATTTGAAGGCTTAGTTATAGCCCTAAAAGGCTCAGGACTGGGAAGAACAATTACCGTTAGAAAAATGTCCTATGGAGTATCTGTTGAGAGAATTGTTCCGCTTCATTCACCAACACTTGATAAAATAGAGGTTGTACAAAGAGGAAAAGTTCGAAAGAGCAAACTTTATTACGTAAGAGAAAAGATTGGTAAGAGAGCTTTGAAAGTAAGCAACCTTAAAGATCTTTACTTAACTGATGAGGCTGAAGTTGCTGAGGAACCAGAGAAGGCTGAATCTAAATCAGAAACTGAGCAAGCAACCGCTGCTTAAGCTTATTGAAAACATGCGAGAGTAGTTCAATGGTTAGAATATCTGTTTTCCAAACAGAGGGTTGCGGGTTCGAGTCCCGTCTCTCGCTCCAAATTTCATGTATTAAATACGATTGATATTTAGCACCCAAATCCCCCCTTATTAACAATGTTGTCTTTTCCTGGTAAAATATAGCTATTATAATGTTTTATTAACATAAATATGCCTCAGGTAATTCCGGGAAACCAGAGTAATACAACTCAGACACCTGTGGTAGCACCTGCTGCATCACCGATACCTTCTCAACAGGTTCCCCCTTCACAAAGTCCATGGAATGATATGGGAGGCTGGGGATGGAATCCTGGATCGGATAATCCTAACCCAAATGAAAAGCGCTTAACTCCGCAAGAGCGGGTTGAAATGATTGAGAAATTATACCAAGAGGTATTAGGCAGAAAACCTGACACAAGAGATATAAATTACTATAAATACTCAACTCTATCTGAAGAAGAGATTAAAAAACAACTTCTCACTGGCAAAGAGCACAAGCAACTTTTAGATGATGGTCGTGACTATAAGAAAATGAAAGATAGGGCTATGCAGGCAGAAACACGTGTAAAAATGCTCGAATCACAAATAACCGATCAAGTTCAAGAGTTCAAACATTTATCCGATCTCTTAACAGAAAAGAACAAATATATTCAACAGTTGCGCGAAAAGCTAAATGACCCGTATAATCTATCAAGCTCATCTGTTAAGCCATTACCTATTCCACAGTCTCCTGATCTTGTTAAGCCTCAGCATGAAAGCAAGGAGGTCTTTTCTATTCCTACATCCTCTTCAGAAAAGCCGATCAGTGAGACTAAGAAGAAGCTATTTAATTTAATTAAAAACTTTTTACCAGATTAAAATGAGTATGAGATACATTGCCACTCGGATAAGAGGGGCACGAGAGGAGAAGGGGATCTCTCAAAGAAAATTAGGAATGATCTTAGGTCTTTCTGATAAAGCAATCAGTGCTTACGAAGCAGGAAGAACCTATCCCCCGTTAGATACACTTTTTAAGTTGTCAAAAGAGCTTGGGAAACCTGTTTCATATTTTATTGAAGAGGACTCTCACAAAGCTTACATCACTGAATCAATGTCCAAAATCTCTGAACGTCTAGCAACAATAACCCAGGAAATAGAAAAGCTGAAAAAGACTTTAAGTGAATAGCTAATTATCGATAAGAGTAAGAAAGTTTCCTTTGAAGAAGCTTTCAAGTGAACTATTATATAAAGCCTCATCTTTTTTGAGCGACTTATATGATGTGCTTAAGCTAGACTGCAGTGAATTGATCTCAGAGAGAGTAGGCTTATTGTGAACCTGTCTAATCGTCTCCCAATACTTCGTATAGGAACTCCAATAATTGGAAACCTCACTGAGTTGTGTCGGGAACCTTGATTTAAGCAGATTTAGATTAGCCATACACTGATCTATAGCTTTTTTAACGGCTGAATCACTACTTTCCAAGTTAATACGATTAAAGCAGGACCTGATACTATATGTCTCCACTATCACTGAATGATAACTAATTAAAGAAGTCCCTAAATCGGCATATACCTGGTGATTTGCAACACGTTGTCTATCTTCACGTAAAGTTTCGGCCGATATCCCAGGAATCTTTTTTGAAAGTTCAAAAACTATCTCAGAATGGGAACTTAACTCCTGATTCAACAGGTTAAACTCTTCAATATCCTGTACGGCTACAGAAGAAGTACTCTTATAGTCATTAATACTGACAGATAACACTTCGTCTCTTAGTGTGTTGAATTTCTTTGAAATATTATTATATGTTTCTACATAAGCATTACGAGTGATATTCAGAGTTTCAATATCCTCTTCTTTCTTACCAACTAGATACGATGTTAGTACTAAGGCAAAAGAAACAAGGATAAGTAACCCAATCAAAGCAGGTAGGAGGAACTTAAACTGCTTAATGAGTTTTACTCTGGTGGTTCTAGCCATTTCTTGAGTTTCTTAACAAAGTTTCTGGCAAGCAAATACAGGCCAAATAATCCACCTAATGCAAGCAGGAGTAGAATTAACGACTTAATTATTACTGCTCCGCTGTATCCAGCGGTCTGTGGAACAGTAGTCTTGTCTTCATCAAAAGTAAGTGTAATCGAAGCAGAAGAAGTGTAATTTGTTTTAAACTCCCAGTCAGTAATATTTCCCGAAATATTGTATGTACCTGAAGTTGAAGGTTTAGCATAGGCAGTATAAGAATAGACCTCTCCCTTTTCTACGGGGATAAACTGCGGATGTCTCTCAATTATCTCTATGCCTTCAGGGGCATCCCACGATATCTCCACTTTATCAGCGGTTATATTCGACCTAAATTTCACATTAATAGGAACACTTTTTGTCCATGGTGATTGTGTTCCCAAACTTAGTTCTACATTGAAGTAGTCGCCTGTCGTTTCAGGAACCTCTGCATATACTGGAGAGTGTATAAGAAAGGTCCAAGTAAGAAGTAATGTTAGAAATAAGAAAAGTTTCTTCATCCTAGTAACCTTGATATTAATTTATAATACGCCTGGTATCCCTTTTTAACATCTTCACGACTAACCTCAATGTCGTCGTGTACAATACTATTTCTTAGCTTGTGATAATACCATATTTCCTCGTAAAGATCTCTTTTAACTTGCTTTCTTATTTTCTTTAAATTTTCACCGCAGGTTAAATTGTTACGATTTCTAATCTGCAACACCTTACTTAATATGCTATCTAATCTAACAATACTATCACGATTAGCAGAACTTAAATCAAGTTCAATATTTTCCTTAATACTTTTCATCTGTTTATAGATCTCATTTTTCCTCCTGGAAGATACTTTGTTTGAGCTTTTAAAAACAAATAAGAAAAAGACCAGAATTAAGAATAGGACCAGCCCTGTTATGTATAAGGAGTCTTGCATTATTTCCTTTTTCTAAATAAATATTTAAATATCATGTATATTATAGTGAATAAGAGCAGAGAAATTAAGAGATTTATGAAGGTATTACCAGTTGGATTACTAGCAGTCGATTTTAAATTTGCAGCTTTTTTGAATACGGTTCCCTCAAGATCGGCAATTGTTACAACCATTTTATCAGCCTTAGTCAGGCTTGTGGCAGAAAAGACCAGAGGGATTATCGTCTCCTGATTTGGTAAGACAGTATGTGCACTCCAAAGATTCAAGGGAGAAATGCCTGCTTTATCAACTATTATATTCGCTTTCATTATCTGATATATCTTATTACTGCGATTTTTAACAATCAGATCGCCTTTAACTCTATTTCCATCTTGTCCCTTAACTTTAAACTCACTGGTAATCTCTTCAAAAGGAGCAATCATTGCATCTGCGATCTCAATGTTAAACTCATCCGGAGAAAATACAGACATTTGAGGTTTAATTGATGATTCGTTCCTGGAAACGAGGGCGATATGGTCTAAGCTAGTTGAAATATAGCGTTTGGGGAAATAGTCTTGTAAGGCAGGGTCTAAAATTATCCATTTACCACTATCCACATCCCAGTACTCCCCCCAGCTATGAAAAAAACCTTTCTCTTGATATGAGTTTAGGGGTGAAATATAACCTAGTATCATACGAGTTGGGACTCCCATATATCTCAGGAGGGCGATTAAGAGATCAGTATAATCATCAGGGGAAGCACCTTCCGAAATTGTTCTCTCGATATTGGAAACACCATGCCTAATGTCTACTTTTACGTCCTGTGATGATCCTGAAGAAGGGGTAAGCCTCTCAAGAACATAATCATATATTGAGGAGATAAATAAACTGCGGACATTTGACTCACCTTCAAAGCTCTCAGGTAATCCTTTCTCCCGTAGATAAAGCTTAACTCTCTTCAGTTCAGTATCCGTTCCAAATGACCAGTAGTTATCTATTTGCAGTAGTTTGGAAAAGTCTTTTGGTGACCTGTGACTTGCTTCATCAAAATAGATATAACCGCGTACCTTGATTGTGATGCTTTCACCTTGCTTAAGGAGATAGGAGATATTCAGATTATCATTACTATCCAGTTCAATATCAAATGGGGAAGGAGTAACTTCAGAGTATAAAACATGCTGACCGTTACCTTCTCTGGGCAAGGTAATTCTATATACACTTGTCTGTTCCCCGGAGTTACTTAATTCTTTAGAGATACTAAGGTTATAACCAAAGTCTTTACCAATAACCAGTGAGAGAGCAGGATTAGAAAGCAAGGATTTTTCCTTTACTTGCACGACCTTAAAGCCCTTCGCTGTAGTACTGGGTTCAAACTCAACAGATGACCAGACTATATTTCCCCAGTCGGAGGGGTATTCTACCTTATTAACACCCTGGTCAAAACTTAATATTGGGGGGATTAGAAGCACATAGTTCTCACCGTCAACCTTAACATAATCATCAAGCACTATTGTGACATTAATTACCAAGGGACTACCTTTCTGTGCAATCAAATTCGGTAGGCTGAGATAAACTTTACTACCTGACGATTGTTTAGTACTGCTATATTTATAATCCTTCCCCTCAATGTTAACTTTAAGGCTATCATATGAACTAAATGGGATTGTAAATGTAAAATTTGTAATGACTGAAGGGATATTACTGGATTGGGCTAAGGTGAATGCATAGTTGATACTTAAATCGCCATCTTTGTTTACGTGGTAAATGGAGGAATTTGTTCTTGTAAGCTCAGCTGCAATTAAAGGCGTTGAAGTTGAAAGAAGTATTAAAAATCCACTAAATACTAATAGAGTTCTCTTTAAATAACCAATCAAACTTGTCATATTTTCTCAAAATTTGTTTTATTATTGGGGTCTTAAGCGTAATTCCCATTTTACCTAGAACATTTTCCCATTTTACCCTTCGCGGTGGATTTACCATGCGATAAGTAGGATTCCTAACAATTTCCTGTTTTGCATTCTTTCTTATGACATAATAGGCCATACCATTCATATCATCAAGCTCGTCAATCTCAAGTCCATCCTCATGCACAATCTCATTGATGACAAGTAGGTTGGATCTGGTATTAGATATACATACTGCATAATCTGGAGGAACTATTACTTTTGAGTCTTTCTTTAAGGAAACTGTAATAATATCTCCCTCGTAGCTTTTCTCAAAATTCTGCATTTGTATTGTACCTGCACCATTCACTACTTCTAGTATGCGGGCGTACTTTGACATCCTCAGACCTTTTGTCTTGACAAACTCAATTCCCGCCAGATTAGCCTGCACAAGAAAAAGGTTTACTTTTATACCTTTCTCTTTATATATACCGTCTTTATCAAAACCCGTGTATTTAGTATAAAAGACCTCCGGACAGGTGATTTCACTGTTTAATAACTGATGTTTTATGTTATCAATACCTACAGAGTTCTTACTTTCGTAAATAAGCTCAGACTCAAGTATTTCACCATTTTCTATTATTACTGAAAAACCGAGGGATTTCTTTAAATCAATCTTCGCCATTCTTTATTATACCACGAGAGTGCTATTCTCTAGAAAAAGCCTTTACCATCTCATAAGTGATATATCCGAGAATTATAAAGAAGGCAAGAGCTACAAGTGACGTTAGATCAAACTCTACACCAGCGAGAACAAATACATCCTGTGTTATTCCCCTAAATGGCCTGACAAAATATTCACTGTACTGATATACAAGGTTAACTAAGGAGTTTTTAGCACTGGCATCTATCAACAGCAGGACAAAACGGATTGAAACAAGCGCCTGTATCAGAAGTATTAACGAGTAAATAAGTTTTGTAAATAATCTTAACATAAATAATAGATATAACATTTAATAAACACTTTCAAGGTTTCGGACATAATAATTTAGATCAGACATAAATTGCGTTACACCGTTTGCCCAGGCATGAGAGGGATTTTGACCACATGGAGGACAATAGGTTGGTTCAATTTGAAACGGAGTTAAATCAGTACCATAGCCGGCTGCGAGTCTTCCTGTTACAGTAGAAATACCTTCTTTCCAACTCGAAAAGATGCTGTAAGCTCCTCCAGGGCCGCCCCGCCAACCCCAACCATTATTAGATCTGTATGGAATAAGATTGCCAAATGCAGATTCGACTCCGGATATTGAAGCTACAAGCCTCCAGTCAAGCCCCACCTTATCTGCTTCTGAAACAAAAATATCCGCGTAGGTATACAACGGAGAGTAGTGATCAATCAGGAACTGACGCATCGCCAAAACTCTGGGATCAGAAGTTGTGACAGTTGTTTGACCGGATACTTGTGAAATATCCCCTGAGAGCAAAAAGGACGGATCCGAACTTGTTAAATAGATACTTCGTGTTTCCAAAGCAGACAGCCTGTTCACCTCCACCAACTTACGATTAAAACCAACCATTTCGCCAATGGTTTGAGCAAACTTTCCGCCAGCTACTAGATGAAAAAGGCTAAATAGTATTATAAATCCCAATAGACTCATGCTTTTAGATATAAGACTACGGACATTAGACATGATATATTTAAACTACAGGTTAATTTATGATAAAAATATTCAGATCATTATATGATAATAGAATAGCATAATTATTTAAAAGGAGTCATGTCATTTACTCACCTACATTTACACTCAGAATATTCCTTATTGGACGGTGTTATACGTATTCCTGAGCTGATTGCGAAGATTAAGGAGTGCGGCATGAATGCTTGTGCACTTACGGACCACGGCAACATGTACGGTACATTCAAATTCTATAATGAGATGAAACATGCTGAGCTCAAACCGATTCTCGGATGTGAGATATACTTAGCCCCACGGACAAGATTTGATAAGGAAGCCGGTACAGATAATAAAACCCCGCATCTAACTGTCCTTGCCCAAAACCTAACCGGTTACAAAAATCTTGTGAAGCTCGTATCCTCAGGCTTCATGGAAGGCTTCTATTATCGCCCAAGAGTAGATTGGGAAATTCTTGAGAAATACTCTGAAGGACTAATAGTTCTTTCTGGATGCTTAAGCGGCCCAGTATCAAAACTTTTCAGAGATGGAAGGGGGAAGGAGGCTGTAAAAACAGCTCAAAAGTTTAAAGATCTTTTTAAAGACCGATATTTCTTGGAAATTCAAAGGAATGGCATTAAAGAGCAGGACGATTTAAATCTGGAGCTAATCAAACTTTCAAAAGAGCTTAATATACCCCTTGTAGCAACATGTGACGCCCACTATGTAAATAAAGAAGACTATAATGTACAGGAAATCGTATGGGCCATTTCTGACGGTAAAACGCTTGATGACCCGACACGCCGTGTTGCACCAACCAAAGAATACTACTTCAAAAACCAGCAGGAGATGGAGGAGCTCTTCAAAGATCTTCCAGAAGCTATATCCAATACCCAAAAAATTGTTGATATGGTTGAGGATTTCTCAATCTCATTCGGCAGAGTAGAACCCCATTATCTGGATCTTCCCGAAGGCGTAACGCCAAAGGATCATCTTCGTGATCTTGTAATGCAGGGGGCACAAAAGAAATATAAAGAGATTACGGATGAAATTCAGACAAGAATTGACTATGAGCTGGAAATCATTGATGACAAGGGCTATAACAACTATTTCCTTGTAGTATATGATTTCGTTAGATATTGCGTTGAGAACGGCATCATGGTTGGAGCCAGAGGTTCGGCAGTAGGTACAGTTGTCGGATACTGCCTTAATATTGCAGGTGTTGATCCGATAACATGGGAGTTGTACTTCGAAAGATTTCTTAACCCCGGTAGGGAGTCACCTCCGGATATAGACCTGGATATTTCAGATCAGAGACGTCAGGAACTCATTAAATACGCACAGGTGAAGTATGGGGAACCCAACGTCCGGCAGATCATTACATTCAGCAAGCTCCAGACCAGGCAGGCAATAAGGGACGTATCAAGAGTTATGGGCATTGATCTTCAGACTGCTGATAAACTCTCAAAACTTGTCAAGGTCGAATTCGGAAAAACCAAACCAATTGATTATATGATGGAGAACAACCCTGAGTTTGCTGAGATAATAAATTCATCCGAAAAGCTTCAGCAGATGTCACAGGTGGTGAAAAAAATTGCGGGACTTGCCCGTGGTGTATCAATGCATGCATGTGGAGTCATTGTGGCACCTGAACCCGTTGACAACTTCATTCCTATACAAAGAGACTCAAAAGATGAAGGTGTTGGAATGGCTCAGTTTGAAATGACAGACTTAGAGTATGTAGGCCTCCTTAAGCTGGACTTCCTGGGTTTGAAAAACCTGAACATTATTGATACAGCTGTAAGAAAAATAAAAAGGCACAAGGGAATTGACCTCGATTTAAGCACTATTGATGTCAATGATCAAAATATTTATCAAATGCTCAGAGACGGACATACAATGGGAGTTTTCCAACTTGAGGGGGAGGGTATGACAAAAGCTTTGATTACGATCCGTCCAGAAACCCCTGAAGACCTCTGTTATCTCCTTGCAGCCTATCGTCCTGGGCCAATTGAGTTCATTCCTCAATATGCCGCGGTCAAAAAGGGTGAAAAGCAGCCTACATACATTATTGACGACCTTGAACCAATTCTTGGAGTTACAAACGGAGTCATCACATATCAAGAGCAGGTAATGAAAATCGCAACGGATATAGCCGGCTACACACTCTCAGAAGCTGACAATATGAGACGGGCGATGGGTAAGAAAAAGATGGAAATCATGGAAGCCGAAAAGCCCAAATTCATTAAGGGAGGTGTAGACAAGGGATATGCGGAAGAAAAAATCGCTGAAATATGGGACCTCCTAGTTAAATTTGCAAACTACGGTTTCAATAAATCACATGCAGCAGCCTATGCAATGGTCTCATACTATACGGCCTATCTTAAGTACTACTACCCGTTAGAATACATGGCTGCCCTTCTTGAAGCTGATCTTGAAAACTTTAATCGTATTTCTCTTGATATCCAGGAATGCACCAGGCTTGGGATAGAGGTTGTACACCCAGATATAAACAAGAGCGGAAGCTTTTTTACAGTTGAAGAAGGTGATGTAAAAAGAATCCGGTTCGGCCTTGGCGCCATTAAAAATGTCGGAGCCGAAATTGTTAGACAGATAGTAGCAGAGCAAACTCAAAACGGTGAATATCTCAGCCTCGATGACTTTGTTTACAGAAATATCCAGCACAAGCTGCAAATGCGCGTCGTTGAATATCTAATTATGGCAGGGGCTATGGATGAGTGGGGAGACAGGGGTGCACTACTTAAAATCCTTCCGGGGATATATGAGAGATTCAAAAAACAAAAACAAACCGAGGCTAACGGACAAATAGACTTCTTCAATAACGGAGAGACTCAGGAATCTTCGATTGAGTTAATGAAAACACCTGTCCCAACAGATATTCACACACCCATGCACCAGATTCTACAGTGGGAAAAAGAGTTATTAGGATTGTATTTCACCAGTCATCCGTTGGATGACCTTCAGGAGTTCTTTGCTCAAAAAGGAGTAATTCCTATAAAAAATTTAATAACGATAAAAGGCGGAAGGCTTGTCATACTTGGTGCTTTGATTACGAAAGTACGAAGGATCACAACCAAGAAAGGTGAGAGAATGGCCTTCCTTACCATTGAAGACAAAACATCCTCAATAGATGCTTTAGTCTTTCCAAGAACATATGAAGAGATGAAAGATATGTTTGAGGCTAATAAACCCATACTAATTGCGGCACGTATCTCAGAGCGGGATGAAGGTAAAAGCGTTATCCTTGAGAAGGCAAAATATGTTGATCAGGATAAATTTGCATCAGATTTTAAAGGTGTCATCTTTAAAATAACAAAGAAAAACACTAAAAAACAGATTGCACAGTTAAAAGAGTATATTAAAACAAATGCAGGCGATACGGCAGTCCGAATACTAATTCAGGAAGGGAAAGATATGAAAACCGTTGAGATTAAAAATAAAATTACCCTAGACCAAAAGGGCAGAGAACTAATGAATATATTTTCATAATGAGTGTTAATTTGAAAGAAAAAATTCTTCTATTGCCAGACTCTCCGGGGGTTTATAAATTCTATAATAAGAACGGAGAAATAATATATATAGGTAAGGCACATAGCCTAAGAAATAGAGTATCTTCATACTTCAAGTCAGACCACAGAGACCGGCCGAGAATAATATCAATGATCCCTTTGATTGCTGATCTCGAAGTAACGCAAACAGACAATGATATTGAGGCACTTATTTTGGAATCTGCTCTCATTAAACAGAATCAGCCGGAATATAATTCAATGCTTAAGGACGACAAGAGTTATGCATGGCTTTATGTAATAACAAAAAGCAGATATCCAACCGTAAAAATTGTTCGAACCACTAATAAGAGTGAGTTTATAAATGGTAAGCTATTTGGTCCGTACCCTAGTGGTAAAACAATTAAAAGGGTCTTCAACTATATAAGAAAGCTCTATCCTTTTTGTACAAGCAAGGATCCATCAAAACCCTGCTTCTATTCCAGAATTGGTCTATGCCCCGGACCCGATGCTTCTGAAGAGGTATACCAAAATAATATAAAGGGCATAATAAATCTTCTTAAAGGACGAAATTATAATCAGTTAAGAGTACTTGCTGAGAAAATGCGTACATATGCACAAAACCGGCAGTACGAAAGAGCCGCTGAAATTAGGGACCGTATTAATGACCTCAAATATTTAGGTTCGGAGATCAAATTCAATTACTTCGGAACAGAAGAAGAATATGTGGAGAGCCGGGAAGAAAGAATGAGAAAACAGCTAAATCAGCTACAAAAGATTCTGGGTCTGGAAAAACTAAATAGAGTGGAATGCTATGATATATCAAATATACAGGGAAAAATGTCTTACGGCTCAATGGTGGTAAGTATAAACGGGGTTCCAACAAACCGGCTTTATAGAATATTTAAAATAAGATCGATGGATACACCTAATGATTATCTGATGCTTGCAGAAGTTTTGTCACGAAGGATCAAGCACATAAATGGTGACAAAGATGAAAGTTTAACTGAAAAGCCAGACCTAATAATTATAGATGGGGGAAAGGGGCAGCTTTCAGCAGTTCACAAAATTATACCTTCTGGGATAGCGATATTAGGAATTACAAAAGGGAGGAAATATAAAAGAAAAGGAGGAAAAAAGAAAGATGAGTTTTGGATTTACAATAATGGAACGATAGAACAGCTCAAAATTGGCCCACAGCAAAGTATTTCAATCCTTAGAGATGAGGCACACAGGTTTGCCATCATTCATCACCGTAAATTAAGAAAGTTTATGCAAAAGAAATCAATACTGGATGAGATTAAAGGAGTAGGGGCTATAACCAAGAAAAAGCTAATCAAAGCTTTTGGCAGCGTAGAGCAAATTCGAGGGGTTTCACTCGAAGAAATAGATAAGGTGATACATAATAAGAAGATATCAGAAGCGATCAACTCCGCTCTTAAAAGGTTTAAAGTTTGATTTTAATTAAGAGTGCTTTTTGCGGGCTCAACCTTTTCAATAATATACTTAAGGAACGGATCACTCTCCTGATCAGCAATAAACATATAAACAACTGTATCTCTTGGATTGCCTACTATATAAGCTTCAGTCTGTACATTACCGCTAAAAAGCTTCCCGGAAAGAGCCTCCTGGCCTGCTACAACAGTGACTGTAGTATTAGAGACCTGCCATTTGGTTTTATGTGCCTTGTTGAATTTCTTTAAGCCTTTTTCTAAAAAAGCATCATAACTAATTGCACCCATATAGCCTAAAGGCTCAATTGTAACTGACTTGTTAGAGCCTAGCTTTTTAAAGCTCACTTTAATTAATTCACCTATGTCGGTAGCTCCATACGTAGCGATATAGTCACTTGAGAAACTCAGCTTCCAAGGGAAATCAGGACGCAAGTCTTGCATATCACTCTCAGAGAGTAGAAGTTGAAGCTCAACCTCCTTTTTGACTTCGTCAGACAGCCCCGTTGATGCCTGCTCCTGTGTTATTGACTGATACCAAATATCGTTGAGTTTAGAATAGATTCTGACTCCAATTGTGCCTTTTACCCAATACTCTCCGAACTTTTGTTCCTCTGATTCCAACGGAACGGAAAGGACCTCCTTCCATCCCGCTTTAGGCAGGTGTTCCTTATAATAGTTATTGACATCTTCTATTGTGTGTCCAGGCTCAAGTCTGTAAACTGCCTGGCCAGTACTTAAGAACCTCTTCACATCATCGTTATTCAGTTTATCCTTGAAAATGAAAACTGAGTTCGGGTACTCCGGTATTTCAGCAAATCCGACAACATTAGTGAGACTCACATCCGTTCCATCAAGAATATTTCTTCTTAAGTTCGAAACGTAATTAATTAAAAGAAAAAGCACAATAACAACAAGGGCTCCAAAAGTGAGAATTAAGAATATCTTTATAAAGGATCTACCAAACATTTTTTTGTATAACCTTCCTCTGGTCACCTCTGTATATTTAGTCTTTCTTCTTTTGAAAAAGCTCAAAACCTTCCTTTGTAGAGATTTTCTTTCCTTTATTTTTCTTTTATCAAGCTCCTTGAATTTCATATAATTCTAATTTAATAGAAAGTTTGTTATATTACAAATCGAAATAGTATAATATACAGGATTTTTATTTATATATGCGGGATCGTCTAATGGTAGGACACCGGCCTTTGAAGCCGTGAATCCTGGTTCGAGTCCAGGTCCCGCAACCACTTGGGACATATATACAAAGAACCAATTAAGGTGGTACTATACTAAATATGAAATCCAAGAAGAAACTTGTTTCAAGAAACTCCAAATTTATATTCACTTTAATATTTATTATCCTAATTGTTGCCGGATTTTTTTACACACGAGACCTCTTTACGTCAAAAGCCCGTAATGTAAAAATCTCCAATATAACTTCAACCTCAGTGACATTAACCTGGGTCACCACTAAGAAAAATGCCGGTATAGTTCTCGTAAAAGAAGGCTCTAATATTGGAAATTCATGGAAGGACTTTTTTACAGCACGAAGATACTACGATGACAGGGATATCTATATTACTGCTACAAAAACAGTGATAAATGCTGAGCGAAGATATACACATTATGTTACGATCAACCATCTGACACCTGAAAAAAAATACTATTTCAGACTTTCTAATGGCCTTCACATCTGGGATATCAAAGACGTTAATCAGAAGAAAGAGTGGTATGGAATAGATAACATATCATCTTTTCAATTTACAACCCCCGCAATTTCCTCCTCGGGACTGACACTTCCCCAGACAGTTTATGGCAATTTGGAAGATCAGAAAGCCCTTGCATATTCAGATGGGATTATCTTTGGACAGATTTACAGTGTTAACGATGAGGGAGAGGTTGATATTCAAAACAAATCCAGAATAATTTCTACTTTTGTCAATGACGATGGGGGATGGGTTCTTGACTACTCATTAGAAAAAAATGGATTCGAAAATAACAAGGATCAAATATATCTTTATGCTCACATTGAAAATAAAAGTGATATTCCGGGACAATTCGAAAATATCACAAGCGGAAGCAGTATCGTAGACCTTTTTGACTATGACCGCACACAATCATTAAGGCCTAGTTTTCTTCTTTCGCTCTCAAAACCTGTTTCGGCGGCAGGTGACCCAGTTTGTTGTGCCTTAATTATCAGCGGTAGAAAGAACGTTCTTTTTGATTATGAGGAGGCCGGGGCATGTACAACATGTGGCGAATGCTACAAGGTGGGAACCCAGGAATCAGGCGGAACACTATTAGAAGTAGGCAGTATTAAACCAAGAGGAGACAATGATGCGGAAAGGAGAAACAACTGTGAGAGTATGGATAGACTTGCAAGTAAAGGCTTACCCGCTGGTTCTGAAGACCAAAGCTCCAGTAGTAGTAATAATAACAGTAATAGCTCAGAAAATAGTTTCAGCGGTGCTTGTAATACGAGCTTAAAGGATGAGGATTTTACAGTATCAAACATAGATAAATCGCAATTTGTTGACTACGCAAAAAGACTTGGAGGAGGTGGAACACAAGCTGACAAATGTTATAACTACGTTGTATGTAAATCAAAGCAGTATGGAATAAATCCTGCACTTGGTCTGAGTATCTGGGTTCATGAATCTGCCGCAAGTGACTACCAAAGATTTCCAAACGTTGAGGATATGGGTATCCACTGTTATGGCGGAGCAGGGAACTATCCTGCTTACCCATGTAATCAAACTCCTAAAGAGAATCTAAAAGCACAGACCGAAATGTTTGGCCTTTTACCTCATACACAATGCCAATCCGGTGGTAGTTTTAATATCACTAAATGGGCAACAGGATTTTGGACAGGGAATTGTTCTGAGACTTCATATGGTGAGAAATATGTGGATGATCTTGAGTTGCAATGGAGTGTCTACGGAAAAGGTGCTTTTCCAAATTGGCTGAAGAATGCAGGAACTGCAAAACCTAACCTACCGTGTGATCAAGTAGCAAGTTCAACTCCTTCAACCCCCTCAACCCCGACAACCCCTTCTACACCTTCAACCCCTTCTACACCTTCAACACCAAGTACACCGACGACACCTAGCCAAAATACCGGAGAAAAATGTTGTGCCTTTATCCTTAAAGGGGAGAATGTCTATCGAAGTGAAAAAACTACATCCAATAGCTGTGCTGATGCTTTCGCAAAGGGTAGTTCCTATACTAGTGGGAATATATCGGGAACTATAGACTATGGAGTGGAAATAGGCAGGAAAGAGGTTCAAGTAATTAAACCCGCATGTTGTGCAATGATAGTTACAGGGAAAGATAATGTATATTTCGATTATGTAAATGACAAAATCTGCAACACTTGCGGAGACTGCTTCCCCGTCGGGAGGACAGTAGCGGGAGGGAGAGTTACTGCAGTCGGAAGAGAGGTTCTGACGGGTGCTAACGACAACAGAACCACCTGTGAGTCTATAAAAAGGCCCGCCTCTTCAGGTGTTCCAGCCGATACTCCAGTCGAACCAGTTTTTTCAAACAAATGTAGCGGAACACAATATGATATAGAATGTAAAAACTATTTGCCTGTACCTAAAGGGGAAAATGCAATATCAGCTCCATATGGAGAAAATACCAGATGCCTAGATCCAAATGTGAAGCCCATAGAAGACGGTATTACTAATATAATCATCAGCAAGGAAAATCCAAAAGTATTTACAAAACTACTCTCAACAGTACAGGCGGAAGAAAGCTACGTTAAATCAGTATCAGGGTCAGTTGTAACTTTCACAAAAGACGGAATATACAATATTGAGATTGGTGACCTGAAAGTATCAAATGTACCAATTAACTCAGATGGGAAATATAGATTCTACCAAGAAATAAATGAGGAACGAGGATATCAAAGTTCTAAAGACAAAGCTCTAACGTTCAAAAATAAAAATGAGATAAAAGCTGTAAAGGTTGAAGACGGCTTTAGAGTTGAACTCAATGCTGGTTATAACTTCATTACAATCAACTATGAACGTCCTCCGATGTCTATTATAACTACGCCTGCAAATCCGACACAGATAACCGCAGCTTCTGTATTAAATATTGGAAATATTGATGAAATCAAAGTAACATACCTGAGCACTTATGCAGATGGCAAGTGGGCAAATGGTATAAGGCCCCGTGATGATAAAAAGCCCGGGTTACTTGGGAATGACTTTGCTCTTCTCCCGGGACAAGGTTATATGATTATTTCAAACTCAGACCTGAAGGGCGGAATGGCCCTGATACTGCCAGGCAAAATTACTTCATCAAAAGTTTCAGTTGAAGTGAAAACCGGGTGGAACTTTGTTGGTTTAACAGGAAAAATCCAGCCACCTTCTTCTCTCAAATTTTTGGAGAAACTAATGAAGGAACATGGTTTAGCAAAAGTGAATATTACTCAGTGGGATTCAAGCAAGGGACTATTTGAGAGTGTTCAATATGATGGAGAGATAGTATACGGAGACGATTACAATTTGAATAATGCTTCAGGGTACTTCTTGTATACGAATAAAGCTTTCACCCTTAAATAGCGTTTAGATCCTTTATCTGGTCTCTAATTTCAGCAGCCTTTTCGAATTGAAGGTTGCTTGCATATAAATGCATCTTATCCTCAAGATCTTTAATAACTCTTTTGATCTCACTTTTAGGAGGTTTGGCTCCCTTTATCCATTCTGAGTAATCAAATTCAAGCTCTTCTTCACTTTTCTCAACTAATCTATCTCTAATAGCTTTAATAATACTTTGAGGCGTTATTCCCTTCTTTTTGTTATACTCTTCCTGATATTTACGCCTTCTTTGCGTTTCCGAAATGGCATACTTCATACTCTCAGTCAGAGAATCTGCATACATAATAACCCGACCCTCAACATGTCGTGCAGCTCTCCCAATTGTCTGAACCAGGCTGGTTTTAGATCTTAAGAATCCTTCCTTATCAGCATCTAAAATAATAACCAATGAGACTTCTGGCAGATCAATCCCCTCCCTTAACAGGTTTATACCGACTAAAACATCATACTCACCTAATCTTAAATCGCGAAGGATATCGACTCTCTCAACAGTGTCAACATCTGAGTGAAGATATTGAACTTTAATATCAAGATCCCTTAGATATTCTGCAAGGTCTTCGGCCATCTTTTTTGTGAGAGTTGTGATTAGGACGCGCTGTTTCTTCTCTATATTCTTTCTAACTTCCTCAATAACATCATCAATTTGATTATTTGTAGGACGAATATCTACCTTAGGATCTAAAAGTCCCGTAGGACGTGTCAGAAGCTCTGTGAGAGACCCTTTAGAATCAGTGATCTCCCATTCGTCAGGGGTAGCAGAGTAGTAGATTGTGTTTCCCTGTTTAGACTGAAACTCACTAAACTTTAAAGGTCTATTATCTTTTGCAGAAGGTAATCTGAAACCGTATTCAACAAGATTGTCTTTCCTAGCACTGTCACCGTTGTACATACCCCTTACCTGAGGAATAGTAATATGAGACTCATCTACAAATAGGAGGTAGTCTTTAGGAAAGTAGTCAAGAAGAGTATACGGAGGATCTCCGGCAGATCTACCGTCGAAGTATATAGAGTAATTTTCCATGCTTTTACAAAATCCTACCTCTCTAATCATTTCCATGTCGTATCGAGTTTTTTGCAAAAGCCTGTGAGCCTCCAATTCCTTACCAATACTTCTTAAAAAGGAAACTCTATCATTCAGATCTTTTTCGATTTTAACAAGAGCACCTTCAATAACATCATTACCGTAAACAAGCGACGTTGCAGGATATATTTCAACTTCATCAATCTCCTTTATTTTATGTGTTGAGATAGCATCTATATATGAAATCCTCTCAATAGTATTTCCCCAAAACTCAACTCTAACAGGGAAATCATCATAAGGCATAAAAACATCAACAATGTCACCTTTGACTCTGAATGAACCTGGAACGAAATCTTCTCCCTGTCTGTTATATCTCATTAATGTTAAGTCCATGGATATCTTGGATAGCTCTATCTCTTCGCCTCTCCTAAGTGTTAAAGCCTTGTTTTCATAGTTATCGGGGCTCCCAATATTATATATACACGATACTGATGCCACTACAATTGTATCCCTTCTCGTCACGGCAGCATTCATTGCTGAAAATCTCAGCCTCTCAATCTGTTGATTCACCTCTGACTCTTTCTCAATATACAGGTCACGGTTCGGAATATACGCTTCCGGCTGATAATAGTCATAGTATGATACGAAATACTTGACGGCATTGTCAGGAAAGAATTCTTTGAACTCTTCATATAGCTGTGCCGCTAGTGTTTTGTTATGTGAAAGGATAAGTGCAGGTCGATTAAGCTCCTTAATGATATTAGCCATTACATATGTTTTTCCAGAACCAGTTACTCCCAAAAGAACTTGCCTTTCATTACCCTTTTCAACATTTGATTTTAGGTTTTCAATCGCAATTTGTTGGTCTTTAGAAGGTGAGTATTTTGATTGTAGGTTAAAGGGATTATCTTTTCTCATTCTTTAATTATACCTTAAAAAGGGTAGCCATGCTTCAAATGATGTATTATAATACTGATACTATGTTAGGAGATCAATTTGTACGAGAACCAAAAGAACGACCAGTTGAAGCATCAGAAGTAGAATCATTACTTTTGGGATCTTCTGTGTATGTATGCCCAGCTGACGAGATCAGTGCTTCTGCGATAAGTTCCTTTTTCAATGAGGCAGAACTTAAGGAAATATTTGCATCACCCTTATTAAAACAGGGTGGTGTTATTGTTATCTGGAGAGGGATACTTTCAGTTCCATTTGGTATGGAAAAAGGTATTGTGAGGCTCAACACAAGATATCAAAACAATGAAACAACAGCCAATTTACATGGAGGAGAGCTTATAACCGATGTTGTACGGGATACGGAAAGTGGTAGAATCTTTAGATATAGCAATTTATTTCATGACCAATACCCTGAATCTCCACACGGAGAATCCAATACTCAGCCATTAGGCAAAGTCTCACAATTGAGACATGCTATACTTATTAGGTCAGAAGTAACCAATAGGCTTTTTGAACTAAATGAGATGATAAGGATTAGCCAAGATGCATGATCCAAGCTGCATATTCTGTAAAATTGTAAAAGGAGATATACCTTCATATAAAATATATGAAGACGATAAATTTCTAGCCTTTCTAGATATCGCACAGTTTGTAGAAGGACACACCCTGCTTATCCCTAAAGAACATTTTGAGTTCGTATGGGATATCACATATATCGGTGAATATTATAAAACAGCAAAGCAGATATCAGACCATTTCAGAAAGAGATTAGGTTATAAATATGTTGACAGTGCTACATTTGGAAGGGATGTACCTCATGCACATTTACATCTGATACCTCATAACGAGACCGGTACTGACTGGGAGAAAGCCTTAAAAGAAATAGGTAATATGCAAAAGGATAGTTCAAGAAGAATAAATCCCAGTGAAGGTTCAATCCTTATAGAGAAATTTAGATTGAGTAGAATTACTTAGTTTAATTCCACGAATTGGTAAGGTAGATTACTTTTTGGCCTATTAGTTATTTCAACAAAAATTATTGGGCTCGTTTCTGCTGATTTTAAGTATAACGTAAGCCCCATTCGAGAACTTAAATCGAAGTTATCTAGCAAAAAAGCTCTATTAGATTGTGCCCAGCCCTTACTTAAAGCAAGTGCTTCTATTCCGTCCTTCAATGCAGTCACATCATCAGTTAATCTCGTCTCAAGTAGCTGCAATTCCTTCGGAAGAGTACCTCTATTTTGCGGCTGTCCTTTAGCATATTCAATCATCGTAGCAGCTCTCGAAGCAAATTCACTCCATATCGTTTCAGTAGTGTTGGAATACTCTTTTGTTTCAACCATTTGTATAAATAATACTAATTTAATTAGGGTTCTAATTATACTAAAAATGGCGTAAAATGGGTAATATGATTAAAGATGTCAGAAAATTGCCACAGGAGTTAATCAATCAAATTGCTGCTGGTGAGGTTATAGAACGCCCGGCATCTATTGTCAAGGAGTTGGTTGATAACTCTATAGATGCAGGAGCGAAAAGTATAAAAATCAAGTTAGAGGAAGGCGGAACTAAAAGTATAGAGATCATTGATGACGGCTTCGGAATATCGAAGGAAAATCTCTCCAAAGCATTTGAGGCTCATACGACAAGCAAAATAGAGACCTTTGATGATTTAAATAATGTCATCACAATGGGATTCAGAGGTGAAGCACTCTCCACAGTTGTTTCAGTATCAAGAGTAAAAGCAGTCTCTAAAGCTAAAAGTGCTGAATTCGGTTACGAGATCTCATTTGATGGAATTACTCCACAACCTATTCAAAAATCACCCAAAGATAAAGGGACTTCAATTACTGTAACAGACCTTTTCTATAACATTCCTGCACGGAAAAAGTTCTTAAAAACCCCTGAAACTGAATACCGAAAGATTCTAGAAATTCTCTACCCTTATTTCATGCTATATAACAATATACACTGGACTGTCATAAAAAACGGTAAGGAATCATTAAATCTCACTCCAGTAGATTCAGCTTTTAAACTCTCGAAAGACCGTATACAGGCAGTACTGAAGAGTGATTTCATTTCCCGCATGTTTGAGTTTTCGTCTGAAGGCAATGGAATGAAGATTGCGGGTTTTGCAGGGCATCCAAAGGATAACTTTGAAAAGACCGCTCACCAATATATATTTATCAACAATAGACCGATTTGGGACTTTGGTATCGCCAAATCAATACGAAATGCCTATTCAAGATTCATACCTCAAACACAAAAGATTCCATTTGTTATCTCAATTCAGATGCCTACTAATCAGGTAGATGTAAATGTACACCCTAGAAAGGAAGAGGTGAGATTCGAAAACCCCTTTAGAGTATATTCACTTGTAGAAGAAGCTGTTACAACAGCATTAAGTAAGGTTGTAAGGCAAGAAAATCAAATAAACTCTCCATACTTCTCACCCTCCACTCATTTTAACTCCCTAAAAGATTCCTCTGCCAAAAGTTATCAACCTCAAGCTATGTTCGGAAGCAGCGGAGAGAGTAGGGATATAAGATTCGATAAAAAGCCAAAAGATTTCAGCATTAAACAAAGCCTAGAATTCTCAAGGGAGATAATTGAGTCAAAGAATGAGCCATCATCTCAACTAAATACTGATGTCAGGAATACTTTCCAAATTTTTAATAAGTATATTATTCTTGAAACACAGGATGAGCTGATAATTGTGGACCAGCATGCTGCAGCGGAAAGGATAAACTTTGAAAAACTTGAGGCAAGTATCGAGAATAGAAATATGGATATACAAAATATGTTAGTGCCAATTGATATTACCTTATCTGATTCCGAAAAGTCATACCTTAGGGAGAACAGGGATTTCTTTGAAAGTTTGGGCTTTAGATTTACACTATCAGACTCTACAATTGGTATCACTGCCATCCCCGCAATATTCACAAACGTGAATATCGAAGAGCTTTTCAGATCAGTTTGGGATCTTTCCTCTGAGGAAAGGGATATATCAAAATCATTTGAAAATGCCAAGCAGAATATACTGGCAACACTTGCTTGTCATGGAAGTATAAGAAAAGGACAACCAGTATCACCTGCAGAGGGAAACCAACTATACGGGGACCTTATGAAATGCAAAAATCCCTACAGCTGCCCACACGGTAGACCAGCAGTGTGGAAACTGAAACTCAGTGAAATAGATACTAATTTTTACCGGACATATTAATGGAGAAAGGCAAATTATACCTCATTCCTACGTCCCTCTCCGGAATGCCCCTAGTTGATGTGTATCCTGAAAATATCTTAACTATTATTAGAGAGATTAAGACTTTTGTAGTTGAGACACCTAAAATCGGACGATCTTTTTTAAAAGGACTGTACAAAGACGTAAAGATCTTTGATTTAAAATTTTATACCCTTAATGAAAATATAAGACAGATCAGTCCAATAATTTATGACTTAAAAAGCGGTCATGACATTGGAGTTATAAGTGATGCAGGAGCACCAGGAATAGGGGATATGGGAACTGACTTGGTTTTTGAAGCACAGAGAAATGAAATTAACGTTATACCTATTGTAGGACCGTCCGCAATAATGCTTGCTATAATGGCCTCTGGCCTATCAGGACAATCATTTGCCTTCAACGGATACCTACCTAAAGAGCAGGAAGCAAGAGTAAAAAAGATTAAGCAATTAGAAGAAGCTTCTCATAAACTTAATCAGGCACAAGTGTTTATAGAAACACCATACAGAGCCCAATATGTTTACGAGGATATAATAAAGTCGTGTAAAGACAATACCTACCTCTCTCTGTCCGTAGATTTAACCGATGAAAAGGGCTTCTCAAAGACAAAAAGAGCAGGTGAGTGGAAAAAAGAAAATGTTGATATAAGCAAAAGACAGGTAGTATTTATTATTCAAAAGTAACTAAAGAAGCCGTTATGACGATAAGAGGAAGATACGCACCAAAAATTTCTGGTTTTAAGTATCTATCTTCTCCTATTAAAAAGTATGACTTCATATCCGAAGGTTTTATATATAATGCCGCTGAAAGAAGCATTCACGGACAGTTTTTTCATAAAGGTATAGACTATTCAGCTCCATATGGTACACCAGTGTATGCTGCAGCTGCCGGGTATGCTGTAGCAAGTTATCATAGGTTCCCTGTACTCAGGTCTGATTTCACAATACAGATTTTGGATGGGAAGCCATTAGGAAATGGATTAGGGTATTTTGTACAAATATATCATCCCGAAAACATATCCGGGGTAAAAGGCGGAAGAATTACACAGTACGGGCATCTAAGCTATATTATAAATAAACTGGACGTAAAATTAACTCAAGTTCAAAAGATTAACTTGCTGGATAGAATAAAGAAAGTAAATGATGCAAAGGTAAAAAACGGACTTAGTAATGAAAAATTGAATCGTGTCTTGGACCAGCAGGAGAAAATAATGAGATCATACCCATGGGTTCAAACATATCATGGCTACAATTTTTCCAAAGATTTAGGCGAGCGAGAAAGCTATTTATATTCCCCAACAGAATTAGCGTTTCTATATGAAAAAAGATCTCCCTTTGTTAAATATGTAGAGCAAGGGGAAGAAATCGGTAGAGTTGGAGCATCAGCGTTGTTACAAGGGAAACCCAGTTACTCTGAATATGAGATACACCCGTCAATTACAGAACCAAAAGTTGTGTGGGATGAGTACCATCTTCATTTTGAAGAAGCAGACAGGGATTGGAATAGCGGGAGAAAAGGGCTTCAAAGAGATCCATACAATATTTATAAAACAAGCAAATGGTACTTAATCAAGGAAAATCTCAAAAGCTCCTTATTCGTATAAGTAAAAAGGTTACTTACTTGTAATATTCAATCTTTTCAGGCAACTTTCCTTTAAGGATAAACTTACCCTCCTTTATTTTAAACTGTTCAATCTTATACTTGCTATCTGGTGAAAGTCTCTCGCTTACAAAGTTATTAACTTCTCCTGCATACTTATTTATAGTATCTGAAGGGATACTTAAAAAGGAGACTCTCACGGATGACAAATCGGCATTCACACTGTTATTAAGTATCTCAACCTTTCCTTTAAGATACACAGGAAAGCTGCCTCCAAAAGGCTTAATATATTTAGAAACAGTATCAACAAGTGACTGTGGAACTCCAGTTGCAGAAGCATAACCTAATGCCCGCGTTACGCTAAATGTTCCTGAATACTCAAAACTATCATCGGAATTAATCTTCACGCTTGAGTTTGTCAAAGGTGCATATTTCCATGAGTCTGCCCAATGATTCATTGCCGCAGTAGCCTCAACATTAGTTATATCTGAGTCAACCTCTTTAACCCCAGAGTTCGCAATACTATTAGCCGGCTGTATCTCACCTTCAATATCTACAATTTTAGCTGTATAACCGAGTTTTTGTGTAAGTCCGTCATAATCTTTCTGAGAATAGTTTACGGATACGGTTTTAGGCTTAAGAAAATTCTTAACACCAGCTACAGCTACGACTATAACAGCGACAATAACAAGCAGAATTATGACTTTTTTCATCAGTATGTACGTTATATATTATCACCTCAATCTTATACCTATTCGTCATGCAATTAAAGAGATGAAAAATCTGATAGTTGAATATTGCCTTAGAAAGTACTAATCTGTAGAGACATGATTAAAGCCAGTGATCTTAAGAAAACATACAAATTGAATAAGAAGGTAGAGGTTCACGCCTTAAATGATATAAATTTCTCAATCCCTGAGGGAAGCAGTGTTGCAATTGTTGGGCCTTCAGGATCCGGAAAATCAACCCTTCTGAATATTCTTGGTGGTCTGGATACAGACTATAAGGGAGAGATTCTTGTTGATGGAAAGGATATAAAAAAGTATGACACTAACTACTACAGAAGACATATTGTAGGCACTATTTTCCAGCAGTTCAACCTTGTCTCATCATTGAGCGTAACGGAAAACATATTATTGCCTATTACTTTTGGAAAACAATTTGATAAACAGCATGTAAAAGAAAGATTAAACTACCTTCTTGATACATTGGGGTTAAAAGATAGGGCTGAACATAAACCAACAGAACTTTCAGGAGGACAGTCACAGCGGGTAGCAATTGCCAGAGCCCTTATTGCTCAACCTAAGATAATTCTTGCAGATGAGCCAACAGGAAACCTGGACTCCAAAACGGGTAAAGAGATCGTTAATATCCTTTTTAAACTAAATAAAGAAGAAGGTACAACACTAATTATTGTTACACACGACCCAGAATTGTTTAATAATGTTAATAAACAGATACATTTAAGAGACGGTAAAATTATCGACAGATAACTATGTTTAAATACGCCCTTAGCTTGGTGCTAAGAAGAAAATTGAGAACAGTTTTAACAAGCCTTGGTATTACTATCGCGGTATTTCTCATAAGTTTTATAGTTTTTGGAATGCAAGATCTACAGAAAGTTCTTGTAGATCAGTTCAATAGAGTATTAAAACCGAATGAAGTAATAGTTGCAAAAGAATCGCCTTTCAGTATGTTTGGTACTACATCAACCTATGATCAGAAGGAAGAAAAGGAAGTAATTATGGATGATAATGTAGTTAAAAAGATAAACGACCTTAAATATGTCGAGAAAATCTCAAGGATGACTGTTCTAATGGGGCAACAGATAACATTGGATGATAAAAAGGTTCCATATCCGCAGGCTATGATGGCAGGCTGGGAGGCAAGCCCGGAGAGTTCGTACTTCACCGAATTCATTGGTGACGTTGAGAGTCAGGAAGACGGTCTTCTCTGGGTTTCGACATCATTCGCAAAGTTCTACAAAGAAGATCCTGAGAGTCTAATAGGACGCAGTGTGACACTTGAACCATCTGCTTCATCATTAATATCAAATAAGTCAAAGAGCATTATCGGCAAGAAGTTTACATTTAAAATATCAGGAGTCTTTAATCCAGGCCAGGATAAAAATGATGCGGTGCTCACAATCAATGATAGTATAAAAGTATTAAGCAGTTTAGGAGGCTTTACTGATAGTGCCGACTACATTGAGCATATAGGCTATGACGATCTTTATGTGACAGTAAACTCAGAGAAGGTAAAAGAGTTTAAAAAGTATGTCCAGGATGAATTTCACTATCAAACGTTTACAGCCGATGATATCCTATCAATACTCGGTAGTATTACTCAGGGACTGACAATTGCTTTAGTCATGTTCGGGCTTGTATCAGGGCTTGTAGCTGGCATTGGAATCATTAACACAATGATTATGAGTATTTATGAACAGACTAAAGAGATAGGCATTATTAAGGCAATTGGTGCTTCCAATTCACAGGTATTAAGTATCTTCCTAATTCAATCAGGCTTTATAGGAATGTTTGGCGGAGTGATGGGATTAGCCCTTATTTTCCTCATTATGAAAGCAACAGATTCACTTGTTGTCGAGCAGCTTAAAAACGCAGGCTTTACAACAACATCATTCTTCAATTTTGATATAAAAATTGCATTAGGTATAACAATTGCTAGCATACTTGTAGGAATCATATCTGGGATTTACCCAGCTACCAGAGCAGCGAAATTAGACCCAATCAAGGCTCTTAGATACGAGTAATTAAGAATTAATTCTTAGCAGGACGTTTTCCCAGTTAACCACACTCCACCAGTTTTCAATATATTTAGCCCTGTCATTTTGATAGCCCAAATAGTAGGCGTGCTCCCAAAGATCATTAACAAGTACGGGTTTTAAACAGCCAATACCCAGCATATTATGACTTTGAACTTGTGTTATAAGAAGATTACTTTTATCGTCCCTAACTAACATTACCCACCCGGACCCTTCCAACTGTTTGCTGACCTCACTGAACTCCTTCGTAAACATCTCGAAAGAACCGAAGTTTTTATTTATCATCAACTCTAGCTCTTTCGGTACTTTATTCATCTTTTCGTAAGCCTTCATATTTGTCCAAAAGATCTCATGGAGCAGATGGCCATTTAAATGAAAACTTAGATCCTTAAGTACTGATCTGTAGTTGATCTCCACTTCTCCTTTTCGGGCTTTTTCAAGGGTCTCCAAAGCCGCATTTGCACCGTTTACATATGCCTGATGATGCTTATCATGATGTAGTTTCATTATCTCAGAGGAGATTATCGGTTCAAGTGCATCAAATGAATAGGGGAGCGGAGGTAGTTCATACCTTACATTTACCATCGTATTAGAAATACTAAATTTAATTAATTATATAAGTAATTAATTAGCTAGCTTCTCTATTACATACTGGCTGAAGTCGGAAATACCGGTACCGAACTGTTTGCTTGGAAATAGATATATATTTTTACCCTTCCTCTTTGACTCAACGAGCCCTGCCTGCATAAGAGCCTTAACATGGTTAGAAACTGTTGGCTGAGGAATACGAAGCATCTTAGATATCCTGGTTACACAGTTGTCTGAGATATCATCACAATCCATACATGACTCGCATGCTGTATCAAGGATATCTAGAAATATTTTAAACCTGACTGGGTTAGAGAGTACTCTGAAGTACTTGGACATTTTGTTATTCATATATTGGAATTGTATAGTCAAAAAGATGTTTTGGCAAGTATTATGATATAGTTTAGATATATAATTTAAGTATTTAATTAGCTATGACATACTCACAGGCGGATAAATATTCCCGTATGTTTAGAGTTTTATCAGATCCATACGCCCTACTTATATTAGATATACTTTTTGAAACAGATGGGGAACAAACACCAGAAGAATTAGCATCGCAAGTTAAGACTAGTGAGAGCAAGGCGAGGGGAATATGTGAAGAATTAAGGCAGCTTAATGTATTAGATAAGGATAATGAAGACGGTAGGGACGTGTACGAGGCTATAGATTCACAGTATGGTAACTTCTTAGAGGCTGTTATTGAAAAGATAGACTAGTGGCCTCCTGTGAGCTTCTGATTTAAAATCATTGAAACCCACAGGAAATGGGGTGGCCAACTAGTTCAGAACTTCTCATTCTGAGTGGCTTGCCATGCAGCAAGGCTACCCAAAAGCTGAGCTCCGTTAAAAAGACCAAAAGCAAGTGATGCCAACGCAGAGATTAAGTACTGATCGAATGCTAAAGGCATAACCATCAGAGCATAAATTAATCCCTGTGCTGCTCTCACAAGCCAACGTCTCTCCACCAATGTGCTTGCGTATCCCATAGCAAGAAGGATACCCATGAACACACTAATGTGTCCAGAATTCATCCTCGCGAGTATTACTGCAAGGATAAATCCGCATAAAGCCCCTCCAAAGTCCGAAGCATTCTGACGAATATCTTCATTTGACATAGTAGGCCTCCTTTAGGCCACCCCATTGTGTTGGATTATACCATCTCACTATAGGGTAGATAAAGGTATAATAAGGTTAGAGCTATGAAGTTTCTTTAATGTAAATATCTATGTTATATTATCTCCATGTATAAAAATATTATCTTTGATTTTGACGGTACTCTCAATGACTCACGCGATTTCACTATCGCTACATTTGTGGGAATAATGAAGGAGAGAATAAAGAGAAACTTTAATCATTATTTAAGTAAAGATAAAAGAGAAATACTCCAAGAAGTACGAACACTCACATTCAGGACACTCAAAGAACGCTTCAAACTCAACCTGATTACCTTTCTCAAAACCAATATCCGAATACAGGAATTAGAATATCAGTTCCTAGTAAATAATAGTAAAGAGACAGTACTAAAGGAACTTCCTTTCTACAACGGAATGATTGAACTTACTGAAGAGCTAAAAAAACAAGGAAGAAATATATATATACTCTCCTCAAATAAAGCTAAGGTAATTAAATACATGCTTAAACTAATTGGAAAAGAAGATCTCTTTATAGATATAAATGGAGAAACCAGCCTTTTTGGAAAGGAAATGAAACTTAGAACATTTATGTCCAAACACAAAATGAAAAAGGAAGATACAATTTATATAGGTGATGAATCAAGAGATGCATATGCTTCTAAAAAGGTCGGTATTTCAATAGCCTCTGTGACATGGGGATATGCAAATACTAAAGTGCTCCAACTTGAAAAACCTACTTACATTTGTGAGAGTGTAAAAGAATTAAGAAAAATTCTCCTCTAAGCTTGATTTCAAAACTAAAACAATCGGGAACTGGTCGGGGAGACAGGACTTGAACCTGCGGCCTCTGCGTCCCAAACGCAGCGTTCTAGCCATCTGAACTACTCCCCGAAATCTTCTGCATTTTAACACACTATTCTTAAAAACAAAAAGGGAGGATCACTCCTCCCTTTCCATTAACAAAGTAAATAAGTTTAGAACTTATTCATCATCTGTAATGCATACTTGGAAAGAACAGGAACATCCCATCTCTCACCCTTGTATGCTTTCATAGCGGCAACAATGATAAGGATTAAGCTACCTAAGCTAAGCAAAGGCATAAGGCAAACGCTTAAAACCCCCATTATTACGTTTACAACAGGAATTAAACCTAAAACAAACATAAGCACACCGAGACCTAAACCTGCTACAACAAGTAGTCCAAACTGAGCTGCGTAATATCTTACAAAAAGATCCTTCTTCTCTACGAAGAAAACAACTGCACCAACAATTGGGATGCAGGACAAAGCTGCCATAAGAGCATTATCTTTATTGAACTTAATATCGTTCAATGATACTTGTCTTACAGCGTCCTTTACGGTAGTTTCTGCCATTTAAAGTAATATAATATATTAATCTCCATAGTATAGAAGAGAAGTGGTCAATAAATCAATAGACAAATTTTTTACTACAAGATGTTGAAATATATCTCCGAGAGGTATACTATGTATACATTAATATATTAGCCATTAATATATGAACCAATATTTAACAGAAAAACAGGTTAGGGTGTTAACAACTATCAGGGACTTTTTCCTTGAGAATGGTTACGCTCCATCTCTAAGTGAGTTGCAATTAATGCTAAGTATTAATACCAAAAGGGGAGTAGTAAATCATTTGGAATCACTCGAAAAGAAGGGATATATTATTAGAACAAGTGAACCAAGAGGTATTAAGCTTGTTGAGGAGGAGGAGTATGAATATATGATCGGAATTCCCATACTCGGATATGCCAATGCCGGCCAGCCCCTCGCAATTGCAGAGGAGGATAGACTGGGTCTGCTTCACGTAGACAAGTCTCTACTTAGTCATAAATCAAACCTTTTTGCCCTAATTGTCACCGGTGACTCAATGAACCAAAGGAATATCGAAGGGAAACCAATGAGCGATGGAAGCTATATTATTGTTTCAAAGGATAGTGATGTAACCAACGGCGACGCAGTAGTTGCAGTCTTAGACAACTCTGCGACCGTAAAATCCTATAAGAAATCTGATGACATGATAATACTATACCCGGAGTCTGATAATCCCAAACATCAACCTATATACCTTGATCAGTTCAGTAACAGTTTAATTAATGGTAAAGTTATAAAAGTACTTGAAAGACCATAACAAATGGCTTCAGTGTTGGAGATATACAAGGGTAATAAATATGTAAAGCTAGTCATAATACTTAGACTGCTCGGATATCTCGTTATCCCCTTTAAACCTCTTGAAGGGATCTTGCTTTCTATGTTTTTGGATTGTGTTGACTGGTGGATCCTAAGCTGGGGAGGTATACCTAAAAGAATGTACCATGTTTTGGATAAACCTTTGGATTACATTCAATACCTAGTTATGCTTATACCTCTTTTTCACACCCCAATATTTCCTGCATATGCACTTCTTTTATTATGGAGGACAATTGGGCTAATAATCTACACAAAAAAACATAGCAACAAAATATTTGCCCTCTTTCCAAATGTCGCCGAATTGCTAGCGCTAATATACCTGATTTCCGAGAAATTCAACCTTAATATAAACGTCCTGGATTTTAAAATTTTGTTCCTCCTCCTTGTAATCAAAGTAATACAAGAGTTTTGGCTACACTATTTTTCCAGAGGAGTAACCTACCAGTGGATCTATAACTTGAGAAAAATATTGTCGCAGAAATAGTAATGTAGTATTATTACTCAGCTTGAATTATCAATCTCGGATGATGGATATAAACACAGATAACATTCTAATTGGCGATACAATTTATATCTCAGGACACAAGAAGCCTGACCTAGATGCAGTCGTCTCAGCATATTCATACCAGATATATAGACACGCCAGGGGTGACTTCAACTATATAGCAATTAGATCTGATGATGTAAATGCAGTTACAAAATGGATTTTCAATCACTTCAAGCTGGATATCCCAATGCTAATTAGAGATGTAAGCGGGAAGAAACTTGTACTTGTTGATCATACAGATCCCGTACAAAGGCCAGATGGATGGGAAAGAGCTGAGATTATTGAAGTCGTAGACCACCACAACCTCAAACTTGAAACAACAGTACCTCCAAAGATAACTATAAGACCATACGGATCAACCTCTACGCTTGTAGGACAGAAATTGATACAGGCCAATGTTAAAATCCAACCCAATGTTGCAGGCCTTATGCTCGCAGCGATTATCGATGACACTCTTGCTCTTAGGTCGCCAATAACAACGTATGTCGACAGATCTATTGCCGGACAGCTATCTGCAATTGCAGGTATCTCCGACATATCCTCGTTTGCCCGCGAACTCTTTGATCATAAAGATATATGGCTCAAGCTGAAAGCAAACCAGATTATAAATACTGACATTAAAGAATTCGATGCAAATGGTACATCTGTTGTTATAACACAAGTAGAAACCATGGATAACCAAAAACTTTCAAAAAAAGAACCCGAACTCGTTCTGGAACTTAAAAAACTAAACCGAACACAGCCTAAGGACATTAGAATTGTTATGCTGACTGATCTTCTCAGAAATGATTGTATTATCCTTGCGGATGGGAACAAAGCACAGGATCTAGAGAAAATTTTCGGGACTCAACTTGAGAAAGGAAATAGAATGTACCTTCCAGGGGTCCTTTCAAGAAAAAAGCAAGTTCTTCCTCCAATACTTGATTATTATACTAAGATATAACCAACAAGTGAAAAAAGTGATAGTATATTCAATATGAACCTTCTGACAGTAACAGACCTGACGAAAAAGTACAAAGATTTCAAGGCAGTAAACAGCATTTCATTCAGTATACCTAAGGGAGAGATATTCGCCCTTATCGGTCCAAACGGGGCAGGCAAATCAACCACGCTAAAGATCATCGCAACAATACTTCAACCGACATCAGGTAAAATAACTCTTGAAAATAAAGACTTCAAAAATATGCGCGATGATGTACGAAAAATGATTACGTACCTTCCAGAAGAAGCAGGTGCATATAAAAACATGAAAGGAATTGACTATCTAAACTTTATGGCACAGCTCTACAGCACCAGTAAAGCAGAGGCGACAGAAGCTATAAAATTTGCCCGCGAGTTATCAGACTTAGGCAACAAACTGAGAGATAAAATATCCACATATAGCAAAGGGATGACGAGAAAACTCCTCTTAGCAAGAGCTCTAATGTCAAAACCTAAATTGGCAATTCTAGATGAGCCCACAAGCGGTCTTGATGTAATTAACGCTTTACACATAAGAAGAACAATTAAACAAATGAGCAAATTAGGGATGACTGTACTACTTTCTTCCCATAACATGCTTGAAATAGAGTTTCTGTCAGATAGAGTTGCAATTATCGATAAGGGTGAAATCATTGAGATCGGAGAACCAAATGAGTTGATGAAAAAACATAATGCGAAGAATCTTGAAGAAGTATTTTCTAATTTAACACAAAAACAGAATGAGTAAGTTTTGGGTTTTGCTTAAAAAGGAGGTCAAAGAGCTACTCACTCCACAAATGATTGTTCCCTTCATTGCAATGGTTGTTGTCTTCATGCTTATGGGAAATATCATAGGCAACGAGACTGAAAAGCAAACTTCGCAAAAGGTTCAAATTGTTTTTACTGATAACGATAAGACACCGTCCAGTAACACAATCAAACAATCAATGGAAGCGGCCGGATATGAAATAACTACCAAAAGTTCAGCACAATCACATGTGGTAATACCACAAAACTTTGAAAGTGATTTAAAGGCTCAAAAACAACCAACCATTGAAATAATCACTAAGTTAGATAATCTTTCCATTGTAAACAATGTCAATACACAACGAACAGCACAAATAGGAACACTCATTAATGAATTAACGGCAAACATTGTTCTACAATCCAAGCTAAAACCAAATGATATAGCCTTTTCAAAGCAACCAGTAAAAATATCCGATACAGTTAAATTCAACAACAAAATGGCACAAATCACGGTCGGAGAAATCTTCGGTTACCTATTATCACAATCAACCGTTGTACCAATTGTCCTCTTTTTGGTTATAACACTAGCTTCGCAATTAGTTGCAACAGCAATCGCATCCGAAAAAGAAAACAAAACATTAGAGACTTTACTATCAATACCTATCAGCAGGAAATCTATTGTGGCTGCTAAGCTAATGGCAAGTGGAGTAGTTTCATTCTTTATTTCTATCCTATACCTATACGGAATGAAATCATACATGGGAGGTTTGACATCCACAGCAACACAAAGTCTAGACCAGAGCAAGGTACAGGAAGCTATTCAGCAATTGGGCCTAAATATGGGAGCAACGGATTATGCACTTCTCGGACTCAGTCTGTTCCTCGGAATAATGGTTGCACTTTCATTCGCTTTTATATTAGGAACTTTTGTTGAAGATATAAAGTCTGTACAAGGTGCAATAACTCCATTAATGGTAATGTTGCTTATCCCATATGTCCTAACTCTGCTACTCGACATTTCAACTCTAGCCTTGCCCGTCAAAATGCTTGTATATGCAATACCCTTCACACACACCTTTACGGCGATGAATAATATTACATTAGGAAGATTCCCTGAGCTCTACGCAGGGATGGCGTATATGCTTGTAATTGTCATAGTGGGTATAATTGTCGCAAGCAAACTCTTTTCTTCAGAGAAGATATTTACATTCAAGCTTAACTTTTTCAAGAAGAGTGCATAAAATAGCGTTTACACCAATACTCGTTTCCTATACACTAGGATATTATTCATAATATGCTGACATGCAAAAGATATACCGATTTCCTACAAACTTTCTCTGGGGGGCAAGTACAGCTGCACATCAAATAGAAGGAGACTGTACAAATGATTGGAGTGTATGGGAAAAGAAAAATGCCCAACGACTTGCAAAACAGGCCATACGGATATATAGACACCTTCCCAAATGGGATAGATTAAAGGAACAGGCACAGAATCCTGCGAATTATATTTCAGGGAAATCAATTGACGGTTATAACCGTTACAGGGAGGATATGAACCTTCTCAAAGATATTGGGCTTAATTCGTACAGGTTCTCAATCGAATGGTCCAGAATCGAGCCAGAAGAGGGAGCATATGACGAAAAGGAGATTCAGCACTATCTGGAACAGCTGGAGTATATTAAATCAAAAGGGATTGCAACAGTTGTTACTATCTGGCACTGGACAATTCCAACCTGGCTTGCAAATAAAAAAGGAGTTTTGTATCCAAACTTTCAAAAATCCTTTGTTGCTTTTGCAACTTTATTGGCAAAACGGCTTGGGAAGTATGTAGACTACTGGATTACACTCAATGAACCAGATGTTTATACAATGCAATCTTATCTGCAAGGTTTCCGCCCCCCAAGAAAGAAAAACTTTCTTAAAACACTTTATATCTACTTCATTTTACTCCCCAATGTACACAATGAGACTTATGATGCTATAAAGGAAGTTCTGCCTAAAAGCAAAATAAGTCTATCAAAACAGTTTGTAGGATATACCGCTATTGGAAACACTTTTGAAAACAGACTGATTGTTTTACTTGCACAGTTCTTTACCAATGATCTTTTCATGAACAGAGTCAAATCACATTTGGATTTTGTAGGAATTAATCATTACTTTACAACCAGAATAAATCTGTTTAGAGTAAAAACGCTTCTATTTAAATCCGCTCTAAACGAGTTCAAATATCTAGATCCACAAAATCGCATCTATTCGGATTTCGGGTGGGAACTTTACCCTAAAAGCCTTTATCTTGCTCTGAAGGATCTCAGGAAATATAAGCTTCCTGTAATGATAACGGAACACGGACTGGCGGACTCAGAAGACATTTATAGAAAGTGGTTTATAAAAGACTCTCTCAAATACTTAGCAAAAGCTATGAACGAAGGAGTTAACGTGATCGGGTATCATCACTGGTCTCTATTAGATAACTTCGAATGGGATCAGGGCTTCTGGCCGCAGTTCGGGCTAATTGCTGTCAACAGAAAGACAATGGAGAGAAAAATAAGGAAAAGTGCCTTTACATACGGTAATATCGCGAGAAAAAATACAATTAATCTACCTGAACATGAAGACGAAAAATAAAGAGTATTCCATCAAGGACTACGTGCTCGAGTATATGTTTATAACTCGTACCGGGCGACTCATCAGTTTCTCATACATTGTTATTGGAGTTTTCCTTCTCGGAGGCTACCAAGCCATAAATTATAATTACGGAAAACTCTTTGAAACGTTCCTGTTTGCTGGAGTTTTAGCTTATGGAGGTGTTTATGCCTTTAATAAATATACCGATTACACTGAGGACCAAAAGGTAGAGTACAAGTCAAAGAAAAGCAAAATTTTTGAAATATTCAGCAGAGACGATACTCTAGTTATTGCAATAGTAAATATGCTCTTAGGTTCAGTTCTGACACATCTCTTTTTACCTCAAATATTTGTTACAACCATTTCGCTTATTACCATTAATATAATATATTCCATTTACCTCAAGAAGTTTAATAGGCTTCTTGCCGTACTTCTAATATCAACAACCGGCCCACTGAAATTACTAATTGGTATGCAGATTATAGGAGGTTCGCTAGAGCCGATTATTCCTATCCTCTTTACACATTTTTCGCTTTCCCTTGCCGTGCATATCTATAAACAACAACTAAAAGGATACCTAACGGACCAATGGTATAACCGAGTTCAAGTAGTCATCCTATGTCTTGTGCTAGTTTTCAGTTTATATATCTATACAGTACTTCAAAACATAGTTCCTCTACTTTTTTCAATCATTGGAATTTCATCATGGACAATTTTCAGATATACTGGGTTTAAGAAAATATTTTTGCACTAAAATTATAATGTCTCTTAGATCATGCTTGAGTAGATTTAAAGAAGAAAAGCTGCCATTCTCGCACCAGTCATATTCAACACTCAAACTTGGTGCCAGAGAAATAGTCCTTTCGGAAATCATGCATACAATTGATAATGATACTGAAAGGAGAATCCGCAGAAGAGAATATATTGTAGATAAGGCTAAATATGCGACGGTCCTTTATGACAAGACTGGTAAATCAATAACCACAAGCATAATCCGCGACCTTTTTCACAACATTGGTTTTAATACCGATACAGTGTTTGGTGAGCCGCACAATGCCGATGTAACATGCACGGCTAATATAGGTGGCTATATATTTCCATTCTGGAGAAGTTTTATATACCTCATAAATAAAAGTTCCCCCACTAGAATTCTGCTGACTCAGCGTTTAGGACCGGGAAGGAAAAGACTCCATGTCAGGCTTTTCAACAGCGATGACGGCTCATGGATAGTAATCACACATGTGGACCATTCCAACTGGTTCAATTTTCTCGACCCTATACAATCTGTCAAATCCCATTTCGTGAAAGCGACAGGTGACTATGAACTAGGAAACAAAATGCTGGAAAGCATAATTACACAGACGTTGCGAAACTTTGATAATCAGAAGCATCTCCATTTAGACATTAACCAGATATATTTAGACAATGTTAAACAAATCTGAATTCCTAATATTTCTTGATTCGCCTCTACACTTCTGGGCCTACAAGCACGGTCTGTATACAAGTCCAAAAAGTGAACTTGCGGAACAGTTCAAACGACAGGGATATGATGTTGAAACTTGTGTCGCGGAGTATTTTCGAGCATTAATTCCACAAGGAGTAATAGAGCAAAAAACCTTTTTTACAAAGGAGCTCGAATGCAGAACGGATTTTCTTGTTTACGATGAAGGAACCAATTCATACGACCTTTATGAGGTTAAAAGCAGCACTGATGTTAAGCTGGATCACGAGTATGACATACTATTCCAATACATTGTAGCTTCCCAGACAATCACAATCCGAAATCTTTACATTGTATATCTGAATAAGGAGTATGAAAGGGGAGCAGTACTGGATTTCGAACAACTCTTTAAAATCCGAGATGTTACAGATCTCATTACAACTAGAAATGACGAAGTCGAAAGATTAATAAATGATGCCTTGAATATTGCAACAAAGGATTCGCCTGATGGCTTACTCGAGTGTTTCAAACCTAAAAACTGTCCCTGCCCCCAGCTTTGTTTTCCACTGCTGCCTGAATACTCAATCTACAGTCTTTCAAATTGCAGTGAGAAAATGACTCGAGAACTCCGTGCTTCTGGAATCCTTGATATTAACGATATTCCCGACTCATTTAATCTAAGCCATAAACAAAGAATCCAGCTGATTTCTACAAAGCTTAAAAGCCCTGTAATTGATACACAAAGAATTGCAGAATTCATATCTAGAATTCAATTTCCGCTTCATTTTCTTGACTACGAGTCATATTCCTGGTCTATACCCCAATACAATCGACATAGGGTTTATGAGAATGTCGTCTTTCAATATTCATTACATATTCAAAAGACAAGGAACAGCACATTAGATCACCACGAGTACCTTGCAATCACCACAGATGATCCAATTAAGCTAATTGCAAAAGACATTACTGAAAAGATTAATGGCTCCGGAAGCATCCTTGTATGGAACAAAGATTTCGAGAAACGATGTAATAGAGACATGGCAAGAATATACCCGGAATATAGAGAGAAACTCTATAGTATTAATGAAAGGATTATAGATTTAGGAGATATCTTCAGTAAGCAAATGTATGTAGATTACAGATTCAAGGGTAGCTGGAGTATTAAAAATATACTCCCCGTATTAGTTCCAGATCTGGATTACAAGAAAATGGAGATCTCTAACGGCACATTAGCAATGACAACATGGGAATCCATTGTGTACGGTAACCTAATCCCGCAAAAGAAAAACCTCTTAATAGATGCTTTATTAAAATACTGTGAGCTTGATACGTACGCAATGTATAGAATACTGGAAGAAGTGATAAAGAGGCTCACTATTTAACTTTTTTGGAATGTACAATAGTAATAGTATCCGCTGTAACATATGATATACCCCTCTGCCTACATCTTTGTTTCAAGCCTATTTTAAATATCCCTTCAGTTGGCGAAGTAGGACCCCTATCAGAAATAATAACTATTCTTAAACCCGTTTTTCCAAGATCTGTTTCGGAATGAACTTGTTTAAACCAATCTATTAGAGGATCATATTTACTTACACTAGAAGGATACCTACTCTTAAGAACATAGAAAGTAAATGCATCACTGAGAAGGTATGGTACTAATCTATCCATTTTTTGAAAAACCTCAAGAGACATACCTCGTTCACTAAGACGATCTTTAATTTGTGCAATTAAATATCCGCTATTGAAAAGGTGTGACCTTTCATCGCGATTAGTAACTATAGCCATTGCACCTTCGAAGAGAGCATCTAACTCCACCAGGGCGTCTAAGTTAAGTTCGGGGACTAATTCATCATCTGGAAGCATCTGCTTTACTAAGGATTCAAATGAACTTCTAAGGGCACCGATCGGCAATTGGTGAATAAAGCCAACCAAATTGGCCGTGATCGTCATGTCAGCATCAATTAAAAGTACTGGAGTGTATCCGTCATGAGACTCACTTAAAATATTTATAGCTGAGTCTTTGGCCTCAGGAAGACTTCCTACCTTAAGTTTAACTTCTAGAGGGCGTTTTTCGTTTTCCTTTGAATTTGTGGCTACCCACTGGAAATCCGACATAAATTTGCAAATGATTTAAGGGTTAAGATTCTACCCTAAAATTCCCTCCTTGCCAACCAAAAAGGCACAAAATATAACCGATAATTTTACATATAGAGTATATACTACAGGCGGTTTCCTTCAAAAAGCCTCTTATGATATGATAAAGAGAGACATACCATCAAATATGAGTAAAAATGAGAAAACCTATAGACCTTCACAACCTCTTAAAGGGGAAAATAGGGGATTTCAGAGTCAAAGAGTCTGTTGATACGAAAAAGCTATATCTACCTCCTGGAGAGTACTTAGAGGGACGTAAAATGCCACATCCTGCGGTCACAGTAACTCAAAAGAAACAGTATATGTCATCAAACTATCTCCAATCCGGCTGCTCGATCGTTGCAATAGATTATATTGCTGATATAAAACAGGTAAAAATACCTATAAAGGAGATCGAACAGATAGCAACAAAATATGGCTTCGGATACTATGGAATTAGTGACAGCGGTATTGTAGATACGCTTAAGGACATTGGTATTGAGTCAAGAATTGAATACATGAGAGACGGGAACCAGCTATCCACTCTCTTTCCTGATAATTACTTAATTGCAAGCATCTGGGCAAATTACCGTAAGCCTAGACTCGCATTTAAACTTGATTCGCAAGAGTGGGATGGGGGACACTATGTAGTCTTTACCGATACATTTGAATATAACAACAAAAGATACTTCTACACAGTTGATGAGTCCGAAATAGACAGTGACAGCAGATGGGGATATAGTGGGATTGGAATAAACGGGTACGAACATATCCGGTACACTTATACAAACCAAAGGACGGCATCAATTAATATATCCGGTATATGTCTCGGAAATACTACCTGGACGGCCGGCTTGGTAATTGTAATTAAGAAGTAACAAATACATGCTTAAAATCAATCTATCTGAAATAGAGGTCGGTAAAAAGCTCCTTCTCAGAAATATTGTCTTAAATATTTCACCCGGGACAATAACCATCTTAACAGGTTCAAATGGGGCAGGGAAAAGCACAATAGCAAAAGCCATAATGGGTAACCCCGACATTAAAACCGTAGGGGAGATATACATAGATGATTCCAATATAACAGCGTTTAATCCATATCTGAGAGCTCAAAAAGGAATTTATCTTTCACACCAAAACCCTATAGGTATAAATGGAATAAAGCTGGGTACATTTCTCCGCACTACATATATGCAGATGGAGTATATTAAGAGAAAAACAGACTTACTAACTTTTCGTAAAACAACAAAGTCTCTTTGCAAAGAGTTAGGACTCAGTACAGACATCCTCGAGAGGGATCTCAATGTCGGATACTCTGGAGGAGAAATGAAAAAAGTAGAGTTTCTTCAGCTCCTGCTTCTCAGTCCTAAATACGCAATTCTGGATGAAATTGATTCAGGTTTGGACGCAATATCCCGCAAAAGGATCTTCAAATACCTCAGTGACCTTGTACAGAAAGGACTTGGGGTACTCCTAATCACACACAGGGAAAACATAGACAAAGAATTAAAAGTCGTACAAACATACAAATTGGAAAATAAAACTCTTACAAATGTATAAGTATCCTTTAAGCGAACAGACTATTCATGAAATATCAGAAATAAAAGAAGAACCCTTGTGGGTTCTGAATAAACGACTTGAAGCATATAAAATTTTTCTTCAAAAGCCTTTACCTACATGGGGAGTAGATTTATCAACCTTAGATTTCACACAAATACAATACTTCACTCCAACTCAAAGTACTAAACATAAATGGTCTGATGTCCCAGAAGGAATTATAAAAGATTTTGAAAGGATAGGAGTTCCTGGTAGAGAACGAAAGTACTTGGCCGGCGTATCTACACAGTATGACTCGGGGGTTATATATCACAGACTAAAAGACCGCTTCTCCAAATATGGAATTATTTTTGAAAGTATTGAGAACGGACTGAAGATGTATCCTGAACTATTTAAGAAGTATTTTGGTACTTTAATAACCAGTGAAGATAATAAGTTTGCCGCCTTAAACACTGCTTTTTGGAGCGGGGGTAGTTTCGTTTATATCCCAAAAGGAATAAACCTGGAAATACCAATTGAAACATACTTTAGAATTAATGCAAAAGCGTTGGGACAGTTTGAACGCACCCTCATCATTGCAGATAAAGGATCCTTTGTACACTACATAGAAGGATGTACTGCTCCGCAATACTTGGAATCATCACTTCACAGTGCTGTAGTTGAAATATTTGCCATGAAAGGAGCAACGGTTAAATATACCACTCTCCAAAACTGGTCAAAGAATGTCTACAATTTAGTTACCAAACGTGCCCTAACAGAGGAGAATGCCCATGTTGAGTGGGTTGACTGCAATATAGGTTCCCGTTATACGATGAAATACCCTTCCGTCGTGCTTAAGGGCGACAATTCAAGTGGGAAACTCATCTCCTTAGCTCTAGCATCAGAGAATCAAAACATTGATAGTGGAGGAAAAATGATACACATTGGTAGAGGGACGAAAAGCACAATCATTTCCAAAACAATATGTCAGAAAGGTGGCACATCAACATATAGAGGGCTAAGCAAAATCACTCCTAATGCATTTAACTCCCGTGCCTATATTGACTGCGAATCACTACTCCTTGATTCAGACTCCCTGTCACAATCTCTTCCTACGGATGAGGTGAAAAATAATAGCTCAATATTGGAACATGAGGCTTTTGTATCAAGTATTTCCAAATCCCAGCTTTACTATTTAATGTCAAAGGGTTATACATCAGAACAGGCACGAGATCTGATTGTCCAAGGATTTGCCAGTTCAGTCCTCGATCTTCTACCTTGGGAATACTCAGTGGAATTAGAAAGGATTCTTTTTCATTTTTCAAAGGAGGAAGAAAATGAAAAGAACTAAGATTAAGCTTACAAAAGACCGCAGAATATTTGTCAAACAGAGCACCGTTTACGTCATAAGCTTAGTAGGGGAAATTAGCTTTGAAGGATCTATTGAATTCATACAGAAGGCTGAAAACATAAATATAGAGGTATATATAAATAGTTTTCTCGAAGGTAATAGCGGGTTAGTTCTTGAAGTACTTTTCAGAAACTATAGTCATAACAATATCGGGAAATATAACCTGCAATCAAGAGTAATTATCGATGGAAACAGTTCAGCAACTATTCGCCCGATCTTAATAGTCGGTAGCAAGGAATATCAGGCTAATCATAAGCTTTCTGTAGGGGGAATTGATTCCGCAGCTTCACAATATCTAAATACAAAAGGTTTAGACAGAACCCAGATTAAAAAGCTCATAAAAGAAAGTTTCATCAATTTCTAATTTCTAATTTCAACTCTATCTACATATTTACCCACTATCTCTGCGAACTCATTAAGCTCTTGCGATGTATAGCTTTTTGAACTATCCAAAGTAGGATCAATACTTTTACCTGCTCGAAAATTTTGGATGTAGTAAACGGGAGATCCTTTTATTAAGAGCCCTATTTTCTTCATTACCTCACTATCGTGTAAACCTTTCATTACTGTAGTGCGGAATTCAAACTCGGTTCCGCTATTTTTAATCATCTCAATGGATTCTTTTATATGCATTGCCTTCATTCCGCCATTCAAACCCTGCTGATACAACTCTTCGGCATACTTAATATCCATAGCCCAGTAATCAACTAGTCCTTCTTCAATGATCTGAGCCACTTTTTCGGGGAAAGTTCCATTAGTATCAAGCTTAATTTGTAGATTAGGAAGAACCTTTTTCACTTTCCTTATGAAAGCTATTAAATCTTTATGAACAGTCGGCTCTCCTCCTGTAATGACCAGGCCGTCCAGAACATTTCTCCTAGTCTGAAGAAAGGAAATCACGTCATTTTCCGACAGAAGCAGATCCTCCTTTACTCCTTGTGTAACCAGCTCCGGGTTATGACAATAAGGGCACCTTAGGTTACAACCGTAAGTAAAGACCACCGCCGCCACTCTGCCTGGGAAATCTAGAAGCGTTAGCTTTTCTAAATGTTGAATTAGCACTTTTTGCCGTTAACAACATAAACTTTTCTATCTACAAACTCTGCCTGCTTCCCTTTATTCCATTGCTGTACGGGTCTTATGTACCCCACGACTCTGGAATATACTTCACACTTCTGCCTTCTAACTACCTTTGTCATATTTATTAAATACTTAAATTTAAATCAACATATCCAATCTCGATATCACATTTAGGACAATACTCATGTTCGCCTTCAAGGTATCCATGCTTAGGACATATGCTAAAGGTAGGAGTGATTGAAAAGTATGGGAGCTTGTAATTCTCAGCAACCTTCTTTACAAAACTCTTAGTGGCTTCAGGATTAGGCATTCTCTCTCCCAGGAAAAGATGTACTACTGTTCCCCCTGTATATTTAGTTTGAAATTCATCCTGAAGGTCCAGAGCTTCAAATGCGTCATTAGTAAATCCGACAGGAAGGTGAGAGGAGTTTGTGTAGTACGGATCTCCTGCCTTAGTTCCCTCAAAGTCTGAACAGGTAATTATATCGGGATATAGTTTTTTATCAGCTTTAGCAAACCTATATGCAGCACTCTCTGCGGGTGTGGCTTCAAGATTAAACAGCTCATTAGTCTCATTCTGATAATCTGCAAGTTTCTCTCTCATAAAGTCCATGATCTCCAATCCGAATTTTCGACCCTTTTTTGTGGTTATATCCTTCCCGAGGAAATTAATTAAGGCCTCATTCATACCATTAATTCCAATTGTATTAAAATGGTTTCTCCAGTACTCATTAAATCTTGCTTTGATGTCTTCCATATAGAATTTCGCATAGGGGTAAAGACCCTTCTCTGTATAATCTTCAAGCGTTTTTCTCTTAATCTCCAAACTCTCCTTGGCAATATCCATCTGTAATGCTAATCTCTCAAAAAACTCATCTTTGGTCTTTGAAAGGTACCCAATTCTAGGAAGATTAATGGTTACAACGCCTATACTTCCTGTAAGAGGGTTTGATCCAAATAGGCCACCGCCTCTTTTTTTCAGTTCCCTATTATCTATTCTCAACCGACAGCACATTGATCTGGCATCATCAGGATTCATATCGGAGCTAATAAAATTGGAGAAGTACGGTATACCGTACTTAGCTGTCATTTCCCACACAGGTTTTAACCTCTCATTATCCCAGTCAAAATCCTTAGTTATATTGTATGTAGGAATAGGGAAGGAGAACACACGCCCGATACCATCACCCTCCATCATTAGCTCGGCAAAGGCTCTATTAAACATATCCATCTCTTTCTGGAACTCTTTGTATTTCTTATCCATATACTTTCCACCTATGATAACAGCCTCTTCGGCTAACTGACCGCTAGGGACCACATCCATCGTTATATTAGTAAATGGTGTCTGAAAACCAACTCTTGTAGGGACATTCATGTTAAATAGGAATTCCTGAATCCCCTGCTTTACTTGGTCATACGAGAGTTTGTCATAGTGGATGAAAGGGGCGAGATATGTATCAAAGCTTGAAAATGCTTGTGCACCTGCGGATTCACCCTGAAGAGTGTAAAAGAAGTTCACGACCTGTCCTAATGCCGCTTCAAAATGCTTAGGTGGCTTTGATGATATCTTACCAGGTACTCCTGTAAACCCCTTAAGTAAGAGATCCTGCAGGCTCCAACCACAACAATAAACGGTTAACATTCCAAGATCATGTATATGAATATCAGCATTGATGTGTGCATTCCTAACTCGATCAGGATATATCGTATGTAGCCAGTAATTAGATTGTACTGAGGTTGCAATGTGATTATTTAATCCCTGCCATGAAAAAGCCATATTACCATTCTCCTTAACTCTCCAGTCAAGCTGGTCCACATAACCATTTACCAAATCCTGAGCATCTATCAAAGACTTGATATTTTTAAGCCGATTACTCACATCAGAATGCAGTTCATATGCAACAGAGGTTTTCCCGTGACCTTCTTCCAAGAGAGTCTCTCTAACAATTTCTCTGATTTTTGAGGTTTCTATCTCATGATCACTGCTTAGTTTTTTTTGAACTTTTGCATCTACAATATCTGCTATTTCCTGAGCTCGTTTCATATCCTCACCTCCGACAAAGTCGGCAGCTTTAAAGATAGACTTAGCAATACGACTTAGATTATAGGGTTCTTTTTCGCCTGATCTTTTAATGACGGAAATAGAGGTCACAGAGACAGTTTTGGTGCTCATAATATAGACAGTTTGTTTAAATACCTTGATGACAAGACCTGAGCGTAAAAAACGCCAGAAATTAGAAATCTCTGGTTCAAACAGCGTTATCAGCCAATCATCAATACATCCTAATTTTCTATTTACCGACTGTCAATGGCCTATAACCCCCTATGAGCCTGTTATATTTATAGCAGTGCTATAAGTGGTTCCGACCCTCAAGACTACAGGATAATAGATATTGGCTCAACCCATCAATATGATTACAATTGTGGCAAGCAATACATTAACCACCTGATAACCCGCATCTATAAAATATAATTTGAGTGTCTTTTGTCCGAAAATATAATTAGAGGCAAATGAAGTAGCAATATATCCTAAGCCTATTAACAAACCGATAACAAGCCCGTCCATAACTTCCGTGACCGCAAGCCGGCTGATCAGGAGAGAGGTAATAGCAGCCATAAATAAGGCCGCTATAAAAGTAAGCAGATAACCTGTGCCAGGACCGCCTTTCACATCGTCCTCAGACAAATGGCTCTCTTTCATCCATATCTTTGAAAATAATGGTCCATACCATAAAAATCCTAATAGCATACTACCAACACCTGAAAGCAACACAGCTAAGAGATTGAATTCCATATTAAGCTTAAATGAATTTAAATATTATTTCTTCTTCGTATATACTGATACACTATTATAGATAAATGTGACAAACTCCACCAATAGCCATGAGAAAAGGGCATAGAAAACTACTGCTATAAGAGTGGAAAACTCAAAGACGTAACTATTTTCTATTACATAAGGAGAAAATATCCCTTCAAAAGGAGTCAGAAGGGGAGATGTTGAGTTATAAATAAACCGTGTAAAATCTGCAGAAGGATTTGCACCAAGTAATCGGAATAGAAACCGAAGCATGAGCCCCATCATTGCAAGGCTAAACACAAAATTGATTAAGCCTGTCAAAAGATAAGTCATTCTTGATCTATCCATATTCTTTGCTTAATAATTTATATATTCTTATTATAGAATATGTGAATATAAATTAAAAGACTCAAAAAGAACCCTACTTAAAGCTTTATATCTGACTTTTCAGTTCAGTGAGTGCCTGTTCAATAGTTTTAACTGTAATTCCTGTCTGTTTTATATAGTTAACCTCTGAAGTTAGGTTGGCAGGTGTTGTTGAGAAAGCATCCCCACCTACGGCTATATCGTGATAAACAAGTACTAACCACTCTTTCTGGGCTATTGCCTGATCAATCCAGGAATTAACAGTTGCCACAGGAGTATTAAGATTTACATTCTGAACCCTTATATTATATGGGTCAAAGCGGTCTTTTGAGTTAAATCCTGTATCAACAGATCTATGTGAGGTATAGAGGTTCTTAATTCTTGAAATCACCTCATCATTGTACTCACCGTACGGAGTTGCAAATGCCGTTACATTAAATCCTAGGATACCGTTTAATGTTGTTCGGGATTGGGAAAGCTCCGTGTCAACCGTTGAAAGCGGAAGGGAAGTAAGGTGAGGGTGGTTTATCGTATGTGAGCCTATTTCATGTCCGGCATTTTTCATCGCAAGTATCTGTGCGCCTGTCATTCGCCCTGCTGTTCCTATCGTTCCAGTTTGGATGTAGAAGGTCCCTTTCATACCGGCACTTTCCAGAATAGTTTTCGCCTGCTGGTACTGAGAAGCCAGGCCATCATCAAAGGTTAAGGTCACAATACCTCGGTTGAACGCAACAGGATTTGCAAGTTGCACTAGAGAGTAGTCATCTGTAATCAAGTAACCTGCGGAAGTGAGGCTAAGGTAGATAGTAATTGTGGCGGCGTTGGCAGGCATTTTCAAATAGTGGGTGTAACCTGTCCAACTGGTCGATTGAGGCAATGTGGTTAAGTACATATACTCATCTGTGCCGTTTGAGTATGTAATATAGGCATCAAGTTCTATATAGTCTGAAGCTTTATAGAAAGCTTTAAACTCATATTCTTTCCCGCCTGTAACAGTTACAGGATTAAAATGGAAGTTAGCACTGCCATTTGTAAAGCTTGTAGACTCAACCTTCACTGCCTTGTTTCCGGTATGTCCTCCTGTTATATATGTAAAGATGGCATTATTTGTTCCACCTTTTTCAGTTGACCACTTATCAGGCAAGTTAGAACTAGATCCTGAAACAGTTTCAACAGAAGGATTCGCAATTAAATTAATTGAGCTAGGAGGTGGCGTCACTGTATTGTCAACATTAATAACAACAGGTGTTGAAGTACTCGTTTCTCCTAAACTATTAGTGACAACAGCAGTTAAGGAATGATTGCCATTAACAACAGAAGTACTATTCCAATTAAGGAGGAATGGAGAGGCTGTTAGTGTTCCTCCAATATTATTACCATCAAGTTTATACTGCACACTTTGAATATTTGACCCAGTAACACTGGATGTAATTGACACATTTCCAGCCACTGTTTGGTTGCTTATTGGGGCAACAATGTTTACACCAAGTGCAGGCACGGGTGGCGGTGGGGGAGTAACGCCTGTGACTTCTTGAAGTGCCTGAGCAGTTGTGACTATTGGTACTCCATTATCATGCAGCTTTTTTAGTACCGCTTCCAAATCCTGAGGGGTTGTCGTCCATGCGAGCCCACTCCCGTCATCAGGTTTAACATCGTGATAAACAATCATTAACCAAGTTTTGTCTGCAATTGCCTGATCAATCCACTCCAGTACTGTAGAGATTGGTGTCGTAGAGACAACACTCTGGGCCCGAAGATTTAATCTGTTTGTTCCATTTTTTGTATTAAATCCTACATCCGTTGATCTATGAGAATCATAATATTTATCTATTAGGGATAAAACGGATTGGTTGTACAATCCGTACGGAGAAGCAAAGCTTGAAACGGGTACTCCCAAGTAATTTTCAAGTGCTGTTTTGGAATTCTTTAATTCCTCTTCAGCTTGTGCCAACGATATTTGAGTAAGGTCAGGATGAGTCACGGTATGAGATCCCATTTCAAATCCATAATCAGCCAGTTCAATATACTGCTGCTTTGTCATAAAACCCGGTAGTCCAAGATCCTGAGATGTAATATAAATTGTTCCTTCTGCATCATATTTTTTGAACAAAGGATATGCATAATCATAGAAACTGTCATACGAGTCATCAAATGTTAGGGTTGCCAGCGGCCTTGCAAGCGGTGCAGGGGCTGAAACAACTTCCAAGCTATAGTCATCAGATATAATATAACCGACATCTGATATTGCCAGATAAATAGATATTTTCTTGGCATTTGCAGGTGTTATGAACTCCACCTCAAACTTGTTCCAAGCAGCAGATGGCACCTGAATACCTAAATATAAGTATTCAATAGAGCCATCCTGCATTGTAACAGCTGCATTCGCTTCGGTGATAACATTTGTCTGATAATAACTGCTGAATTTGTAATGAGTAGAACCTGTAACTGTAACAGGAGTGAAATACCAGTCGGAAGACCCTGAAGTATAGCTAGTCAATTGTATCTTTAAACTTCGTCCACCTGTATGACCCGTTCTAAGATACGAGAAGGTTGCATTATGAGTTCCAAACTTCTCTTTATTCCAAGACAGGGGTAAATTCGCGTTTCTGGGTCTTACAGTCTCAAGCGAAGGATTGGGAATTAAATTTGAGGAGACGGGAGGAGGAGGAGTAACCGTATTCTGAATATTAATAGTCACAGGATTCGATACAGTACTACCACCTGCAGTATTACTCAAAACCGCTGTTAGTGAATATGTTCCATCCGTCTTGCTTGCTGTATTAAAGCTCAAATTATAGGGTGCAATGGTAACTTCACTTCCGATATTTACCCCATTGATTTTGTATTGAACACCTCTGATATTACTGCCTGCGACATTTGAAGTAAGCTGGATTGTTCCAGACACCGTTGCATTATTTGCCGGGGCTGTTATTGAAATAGATAACGGAACAGGTGTGACTGCCCCATTAGTCTCGGCAAGCATAAAATTATCAGTAGTCAGCGTACCATTCTTGTTTATTAAATGAAAAATTGTAACTTTGGATATATTTGCAGGGGTAGTAAAATCTACCGTAGCAAGCTTCCATACTGATGCTGATGCAACGGCTGTTTTCAGCCACTTGTAGCCCACCGATCCCCCTGTGTATGTAAATTGAGCCATTATTTCGGTATTCACACTCGATTTATAATAATCTGAGTATGTGTACTTTGTATTAGGTTTAACAACAACAGGATTGAAATACCACTTTGCATCACCACTAGCATAATTAGATACATTTACACTGATGCTTTTCAAACCCTGTTGAGCACTATTTAGATAACTAAAGGTTGAAGTATTGCTTCCCCATGCATTATTTACCCAGCCTTCCGGTACATTGGGTAAACTACCCGATAGTGACTCCACTGAAGCATTACTGATAAGATTTGGCCCTACAGCCTGTATTTTAGTCGCCGTGCTAAAATAAGCCAAAAACAGTGGGATCAAAGGCAACCATAACAAATAAAAAACTATCCGAGAGAATCGGTTTTTCATAGTATATATACTTCTACTTACTTTAGACGTCCTATTATGTACACGAAAGGGGATATATGTAAATACCTAAATATGTATAATATTCACTATAAGCTATGGCCAAGCCAAAACCTGATAACATATTTAAAAGGTTTAATGCGAACTATAGGTATTACAACGATAATATTCTTTCCAAAATCTTTAAACTTTGTTAAGCTAAACGGAGTTTAATTATGAATCAAATTTTATGAAAAAGACTAAAGTTGCTGTGATTGGCTTAGGATATGTAGGTTTTCCGCTCCTATGCTCAATTGGAATATCCAAGAAGTATGAGACAATTGGTTTCGATCTATCAGCTTCCAAAGTTGAACTGGCCAAAAAGCATATATCGCCTGTTCAGGATGAATTAGCAGAGAGCCTCATAAAAGATACTGTTTACGAGGTGAGTACGGATCCGGATATTTTAAAAGATACTGATATATTCATAATCTGTGTACCGACTCCTATAGATGAGATGTTTGTACCTGACTATACACCTGTTATAAAGGCTTCTGAAACAGTGGCAAAGTATATTAAAAAGGGAGGATATATTGTCCTGGAGTCAACTGTAAATCCTGGAACATGTGAAGAGATAATGCAGCCTCTTCTTGAAGAGAAGACGGGAATGAAAGCAGGAAAAGATTTCGAACTGGCACACTGTCCTGAAAGGATTGATCCCGGTAATACCAAATGGAATGTCAAGAACCTTCCAAGAAATATCGGAGCCTTAACAAAAGAGGGCTGTGCATATCTAGCAGACTTCTACAGAGAGGTATTGGATGGAGACATTAACGAGATGGAGTCTATTAAGGAAGCTGAAGCCACCAAAATCATTGAAAATGCTTTCAGGGATATTAATATTGCCTATGTTAATGAGTTAGCAAAGTCCTTTGATGTTCTAGGTATAGACCTTATAAACGTAATTAAGGGAGCAAGCAGTAAATTCTCCTTTATGCCCCACTATCCGGGTCCGGGAGTAGGGGGACATTGTATTGCCGTTGACCCGTATTATTTAATTGAGAGAGCAAAGAAAGCCGGTTTTGACCATGTATTCCTAAGAAAAGCCAGAGAGGTTAACAACAGTATGCCGTATTACACAGTAGAAAGATTAATTCACGGATTAAATGACGCCTCAAAGTCCATTAAAGGATCACAGATTGCACTTTTAGGTCTTTCGTATAAGAAGAATATCTCAGATCTGCGTGAGAGCCCTTCTCTAAAGATAAAATCTATTCTTGAAAAAGAATATGGTGCCAAACTCAGAATTTACGATCCGTATAATTTGGAACTTTCAACACACAAAACTCTGGAAGAGGTTCTTAAAGGTGCAGATGCAGTAATAATAGCAACTGATCACAGTGAGTTCGTACAGCATCCGACAGCAGAGTGGGCCAAAATCCCAGTTATAGTGGACGGAAGAAACTGTTTGGATAAGATTGAACTGCTGGACAGAGGCGTTATTTACAAAGGAATAGGAAGGTAAAACTATTTGCTGTTAACAGCCACTGCAAAAAGAGGTATATTGAATACGAAATGAAAAAGAAACCTGTCTTCAAATTGTCCAACCTCCTCATTCTTTTAACAGTGCTTACTTTTTTCAGCTCGATTTTCCTTTTTCTCTATACTCCTCATCAGATTAACGTGGAGAATATTCCCGTGCCCTATGAGATCGTACCTGAAAATCCGTTATCAGAACAACTCGTATTAGGGGCTTCGCTAAAGGGATACGTTAAAGTTCCCGTTTTGATGTATCACAATATAGCACCTATCCCCGGTGGGGGTTCAGCAAGTTACAGAGGACTCTTTGTTTCCCCTTACATGTTTGAACAGCAGATGAAATACCTGAGAGACAACGGTTATAAAGCATTAACCACACAGGAATTCTTCGATATCCTAAAAAGCGGCGTGACCCCGAGGCAGAAGTCTGTCCTAATTACATTTGATGACGGAAGCAGAGGGCAGTACAAATATGCATATCCGATTTTAAAGAAATATAAACTCAAAGGAGTCTTTTACATAATCACGGACAAATCACCTATCAAAATGAATGAGGTCAGAGCAATGGCTAGAGGAGGAATGATTATAGATTCACACACATCTTCACACCCTGACTTAAGAAAGGTTCCTGCTAACAAAAATCTGCGCTATCAGATTACAACAAGCAAGAAAACACTCGAACATCTTACCAAACAAAAAGTTGTCTCAATAGCTTATCCGGGATGTGTTGCAGATTCAAGAACCTTTAAGATCGCTAGTGCAGGTGGATATCTTCTAGGATTCTCTTGCGGCAGAACTATATACCATAAGTATTCAAATAGATATTACCTCTCCAGGGTCCATGTATATAGTGATATGGCAAGTTTCAAAAGGGCATTGACTGTCGGACTTTAAAAGCTACACCGCTGATTTCTCTGATATAACAAAACCTCCTAGAATTATTCCTCTCCTGCGAACCCATTTGTAATGACTTCTCAATTTGGTAAATAACGTGCTTAGTGACTTATTCACTTTACCACTAGCTTCTAATAGGTGAATCTGATTTACAACAAGCAGGGACGCTAGAACTCCAGAAAGAGTACCCATCGTAAACACTGTTTCATCAGGTTTTATTATATTTGACCCAACTAGAAAAAGTGCAATAGGAACTCCTACAATACTAGCAAGAGCGTTGATAAATTGCTTTACTTCCAAACCTCTTGACTCCTGAACCAGGAGTAAGATCTTTGAATATTCAGCTGCAGTTAATTCATCCAATACTTTGAACTCTTCATGCTTAAAAGGAATTCTCCTTAGGAGATCCGGTGAGGCCATTACATCAATTGCTTTGTCTGAAATATATCCCGGTCTATGCTGTAATATTCTAAGTGCAATCCCTGCTGCCAAAGGACAAGTATTGCCTTCCCTAACTAACTGTCTGTCAATTATCATGGCAAGGTTTTCTAAAACAACTTCTTGAGATACACTTGGGGTATAGCCATTTTCCAACCTTTGTGAAATGATATCGATTAAATTATAGAGCGTGTTCAGCTTGGTGGAAAGGCGTATCGGTTCCCTGTGAGGAAGCCTCGGATTTTCATTACGACTTCGAATCATACGATTCAGTAACGACTTTTGGTCGCTCTCAACACCATCGAGGTTCAATGACCCCAGTAAAATTTCCGTAGGAATAACTAATCTTCGAGTAAGGTCGTCATCTTCTTCATCCGGGCAGATCAAAAGCATCAGCTGAGACGAGATCAAATCAATAGGCTCTTCTCCCCATCTTTCTATATATTCGAGCTGATCCAGGGTAAGATCAAATTCTGACAATGATTCATACATCATATACAGAATTATACTATCCCATAGTTAGTATTACAAATATCAGCTTCCTACATTCTTCTATGCATCCCTCTATGACCAAATCCGACAATACCTAAACTGTCTAAACTATCTCTTAATTCATCCATCTCCTCCTGAGTAACTTTAAGACCCTTCTCATTCAATTTATCCAACATATTTAATCTCATGGCCCCTTTGTAACCTTCACCAATATTATTTTTCTTAATCTCCCACATAGTTTTAACAATTGTGGCCTGCCTCTGTGTCAACTTACCATCCTTTATAGCTTGATTTACCTTTGTCATTGCTTCGGTAATCATCTCATCATGAACTGTTATTCTTGCCTCTTCTATTGCCTTTGTGACTTTATCCTCTGAAACTCCCAGTTTATTTGCCAATGCACTAATAAAGGAGGATCTGTGCTCTGTATTACCTGCATAGACTTTTGAGAGAGTTGACGTACTAAGAACAATAACAGCGACTGTTCCTGCAACTGTAAGATATATCATTGATTTTTTCATAATTTAATAATGACTCAAATTAACATTTACATGATAATTGAACGTAGGTGAAAAATAAGTGAAGATTCGGGGAAAGCTATATTGGAGCTATTTACCAAGCTTATGGTAGAGGACCGAACTTAATTACAACACCCAGATTACCCGCTTTTATCTTCCCTCTAACAACGGGAAACTGCCCGACACTACGATCAGTCACAAACCTTTTAACCATTTCCCTATGCAATCTTGCAGGATCAAAACCGCATTGGGCAAAATATAGCCAGGCCAACTCTTCTGCCTCATAATTCAAATATAGACCTGTATCATACTCAAGCTGGGATAAAACCTCAGTTATATCAATCATGACTTCAAGACCTGACTCATTTTCCAAAACTATACCAAAACTTGTATTTCCACCAGTATTAAAAGCCCCTTGAAATACTGTACCTGCAGGAATAGTTATATCTGTAAACTTTGGATACAGCTGATAGGAACCGACCATATCAGTTCCAAGCAGTTCCATCCTGGAATCTGAGGATACTGGCCTGAAAGCACCATTTCTACATACCTGTGCCTCAAGAGTTGCTTCTGACGTAGCAGTAGCTGGTTGCTCAGAGGGCTCATCAAATGTTGGGGTATATGGGAAAGTGGTTGGTTCCGTATCAGGTCTCGAATATGACGGAGTTGGACTTACGGCTCGATTTGCCGCACATGCGGTTAATACTGTCGCTAACAAAAGTGACGCTGCGGTATTTAGTTTACTACTCATAATTGTAAATAGTATAGCAAAGCTGATATTCCAAGTCTAGAATACATAGCAGCCAAACTCTATTCTTTTCAATACACATCTGTTATCATTCACCTTATTTAATGCCAAAAAGAATGTTTCTATACATACTTATCATAACAATATTAATCAGCAGCCTCTCCTATATTGCATTGCTACTACTTAATCTCAAGAGGAATCTGCTGCATGATGTCACGGACTACCTCATTGCCCTGTCTGCAGGTACAATGATCGGGACAGCATTCCTTCATTTAATCCCGGAATCAATTCCTCTTTTAGGAGGAGAAAACACTTTCGTTCTCATCCTGATCTCATTTCTCTTTTTCTTCATTATAGAAAAGGCTATACACTGGCACCATTCACATAATTCCAGTGAATACAAAAATACAACCGGTCACATGAATTTAATTGGGGATGCACTACATAACTTCATTGACGGGATACTAATTGCAGGAACATTTGCTATTGATATAAGGCTGGGAGTATTAACCTCCCTCTCCGTTGCTTTACATGAACTTCCTCAGGAATTAGGAGACTATGGAGTGCTAATACATGCAGGATGGGGGAAAATAAAAGCTCTAAAAGCTAATATATTAGTATCTGTCACAATGATATTTGGAGGATTGCTCGGCTACTTTCTTTCAACACTCTTTGGTGCAATTATTCCATATCTTTCGATTATCGCAGCCGGAGGATTTATATATATATCAGCTTCAGACCTTATTCCACAACTAAAAAGTGAAAACAAAATTATAAGATCTATCTTTCATATCGGTATCTTTTCCCTTGGTATTCTGCTCACATATGCATTTCGTGATTAGTAATAATACTGTCAACGAGACCTTTTCAGGATTTGTTTCACCTAATTAGCCCTCCAAATGAATTGTTTCATACCGTATAGGTATTCAAATCGTAGAATATGCATTCAACCTACTTGAAACTGATCTCGGGGAGTTTGTGTTTGTTCCGTTGGTAAATGAAGACGGGTATAGATAGCTAATTAGTAAACCAGAGATTTCCGCCTAGATGCCATACAGATACTTGATATATACCTTTTGACCTAATAACATCAAGCTTCCTATTTAAGGATGTAGAGTCAGAAAAGGAATAACAGGTTGAACCCGACTTCCATTTCATCTCATATGAGGCTGGATCACGTTTGGCCGATGAAAAGCCCGATAGGTTTTTAAGCTGTGAATAGGTAAGAATGGAGATATTTCCGCTATTACATACACCACTGTAGCCATAAGCAGGAATACCGATTGAGATCTTTGAAGGTACTTTGAATTTTTTCTTGGCATAATCAATAACTGATCCCAACCATTTTGTCGGTTGAATCGCAGAACCCGCACCATAATCATACTGGTAGTCATAAGCCATAATTGTATATTGATCAACCGGAAGAGAATTGAAATCTTCATACTTCAAGCGATAATGAGATTGAGTGGAACTATCCGGAATAGCTGGGAGATCGATTTGAAGTTTTTTCCCTTTTTTATGCAACTCAGTACCTAAGGATGTGATCATTTTCTTAAACCCGGTATAATCACTCTGCGTCCATGAGCTGAATTGCTCAAAGTCTATATCCACTCCCGTCATACCATTCTTCACTATGAAACTAACTACCTGATTCACGAATGAGTTCATTAAAGCTGAATTTGAAACCATCCTGGACATTCCAGATCTTTCTCCTGATATCGTAACATACTGCTCCTTTGAGTATGCCTTGAGGATAGCTGCATTTGACGCTGAATAACCGTTACATCCATAATTTGACTCTGTTAGGGTTGAAAGATGACCACTATCAGTCAGACTTAAATACTCGACCTTTACAGTGTGAACCTTTCTAACTTTAAGCTCAGAAACTGCAGTACAGGCAGGAGGTCCTGGATATATCCAAGCTTCGATCTGCATATAATTTGTGAGTGATGTTCCGGCAATTGAACCTTGCGACCTCTCGACCGGCTGTGGAACCGGAAGTTTAGATGGCTTAGTGAGTCCGCTCCCGAAAGCATACTTAATCTCGCTATTTTCTGTATTGTAGACAACACACTTCTTCTCTTCACAGCTCAAACCTAAGTTTACAACTGCTAGAGAGCCGTTTTCCCGTATTTGAAGATACACCGCAGAAGCTAATATAACTCCGATAATTAGATTGAAAATAGCTGCTATAGATCTTTTATGGCGAATAATCTTCTCCATTTTTATAGTTTAACAAAGATTTAAGATTAGGAATAGGATAGCACAGGCAGATCAGGGGATTATACCAGATTTCTAAGTTTTCGATCGATATTCTTGTATAGCCTTTAAGGAAATGATAATCTTTTCAATGATAATCTAACTGCCCACCTCATGAATGACCTGGCCGGTGAACTCTGGAAAAAAGAAGTAAATCTGAGTGATTTCATTACCCATAACTATTCTCCATATACCGGGGATGAATCCTTTCTAGCACCAGTAACAGAGAGGACCAGCAGTATTCATCAAAAAGTATTAGATCTCTTTAAGCAGGAACACCAAAAAGGCGGGGTTCTGGATGTAGATACACAAACTCCCTCATCAATTATCAGTCATACACCCGGATACATAGACAAAGCAAATGAGATCATTGTCGGTTTACAAACTGATGCACCTCTCAAAAGGAGCATTATGCCAAACGGGGGAATAAAGCTGGTAGAAAGGGCTGCAAACTCATACGGATACAAAATAGATCCGGAAATATCCAAGATATATACACGGTATCGCAAGACACATAACGACGGTGTTTTCAGTGTATATACTGAAGAATTAAGACTCCTACGGAAAAAGCATGTCCTCACAGGGCTTCCTGATAACTACAGCCGTGGGAGGATAATCGGGGACTATAGAAGGGTTGCACTCTACGGTGTGGATTTCCTGATTGCTGACCGGACAAAATATCTGCAGGATTTTACATCCGAGATGTCAGAGGAAAATATCCGATTGCGAGAAGAGATCTGGGAACAGATTAAAGCCCTTGAAGAGCTCAAACAGATGGCTTATGAATATGGATACGATATTTCAAAACCGGCTTCCGACACTAAAGAAGTTATACAATGGATATACTTCGCCTATCTGGCAGCTACCAAACAGCAAGATGGGGCTGCTATGTCTATCGGCCGACTCGATACCTTTATTGATATCTATGCCCAGAAAGACCTATCACATGGGAAATATAATGAGTCACAGATACAGGAGATGATTGACGATTTTGTCATCAAATTGAGAATGATACGATTTCTAAGGACACCTGAATATGACGAACTCTTTGCCGGTGGGCCGAACTGGGTAACTCTAACTCTCGCAGGAAGTGGTGTTGACGGCAGACCATTAGTAACCAAAACGTCCTTCAGATTCCTGCATACTTTGACTAATCTGGGACCACATCCAGAGCCTAACCTTACAGTCCTATGGAGCAAAAATCTTCCCCAGACCTGGACAGCATACTGTGCTAAACAGTCCATCAGATCCTGTGCAATACAGTACGAAAATGATGACCTAATGAAAAAGGATTTTTCAGATGATTATGCTATAGCCTGCTGTGTGTCTGCAATGAGGGTAGGGAAGGACATGCAGCTTTTCGGTGCACGTGCCAACATCGCTAAAGCCCTTCTCCTTGCCATTAACGGAGGTAGAGAAGAGCCTTTAGCAAGCGACGGGAGCACAGGGGGAGAAGTGGTAATTCCGGACTTAAAGCCTCTCGCAAATAGAGAATATCTGAATTTTGACGAGGTATGGAATCAATATGTAGCAGTGCTTAATTGGATCGCACAAAGATATGTAAGTACAATGAATATTATCCACTACATGCATGACAAATACCACTACGAAAGCCTGGAAATGGCTCTGCACGATCCGCAGGTGAGAAGGTTAATAGCATTTGGTGCGGCAGGTTTATCGGTAGTTGCCGATTCACTTAGTGCAATCAAATATGCAAAGGTAAAACCGTTATGGAATGAGAATAATGTGGCAGAAGGATACGAAATTGAAGGAAGTTTCCCTAAATTCGGCAATGATGACGAACGGGTAGATTCAATTGCCAGAGAAGTGACCAGAGAGTTCGTTAAAGCTCTGCGAAAACATGCCGCATATAGAGAGGCGGTTCATACACTCTCAATTCTCACCATCACGTCAAATGTCGTTTATGGTCAGGCTACCGGAGCCACTCCGGACGGAAGGAAATCCGGGGAGCCTTTCGCACCTGGAGCAAATCCCATGCATGGGAGAGATTCTAAAGGTGCAATTGCCTCCCTCAACTCCGTTGCTGCAATTCATTATGAAGACTGCATGGACGGGATATCCAACACCTTTTCCATAGTTCCACAGTCACTCGGAAAGTCATTTGAAGAACAAACTAATAATCTTGTCCAGCTTCTCAACGGATACTTCATAGGCAAAGAAGCTCACCACCTAAATGTAAATGTACTGGACAGACAGATGCTCCTAGATGCACAGCAACATCCCGAAAAATACCCTCAGCTCACAATACGGGTAAGCGGGTATGCGGTCATGTTTAATAACTTAAACAAAGTACAACAGGACGAAGTTATATCAAGAACATTCCATTCACATATCTCAGAATAATTATGGTCACAGGAAAAATACACTCAATTGAATCTTTCGGTACACTAGATGGTCCCGGGGTACGCACTGTAGTTTTCATGCAGGGCTGTCCAAATCACTGTGTATACTGCCATAATGTGGATTGTGCTATTCCTAAAGGAGGGAAAGAATATACTGTACAGGATTTAACCGCTGAAGTTTTAAAAAACAAGGAATATTGGAAACCTTTTCAAGATGACACACCAAAAGGTGGCGTTACATTCAGTGGGGGAGACCCATTATACCAGCCGGACTTTCTTCTTGAATGCGTTCAGAACCTTAAAAAGGAAGGTATACATATCGTAATAGATACTTCAGCTGTATCAGCGTTTGAAAAGATTGATTCCCTTGTGGAGTTCGTTGATCTCTGGATGATATCAATAAAACACATGGATGAAGACTCACATAAAGAATTGGTCGGTAAAGGAAATGCGGAAATACTTGAAAACATAAAAGAGCTTGACAGAAGGATAAGCAATACCGGAAAGAAGATCCGGATCAGATTTGTAATAATACCCGGCCTTACCGATTCGGAAGAGCATATTAAAAAGTTAGGAACCTACATAAAAGGCCTTAGGAACCTGGAAAGGGTAGAACTACTTCCATACAGTACAATAGGCAGACATAAGTGGATAGAACTCTTCGGCCGTTACAGGCTTGAAGGGATTCCCGAGGCGACAAATGAAGACGTTACACGCACAAAACAGATATTAACTTCATACACCAATAAATTCTAATGGACAATCTTGAAAAGCTTTTCAACCCTCAAAGTGTGGCTATAGTAGGGGTATCAACATCCCCAGACAAACTTGGGAGTGTAATTTTTAATAATCTCATTAATTTTGGCTTTTCCGGCAAAGTATTTCCTGTAAACCCTAAATATACAGAAATTAACGGACAAATTTGCTATCCAACTGTCTCATCAATAGATGAACCGGTTGATACTGTCTGCATTGTAGTCCCGCAATCTGCAGTTAAAGATGTTGTCATTGACTGTACAAAGAAGGGTGTAAAAGCCGCCATTATAATATCTGCTGGATTCGGTGAAACGGGACAGGCGGGTGAACAGCTGGAAAGCGAGCTCCTTGAAATAGCAAAACCCTCCGGAATGAGAATACTCGGCCCAAACTGTTTAGGACTCATTACACCCCTTTCTAAAACAAATATATCCTTCGCAGCATCAAATCCAAAAGAAGGGAATGTAGCATTCTTTTCACAATCCGGAGCTATCTGTACAGCACTTCTTGATATGGCCACACCAATAAATCTGGGTTTTTCACACTTTATATCTATAGGGAATAAGATAGATATTACAGAGAATGATTTAGTTCCCTTTTTCAACAAAGATAATAATGTCAAAGTAATTGCGGCATATCTCGAAGAGATATCACAGGGCAGAGACCTTTTAACTTTGTACAATTCTCACACAAATCCCAAACCCTTTATCCTTCTAAAACCTGGAAGGACCTCAGCCTCAAACAAGGCCGTACAGTCACATACTGGAGCAATGGTAGGAGAAAGAGACGTATTTGAAACAGCAATGAAACAGAGCGGGATCATCTCTGTGGATTCAATAAAATCGCTTTTTAATTTAATTAAAGGTTTTTCTAAGTTAAACTTGCCAAGAGGAAACAGAGTTGCAGTAGTGACTAATGCGGGCGGGGTGGGGGTAATAGCAACTGATGAGATAATTTCAAAGGGTCTAACCCTAGCACAGTTGTCGGATGATAGCCGGAGAAAATTAAAGGAAAGTCTGCCAGTGGCTGCAAGTACTGAGAACCCAGTCGATATTCTCGGAGAGGCACCTGCTAATAGGTATATCAGTGCTTTGCAGGTACTCATAGCTGATCCCAACGTCGATATTATTCTGGTCCTTCTAACTCCGCAGTTTGTTACACAGATCAAGGAGACCTCTGAAGCTGTCGTTTCATTGTCAAAGACTACAGATAAAACTATTGTACCTATCTACTTAGGTTATGAAAAAATACAGGAAGGATTAGAAATATTTAATAACAGTGGAATAGCTGTTTATGAAGACCTGCCTGATGCTTTAGAAGTATTGGCCCAGATGTATAGATTTTCGCAGTGGAAAGCCAAAAAAGACGAGGCCTACCAGACAGAAAAGCAACTGCAGTCCCTCTCACTTGGCAAATACCACAACGAAGTATCAAATCACACGACAGAGGCACCCACAGCTCTTCCAGACGAGCTTGTAGAGAGTATATGTAAAGAGGTAGGTATCCCAATCCCGCCACAGAAATTATGCACATCAGTTGATGAATGTATTAGTTTCTCTGAATCATTGTATCCCGTTGTTATGAAGATTCCCAATTCCCAAATCATGCATAAAAGCGATGTTAAAGCTCTTGTTCTAAATATTACTAATGAGAGTGAGCTGAGGGACGCATACTCTGAGCTTACGCAAAGTGGGACTGCCAAAGTACTCGTCCAAAAACAGATGAAAGCAAAGGAAGAACTAATTATAGGAGCAAAAAGAGACGGCAATTCTGAGGTCTATAAAAACGGGGACGGGTTCGGACATACAGTACTTTTTGGTAAAGGAGGAATATATACTGAAACATATAAGGATACAGCACAAATACTTGTTCCCGCTTCTACGGAGCAGATAGTTGATTCAGTAATGAGAACAAAGGTCATAAGAATACTAAGCGGGTTAAGAGGACAACCCCAATTAGCTCTTAAGCCTTTGCTGACAACGCTCCTTGCCATTCAGAAACTTCTCATACTCTATCCGGAAATTGACAATATGGATCTTAATCCATTATTTATTGACCAAACAGATGTATGGGCTGTAGACGTAAAGATACTTGTCTCTAGTACCTAGCAGTTAGTGAGCAGCTAAAATCATTTTCTATTACGTATCCGATTTTACGTCTCAAAACACCTTGATACTTGTAATATCTACTACAAATGCACTTCCATACCAAAACCTTGTATGAATAGTATTAGAACCCGTTGTCAAATTTAAACCTGGAAAAGCAGAAAGGGGAATATCTACTATCTGCGTACCGTTTTTACCGTTTATTCCGTAATTTGACAAGCTTATATATTTCCACCCATTTTGATCAAATATGATAGCTGATGCATCACCTCCTAAAGCATTTAGACCGTGAAGATCGTATGTAATTCGTAGAGTCGTTTTACCTGCTAATACACCTGTACTTATTGATTTATACTTCTCACTTGCTCCGTTATTCCCCGTCAAATGCCATGGAGAGGACAAGAGTTCGGTTCCTACCGAGACCTCACTTACAGTAAATGTTGCAGAAGAGATTCCAACCGCTCCAAAGCTATCGGTAGCTTCAAAGGTTATATTCTCACTCCCTCCTGCCCATGTCGTTAAGTATGTAAGCGTAGCAATATTATTCGCAATGGCGACAGAAATATTAGTATTACCTGAATAGCTCCAATTTAAACTATCTCCGGAATCAGGATCACTACCGTACGATCCTAAATCAATTGTGGCAAATTCCTGACCTTTTATTATTGATTGACCGGGGATCTGAGAGAAATTAGGAGCACGGTTCACATTATTCACAACAAGATCATAACTTTGATTAACGGAATTTGTACCATCATTAACCGCAACCGTAATTGTAGACGTTCCGGAATCGTTATAACTTGGGATCCATGAAATCACTCCCGTTGATGGGTTTATAGACATACCTGTGTTTCCCTGAATTAGCGAATATGTCAAAGTGTTATTCTCAGGATCAGTAGCTTCAACGTCATACGTATAAAGGGTATTTTCGTTTCCAGTTATAACAGGTGTAGAGGTTATAGCTGGAGCATAGTTTACGCCACTAAGACCCAAAACCTGAATACTGTAGATATCAACTGTAAAGGCACTCCAGTACCAGAATCTTGTATGAATTGTATTAGAACCAGTTGCTAAGTTGAGACCCGCGAAATCAGAAAGAGGAATATCGACCGTCTGAATTCCATCCTTCCCATTTACTCCATAGTCTGACAAACTTATGTAATTCCATCCATTTTGGTCAAAGATTATTGCTGAGGCATCATTATCTAAAGCATATAAACCATGAAGATCATATGTTATCCGTAAAGTTGTCTTGCCTTCCAATACATCTGTACTCATAGATTTATACTTTTCACTTGCCCCATTATTTCCTGTTAAATGCCAGGGGGTGGTCAAAAGCTCTACTCCAGACGGTGTATTTGGATTAATCCTAAATTCCGAAGAGCTGCTAGCACTTGCACCCGTATCATCAGTTACCGTGAAAGTAATATTTTCGCTTCCACTCCATGATTCAGGGTAGGATAGTGTAGCAATATTGTTATCAATTGAGATTGTAATATTTGTATTCCCAGAGTAATTCCATGTTAATACATCCCCGACATCAAGATCGCTTCCATATGTTTCTAGGTTTACAGCAGTAAACAGTTGTCCCTGAGTTATAGTTTGAGAAGGAATTTGTGTAATAACGGGTGGGGTGTTCTCAATAATTACTGCGTATTCACTAAAGTGTGGAATGTTTATTTTTAGCACTTTTTTTACAGGATCGATTATCTTATTACCCAGAATCTCAACCCAGTGTTTCGCAACTAAATCAAAGTAGAAAAGGCTAAGACGGTTAAAATCTTTTCCTGCAAGGAGATCTTCATTATACTTTATCTCAAGCATTACATCTTCATCAAAATTCGAAATCTCAACGCCAGAAGCGGTAAGAGCCGTTAATTGATAAGCATTGCCGGCTAAACTGAGGTTCTGGTCTAATGGAGTAATATAATTTCCCGTTAATTTATTTAACTGCACTATTACATCTTGATTTACTGCATTTGGAGGGAATGTTAAAACAATATCCGAATCAACCGATGTGACTTGTCCTCCATTCGGTGTCACATTTGGACAATTTGCAGGAACTGAGGCCCCATGACGTAAAAAGAACGCACAAGGGTTAATAAAACCATTATCATCCAGTTCAGGGTTTGACGAACTGGAATAACCTCCTCCCCAATCCGGAGATGTTGTTACCTGGAAGTGAAGATGGGGATTGCTAACATTGGGAGAGAAGTCCCCTACAGTACCCAGCAATTGCCCAACAGGGAGGTTTCGATGAGATGGATCAGAATTAGAATAAGCATCAAGAATGCTTTGGTCGATATTTATATGCATATATGTGACGTAAACTGTTCTATCAAGATCCTTTACATCAAGCTTCATTGTGATGCGTCCTCCTTGTTCTCCCACAAAAAGATCCGTCATGGTTCCGCTACCAATTGTAACGACTTGTGCATTTTTAGAGCCTTTTTTGCAGGCTGTTACGTCAGAGGAATTACTTGTATCAATCTCTAAAGTACCCTTTGCATCACTAGCAATTATATCTATACCTCCGTGATACTTATTCGCAGAGGTATTCGCTTCATGTCCCCCCAAACAATCCGACCAAATATATACTGGTCCGCTACCATATATAAATCCTGGTTCAACTTTAAAGTCACTCACATTCTGACTCCCCACCTGCATTGGAAAAATTATCTGCTGGCTTGAAGATGGCGTTGTTGTTTTACATACATCTGCGACTCCAGGAGCATTCTGCTGACATCCATTATTACATGTCTGAGACACCGTATAATTTCCATTTGTACAACTATACAGAGTGTTTGCGTCTAGCTGGACTGAAGCCCCGCAATATAATCCGTCCCCATTTGGACATACAGCTGTAGTTGCCGTAGTACATACATCGCGAGTTCCTGGTGGATTAATATGACATCCTAAGTTACAGGATTCCTTTAGTTGAGGGGCTGCACCTGCACCTGCACCTGCAGCTGAGCAGGTGTAAAGATAATCCGGATTTTGACCAACTGAGGATCCACAGTAATCGCCGTTGCCCGGACAACTAGTTGGAGCAGGGGCTTTACAGACATCTGCAGTACCCTCCGGAAAGACTTTACAGCCGTTACTGCAGGATGATTTTAAGGTTGGATCTGCACCTGCACCCGAACAGTAGTATAGGTTATTAATATTTTCTCCTATCGATCCGCCGCAGTAGTCACCAGAGTTAGGACAGTTACCTGACGGAGCCACTTTACATACATCAGCAGTACCAGACGGGTTATATTGGCAGCCATTGGAACTACACGTTTGTTTCAGAGTAGGGTTCGCACCGGCTCCAGAGCAATAATATAAATCATTAGCATTTTGTCCAACAGTCCCACCACAGTAATCACCAGAACTTGGACAAGGACCACTTGGTTTACATACATCTGCCGTTCCTTGAGGGTTATATTGGCAACCATTGGTACTACACGTTTGTTTCAGAGTAGGATTCGCACCGGCTCCAGAGCAATAGTACAAATTATTGCTGTTTTGTCCCACTGTACCACCGCAGTAATCACCAGAACTTGGACAAGGACCGCTTGGCTTACATACATCTGCCGTTCCTTCAGGGTTATACTGGCAACCATTGGAACTGCACGTCTGTTTCAGTGTAGGGTTCGCACCCGCTCCTGAACAATAATATAAATCATTAGCATTTTGTCCAACTGTCCCACCACAGTAGTCTCCTGAACTTGGACATGGACCACTAGGAGCAGAGTTACACTGGTCTGGAACACCAGGAGGGTTAATTTTGCAACCGTTTGAACAATTTTGACTTACCTGCGGGTTAGCTCCCGCACCAGTACAGTAGTAAAGGGTGCTAGAATTGAGACCTAGCCCGTCATTACCACAGTAGTAACCACCTGTAGGGCAACTACCCGCCATTACTTTTGATGGATTCGTGACTAATGTTAAGAATAGAATTGTCGCAAATATTAAAACAGGAAAAAGAAATGTCAAAAGAATCCTAATCCTGGTCGACTTGAAAAAACTCCCGGTGAATGGATTTTCTATTCTCATTTATTTAGTCCCTTAGCTAAATTTATATTGAGTAAAAAAAAGCTCCAGTTTCTGGAGCCATCATCGTCTAAATAGTAATATTAATACACAAATTCATTTGAAACGATGTTTAATATATTGTTATACATTTAATATATCAAATACGTCAGCCATTTACAACTTTATGAAACATCCCACCGTGACAGGGTTTTTAGAGCTGATGGACTACTTTTCTAAAAGGGTTCCAATATAGTTAAAAGCGGCAACAGTCTCTAAAGAGTTCTGTGTTAATCCGGGACGTCGGTTAACCTCCAGGACATAATTTACCCCGGTTATTTTGCTCGTAACAATATCTATACCCGCCCAATTAAGAGAAAGGGCCTTAGCGGCATTAACAGCAAGTTTGAGTATTTCGGGTGAGACGGAATCGACATTAATAAACTTCTCAGTTGCTCCCAAGGCAACATTATTTCTATATTCATCTGCAACCCTGCTTCTAATGCATACTGATGTAGGGAGACCATTTGCAATAATTACTCTGTAATCGAAATCGTTTGGAATATACTCCTGAAATACATATCTATTGTATCCTCCGATACTCCTGATCGTACTTTTTATCTCTGATTTCTCTTTAATAAGGTACACATTGTTCCCAAGTGATCCTAGTGAGGTTTTATATATACACGGAAGACCGCAAATCTTTTCGATCTCACCAATATTCCCGTCATCGATCTTTAAGCTGTTATGGAAATATGTATTAGGAACCAGAACTCCTTTGGAAGCAAGAAAGAATATATCGGAGAGTTTTGTAGCATGTATATTTGTCATATTATGTTGAATATCTTCACTCTCAAGACAGAGATGTAACAGGTATGCCATATGAGTGGTCTTCCAGCCTGACTGTATCCAAACATATCCATAATTTCTAATCTCTTTGCCCTTAATATAGGTATTAACTTTGCCGTCAACAATAGAAAAGATAATATCTTTAATAGAGGCCGTATCCAGCATTATGTCATTTTTCATTAACTCTTTTTGAATTCTGATCTTCTCGCTTGCAGTTGTATTGATGCCTACGGCTAAGATCGAATGGTTGACTCTCATAATGCATTGTGGGGAATATTATGTAACATTATAGCATTTAAAGAAGCAAAAGAGTTGATTTCGTCTCAAGATAAAAAAAGAGCCCATTGCTGGGCTCTTTCAAGGTCAATAGAATGGATTACATTCTTGGCTTCATAGGTCTGGCTTCATTAACAGTAATAGCTTTTCCATCAAGCTCCTTACCATTCATTTCTGCAATTGCTTTTTGTGCATCTTCTGCAGTCTTCATTGTAACAAAACCGAATCCCTTGGACTTACCTGAATCTCTGTCCATGATTATTACGGCTTCAACAACTTCACCAATCTCTTCAAAGGCCTTTTTAAGGTCTTCTGTTGTGAGATTCCATGAGAGTCCTCCTACGAATAACTTTGTATTCTCCATTTAAATAAAAATATAACTTAATCTGTAAATATAATCAAAACAATATCTACACATTCCACTGTACAGCATAATGAAGAAGAATGATAGCGGGTAAAATAAAGCCAATCTTCTTAAGATTCATTCAGAAACAGGTGAGGGCAATAAATCCTGATTAATTGAGGGAACTTCACTACACATATAGTTTTCTAATTCCTTGGGCTTTAATCCAAATACAACTCTTATATGTTCCCAATCTTTCATCCACTTAAGAAAAATGTCCGACTTTCTTTCCCAGTACTCTCGCTGTTGTTCAAGACTTGCTTTTATATATTCATCTGTTTCTTCTTTTATTCTTTCTGCAAGCATATTTATCCTTATATAAAGGTTAAACAGGGTAAATATATCTTCCAACCTGTATCCGCCGCCCATCATTGCACCCAAGTTTTCCCATGTAAGATAAACTGGATTATTCTTTAAATGATGTATGGCCGCTGCTGATAAGTATTCACTCCTATTCTCAAGGAATTTATGCGCAAATTCCTGGGCAACAAGGCATGTGTTATTCTCCCTTACTATCTGCCGATCAAATACTAATGCAAGGTTTTTAAGGATATTCTCCTGAGAAGGTGAGGGAACAAATTCACTTTGCTGATAGGGTGCTATCATATTATTATCCACAAACATACCAATCTTTTTAACTCGTAACCAGAAGAAGTTTTCATCACGCTTGGAAATTACTGTGCCGTCTTCATGAGGTGGAAGTAATCGGTCCAATAAAGATTTACCGTCAGGCTCACCACTATCAAGATCTAACATTTCAAGAAGAACATCTGGACTTACTGTTAATTCTTGAATTTGTTGCTCATCTAAACCTGTTTGTGGTCCGCATAAATACACCTGAGATTCAAAGACGGCCAGTTTGTCTGATCTGTGCTTAAAAAAATATTCCCTTTGAGACCCTGTTAACCCATTTTGAAACAATAATCCTTCATTATCCACGCACAATTATATCCTATAATTATTCGGTTTCAAAGAGTGCTCGGCTAAGGTCGGATAAACCTATTGTGTTGTAATTTCGACTCTTTTACAATGGTCTAAAAGCAAAGTGTATCACAAATGGTCTTATACCTAACAAAAAGAAGAGTAGAAGATATTATGGTTCTAAAATTAATCCTTTTCGTATTCATTATACCAAGTTTCAAACTAACGGGAGTAGTAAACTATAGGTTAATATCCGCGCAGATTTATTGTATAATATAATGCTTTTAAGTTAAGGGTTATTACTTTGGAAGGACAACCGTTTGTAACACAGGATGAAAAGAAATGTAAAAGACAATGTGCAATTGCAAATTGGAGAGCTATGCATGGTATGGAAGTGAAATGTGATATGCAGGGTTCTCTTGATACGAGACCGACTGAAAAACCTGAGGCTGCTCCAACTCGTATGTATCCGCAAGCTCAATGTGCAGTTCAATTGCCAAAGGAATTAGAAGCAATTCGTGTTGTTAATACAGTTGCAGAGGCTATCGTTGAAGAAGCTGAGAGAATAAACAGGATTCTTAAATAATTCAGATTCTAAATCTTCGGAACATCAGAAGTTCAACCGTGATTTTTGTATTTTTTAATGATAGTATTAGTTAACTAATTTATATATCCGAATATATGAATAAGATAACACCATGTCTCTGGTTCGATATGAACTGTGAAGAAGCAGTTAACTATTATATTTCCACCTTTAACGGATCTCCAAATAAAAATGCTGAGTCCAAAATTATCAGTCTTCAAAGGTATGAAGAGGGTATGGAAACACCAGGAATCGATCAGATGGTAGGGAAGGTCCTTACGGTTATTTTTGAACTTAACGGGCAGCGATTTATGGCACTCGACGGAGGACCTACATTTAAATTCACTGAAGCTATTTCTTTTGAGATTGAATGTGACGATCAAAAGGAAGTAGATTATTTATGGGAAAAGCTTTCTGCAGTGCCGGAGTTTGAGCAGTGCGGATGGATAAAGGATAAATTCGGAGTCTCGTGGCAGATAGTTCCAAAGAGGTTAGGTGAGCTTCTTGGAGACCCTGACAAAGAGAAAGCTCAGAGAGTGATGAACGCGATGCTTAAGATGAAGAAAATAGAGGTAGATGAATTGGAGAAAGCATATAAGGGAGAATAGTTATCAAACTATTCTTTAGGCTGTTCCATCATATTATCCCATGGCGTCATAAGCTGAAAGTAGTTGCCGTCAGGATCGGCAAGTGTTGCAATCCATGCTCCCTGTAATTCGTAAGGTTCTTTGATTACAGAGGTTCCTTTAATGCCTTTAATTCTTTCAAATTCCTCTTTTACTTCCTTCGTTTCAAAATTGAGCATTATTCTATTTGGATCCTTTGATTTATTACCAACTTCAGAATGATAGCCGATTGAAAAGAATGTACTTCCTACTAGCCAGCCGTGGTATGTATCATCTTTCATATCAGGTTCTTTCTGGAAAAGTTCACTGTAAAAGGCTGATAATGTATTTAAATCATCAGTGCCTAGCATAACATTATTGAGATTTAGCATATGAATAAGCATAGAATAATTTATATATTTCAGTATAGCTTAAATATAGATAGATTTGAATAGTAGAATATATTAATTCGTAAAATATCCTCATTAATTGAGCCTTTGGAAAAGAAGGGAAGCAAGGCAGTAGATAATTTCAGTTAGGAGCCAAATAGGGTAGAATAGGGGTATGGATACTACGACAATTTCCGGAGGTACAGTTCATAAACTGACTTCAGATATAAAAACCGCCTTATCTAAAGATCAAAAGGCACTCACAATCTGGGAGAGTCTTACACCACTCGCACGCAATGAATGGATATGCTGGATTACTTTCCCCAAAAAAGCGGATACTAGGAAGGAACATATCAAAAGACTTATTTCAGAACTAAAGGAAGGGATGCGTAGACCATGTTGCTGGTTAGGCTGCATACACAGAAAGGACAAAGCCATTAGTCCTTCAGTACAGTCCATTTTGAATAGACGATCCAAAGGAAAGGCTTAGAGGGGTGGTCAGGAATTAGAAATTCCTGACTAAATGTAACTTCAATGACAAAGCTTTCAAACTCTTACTCTCTGATTTATAACTTATGTGAAAGATAGATACTATTGAAGAATCGGTTGTCCTTTAACATTAACTCTCTGCTTAATTATCTCAACAATATAGGGAAGTGTTGCTGCTAATAAAATGAATAGACCTCCAAAATACATCTCCTTTGATAAGGTTTCATTTAAAAAGAGATAACCCACTATAGAGCCAAACACAATTTCCATAGGTACAATTAGACTACCCACTTGTGCTTCAACTTTATTAAATCCTCTGACGATTAGAACTCCTGTTGTTAAAGTAATCAGAGAGAAGGCAACAAGCCATACATAGGACATATAATTGCCTATACTTGGGAATGTTTCAGCATTAATAATAGCTACGACTAAACATATAACAAAAGTCAGAGTATTATCAGAAAATATCATTTGTTCTTCAGAGTAGTTGCCTGAAAGTTTCTTGGTCAAAGTATTCCACAATCCGATGACAAAGCCCGAAAACAAAGCAAATATTACATAGATGTTGGTGACAAAAGAAAGATTAGAACCATAAATAAATGTGATCCCAATCAATACACAGATAAGTGATAATGCCTTCTCAAGATTGAGCTTCTCTTTAAAGAAAACAACTCCTGATAAGAATGAACTTATTATCATAGCAGCGTATAGAAGGTAGTACACTAGACCCACTGGAAGTTTATTAAATGCTATAAAGGTCATTACAGGCTGTAAACTAGACGGAATAATCCATAATGCAAACCATTTTAAATCCTTCTTCTGATATATCTGCCATTTCTTCTTATTCATTAAGAATATAATGAGAAGTACTGACATTATGATTCCACTCCTTAAAAAGCCCTGAGAAAACTCACCAAACCCTGATATATTTCTATAAAATAATCCATAGAGTCCGTATATAGCGGATGCAAGCAGGAGTTCTAAACCTCCTACGATTCTGTTAGTTTTTGTGTTCATTTAGATAGGATTATATAACAATCCATTCAGGATGTAATGAATCAAATACTTAAACACAGGATAGGGACTGGAAATTAGAATCGTGGTCTGTAGTGGGAAAAATTCGTTTGAAAAGCTATTTGCTGGGAGAAAATTCAATTATCCACTCAATACCGTACTTATCTCTAAACATACCCATATATGATCCCATACCATCGCTCATAGGTACTTCTACATTACCTCCAGATGAAAGACCGTTAAATATTTTATCTGACTCTTCTTTACTTTCTGTACTTACTGCAATTTTACTTCTATTTTCATTCTCACTTACTTGTCCCATACCTTCCGGAACATTGTTTGCAATCAACATATTATCTTTACCAATAGGCAAGGTGATAAACATCATTTTACCTTTATCATTTAATACTTTCTTAACATCTCCACCGAAAACCGATTTGTAGAAATTAAATGCTTCTTGTGCATTACCGTTAAAGTTAATCCAAGGATTTATTTTAATCATCGTTTAATAGTATCAAATTATTGTAATATTCTAAATGATAAATATTTAAAAATAAATAGAGATATAAATCGATATTTAAAGTATCTTGATGAAGTAAATTAGGGGAAAATATTAGAGATAATCATTTCCCAAATGGGTATTAAGAGGTATAATGTTCAAAATTATATTTAGTACGAGAGATAAATGATCCTAAAAGTAACAAGTATACGATTTCTTGCATATGCAGATGAGAAAGAAAGATCTTTAGAGCCTGCAATGGCTGGAATTAAAATACCTTTGCTACAAGAACATGTTCAAGCGTACAAAAGCGGGTTTATACCCGATTTAAGCCAGGAAATGACCTTATTAGAGTCTGAACTCGGAAAATTCAATGTTAATTTCGGACTAAATCATGGTGGACCCCACTATGATAAAGGGTATCAGTTAGCACAAAACCCTAAAGATGCTGTTTTTGATATCTACAGTGGAACGGACAACGGAATAATTGGAAATATCCATTTACAAATAGAAGGGTACGAACCAATTACTTCAAGCTCATAGGGTATATATTAAAGATTCAATCTTTATAAGGTATCCCTACCTCATGAGGCTATATATTATTTATTATGGAGTTGAAATAGTCATAAGTAGGTTTTGTGCCATACACAGATTCAAAAACGGTACTGAACCCCTCTTCAGAATTATTCTTTCCAGATAGTCCATTTAGAAGACAAATCAGTTTATCCTTTCCATATGTATCTATTAGATACTTTACAGCGTAGCTGCTCTCAGCGTAATCATCTCCAGTAAATTTATCATAACTGCTTAGGAAGCTTGAGAATGTCTTTGGAGGGATATTGTCTTCCAACTGATCAGCGACAAAGTTTGCTATCCCTTCATCAAGCCATATTAGGATAATTACTTTGGGTTATGGAATGGAAGAATTTATGTAGCTGAAAGATATTTGTCATTTATAATTACCAGTTCTTCTGATAATATATGCATATGGCATTACCATTAAGGCCTCAAAATCCACCTTCAGACAGGAAATCAAGTGAAACATATTTATCCCCTTACAGGGAACGCTATATTACTGAATCCGAGGATAATTCGGTAGAGCTAGATAGGTTAAGAATCACCTGGCAGGCAATACTTGAAGGGTCATGGAACATGTCACGAGAAATGGAAGTACTATCCATTAACAGAGGTCAAAATGAACAAGAATATACCAGGGAAAGAGTTGCACCCAATACACCGGTCTCTTCATTAAATGCTGACAATAAAGGAATCTTTCAAATTACCCTTAGGTCAGTCCAGGATCCGAGAATAGGTCCTAATGGAAGACGGATGGACGGAGGCGCTCCGACAGGTGAGGGTATGCTAAGCACTGGGATTGAAGTAGACTGTGCCATTTATGAACCTGATGCCGATAGAAACCATTTCTATAGAGATTTTAATATATTTCCTCCCAGTCAGATACCAATGGATAGTGAAGGAACAATTGCTACCAGCGGAGTTATAGAACTTAACGGTGTATACCAGACACGTACGAGGAACATCATTATACTTGAACGCATACCCATAGGCGGCAGGATCAAGTTGGTCGCGACTCAAATTCGTATATACCTTCCCATTACGGATGGACAGATCAGCGAACTTGAGCAAAATGGCTACCACGAAGCGGGACTTGTCAGGGAATCCTCAGCCCAGGCAGTTGACTTGCTTAACGATCTGACCAGGCTCTATGAAGAGAGAGTCCATGCAAGAAGGATAGGGAATGTCATCCCTGAAGCTCACCAAACTCAAGAGATTCAGTCTCACGATAATTCCACAGCTGTTAACGAACCCTCCTCCAGCCCCACGACAATACCGACACTTACAACTCCCCATATAGTTGAACCTCCTTCTTTGACATCAATTTCTGGTACCACAGTTAGTCAACCACGAACAGGTCTCTCGGATTGGGCACAAGACCAAGAAAGGCAGTTTTTTGAAAATGACAGACCAAGAATTCAGCAGGAAGTTGAGGCACGGGTACTTGCTGAACTGGAAGCGGCACGACAGAGAAATGCTTCTCAAAGAGCAGAAAGAATAACTACAAGAGAGGAAAGGATAACACATGGATTAAGAGATGCAATAAGAGGGAAACTGAATGCGGCAGTAACCTCCCAGGCATTCGATGATTTACAATGGAAAGATGATCTAGATGGTAGACGAAGGTATGAGACATCAGCTGTATGGGGAACGAAAATCCAAGCCACCATTTCATTACTTGATGAACTTAGCGGAAGGAAGACGCAAAGCACACAGGATGCTTCACAACCAAGGCAAAGGGGCAGAAGTATGGAGGATCTTATTTCTGCTATGGGACCAAGGCCTAATGAACATCCTATGTACAAAGTAATTACGAGGGCAATAGAGCAAAGGGATGGTTTTATATCAAACCGGAATCAGGCCTTTGTTCTTAGAGGGATGGAATATGACGGTATGTACTCCAATGAGTGGTATTTAGTAGAAAGAATCCTTGATCCCAATGACAATGAGTGGAAAACTGCGGTATCAATAATTGCTGTTATACCTTCTAAACCTTTAACGGAAACCGAATACTTAGCAACAGCTAGAAGCATATTTGATAACTATCTGATTGATAACGGTAGGGATATTGCTACTGAGAGAGTAGATATACGAAACATGGCGCGTCACTCTGTACGGTATATCAACTAGATTTGGTAATTCATATGGGGTCGTTGGTGGAAGAAAGTAAAGCAAGAACTCTACAATCTTTAAGGGTATACCCACCTCTAGGGAGTATATATTATACAAGAATCTCTAATAGTGATATTATAAGCCACGTAACTTGTACTGGAAACTATGCCAACACTAGTTAATCGACAAGCAAGAAGAATGAACTCACTTGGAGAATATTTCTTTTCACGTGCCCATAAAAAGATTGATCAATTAGCTTCAACAGGAAGAACAATCATTAATCTGGGAATTGGCAGTCCTGATTTAGCCCCGTCTCCATTAGTGATTAAAGAATTAGCTCAAAAAGCTTCTGATTCATCCATGCACGCATATCCAAGTTATTCAGGTTTACTAAAATTCCGTACTGAAATTGCAAATTGGTACCAAAGAGAGTTTGGTGTGAAAATTGATCCTCAAAATATGGTTCAACCAACTTCTGGATCGAAGGAAGGAATTGTATTCACAACACTTGCTCTGGTTAACCCCGGAGAAGAAGTGCTCATTCCAAACCCTGGTTTTGCTACATATGAGAGGGCTGCAATTATTGCTGGTGCTATACCAAGAATGTACTCACTTGATAGAGAAAATGGGTATCAGCCTTCATTTGAATCACTCGAGAAAACAGATCTTTCAAAGGTAAAATTAATGTGGATTAACTACCCACATAACCCGACTGGCTCAACCGCATCAATAAAGCAGTTAGAAGAAATTGTTAAATTCGCAAAAAAGCACTCAATCATCTTAGTAAGTGATAATCCATATTCACACATCTCATTTGGTAGAAACCACGAGTCAAGTGTACTAGAAATACCAGGAGCTTTAGATATAGCTGTTGAACTTAATTCTTTGAGTAAAACATACAATATGGCAGGTTGGAGACTTGGGTGGGTAGTTGGTAATCCAAAACTAATGAAAGCCATTGCCGCTATTTATAGCAATATTGAGACAGGTATTTTTAATCCTATTCAGTATGCTGGCGTTAAAGCCCTACAGTTACCCCAAGCCTTTATAAGTGAAAGGAATGAAATCTACCGAAAAAGATCTATTATAGCTACCGAAATAGCCAAAATAATTGGATGTGAGACTTATGAAACTAAGGCCTCTCTATATGTTTGGGCTAAACTACCACAGAAAGTGGTAAATGCCGAAGAATTCTGTTTTAACTTGCTTGAAAATACTGGCGTATTTATTACCCCAGGAACTGCTTTTGGAAGCAATGGCGACGGGTATATACGTATAGCGTTATGCCAGTCAGAAGAGGTTTTACTAAAGGCAAAGCACATGATAGAAGAATATCTCACTAGCTAAATTTTAATCCCTTTCCCATGAAATTCTATGAGTATATCAATAAGACACTCAAGGAATATGGGTGTCGCAAAGCATTTGGAGTACCTGGAGGGCAAGTCAAGCCTTTATGGCAGAACATGGACGATATAGAGATCATTACCTGCGCACATGAACAAGAAGCTTCTTATGTAGCAACTGGCTATTCAAAAGCTTCCGGTGAGCTGGTTGCAGTCATAACAATTGGCAGCCCAGGAGTTACAAACTGTGCAAGCGGTATTGCCTCTGCGAATATGGATTCAGTCCCCATGATTTATATATCAGGACAACCTCCTGTAAGATTTAAAGGTTTAGGATCATTACAAGAAGAAAGTCAGGTCAACAGATCATTCGACTCAGCAGATATATTAAAGAAACTAACCAAACAGACTATAGAAATTAACAATATAACCAATGCAGCTCAAATATTTTCTGATAGCTGCAAGAAAGCACTCTCAGGAAGAACTGGCTGTGTTCATATAAGTATTCCAGTTGATATTCAGGCGATGGAGTTACCAGAGAGTGAGCTAATCCATAAAAAAGCTGAAAAAAAAGAGGTCGCGATTCCAAATCTTCCTAAAATTACTAAACCACTCGTAATTATTGGATGGGGAAGCTGGCAAGCCAAAGCTACTAAACAAATCTATGAACTAGCTGAAAAGATTGGAGCTCCTGTATTAGTTACCTCAAAAGCATCTTGTTGCATATGGGGTGAACACCCTAACTATCTAGGGAAATTGGGTTATGGTTACAATCCAGTTCTTGAAAAATTTATTGAGGAATATTCCCCTGAACAAGTATTAGTATTTGGATCATCAATGGCTAGAAAAAATGTATCCGAATCATTTCTTAATATAATCAAACGTGCCACGACTTACCTATATTCAATCGAGTGTGAAGATGTAACCTTCCGATTCCCTAGTGGAAATTGGATCCAAGTTGATGACATGGCTTCAATGATTAAATTGTGGATTAAAAATGTAAAACCGTCAAAGCAGAAGATCCATTACAATCTCAAAACTGTTCGCGAAAATCAGATGAGATTTTTCTCTGACAATATAAACGATCAAGACCTCATGGCGAAAGCAATTTTAGAACTTAATAATTTATGTGACGAAACTTGTGTAATATCTGCTGATGCAGGAAACCATTTGCTCGATGCGGCAATAATGTATGAACCTAAGCAAATTGGTGGAATGTTTCTTGACGTTGGAATCCGTGCAATGGGAAGTGGGCCATGTACATCAACTGGTATGGCCGTTGCTTTAAGGGACAAATTCCAAATTGCGGTTACAGGCGACGGGAGTATGTTGATGAATGGCAATGTAATGGCAGTGGCTAAACGAATGAACCTTCCAATACTTTTCCTCGTAACAAACAACTCTTCACTTGGACGAGTGCGAATAGGGCAAATGGATGAACAAAAATTTATCGGAACCGACCTTGAAAATATAGATTTCACTATGTATGGAAAGACTTTCGGCTTGAAAACCTATACAGCATCATCTATAGATGAATTTCGTAGTGCGATGAAGAAAATATTAGCAGAAAAAAAGACTGCTTTACTGGAACTCTTAACAGATAAAGACGAGATTCCGCCATCACTGAAAGGAAAGCCGTTATTCTAATTTAAAATTTTGAAATCAGTCATGAATATTATCAAGAACAAAGAATTGGGAGAGTTTTTCAGGCATTCCTTCAAATTAATGCAGAGTTTTGAACATGGAAGAAGGTATTATCATACATTAACAAAAGAGGATAATAGTCCCGTTGTTATTCGAAAGAATACAGATCAAATTACTTATGTTGCGGAAGGGAGTGGAACAGTTTATTTAGATGGGAAGGAGCAGAAGATTAAGGCAGGAGAAACTATTCTAATTGTATCGGGAACAACTATACGTTTCGTAGCAAGTTCAGAAAAGTTAACTCTTTTCCATATTCATATACCAGATACAGGAAGAGAGAATGATCGACAAATTTTAGAAGGAAAGGACTTTAACTACTACAAAGTTAAGTAATCCTTAATAGTATTTAATATAAATTAATAAGGTTTATACAAATGACAAAAGCACCTCTCGTTTACTTCTGTATGGATTGTTCTTTTTCCTCTGACGGAAAACATTATAAAAAATGCCCAAACTGTGGTGGAGTAATCTCATATAGACGTGCAGATAATAAATACCACATAGAAAAAGGTGAATATGATGTCGAGAGATACTGGGATTTTCTTCCGCTTCAAGATCCAACTAAACTCATCCGTAAAGGAAATAAGAGAACTCCTTTGACTGAATCCCAAGAGTTCAAATCAAAATATCCTGCAACGAAAGTTATGTTGAAAGACGAGACAAAAACCGTAACTGGATCTAGTAAAGACAGAATGGCAGTTGTCGCATTAAGTCAGTTGAATGAATTTGGAGAAAAATCCATTGTAGTTAGCAGCACAGGGAATGTTGCTAGTGCAAGCGCCTGGCTCTTACGCAATCATCCTGAGTTTCAGTTGCATTGCTTCATTGCAGACGAATTTGTACCAAGGCATAGATTTATGGATGCCCCAAACATTACAGTTCATAGAGTTAATTCAGATTATGATGCAGCAATAAAAGAGGGTATCCAATTCTCAAGTGAAAATAATGTATATCATGACGGAGGATATTTTAGTGTTGCAAAAAGGGCGGGACTTGGAATGGCGTTTATAGAAGCATGGGAGCAATCAAATTTAACCTTTGATTATTATTTCCAAGCATCAAGCAGTGGAATGGGAGTATTAGGCGTTTATGAAGTAGCTAAGAAGATGAAAGATAGTGGAATGATAGATAGAATACCAGCACTTATGCCTGTACAGCAGAGCTCGTGCGACCCAATGGTAAAGGCGTTTGAAGCCGGTGAAGAAAAGATATTACCTGAATTTATTGTTGATAAGCCAAGAGGGATAGCCAAAGCAATTTTAACTGGAGATCCAACAGTTTGCTATCCAAGCTTATACAAAGTAGTTAAGGAGACTAATGGTTCATTTATATCCGTAACTGAAGAGGAGATTAGGTCTGCAGAAAAGCATTTAAATAAAGTTGAGAATATTAAGGCAACCGCAGATGGAGCTGTTGCTTTAGCAGGATTTATAAAATATGCTGAGACTCATGCGGATGAACTTAAGGGGAAGAATGTATTAGTAAATATAACAGGTTAATCAATTAGCTGAGAAAATTGACAACGCATGACTGAAGTAAGTCCGAACAAATGGGGTGGAAGATGGGACTTGAACCCACAACCCTCGGTTCCACAAACCGATGCTCTAACCAGTTGAGCTACATCCACCATAACAATACATAAGGATTATACAGTACTTACATAGATATCATCAATTATTCTTTTTCAACAAGGGTAATACTTTATCTATAAACTCCCTACACGAACTACATCCGCCATCGAAATACACCTGCGATATAACCTCATCAAGCTTCTCAGCATTACCTCCATATCTTTTCACCATTTCAGGATCATCAGCCATATGTCTAAACTCTCTCTTCCAAAGCTTATTGATATGAAGATCCATACTATAACTTGGGTTTTTCTTCACCGTTCCAGTATCCGCCTTATCTGTAGAATTATCATCTACAAACATGTTGTAGCCGGTTATTAAGGTAAACACTGTGGACGCAAAACATCTTATATCATTATCTTTAAAATCTTCAAAAGTTATAGCGTTACCCGATATAACAATAGGGGAAACATATCCGGGAGAACCAGCAAGATATGTTTTATGTGCAGGACCAATTGCCAGCGGACTCAAACCTACGTCCACCACCTTCATTTCATGCACCCTTACATCATATTCCTCGCCTTCTGGAAGCATTATAGAGGAAGGCTTAATATCTCCATGTGTAACTCCCAATTCATGCAAGTAATCAAAAACACTCCCCGCCTTATTTATAATCATGCTTAAAAAAGGCTCTTCAAGCCTACCCAACTGCTTTAAAGTCTTGCCCTCTACCCATTCCATAACTATCATGGGTAGGGGACCAACATCAGTCTGGGCGACACAGAAATCATAAACTTTAACAACATTGGGATCTGTAATCTGTGCAAGAAGCTTTGCCTCCCTGACAAAAGTTTTAAATTCTGAATCATCTTCAATATCGCTATAAATTTTAGTACCAGGCAAAATCATCTTCAGAGCGATTGCTCTATCCATCATTTTATCCTTCCCTTTAAAGACTGCTGCCATCCCACCTGTTTTTACATAATCGTCACTAACTTCAACACAATATCTATCACTCTCCACCGTATGATAGTACCCTAATAATCCGTCCGGGATGCCCACAGTGTACTATCCCTCTACATAATCTTTCAGTGGCAGGACATCTTCAGACAAATCTTTCACTGTTGGATGTAAAACTATCTCTTCGATTTCTCTAACTTGTGGAACTTCCTTTTTAGCCATAATTGATACTCCAATGATATAATACAACCAATGATAAAACTACTGAAGGTTCTAACAACTGATGACGATGAAAAAACTCTAAGAATGATCTCCAACGAGATACCTATGGAGGAAATAACCAGTGATACTTTCCACAAATTCCTGGATGCTTTAAAAGCCACAGCTGTAAATGCCGAGCTTCCCGAAGGATGGGAACCGGCAGGACTAGCCGCAATACAGGTTGGAGTGCCCAAAGCAGTATTTATATCACTAGATATCGATACTGGTGAGTTCACGGAATATATAAACCCTAAGATAAAAGTAATAGGGGATAAACAAAGCTCAGACCTTGAAGGCTGTCTAAGCCTCCCCGGTGTAACCGGATATGTAAAAAGACCAAAGAAAATAAAAGTCACATACCTGGATAGATACGGCAAATCACACACACAACGTCTCTCAGGATTCAACTCCAAAATTGTACAGCACGAATACGATCATCTGATCGGAATCCTATTTACAGACAAACTAGCTAAGTAATGCCAATCACACACAGTCTAACCGACAAGGAAAATAAGAAGTTCAGACGTACTCTCCTCCAATACCTTTTAGTAATACTCGCAGTTATATCTCTTCCATTCCTTTTCAAAGACAAAGGCAGCAATATTACAAACGTAAAAGGAATCAAAGACGTTAAATACATATGCCTAACTGGCGAAATACAGCCGGCATATATAGGTATCCTTAACACATACGCTAACAACAACGGATATCAGATAGACAACGGAAGCAATGCAGACTGCTACATAACTATCGCCCGTAATATTAAAGACATAAACAATTACACAAGACTAACAAATAAGATATATATGGTAGTAGGACGTTTTGATAATCTGACATCTGATATATCCACGACTCAGCTGAAGGAAGCTTTAATTACACAAAAATACAAAGGAAACAATATCATTTGGGATACAGAGACTGACGATTTCCTGAAATCCAGTTTTGAAACCATTGGAGTGGGGCAGAAAGTATATACACAAGAAGAAGTAACCAGCTCTCTTTCAAGAAGCCCTAACATACTCACAATCATTCCTTTTGAGAAATTAACAAACAAACACAAAGTCCTCTCCATCGATGGCCTTAATCCCTTGGAAAAGGACTTTTCATCACTTCGTTACCCCCTTGCAGACAAATACTGGATCAGTGGCCCTAAAGATGTCCGTGATTCAATATCAAAACTCCTGTACACCACAGTACCGGAAACGAACTATGAGAGTAAAAAGCTCACCACACTTGTGCTAACCGGATCATCGGCGTTTGGCAGCGGAATCCAGCAAAAGCTTATCAACCAACGAGGTCTTTCCTTTATCTCTCAGTCACTTAGAAACATAATTGAGACGGCAGACATAGCCCAAATAAATAACGAAGCCTCACTCTCACAACCCTGTGTTCAGTCTGAAACCTCCTCCAAATACTGCACAACGCAGGAGAATCTCAAACTCCTCAAATCGCTTGGATTTGATATAGTCGGCGTGAACGGAAATCACATTATGGATATTAGCTATAGCTCATATATAGACACTCTTAACTGGTATAAGGCAAATGGTCTGGAATACTACGCAGGAGGGCTGAATTCATCGGATGCCTGTACACCCAGGATAGTAACCGCAAACGGTTTAAAGTTTGCCTTCATCGGTTTTAACTTCCTTTACCCGTTCAGTTACTATGCCACAAAAACAACAGCCGGCAGTGCTAACGTTGATCTAAATATAATGAAAGAGACTATTAGCAAAGCTCGAAAGACTTCAAACATAGTTATAATGGATATGGGGTGGGGATACGAGTATCAGAGTAATCTTCTTAACTACCAGACTGAGTTTGCACAGAAAGCTTTAGACTACGGAGCCGATATTGTTATAGGTACAAACAGCAGAGTATTTCAGAAAACAAAGATTGGTGATGACAAAAGTATATTCTATGGACTGGGTGCCTTCCTCCCACAAACCTATAAATCATCCCTTTCTGCCATATACAGACTAACCTTCTACAATGGAAAGCCCGTCAATACAACCGTCTTTCCAATTACACTAACAGGCAACACTGTCGAGTTGGCATCAGGCTCCCAATCAGATACAATACTTAAAGCACTCTACAAACAGCTGGAGATAAAATAAGTAACACTTAAAGTGAGAAAACTATTATTAGCATTAACAATCTCTTTGTTCCTTTTCACATTATCTGTAGATAGGGTATCAGCAGTAACCCAGGATGAGATTGACCAAACCCTTACAAACCTTGAGACACAGAGAATACAAAAACTCGAAACAGAACTCGGTCTTACAATCCCGGATATTTCAGACAACCCCACCCACACTATTACATTTAAAGACCCATCCGGAAATACAGGGGTAAAACTTGAAATTGACGGGCAGGGGTTTAAGACGATAGTAAGTCCATATACACTCCCTTCACTTGGAATAGGAAAACACACTATAATATTCAAATTCACCGATTCAGAGGAAACACCGCAGATACTTGAAGAAATCCTCACAATAATCCCACGCCCCCCAATAATAGACGCCCCTGAAAAACTTGGAGCTACAGAATTAACCTTTAAAGGAACTGCTTTGGCCGGGTCAGTTGTGGACTTGAATCTAACTTCAGGAACTAAAAACTACAAAGGTGCTCCTGAAGTTAAAAGTGACGGTACATGGAGTTACAATTTCAAAGGCGTTTTTCAATACGGAATCTACAGTATAATTGGTGTAACCAGAAAAAATGGATATGCAAGCAACTACTCTGAAACAACTGTTTTTGAACTTAGTAAAACAGGGGAGGGGACTCAGAAAATAGAAACTCTCTCTCCAGTAAGCTTTGCCTTCAAAGACCTTCTAAAACAGGATCCAGTCGAAGTTGTAAAGGAGAATCCCGACCTGGCTATAACAGCAGCAGGTTTTTTGATTTTGGGGATCGTATTCGGACTTCTTCTTTCACGGATGAACAGTTCAGCCAAAGAGATGAAGATAGAGGGTATTCTCGTCAACACTCTAAACAGGAAGGAAAAGAAGGAGAAAAATGAAGATAAAAAAGTAGAATCAAAGGGTATGACCCTGAGAGAAAAGTTTGAAAAGGCGGGTCTTAGTACTGCTAAAACGAAGGATGATACCCAAGTAAAAAGCACTGAGGTAAAAGCCGATGAAAAAGAGAAAGACAATGTAGCAAAAGAAACCGAAAAAACAGTTACTAAAGAGGAGTTCTTAAAGGAATACAAGGAGGCTGATCCTGATGATACAAAAGGAAAAGAGAAAGAAGAGAAAAAGGTAGAACAAAAATCTGAAAAGCTAGACACAGTAAAGAATATAGAAGTATCACTAACATCTAAACCCAGGAAGTAAACCTCAACTATAAGTTAGCGGGATAAATGCCAGGAGGGGGAGTTGAACCCCCACCTCTTTTTAAAGGAGACTACGACCTGAACGTAGCGTGTCTGCCAATTTCACCATCCTGGCTTAAAGCTCCCACTTACTAAGTGTATTATACCTCTCTTCAGGGAAATTTATACCACCTAAATCAACATTCTTAATTCTATCCGAAACCACAAAATTAAACTGCGGTTCGTAGATCATTATTGCAGGAATATCCTCATTAAGTAACCTCTGCACAATATTATATGAATTAACCCTTTCCGTCCTTTTTATCTGTGTACGACCTTTTTCCAAAAAAATATCCACTCTCTCATTGGTATATCCGGAAAGATTAAGATACGGGTAATCAACTCTCAATGAGTGCCAGAGATCGTACTGATCCGGATCAATACTGGTCTCAATCTCGTAAAGCAGCATCTGGTAATCACGGGTTGCCAAAGTCTCTTTGGTAAGTCTGTCAAAACTCTGGGGATCTAAGTTCAAAATAATACCTTCATCTCCAAACTGTTTCTTAATCTGCTTTGTAATTACCTCATTACTTTTATTGTCCAGATATGTAAGTGTGAAGGTGAGTATCTTTCCATCCGTCGACTGAAAGAAACCTGATTTTGCCTCCTTTTTATACCCTGCCAAAGCGAGCTCCTGAGCCCCCAGTTTAGGGTTATATTTAGGATATTTTAAAGATCTATCATACGCCCATGACTTTACGGAAAAGGAAGAGTATACAGCCTGCCCGTCAATATCAGCCTCGCTGATAAGCTTTTCTTTATCCAAAAGGTATGAGATAGCTCTCCTCATTGAAGAGTTTCCGAAAGCTTTCATCCGGCTATTCAAAAAGATTGCCTTTTTCCTGGTATTAACAACAAATTGCAGGATATCATAGTTTTCTCTATATTCATTTACATAATCCATATCCCTCAATGAAACTCCGCTCACAATATCAAGACGGTTGTTTCTAAACGCCACCTCCAAGTCTTTAACATTGTTATACATATAATACTCATAATTCTCCACTGCACTGCTCTGTGTGTATGCCGACTTTTTAAGAATTACACCGGAATCTCCCGAGCTTACAATTTCATAAATACCATTTCCGACCGGTGCTTTTGAAAAGACGTTCTCAGCAAATTGTGACAGAGAAACCTCTCTGAGGATATGGGCAGGAATTATATATATGGATATTGTTTCCCAAAATGTCGCACTACTCTGGCTAATTGTTATTGTAAACTCACGGTCACTGACCTTCTTGACCTTCACACCCTCAAAACCCTGTCCGATTGTCTCCTGAGATAGTTTAGTGGCAAGCTCTCTTGCCGTTTCAAAAGTAAAAACAACATCATCTGATGTAACGGAGACTCCATCATGCCATCTTGCCTCCGGATCCAAACTAAATGTATATTTCTTTGAATCTGTAGATACACTCCATTTAACAGCAAGATCCGGAAGGGGCTCCCCCTTCGGTGAGATCTTAACGAGCTTGCGAAAGGTCAACATCTGGAGATCCCTGTCAACCTGTCCCTGAGGAATATAAATGGGATTAAGGTTTGTCAGATGGCCAACGACCCCTTCACGAATTATCGTTCTGTCCTTCCTAATTAGCATACTCCTGAAGTCGGATTTTGAAAGAACAAAAGTCCCGGAAAGGAATAAAACAAGAAGTGTCAGAGCTATATAACTGATAGGAGCAAAAAGCCGGACTATTTTTGCTAAAATTTCAGGATAGTTCCATAAGAGCTCCCGTATTTTCATACCGTTACTTGCTTAATTTGACTATTATTAACGAGAGCGTAGCAAATACGACTGTAAGAACAATGGTTGCATAATAAAGGAACTTCTCAAGCCCTCTTTTTGTTCGAAATATCTCTCCGCCACCACCAAACATCGTACCTAATCCTTCAGCACGATTCTGAAGCAGAACAGATATCACTATCAAAACTGATATAACGACCTGGGCAATCATAAGAGTATCTCTCATAAATCTATACTTTTAATTTAATCATCACCGACTTTTTTAAGAGTTTCAAGCAAGGCAGAAAGAGATGCTCCTGCAAGTGCGACCCCAATTAAAGTTCCAAACTGAGAAACAGTGAAGGCATTTATAGTTATAACTTGTAGATTAACTTCATTAAAGGAGCTCGCATTAAGATAAAGGCTGGGAATAAACAGTTCCATTGCATACAACGCCCCGGCAACAAGTAGAAAACCGCTCAGAAGGTAAGTAATAAAGTTGATCTTCACAGTCAAGAACTTCAGTAAAGGTCTGTGAAGCATAATCGCTAATGATAAACCAAAGAGCGAAATCATATAATACCCGAAATCGCCGGGAAGTCTAAACCCGTCAAAAAGATTTGATATTGCGACAAATATAACCATATTCAGGAAAAGGGAAAAGAAAAACTTTTTCATAGCTATATTGCCCCCTAAATCTATATTAAGTATACTAACAATGATACTATTATATATAAGGACTATCAATGATGCAAAAGCTGCCCCATACCAAGATTATTGCCACCATAGGACCGTCATCATGGAATGAAGAGGTACTTAAAGAGATGATCGAAAACGGTATGCAGATGGCCAGGATTAATGCTTCGTTTGCAGACTTTGCCGAACTTGAAAGAGTATCTACCCTCCTGCGAAAGCTTTCCTCTCGTGTCACTATCATGCTCGATACCAAAGGACACAAGATACGTGTGACAGGGTTTGAACATGAAAGAGAACTAAAAGAAGGAGAACGGATTATACTTATCCCCGAAACTAGTGCCATATCTACAGATAACACAATCCAAATTACATATCCGAATCTCCATAAGTTTGTAAATAAAAATACCAAAATCCTTATTGATGACGGAAACTTGATCCTTAATGTAGTCGATACTAAAGCAAAAGAAGTTCATTGTGTAGTAAAAGCCGGGGGAATTCTTAAGACAAGAAAGACTGTAAATGTCCCGGGAGTACATCTTGATTTTCCAGATCTTTCTCAAAAGGATATCGACGATATTAAATATGCTGTGGAGCATAACTTTGATTATATTTCCGCATCTTTTATAAGGGACAGAAACGATGTTGAAGCGGTAAAGACAGTCATGGGTAAAACAGATACAAAACTTATAGCCAAGATAGAAGACGGAGAAGGCGTCTCCAATATTGATGAGATCATACCTTTAGTAGACGGAATTATGATTGCGAGAGGGGACATGGGTGTTGAACTACCACTGGAGGAGGTACCAATTAAACAGAAGATAATAATCCAGAAGTGCAGAATAGCCGGCAAACTTGTTATTGTTGCAACGCAGATGCTAGAGTCCATGAAAGAAAGCCCAAGACCGACCAGGGCAGAGGTAAGCGATGTTGCAAATGCTGTCATGGATGGAACAGACGCAATGATGCTGTCAGCGGAGACCTCAACTGGTAAATATCCTATAGATGCCGTAAGAGTCATGGCTACAGTAGCAAAAGAGTCCGAAAAAGTCCTTAAATCACAACCGATATCAGGGAGAACAAGTGCCTCTGAAGAGACCGATGTACTATGCAAGACTGTTGTTGCTTTAATTGAAGAACTTAATCTGAAAGGGATCATTGTAATCTCTCAATCCGGAACTACTGTTCGAAGTCTCACGAGACATAGACTTAAAGTCCCTATCTGGAACATAAGTAATAATCCTAAACTAATAAGGCAGATGGATATATACAGGGGTGTAACAGGCATATATATCAAACAGTTTAATACTGATCGTGACACAATGGCCAGCAAAGCCGCAGAAGTAGTTTACTCACAAGGGTTATTGGCTATTGACGATAAAATAGCTATAATCTGTGGCAGTTCTATCAAGCGAAAGAATTTGAACTCAATACTTGAGATTGCTCAAGTTAAAGATCTGCTTGAGTAATGGTGACGTAGCCAAGCTGGTAAGGCAGGAGTCTGCAAAACTCCGATGCGCGGGTTCGATCCCCGCCGTCACCTCCATCTCGCTAACTTAGAATAAACACTTAGATGATTCCCATACTAAATTCATGTTATCTTTTAAGCATCTAAATACTGTTACAGAAACAAGATTTATAGTAGAATACAGAAGTTGCCGAGATGGCGGAATAGGCAGACGCGAAGGACTTAAAATCCTTTTCTCGAAAGGGAGTGGGGGTTCGATTCCCCCTCTCGGCATAGCAATTACGATCATAAAGTCTTAAATAAAAAGCGTATGCCGGGAACCTATCACCGTGACAGCCACCATAGCCCGACTCAATTTTGGGAAACAGATGGACCAGAATGTCATGACTTAGCTACAGCTTTTGAACAGTTGCTTGGTAAACCGATATCAGAGCAAGTTAACACACTAGCATCGTACGGAATATTGTATATAAACTATGCCGATGATACTCCCATTATGGTTGTTGGTATGACAAATGAATCCGAATCCTCTGAACCATACATGTCTTTACCAGGTTATGATTTGTTGGATACACTCGTGGAGCATGAGGAAGAAACTCTTTTCCCCCAAACCAGTGAACTCCAGGAAGGCAAAATCCCATATAGAATAGTTTCTATTAATGATAAAATGATGAAATTGCTTTTCATCTATAGACCTACCTTCAATTCATTAGTAAAATTTACGAGGGATTTCAATGATATGAAGCATGTTATCTCATATCTGAAAACCACTGGAAGACAAAGATAGCTTAATCTGCGTCTTCAAACTTATCAGGGTCTTCATTTCCGCATCTTGGACACTTCTTAAGAGGTTTAGAACCCTCATAGGTATAGTTACAGATTAAACACTTCCATCGGGTCCACATAATATCGAGATCTTCGGGTGCCAGATTGTCAACCTCATACTGTTTACCTGTATTTACATTACTTCCGTTAGTTACAGGTGGAATCACGGGATTCGCTGGTGCAACCGGGGTAGGGGGAGCAACAGGAATATTACCGTTCTTATTTATAAAATCCGCCATCGTTAATAAGTTTAACAACTAAGTTAAACGTTGAAAGCTCATTAATTTTAGAGCTGTCAATTACAATATCATTGTACAACTTTGGGCTACTATAATCTACACCATAAATTTCTTTATACCTCTTCGAATCACTTTCATACCTGATATCTAGATCATCTAAGGCTTTTTTATATTCATCGCTATCCAAACCCGAATGAATATTATCTTTCAATAAAGCCCGCATAGCTCTAACCTCCCTGCTTGCCGTCAGCCATATTTTTACAGTGGTCGGTACACGGTATTTAAAAGCCAGATAAGCAAATATTTTACTCTCAATAAGGACATCCTTGGTATAAGCGTGCTTAATCAGACTCCTATCAATTTTCCTGTCATATTCATTCTCAAGATTATTTTCATCTATATATTTTATAAAGTCCTCAAGGCTCATTCCTTTTTGTTTAGCATATCCACGCATTAATTCTCCACCGTATATTCTATGAAGGCCGTAAAATTTGGCTAGCATCTTTGCGATCGTAGAGCTCCCTGACCCTCCGGGTCCGCCAACCACAATCAGCATTCCTAACTCCCTTGGTCTCTTTAAATCTGCTTTCATAATCATACTAAACATAGTATATTAAAAAGAATATGGTGACAAGGAAAGTGAACCTCAAAAGAAAACCTAACGATGACACACAGGGTAGAGTAGACCCATTTTTAGTTACATTTGTACTTGTAATGATTGCCTTTGGTGCCGTCATGATATTTGATGCCAGTGTATATCAGGCAAACAGACTTTTCAGTGACCAATACTACTTTCTAAGACAGCATTTAATCTGGATTCTTCTAGGAGGAGCACTGGGAACAGCTGCATACTTAATTCCGTACAAATTAATCTTAAAGCTTTCTCCAATCCTTTTTACCGTTGCAACTTTCCTCCTTGTAGCAGTCCTGATTGTAGGAGATGCTGTAAATGGATCTAAAAGGTGGTTCTCATTAGGATCACTTCCCATACAGCCTGCCGAATTTATAAAGCCTATCCTTATTATCTTCCTTGCTGGCATACTTGCAAAGGTAGATGATAGCGCAAAAAAAGGACGTCTCTCAGACTTTGATAAATTCAAGAAAAGGATAATTACATTTGGCGGACCACTATTCCTCACATTACTCCTAATAATTGCTGAGCCTGATATGGGAACAACGCTACTTATCGGAGCAACCGCAATCTTTATGTTTTTCCTTTCTGACAAATCGTCTGCGCATCTGAAAGGGACATTATCACTCGCCGGTATATTCGGAGTACTTGGAGTAGCCGCCGGAACATTTGCAAGCTACCGAATGGAACGAGTAAAGACGTTTTTTCATCTTCTTTTCAAAGGTGTTGTTGAAGACCCTAATGGTACAGGCTATCAAATTCAGCAAATTCTTATAGGAATAGGTTCCGGGGGGTTCTGGGGCAAAGGGTTCGGTCAATCAAGACAACGTTTTGGATACTTGGTAGAAAACACCGCATTCACAGACTCAATCTTTGCCGTGATCCTTGAAGAATTAGGCTACATCGGAGGAGTTATATTTGTAATACTCTGGGCATTATTCCTATGGAGAATACTCAAACTTTCGCAGAATATTCAGGACAAGGCTGGAAGTCTGACTGTTGCAGGGATCGGGATCTGGTTAACCCTTCAAACATTCCTTAATATGGCTGCAAATGTAGGTCTAATACCTTTAACCGGTATACCCCTTCCGTTTTTTACATATGGGGGATCGAATACGATTGTCACGATGATAGGTTTAGGTTTATTATTAAATGTATCTAGATATGCAAAACAAACAAAAGCTTGATAAAAAGATCTTAGTTACTGGCGGAGGTTCAGGCGGACATGTATCCGTAGCAACGGCCTTTATTGATGCACTTAGTGAGAGGTTCTCAGATATTAATGATCATATACTATATGTGGGAAGCGACTTAGGAATGGTCGGTGAAAAAAATAGTGTAAGTGTTGAACAGCGACGTATGGCCGATCGTAACATTAAGTTCGTTTCACTTAGAGCCGGTAAACTACAGAGGAGATTAGAGTTAACAACAATACTACTACTTTTCAGAACTCTTCTTGGCGTTGTTGATGCCTTCGGGTACATTAGAGAGTTTCGACCTGATTTAGTATTTTGCACAGGAGGTTACCTTGGTGTTCCGATAGCAATTGCATCATGGTTTTATAGAATACCTATCTATCTGCATGAGCAAACTGCTGCTGTTGGGATGTCAAATAGTTTTGTAGGAAAAATTGCAAAACGTGTATATATCACATTCCCGACTTCAGAAAAGTATTTCAACAAAGAGAAAGTTCTACATACGGGAAATCTACTGCGACCAAGTATCTTCAAAGTGCATCCAAAAGCTGATATAGGTGGAGCACTCCAAATCATGAAAAAGAACGGCTTACCCGTAATATATGTTTCAGGCGGTGGACAGGGTTCACACATTATTAATACTTTGATCAGAGACATGCTGAAGTACTCTCTCATGGAGTATCAGATCCTTCTCCAGACCGGTGACAATCAGATTTTTAAAGATTACGATGTAATATACAAAGAGTGGAAGAAGTTACCTGCAAATCTTCAAAACAGGCTGTTTGTAACTAAATTCGTAACAGATGATGATATCGGTGCCGTATTTAAAGCGGCTGACCTATATCTCGGAAGATCCGGAGCCAATACTGTGTATGAGCTAGGAGTGATGAAGATTCCTTCTATCTTAATTCCTATACCTTGGGTAACGCATAACGAACAGGAACTTAATGCAAATATCCTAAAAGATCTCGGACTGGGACGTGTCATCCTGGAAGGTGAGGCAACTGGAAGCAAACTGCACGCTGAGATTAAAGATATGTTGTTATTGAAGAAAAAGAGAAATCTCGATGCAGATGCGATTGAAAAAGTCTTTGTCTTAAACGCTAAAGAGGCTATTATGGAAGATCTCTTTAAATCGATTTATAATTAAAAACCTTTAACAAATAGTATATACTATACCACTATATAAATTAGCTAATAACATAAAGTGAAGAATGAATTTATTGTATTAATAGGATCATCAGTTATTGCAGCATTAATCCTACCCTTTCTGATTAACATTCTTTACAGGCTAAACATTCGGGATCGCGGAAATATCAGGAAAAAAGACGGGAAACTAGATAACAAAGTATTTGTTGAAATACTTGGCGGTAAAGCGGGAACTCCAAAGGGTGGAGGAATTATATGGTTAATCCTTTTTCCCGTTATCTCATTCTTCCTCTTCGGGACAGTTCCTCTTAACCTAATATTGATTGCAATTACACTCGTCTACGGATTAATAGGGTTGCTAGATGACTCAAAAAAAATATCCGGATTTAAACTTGATCATTTAGTTAGAAAAGTAAAGTTTGTTGTTGAAGTCGGGATAGGAGTTCTCTTCAGCCATTTACTCATAACCAATCTTAACTTATCCAACTCTCTGTTTAACTATGCCTTTATTACATTCCTCTTTACCAGTTATACAAATGCTTTTAATATAAATGACGGCCTTGACGGCCTGTTAACAGGACAAACAATTTGGATGTTCACAGGGATGCTTATCTTAACTATGCTCCAACACCAGAACACGGTTGCCATGTACTACGCGATTATGATCGGTATATTGATAGTCTTTTTGTACTTTAATATAAATCCGGCACGTATCTTTATGGGAGACGTTGGGTCAATGAGTTTAGGAGTAATAGCCCTTGCACTTGCCGTTGCCTCAAATAACCTTCTTCCATTTATAATAATGACGGTGCCAAGTATTCTTACAATCATAAGCTCTTTAATTCAAATGCTTTCTATTAAGTTCCTTGGAAAGAAAGTATTTAAAATAGCCCCTTTACATCATCACTTTCAAGCACTAGGCTGGAACGAGACAAAGGTAACAGAGCGATATTGGCTGGCACAGATTTTCTTTGTATTTCTAGCTTTAGCAGTTAGTACGCTTTAGAAATACCAAGCTCGGTCATAAAGGCCGGACTATGTCTTCCTTCTACAAGAAGAACTTTCTCTTCGTTGATTCCATTCAGAAACTTAAGAATTTCAGATTCCTGTTTGAATATCCGAACTTGAGTAGAGGCCGACTCCCCAAAAAAATCCGCATCAGTCGTGAGAAGCAGTATATTTTTCCCCTCCAAAGCTTTGACAATTCGTTTATATGACCCATACTTCTCATTTCCCAACTCAAATATACCCAAAGTGGAGATATATTTCTTCCCGCTGTTCAAGCAATCCAAAACATCTATCGCACTGCAAAAACCATCAACATTAGAATTATAGCTATCATTCAGAACAGTCATCCCTTTATTGACTTTATGCAAGGAAAGTTTGCCCGTAATAGGTTCAATAGCCTTTACTATTTCATAAACCTCGTGATAGCTCATACCAAGTTCTCTGCTCACTATGATAGCCGGGACAAGATTAAGGTATGAATGCATTCCTAACAGTTTGCTTTCATACTCTTCTTCCCTCGCTCCATGAAGAATTTTAAATCTGCCAGCTTTTTCTCCGAATACTACTTTCACATCCGCTTCCCCACCAAATCCATATGTTACAATTTTTTTGTGATACTGGCTAAATGCGTTCACAGCTCCATCCCACTCCAGAGAGGCATAAACACTGCCGTGCTTAACTCCATCAACAAGTTCAAGCTTCGTCTTAATCAGTTCCTGCCTGCTTCCGAATAGTGAGACATGCTGATTACCAACCCCTGTGATAATCCCTATAGATGGTTTATAGAGTTTGCACAGCTTTTCAATATCATGCCTTCTGTAAGCTCCCATTTCTGCAATAAAATAATCCATGTCACGGGTAATTTGCAGGCCAATTTCAATTGCAATTCCAACCTCAGTATTCCTATTTCCTCTTGTTTTCCCTGTCAGATATTTGGCAGACAATATTCTATGCAGGTATTCCTTTACTGAACTCTTTCCATACGAACCAGTAATGGCGATGATCTTAACTCCTGAAGACTTCAGCTGACGATTTGCTATAAATAAATATCTGGCTCTATATAGGGATGAAAGCGGTGATGTTATTAAAGCTCCTAATAGTACAAATACTTTTGAAACGGGATATGAGAGAAACAGAGCTATACAAATTGCTACTGCAGATTCTAAATATGTAAAAGCCAGGAGGAAAAAACTAACTGTCAGTAAATATGTAAGACCCAAGATCATAAGATTGCGAATACTTTTCGCGGGAAACCGGAATTTCGTGAAAAGAAGTGCTTTAGCAATCCCTTTATCCTCGACTAACGCTCTATATCGATATAGGAGGTATTCACACAACTGAAGCTGCAAGATATGGGGAAAGGTACTTAAAGACAGTGGAACAGCCAAAACTAGCGAAAGAACTATATCTAGAATCATTTCTTCTTAAGAAAGAATTTAACCTGTTCAATAGTTACTTCAGGGTAGAAGACAGGAAGCTCATGTCCAAAACCTCCTACAATATGAAGGATTGAGCTCTTGACCTTATCTTTTAGGACGTAAGCATCATTTAATGGTGTCTCGATGTCATCACTTCCCCAAAAAATAAGAGTCCTGCATCTTATATCCTCTAAATATTTTGTGAGATCTTCATTTACAATTTTGACAAAATTACTCTCCAAACCCGGAACTTTAAAAAGATCTGAGTTCGGGTAGAAGATCCGATAATAGAGTTTCCTGATTAAAGGAAAACTCTTAAATATTGATCTCAAGACACTTTTACCTGATTGTGCAGATCCCACAGTTCGCCTATATGAAGGAGCATAAAGAATGAGTTTATCTACTGCTTCAAATTGCGACGCCAGAAACACACCGAGTGTACCTCCAAATGAATGTCCTACAATACAAACTTTTGACTTGATAACCTTGTTTATGAAATCCAATACTAGATTTGCATATTCCTTAACACCCCAGTTTGAGTCCGGAAGATCACTTTGACCTCTCCCCGGAAGATCGAGTAGATAACACGAATGATCAGGAAGCAATTCAGCAATTCCCTTTAGACTTTTTTTATCACCACCCCATCCATGTATAAATAGAATAGGGGAACCCTTTCCTAGTCTTTCATACGAAATCTTTTTACCCTTTATATTTGTAACCACACTCAATTATAGCAAAGATTTAAAGAGTTTCTTTCTTAATAGGCTGCAAATCATATATAATTAATGAAATGATAAAGCATTCACAAAACTTTCTGCTTAACCCGCATCTGGTATCCCGACTGGTAGATACGATGGATATACAAACTGGAGACACTATAATTGATATTGGTGCTGGTGAAGGTATCATAACAGAAGCTCTACTAGAACGATTTCCTCAAATAGGAACGATCATGGCGGTTGAAATAGATAAAGAGCTCTCTTCAAGATTAGAAACACGATTTGAGAATAATCTAAAAGTCGGAATCGTGAATCAGGATATTCTTGACTTAAGCTTGCCGAAAAATGAATTCAAAGTCGTTGCTAATATCCCATTTAATATAACCTCATCAATTCTCAACATACTTTTAAACCCTGAAAATAGTATGTCAAAAGCATATATAGTAATCCAGGAAGAGGCCGCAGCAATGTATGGAGGAGATAGAGTTTACGGGGAGGAAAGCTTGAAGTCCCTACTGGCTTATCCATATTACGACTTTCAAATTGCACACTATTTCAAGTCGCATGATTTTGTTCCGGAACCCCAAATTAATATTGTCCTTCTAGAAATAACCAGAAAACAGCCTCCACTAATATCTCTGAATCAGTTTCTGACCTATCGTGATTTTATAACTTTTGTATCAAAAGACCGAGTAGGAGAAGGAGCATGGAAAGGTCTATTTCGGCAAAAGAGTCAGGCTTTTTTTAAGAGGATGGGACTTAAGCTTGGAGCCGGTATCAAACAACAAAGTGTTGACGCAATTCTTTCTGCATATAAAAGCTTTACGGTTTACGAATCAGAAGATAAAAAGTTTTATATAAAAGGAGCATACGAAAAACACCTTCAAGAGCAAATAAAGATTGCCAAAGTAAACAGGACAAGGCGTGACAGGACCTGGCACACAAAATAACGTTTTCTAAGTATTTCCAAACCTATAACTATTGTTTAGTGATAAATACAATCCTGTAATATATTTCTCTTGACCCTTTATTTCCCCGATGCTAGATTAGTGGTGAATAGTGGTGAGCATTGGTGAAAGGTGATACAATTCTAAACATGATTATAGGAGAGTACAAAACTAAGGTAGGGGAGAAAAAAAGAATTGCCATTCCCAAGAAGTTCAGAAATGAACTGGGAGAAAACCTAATACTCACCCGAGGTTATGAAAAATGTCTGGTGCTAGTAAGTGAAACACAGTGGAAAGGAATAGCATCTGAAGTTATAAACGGCTCTTTTATAAATCGTGATATCAGAGATACTAGCCGATTCCTGGTTGGAAGTGCAAATGAGGTCATTCCAGATTCTCAAGGTAGAATAGTAATCCCACAGCCCCTCTATGACCATGCTAATTTCACTGACGAGGTCATATTTTTGGGTTTGGTTAATTGGATTGAAATCTGGTCGAAAGAAGAGTGGGAAAAAAGACTTGAATACCTTGAAACAAATGGAGATCAAATTGCGCAGGAGCTTTCTAAACTATCTGGCAAAACACAATGAAGTCATACCATACACCAGTTCTCCTCACTGAATCAATAGTAGCACTCAATATAAAGCCCAGAGGAGTTTATGTTGACTGTACTTTGGGAGAGGCCGGACATAGTTTTGAAATATTCAAAAGATTAGAAAGCCAAGGAAAGCTTATAAGTATAGACCAAGACCAAAGTGCTCTTTCATATGTCAAAGAGAAATACTCGAAGGAGATAGCACAAGGAAACTGGATTATAGTTAAAGGCAATTTCAGCAATCTCAAGCAAATATGCATGGATATGCAGATTGAGAAAGTCGATGGTATTTTAATGGACCTCGGACTCTCATCAAGACAGCTTGAGGAAGAAGGAAGAGGGTTCAGTTATAATACACCCTCAGAATCCTTAGATATGCGTATGGATACAGATCTAGGAGTTACGGCAGATGACTTGCTTAAAGGTTTGAATGCTACAGAGCTTGAGAAACTATTCAGGCTTTATGGAGAGGAAAGATTTGCAAAAAGAATTGCCATACAAATTAAAAAATCTGATATCAAAACAGTTGGAGATCTCACAAGCCTTATCTACAGAGTTGTACCGGCAACGAAACGTAGAGAGGACAGCCATCATCCTGCTCGCAGGGTCTTTCAGGCCCTGCGCATAGCAGTAAATGATGAAATCAATGCCCTCAAAAAGGGATTAGATGAAGCTTATGAGCTCTTAAACAGTAACGGAAGATTATGTGTAATAACTTTTCACTCTTTAGAAGACAGAGAAGTAAAAAGGTTCTTCGAGAATAAGGGTGCAAAAGACTCTCAGGCAGTACAGCCGACGCCTGAAGAGATTGAAGTAAACAACAGATCAAGAAGTGCAAAACTAAGAGTTTTAGAAAAATAAACTATTTGACACTGCCCATGTCAGAAGCCGCAAAAAGAAAATTTAGACAATCAATGCAGAGCGGGAACACCCGACCTACAAACATTGCCACAAGAATATTCATGCTAACACTATTCATTTTCCTCGCTGTACAGTTGGTAATCAACGCTATCCTTAGTCCAATGGGAGTACAGCTGGAAGCATACAATGTTGAAAAGACTCGACTTCTCGAAGAAAACCGATCCCTGGAACAGACGCTTGCAAATATGGGATCCATTAAGGCCTTAAACCATCTTTCTGCCAAGAAGTTAAAGCTTGTACAATCAAATACAAAACAGATTGTATATATAAGCGATAGTTCACTTAGAGCAGAAAAATGAAAACATATTCCGCAAGATCTTTAGTTTCACCCAAAAAGGAGACCGTTAAAAGCTTCAACCCTCACTATATCGTGGGAGTGCTTATCTCCATCATTGGACTAGGGGTTCTTGCACAAGGATTTCGCTGGCAGATCCTTTCAGCCGACAAATTTATCTCACTTGCCAAATCACAGTATATTGAAAACCAAAGGCAACCGACCAGCCGGGGAGTCATTTATGCTTCTGATTCAACAGTTTTTGCAGTAGACCAGCCGGTATGGGGTATTTACGCAAGCTTAAGTTCCAATGATTTAGAGAGGGATAAGTTTTTCAAAAATAAAGATAAGTATATATCAACTATTTCAGCCATTTTAAATGTATCCCAAGAAGAACTGGAAGAGAAACTCACTGAACAATTCATGTTCTTCAAGATTAAAAGCGGAGTATCAACAGAGAAAAAATCGGCGCTGGAAAAGGCGAATATCTTTGGACCAGGAACACAAGGCTTCGGGTTGTACTTTGAAAGAGAAGAACAACGCATCTATCCCAACGGAAGTCTTGCGGCTCACCTACTAGGATTTATTGGCAAAAATAGTGATGGTGAAGATGTGGGACAATATGGCATCGAGGGCTTTTACTTTGGTGATATAACTGGTCAGGAAGGCTACACATATGAAGAGAAAGACTCACAAGGTAATGTAATCCTAACCGCTGAGTATGAGCCAATCCTTCCAAGGCAGGGGAAAAGCTTCACCCTCACAGTGATACCTTCAATACAGCAAAAGGTAGAAAAAGCGTTAAAGCAAGGCGTTGAGAAGAACCAAGCTAAAAGCGGCAGTGCTGTAATATTAAACCCTAATACCGGAGCAATCATAGCGATGGCAAACTATCCAACCTACAATCCCAATGAATACTGGAAAGTAACGGATCCATGGATATTTAAGAACAAAGCTATTTCAGATGTTTACGAGTACGGTTCTGTACAAAAACCCATCACTATTGCGATAGGCCTAGAATCGGGAAAAGTAGAGGACGATTACACCTGCAATGATAAAACGGGAAGTTACAAACTCTATGACAAGACTATCTATACTTGGGACAAACAGCCCGACGGAAAGCTCACACTCGGAGGGATACTGGAAAAATCAAACAACCCTTGTGTACTCCAGGTCGCACTTCAAACAGGCCACGATTACTATTATCCCAAGCTAAAAGAGTTCGGCATCGGCTCAATTATAGGAGTAGGGCTTCAGGATGAATCTACAGGTTACCTTATGCCGTATGAGATGTGGACCAAGCTTGATCTGGCGGTAACTGCATTCGGACAATCAATATCTGCGACACCCCTCCAAATCACCTCAGCCATCAGCACTATTGCTAATGAAGGCAAAAGAATGAGGCCTTATATCATCTCAGAGGTCCAGGAGTCTGAAGATACAATCAAATATAAACCTCAAGTCATAGCACAGCCTATATCAGAAAAAACAGCCAAAAAAGTAGCAAAGATGATGGAAGGTGTTGTAAGACAGGGTGAATCCAAGTTCTTTTTCAACAGAGATCTACCTAATTACAGTATTGCAGGCAAAACCGGTACGGCTCAGATTCCAAAAAGAAACGAAGCCGGATACTATGACGACAGAACAAATACCACCTTCGTCGGATTTTCTCCCGTTGAAAACGCTCAAATGGTCATGATCGTAAGGCTGGAAGAACCTAAGCTGAATACATTCTCGGCTTCAACCGCTGTACCTGTATGGATAGATATATTCAAGGCTGTTGCGGATGATCTGGAAATTCCCAAGAAGTAACTATTTGCCGCAAACCCGGTCAGTAGCACATTTTGTAATTCCTCCCTCACATCTACATACATTACAGCTATCCTCGGCAAGATAGTTGTCACCATTATTATATACATTAGAGTTATAAAGGCACACATCAGCAATATCCCTCTGTCCATCCTCAGACTGATATACCAGCTTAAAATCCGAGACCTCACGAACATCAAGACCATTAATTTTGTACGTTAAGGATACAGTACATGGAACAGTGTACAAGCTCTCCAGAGAATTAATAACATTAAGCAAAGTTAGTGTGCTTTTGCGATAGTTATACATCCCGATCTGTGTCGGAATATCTCTTTGTGCAGTGCAAAGCTGTGATTGCTTTAATACTATCTCCACAGTATTACGCGATGTGTTTATGGTTGAGAAGACCACTCCTAAAGGTTTTGCAACCAAGTCATTCGACAACCCAGTTGAAAGATACTTTGCTTCAAACGTCAGATTAGATCTTAAGAAATCGGAAACCACAAGCGGTTTATCGCTTTCATCCACAGCAACTTTTGAACATACTACTTTCCCATTCGTACAATAGCACTGCTTTCCATCGATCTCAGAGATCAAATCTCCATCTTTGGAAAAAGAAAGTCCGCTTATACAAAACTTTGTTGATACAGACCCTCTCAAAGCAGATATTACGACAAAAACTCCGAAAATAAGGAAGAAGAGGGAAAAGATAATAAGAAAGATCTGTTGTTTTCCTGTCTGCATAGCCCAAGTTTACCACCCTTTAGAGTGTGCTACAATTAGCACATGACAGATTCACACGCACATTTGAGTTTTAGTGAAATACAAACAGCTTTAAGTCAGGTTCTAGATGAGTTCAAACGAAAACAGGGCAACTATATCTTAAATGTAGGTTATGACCCGGAATCCAATATTGAGGTCCTTAATACACATTCACGACTCTCTCCGGAGGATAAGACTATAGTATATAACGCCATAGGGATACACCCTGAGTACCTCTCACAATTATTATCCAAGGATCTTGATATGTATAAACAGCTGCGAAAGTTAGTAGAAACCTTTAAAGAACTTCTCAAAGATAACCTGGAGAATATTAAAGGAATAGGGGAATGCGGGCTGGATTACTACCATCTTAGAAATGATAAAGGGCTAGATTTGCAAACCCAGAGGGAATATATGGATGTCCAAAAAAATATGTTCAGAGAACATGTTGCACTTGCACATGAACTTCAAATACCCCTCTCAGTACACACACGGGATATTGAAGGTGAGGATCTGTGTATTGAAGACACTTTGCAAATAGTTGTAGAAGCAGGGAAGGGTAATGTAAAAGGTGTATTTCACAGCTACACACAAAATTCTAAGTATCTCTCAGAAATATTGGGACTGGGGTTCTATGTTGGCTTCAACGGCATAATTACCTATCCCAAAGCTGATAATGTCAGAGACATACTAAAAAAGGTTCCCTTAAACAGGATTGTCCTGGAAACAGACACTCCACTTCTTCCATCATACAAAGTTCGAAAGGATAGAAAGTATTGGAGACATTTCGGAGCTCCGGCTGACGTTGAAGAGATTGCTCAAAAAGCTGCAGAAGTTAAGGATGTCGCATATGATGAAATTATTAAGCAGACAACAGACAACTTTAAGAATCTATTCCTTATCGATTAGAACTACAAACTCACCTTTAAGTTTGATCCTGCCATTTTTAATATCCATAAGATGCTCACTCACATTTTTCTTACTAAACAGTTCGTATAACTTTGTTATATCATTAGCAATAACGACGTTTCGATCTCCCAAACTTTCAGAAATTTCTATTAGCAGCCTCTCCAATCTCTGCGGAGACTCGTAAATAACAAGAGAGACATCCAGTTTTCCATACTCTGTAAGCATCTCTTTCCTTTTAGTATCAGACTTCGGAAGAAAACCCAGAAAAAGAAATTTGTCTGTAACAACACCACTTACGCTTAAAGCTGCAATTGCAGCATTAGGACCCGGAATAGGCGAGACTGTATAACCTCTTGATACAAGGTCTCTCACCAATTTAAAACCGGGATCAGAGATAACCGGGGTGCCGGAATCGGACACCAGTGCCAGGTTTAAACCGTTATCTAACTTCTCGAGCACTTTTTCAATCATTCTCACGTGATTCTGGTCACGATAAGACACAAGAGAGGTTTCAATGGAATACTTCCGAAGTAACTTAGCCGTTTCTCTCGTGTCCTCAGCCAGTATGAAGGCGACTGATTTAAGTGTTTCTATCGCACGCAGTGTAATATCACCAAGATTACCTATTGGAGTAGCTACTACAAAGAGAGTTCCTTTATTCATTTCTTAAAAAGTCTTTAACTAATTTAGTACTCGCCTTCCAGCCCTCCTTTGTTCCAAAATGTCCGCCGCCTTTAACTACCCTTATCATATCACTTCCTCCAATTTCCTCAGTATTTTTAACGTCAAAGACCTTTTCATGATCTCCCATGATAATCATGACATTAGATTTTTTGTTAACTCTGATATTCTTTATCTGCCCTAAAAGATTACATATATACTTCACATCTCCCGAGAGAATCGATTGAACCTCCTTTGCTGAAAGACGCAGATTAAATACCGCAAGAATCTTCTGAATTAGGGAATACCTCCAGTGATCTCCTAATCCCCTAAATAAATACATAAACTTTAAACCCATTATGGTTGTAAGCGGTATTCCATTGAAGGGTCCCGACCATAACACGACCTTCTTTATATTTCTTTTCGCTCTGTATTTATCTACATACAGTGCGGCAATTATCGCCCCAAAGGAAAAGCCTACAAGCGAAACGGTTCTATACTCCAGATGACTCACAAGGCCATCTAGATAATCAACAATCTGGTCTAGAGAAGTTAGACCTTGCTTTGATAATCCATTATGCCCGGGCAAATCCAGAGAAATACATCGATACATTTTAAACGAAGGGAAAAACCTTGCTCCAAATTCCATAGAATGAAAAGCCCCATGGAGAAAAATAAGGACATCACTGCTGTCACCCACATCATAGTATGAATATTCGTAATCATTAATTTTGATTGATTTAGAGTTCATGACATATAATTGTACTATAGAATCTCTAGGATATATAATAGAGACTATGTGGAATGGAATAATCATATCAGTCTTTTTTCTCTTAATTCTTTTCTTTCTGGGAATAATCCTTACCTCGATAACCTCATTCTTCCTTGTCCCCATATACTTTACCCCAGTAAAACTGCTTAAAGAGATTTCTCAGATAATTAATCCTCAAAACGGAGATAATGTAGTAGATCTAGGATCAGGTGACGGACGCATTCTGTTCTCCCTCTCTGACATTGCAAAGATAAAGGCTTATGGATATGACATATCGCCAATCATGATTATCTTTTCCAAAATCAGAATGATATATACTCTGAGATTAAATCGGGATATCACATTTGATGTAATGAGCATATTTGATATACCGCTTAAAAAGTTTGATATCGTATATTGCAATTTAAATTCCAAGGTTATGCAGATACTCGGTAAGAAGTTCGAGAAAGAACTGAAAGGGACTACAGTTTACAGCTATAATTACGAAATAGAGAAAAAGAAGATAAATAAAACTTATACATTGAGCAACGGAGTCAAACTATTTGAATATAAGTACTAAGATGAATCCTGAATTGCGCCTTCTTAAGTCAGAAATAATACGTTTATGCTCATATCCTCGGTTTATTCATCATCAATGGTTTGTGAAGTACCATCTTGAAATAGTAGAAAGAATTGTAAATGAAGCTTGTCAATTCTATCCTAAGGCAGATCAGGAATTACTTCAGGGTTTAATTTGGATGCATGACTACGCAAAAATTGTTGATTTTGAAAAGAAAGATGACTTTACAGTTTTCGAAAAAGCAATTCCAATGCTCACAAGTTTCGGGTTCACCACAGATTATATTTCAAGGCAGATGAAAGCCCTCAGTCAGATTGAAAACAAGCTGAAAGAGGATATTAATAAAGCACCACTAGAAGTTAAAATCCTATCATCAGCTGACGGTGCCTCTCACTTTTTCGGTCCATTTTTTGAGATATACTTCGCAGAAAACAGCTCACTGCCGATTGAAGAACTAATGCTGAGTAACCTTAAGAAAATAGATAAGGACGTTACAAGGAAAATCGTTATTCCCGAGATAATGAAGGCAGTTCAGACCAGAATTAAGTTCCTAAAAGAGCAAAACGGAATCTTACCTAAGCGATATCTTTCATAAATTAACCCTCAATTGACTTCCCGGTATACCGGGTATACTATATATTCATATGAACGAACCTCTTGCTTCAAAATACAGGCCAAATACTCTTTCCGACTTTGTTGGTCAGAAACATCTAGTTGGAGACTCTTCACCAATATATAAGTTCATAAAGAATAGAACACTCCCATCCATGATCTTCTGGGGACCTCCTGGTACTGGCAAGACAACACTCGCCTATATTATTTCACAAGATCTTTTCTACGATTTCCACAGGCTTCAGGCTATCTCAAGCGGCAAAAGCACACTACTTAAGCTCGTAAAGGTAGCACTAAACAATCAGATGTATGGGAAAGGAACTATTGTTTTCATTGATGAAATACATAGATGGAACAAAGCACAGCAGGATGTTCTTCTTCCATATGTTGAAAAAGGAATCATCACTTTAATAGGTGCAACGACTGAAAATCCGTCGTTTAGAATAAATGGAGCTCTGCTCTCAAGAACCAAAGTATTTGTGTTTAAACAGCATACACTGGAAGATATAAAAGAGTATTTAGTGAAGATAAGTAAAAAAGAGTTTCCGGATATTAAAATATCAAAGGATATACTTGAGAATATGTCTGAGCTATCAAATGGTGACCTAAGATCAGGGCTGAATATTCTTCAAATATCCGCTGATTTGTCCAAAGAAGAAGGGAAAATAACAAAAGAGATTCTGGAATCAGCTATCCAAAAGAACCTATACTACGATAGAGCAGGGGATGAGCATTTCAACCTTATATCTGCTGTCCATAAATCACTCAGGTCATCAAACGCTGATGCGGCCTGTTATTGGATTATACGCATGCTTGAAGGAGGTGAGGATCCTCTCTATATAGCAAGGAGGATGGTCCGCTTTGCCGCTGAAGATATTGGTAATGCTGATCCTAATGCCACAATACTTGCAAATGCCGTTTATGATGTATGCAATAAACTTGGGGTACCGGAGTGTGATGTTCACCTTATACAGTTAGCAATATATCTTGCCAAAGCTCCTAAAGACAATACAACCTACAGGATAAGTCAGGAGATTAAGGCTGACATAAAAAAGTTCGGAAACCTTGAAGTTCCCCTACATATTAGAAATGCTCCGACACAGTTAATGAAAGATTTAGGATACGGAGACGGATACCAGTATGATCATGATCTGCCGGACAAGAAGTCCGACCAACAGTGTATGCCTGACAAATTGAAGGATAGAAGATATAATATCTCATAGTAACACCAATTCTAGATACAAAATTTCTTTCAGCGAAAGATTGGGAGACAGAGGATGTTCTTCAAGGACATAGCTATGAAACTATGCTTTCGAATCGTGAAGGTTTCAGCCCGTATCATCTTAGATCATGCCTTTTAAAAGCAAAGGAAAAACTTGACTCAATACCTGGCCCCCACTTAAAACAACGAAATGAACTTTCACCAGATTGGCTAGGCTGGTGGATTGACCGCTTTGAACAAATTCAAAATGATTATTCCCATGATATACTCATACATCACCAAAACTTCGCTACATTCTATAGTATTCAGTACATAATTCCCCCCCGATTAAGACCAAACTACGGAACCCTGTTTGTGGCAGGGTTTGAGGGAGGACCTAACCATCGAAACGCTCTTTATCAGATATCTGCTAAAAGATATACACCCATAATTATTTTTGAACAGGAAAGTTATTTTGAATTGTTCAAAGACAGGCTACCTTTGCTTCCACTGGAAATAAGGATGTCTATGCTAAAGTTTTTCCCCGGGTTTGAAGGGATTGTAACTGTTTCTCCGACGGTGCCGATACCAGGTCAAGATTTAAACCAATACTATGCCAACCTTCATAGGCAGACAGAAGCCTTTGTTTGCTTTGTCGATGAAAATGATCCTAATTGGGAAATGAAAAGAAATCGAGGAATCAAACCAGAGGACGCAACCCTTACTCACTTTAATGTGCCAAGCACTTCAGAACGGGTTGCGAGACTTAGACCAAGAGACGCAGAGAGTCTGCAAACCACTCTTTTTAGCGGTATAAAAATCCCAATATCCCTTGAACCCGAAGAGATATTATAAATCAAAAAGCTCCCAGAAATGATCAAGGAATAACCAATTATTATGTTTATTGGCGATTGCAACTGCTTGATCTAAGGTAATTACTTTAGCTTTTACAAGAAGAGTTAGAACATATAATTCATCCTTTTCTTGCAAAAATCCCGAACAGCTAACTACAATATCTGTTCCTGGAACATTAACCGCCCCAAGAAATAGCCCTCTATCTCTTGGATCCCCACTATTACCCCACTTTGCACAGTCATAGGCCTTTCTTAAACCAGTTTCAAAGTAAGTAACATCTTTTCTTTTCATAACTTGCTCTTCACTTAATTCTCCCAGTGTTAGAACCTCGTCATTCACATATTTACCAAATTCATTTCTTCTCCCTAGATATAAATAAACCCTTTGACGAGAAACTTCATTTTCTTCTCCAGGATGGGGAATATCTTTACATAGACTGAAGACTTGCGGTGCAGCCTTAGTAATCATATCAATATATTCCTGCTCTTCCTCCTTCGTTATAGATTCGTAATATAAACCCATAGAGGATATTATACATCTGTAACAAGATATTATAAAAGGAGTGAGCCGAACTCTAAATATACGTTGCTACAATACATATTCTCCTGTATAATCAATTTCTTTAACCAAAGCAAATAAAAATGGCAGATAGAAAAAGAGGTGGAGAATTTGGAGGTGACGATTATCAAGGTTCTGGCAACTCCTCACTGATTTTCGATGCAGGAGCAGACCATCCTACCAATCCTGAAAGAATACGGACGATGAAAAAAATAGTGAAAAGGATGAAAGAAGAAAGTCTTCCTAATACAGATACCGACTTTGAAATGGCTTCAAAGTTCTCCAATTTAGCGCGAACACAAGGGTTTATACCTTCTTCAATAATGAATAGATTCCAACTTACAGACAGAACACGAGAGATCATTCTAAGGATGGAGGAAGACCCAGAAGAAATTGACTAACTGTCATTTACTCTTTTCAGATCTTTATATATAATAAACCTGTTCTTTCCAACTAACAAACTGTGAAGGAGAAACAGTAGAGAGTAGTGGTGACATTAAGAGAAAGGTTGTCTGTTGCAAAACCTTCGTACACTATGGTCTCGAATTACACTCTGGAGTTTTAATATCAATGAGTCCCACTAACTTATAGTGGGAAAAGTAAAGTGGTACCGCGTTTATACACGCCTTTACATATATCTAAAAGATTAGGTATATGTAAGGGCGTTTTTGTTTTAAATAAACTATGATACATTAAATACATGGTAAAAACTGATGAGAAGATAATTAACAGAATCCTTAACAAAGCCGTTGAGGAAATACTCCCAACTAAAGAGGAACTTAACAAGCTTCTACACTCAGGAAAGAGAATAAGAATATACCAAGGATTTGACCCTACTGCTCCCACTCTCCATATTGGACACACTGTAATGATGAGAAAGCTTGAAGATTTTAGAAAGCTGGGACACGAGGTAATCTTTCTCATGGGAAACTTCACAGGCATGATCGGGGATCCAACGGATAAAGCCGCAGCCAGAAAACAACTAACCATAGAGCAGGTAAATGAGAATTTAAAGCTATATAAAGAGCAGGCAAGCTCAATCATTGATATCGACAATCCTGAAAATCCAGTTCAGATCCTATATAACTACGACTGGTTAAGCAAGCTCAGTTTCGCAGACGTTGTTGAACTGGCAAGCCAGTTTACAGTCCAGCAGATGCTAAAAAGAAGCATGTTCCAGAAGAGACTGGAAGAAGATAGACCCATCGGACTGCATGAATTCCTCTACCCGCTAATGCAGGGATATGATTCCGTAGCTATGGATGTTGATGTCGAAGTAGGGGGGAATGATCAGCTCTTTAATATGCTGGCAGGAAGAACACTTGTAAAAGCCTTAAAGAACAAAGAGAAAATCGTAATAGCAGGCAAACTCCTTACAACTGCTGAAGGAGCTAAGATGGGCAAATCGGAGGGCAATATGATCATGCTCTCAGACTCTTCGGAAAATATATATGGCAAAGTAATGGCGTTTCCTGATGAACACATTGTACCCGGGTTTGAGCTTCTCACATCGATGGAACTTGAAGAGGTTGAAGACATTAAGCAGAAATTAGAAAAGGGAGAGAACCCAGTGGGACTGAAAAAGCAGCTTGCCCACCAACTCACCAAAGAACTAAAAGGTGAGGGAGCCGCCGATGCCGCTCAAAAATACTTTGAAGAGATATTTCAAAATAAAAGCTTTGAAACAGATATAGAAACATTCAAAGGAATCGGAAAAAACGTTCTAGACATAATGACTGAATCAGGAATATGCAAGAGCAAAGGTGAAGCAAGGAGATTAATACAACAGAATGCCGTAAAACACGAAAACACTCTTATAACAGATTCCACACAAGTAATCTCAGCACAAGGGATTCTAAAAGTAGGCAAACAGGTCGTTAATATAGTATAATCACTCCCAATATGAAAACAACCAAACCTATCACAATGTTAATTTGCCTTAAGCTACAGCCATAGGGGTTATATTAAACTGATATATACACCCCTACGAAAGTAGGGGTTTTTGTTAAATGAAAAGACTAAATGATAAACAGACAATAATCAAAGAGATCCTGAAGAACGTGCCCGATAGATTTGAGGACATTGTAATGAAGGCCATTCACTTTGCAGAGCTGGCCCACAACGGTGAGAAAAGATTTTCAGGAGAAGACTTCATAATACACGCACTGAATGTAGGCCTTTTTGCCGCACAAATCCGCCTCGATACCTCCTCAGTAATTGCAGGCATATTCCACCAAACCACGTCAAAAAGGTTTAAAACGGAGGAACAGATAAAAAAAGTAAAAGGCGAGATCAAGGAGTTATTTGGGGAAGAAATCCTTCAAATTGTAGAGCAGCTTGAACAGCTCAACCAGGCTACTAAAATCAACAAGTTCGGGAACACAAAAGTCTTAACGAAATATATGCTCAGTAGCTCTAAAGATATCCGACCCCTCCTTATCAAGCTCTGCGATATACAAGAGGAGATTAAAACAGTTGAATACCTGCCAAAAGACAAAATAAAAGGATTTTGTAAGAAAGTCCTTGATGTATATTCCCCCCTTTCTGAGTTTATGAACTTTGCAGAGACCAAAAAATTCCTCGACGAATCTGCTTTTAAGATCCTTGACCCTGAAAATTACACAGTAATTGAAGGAATTCTTAAGGAATATGGAATAAATGAGTCACTCAAGAAAAAATATATACGATACCTCAAAACTCTCTCGGAGGTCTTAGATTTCAAAACAATGATCACAGGTCGAATTAAGAGCAAATACAGTATATATAGGAAATTGGAAAAGTACTTAAAAGAAGGCCGAAACGGTAAGATAGTTGAGATAAGCGACCTACTTGCATTCTCCGTAATAACGAAGCTTGTATCACAATGTTTTAAAACTTCTCAAGCCCTCAAAATGTTTACAAATGAGAGAGAAGAGAGATTTGATGATTATATAAGCAATCCGAAACCAAACGGCTTTAAAGCCATCCAGATGACAACTCAAATTCCAGAGATATCAAGACTTTTTGTAGAGGTCCAGATTCTTACGGATGAAATGTATTATTTTAATACCTATGGCCCGGCATCTCATATAGCATATAAAGCAAGCAGGGTCAGATTTGCACGAAGTCAAAATGACATAGACTGGATAGAGGATATACATACTTCAATCACCAAACATATTAATCAACGGGAAACGCGTTTTTCAATACCAGTCAATGGGGAAGTTTTCAAGGATCAGGTATTTGTCTTTACACCCAAAGAGCTTCTAATAGAGCTCGAAAAAGGCTCAAGTGTAATTGATTTTGCTTATAAGCTTCATACGAATATAGGTCACAGCATGATTGCAGCTAAAATTAACGGCAGATTGGTACCAATCACTTATCAGCCTAAAACCGGAGACGTCATAGAAATCATTTCGCAAAAAGGAAAAACTAATCCAGACTCCAAATGGCTTTCTTACGCCAAGTCTACTTCTACAAAAAAGAAAATCAGGAATAGGCTCAAAATGAAAACCCCTGTTGATAGAAAAAGGTAGTTGAAGTACAATCTGTTATATGAAAGAAAGCACAAAAAAGAGAATTAAGAACTTCTTAAATATTTTCGTAGCAATTATCCTAATAGGAAGCATTGTTTTCCCCTTAATAATAACTATATTAGGTCTCTAAAATGCTATTCAAACTTAGCGATACGGTAGATCAACTCCCACTGGTTGGAGGTGTAAAAGCAAAACAGCTTGAAAAGCTTGGAATTAACACAATTAAAGATCTTCTTTTTCATATCCCATTCAGATATAAAGACACTTCCAATATAATTTCAATTCCCCAGATAAAACTTGAACGTGAAGGGACGGTTCTTGCAACAATCAAAGCTATACAAAATATATATACACGATCACGAAAAGTCCTGACAAAGGCTATGATTGAAGATGAGATGTCAGAAATCGAAACAGTATGGTTCAACCAACCATACCTGACCAAATCACTTAAAGTCGGAGATCGGTATCTTTTTGAAGGCAGGCTTAATCCCAAACAAACCCGCCCGCAGTTGGTAAGTCCAACATATGAAAAATACTACGATGGACTACTTTCTCAAAAACACGTAGGAAGGATTACACCCTTTTATCCTGAGACTGCAAACCTAACATCAAAGTGGCTCAGAAATCGAATAGACTATCTCTTTCAAAATACAGACCTGACATTAGAGGAGCCGCTTCCACAAAATATTTCTCAAGATTCGAAACTGATCCCTGTATCAGAAGCTATTAACCTAATACACAACCCCAAAAGTTTAGAAGATATTACTCAGGCACGTGCCAGGCTTGGGTTCGATGAGATGCTGGCACTAGCACTTCAGATTGAAAGCCAGGTCCAAGCTCAGGAGGGAAAAAAGGCCAATATAATTGACATAGATTTTGATACTCTCTTCGAGTTTATAAGCTCACTACCTTATACCCTCACAGATGATCAAGTTCATGCGATTAAAGATATCCTACAGGATCTATCAAAACCAAATCCTATGAGGAGGCTGCTTAATGGTGATGTAGGCAGCGGTAAAACAGTTGTCGCAGCCGCCGTAATGTATGGGATAAATAAAAGGGGATACCCATCAATCTTGATGGCTCCCACTTCAATCCTCGCCAGACAGCACTTCAAGACGATAACAGAACTCCTCTCCGGATTGGATATCGACATTCAGCTCTGTACAAGCCTAGAAAAGATAGAACAAAGAAAGAAACCGCAGATAATAATCGGCACGCATGCACTTCTATACCAGGCAGAACTTCCAGATAATATAGGGCTGGTAGTCGTGGACGAGCAGCACAGATTTGGTGTGAACCAGAGAAAAGAGCTTTTAGAAAGGGATACCAACTCCCTTATCCCACACTATTTAAGCATGACAGCAACACCGATACCAAGAACTCTAACCAACATATTATTCGGAGATATGTCGGTCTCTTTTATCCACGAACTACCCAAAAATCGTATTCCTGTCAAAACTTTCTATGTCCCGTATGAAAAAAGAGAATCCTGCTACAGCTGGTTAAAAGAAAGGATCATTAAGTCTGGATACAAAGAACAGGCCTTTATTATCTTCCCTCTGGTAGATGAATCGGAGCTGGTTGAAGCCAAATCTGCAAAAAAAGAGTTTGAAACTCTAACATCAACTGTACTTAAAGACATGAAAGTCGCTCTGCTTCATGGGCAGATGAAAGAGAAAGAAAAGGATGAGATCTTGAAAGACTTTAAAGCAGGAAAGTACTCGATACTAATAGCAACTCCAGTTGTTGAAGTAGGGATAGATATACCCAATGCCACAATCATGGTAATCGAGAACTCTGAAAGATTTGGCTTGGCACAGCTCCATCAATTCAGGGGAAGAGTGGGGCGAAACGATATGGAATCATACTGCTACGTTCTTGCCGGAGAGCAGGTTGAACAAGACTCGGAGACAATTCAAAGACTCCAGTACTTTAGTGAGCACAATTCCGGATTTGATGTCGCAGAATATGACCTTCAAAAGCGAGGACCCGGAGAAGTCTTCGGAGTTAAACAGTCCGGAATCCCGCAATTCAAAATAGCATCTATAACCGATATCAAACTGCTTCTAAAGTGCAGAGAGGTCGCAAAAAAGCTTATTAACTCAGGATATAATACAGAGGAAATTAGTGATAAACTATTCAGATGAAAATATACGTCATTCTAGACAACATAAGATCTGCGTACAATGTAGGAAGTATATTCAGAACGGCAGACGGGGCGGGTGATTGTGAGATCCTTTTATGCGGCATATCACCTACACCTGAACATATCAAAGTCTTCAAAACGGCACTGGGATCTACTAACTCAGTTCCCTGGAAATACTTCAAAACAACCCAAGAGGCCGTACAATTTATCAAAGATAAAAAAGTTCCTCTATACAGTATTGAACTAACTGATAGAGCTAAGGTATATCATCAACTCACCTTTCCGCAAGACCTTGCTATAGTACTTGGCCACGAAACGGAAGGAGTTAACCGACATATTTTAGAACAGAGTAATGAACATATCTTTGTACCAATGAATGGAAAGAAAGAGTCCTTGAATGTTGCTACCGTAGCAGGTATTGTTATATACGAAATAGTTAAAAACAAAAAATAAAATGGTAGAGATTAGAGAAGTTACTAATCAACAAGAATGGGATAATGTAGCCAAATCAGTTACACCCACTTCTGTTCTGCAATCCTGGCACTGGGGGGATTTTCAAGAATCATTGGGCAGAAAAGTCTGGAAATTAGGAATTTACGACAATGATATTCTGACTGGTGTAGCTCTGACTCAAAAAATTCCAACCCGTCTTAGAACACATTTATACGTCTCAAACGGTCCTGCTATATTGCGCCAGGACATGCTGAAATACTTTCCTTCCTTTATAGATTATCTCAAAAAGCTTGGCACAGAGGAAAATGTTGAGTTTATCAGAATGGACCCGGTCTACGAAGACAGTCAAGAGCTGTACAATGAGTTGAAGTCATTGAAACTGGTTCGGGCCAAAACATTTACTCAATCAGAGAACAAGTGGCTGCTCGATGTCACTCAGGATGAGGAGTCCATTCTTGCTAACATGGAAAAAAGCACCAGGTACGAAATAAGGAGATCAGCAAAAGAAGGTGTCGTAGTATACTCATCAACCGATTTAAAAGACTACGATAAGTTTGAAAAGCTCTTTTTAGAGACTGCAAAGCGCCAGAACTTTATAACTCACCCGCTTGAGTATTACAAAAAGCAATTTGAAATACTGACAAAGTACGATATGTACAAAATCTTCTGGGCGGAAAAGGATGGTCACATCTTAGCTGCAGCCCTGATTTCCTTCTTTGGAGACTCGGCTTCATATCTGCATGCAGCAAGTGAAAGCAATAGAGAGGTAAATAAGCTGTTTGCCCCACCTGCCGTAGTATGGGCCGCCATAAGGGAGGCAAAGTTACGCGGAATGAAGTATTTCGACTTCTGGGGTATTGCACTTACTGACGATCCCAAACATCCATGGGCGGGATTTACCAGATTCAAAAAGGGCTTTGGAGGATTTCTATATCGAATAGTCCGAGCTCATGATATACCACTCTCACCTAAATATCCGTTAATTGCCCTCCTGGATGCGACAAGGGATCATTGGGGACTGGCATATTCAAAGCTACTTAAGGTATTGAAAAAATAGCTCAAAATTATATTTTGACAACATTTTCTCCTCCCTATAATATGTACAATGATGGAGGATAATCTGCTCAAAAAGAAACAATTTAAGAGTGCTCTCATTAAACTGTTCTTTGCACTACTAGTTCTTATACCCATCCTCACTTATTCGCTTTATACAGCGTATACAAATCCTAAACCGAGAATTGTAACAACACCCGAATCCTCTAATTATATGTTTGAAGCTCAAAATAGCGTATACAAAGCAAAATTGGGGCAGAAGGGCACTGGGATTCCAATCATCCAATTTCAAACAAACAAAGGGAAATCAATTGAATTTGCATATGTATCCGAATCACAAAGCGGACAGATTCAGACTGAAACAAAAAATAGATCAATCCTCTTTAATAATGTAGAACAAATGATCGACCTTGAATATATAATGCTTGAAAACGGTGTCAAAGAAAATATTATTCTTAGAGAAAAGGTAGATAAAACCACTTTCTATTTCAAGACAAATACTCATGATTTAGTTATAAAAAAACACTACACCGAAGCAGCACCATCCTTTTACGATGAGAATGGATCATATCTTTTTAACATTGAAAAAGGGTATGCAGTTGATGCCTTAGGTAAGAGAACTGAAAATGTACAGATAGATTTGGTAAAGGATCCTGACGGACAGCCATATATACGAGTGCGTATAGATCCAAAGTGGCTGAATAGTCCCTCAAGAAGATACCCAGTAAGGATAGATCCAACCTTGGTGCATGACACAACCTCGGAGTTCTCGGAAGGTCAATTCAATCGCATCAAAGATACTGGCTCCGGATCTTCACCTATACTCCAAACATACTACCAGCCACCGAACTCCGACCTTTCAACAGTAGGTCTCTGGCATTTTGACGAGCCTTCAGGGAATGTTCTTGATTCATCCGGATATAGTCAGACGGGTACTCCGACTGGGACAACTGTCGACACCAGCAGCATATTGGGAAACGCCAGAATATTCAACGGAACATCAGACTATATAACAGTAAATGATACATCCGAACTTAGAGCCGTTGGAGCCATAACGATCGAAGTCTGGATTAAGTCAACAGGATCAAATGACTACTCGGGAATTGTCTATAAGCGTGTAGGCAATAATGGATATCAAATGGGTTTAAACACCAATGGAGGAGTCCGTGCGGATCTCTATAATGGCTCAACTTGGGCAACAGTAACCAATTCCACAAATGTAGAGGATGGGCAGTGGCATCATGTAGCAACAACCTACGATGGAATAAGTGCCCTTATCTACGTAGACGGGAAACCTGGAAACCCACTCCAGGCGACATCGTATGTGACATCAAGTGCCGCAAACCTGCTCATAGGAAACGACTCTGGAGCGGCTAACAGATTTTTTAACGGAGAAATAGATGAAGTAAGAATAAGTAATAGGGCACGATCAGCAGAGGAAATAAAACTAGATGCTCAAAAAAGGCCCTATTCTACATTCACATCCAATGTCCTAGATCTGGCTGATGTTATAAGCTGGAACTCACTAAGCTGGAGTGAACTTGGAGTAAATACTGGAGGAGGAGAAACCCTAAAAGACTCCTCAAATGTAGTTGCTCATTGGAAGTTAAACGAAACCTCAGGAACAAGTGCAAATAATGATGCAGAAGGGACTAGTTGTGGCGGGACTCCAGGTAACTGTGATGGAACTCTAATAGGGGTTGACTCTACAACAAGTCAGGATAGTGACTTAGACTCAAGCTGGACTGCCAATAACCGCAGATGGGGAGAGGGGGCACTTCAACTTGATGGTGTAAATAGTTACGTTGAAGTAGCCGATAATAACGCGATCAGTTTTGGCAACGGAGTAACAGACACTCCATTTAGCATCTGTTCATGGATTAACCCTATCAGTGCGACCAGTTTTATAATCGCCGCAAAACAAAGTGTAACAGCAGACATTCGCGAATTCACTTTTTCATTACGAGCTGAAGAAGATCTCTCGCTAATCCTTTTTGATGATAACGGGGCAAACCAGATAGAGAAAGTAAGCAATATAAAATTCGCTCAGGATGAAGGCCAGTGGGTTTACGTCTGTAGCACATATGACGGAAGCGGAAGCGTGAATGGAATCAAACTTTATAGAAACGGAATTCAGCTTCAAACATTCAGTGATAATGCAGGCACGTATACAGCAATGAGCAATACCGCTCAGAAACTATTTTTAGGATGGAACGGTACCGGTGGAACAACATATGCAAAAGGCATGATGGATTCGACGTACATGTACCAACGAGAACTATCAGCATCAGAAATCCTGTCAAACTACAATACGGGGAATATTAATATTCAAACAAGAGTAGGGACTGATAGCACACAAGATGACGGTTCATGGGAAGAATGGAAACCTAATAGTAGTGAAACGGCCATAGAATCAATGGACCTTTCCAGTAAATGGAGTGTTCCAAATACTAATGAAAACATACTTTTGAACGACTCGAACGAGGCGGACGTCGGAGACGGTGCCGATGGGGCACTAAGCCCGAGTGGCACATTTAACCTTAACACATCTACATCCGGGAGTAGAACATATGCTGATGGAATAGCTTATCAGATAGCTTCTAATCCGACCGGCAATTCAATAGTCACAGTTGATACACCCAACGGGATAGCTGCTGGCGACGAAATTCTCCTTATAAACCTAAGAGGATCTACAACTGACTTCCGTGATGCCGGCAATTACGAGTTTCTAGAAGTCCAAAGTGTCAACTCCGGCACAAAAACAATAACTACCACAAACCCTATACAGAAACCATACGGTGGAAACACCTTTTCAAACCAAAAGGTCGCTATACAAAGAGTTCCAAATTACACAAGTGTAACACTGGATTCAACAGACTCAATTACGTCATCTGCTTGGGATGCTTTTGCAACTACTCCTACCGGGTCAGCAGGATACCAAACAGGAATTGTTGCTTTTAGAGCGAATGGCACTGTGACAATAGGAACCGGAACAACCATTAGTACCAACTATTTGGGATATCTGGGTGGTAATACTACAACAATAGGCGGTAAAGGTGGAGAGGCATATTGTGGAGATGGAGGAGCAGGTTCAAACACAGAGGGTGTCCCAGGAAGTGCAGGCGCAGCAGGTGGCGGTGGATACGGAGGAACAGGTGTTCTCAATCCTACAGGAAATGCAGGAGGGGCAGGTTCATGCGGTGGTGGTGGTGGTGGTGGACGAGGAGGAAATGCGGGAAGTGGAAGTACAACTCGCGGTGGTGCGGGTGGTGGTGGTGGATACAAAGATAATGCGGCAGGACAAACTGGAGCTGGAGGAGGAGCAGGATATGGAAATCCTGGAACAGGTGGTGGTGGATATGGAGCGAGTGGGGGAACAGGTGGATTTGATGTCAGCGGAAATGGTGGTACAGATGGCGGTGGAGGAGGTGGTGGTGGTACTTATGGAGATTATCAACTTAATAGAATATATCTAGGGGCAGGGGGAGGCATGGGAGGAAGCAATGGAGGAACAGGCTCCGGGGTTGGAGGGAAGGGTGGAGGGATTATTTTTATTTCTGCAAACACTTTGACCAATAGCGGTTCGATAACCTCAAATGGACAAAACGGATCAAATGGGTCTACAAGCTTTAAAGCTCCGGGTGGTGGTGGAGCAGGAGGAAGTATATTTATACGAGCAATGTCAGTTACTTTAGGAACCAATGGAGCTACCGCAGCTGGAGGATCTGGAGGAACACTATATGAAAGGGTGGCTGGTAACGGTGGGAAAGGGAGAATTAAACTGGTAGCACAAAGCCTTACAGGGACATCCGATCCTCAAGCAACAATAAACCAAATTTCATCCTCTAATGTCAAACAGGAAGGATCTAGTTCAATAAGCATAAAGAGCGGACAATTGAACGTAGATAGTTTTACAACCTCACTTTGGCATCTTGATGAGACAGGAGGGAATGGAGCATACTTAAAAGACTCAACAAACAACTCTAATCACCTTACTCCGACAGGTACAGTCCCCGAAAAAGGGATCTCACAAAAGTCCAGGGATCTCAACGGGACAAGTGACTTCATGTCTATAAGTTCACCAACAGGATTACCATCAGGATCATCTGCAAGAACCATTGAACTTTGGGTAAAACCTGACAATACAAACCCTGGCGGTGCTCTTGTACACTGGGGTGATGGAACAGGTGGAGGGCAGGAATTTGCTCTGCAATTAGGAACCATATCTGGCACCTGTTACCTTTTTTCTGATGGAATCAACGGAACAAACAATATAACAATCTCAGGGGCAGAAATCCCCGCAAACGGCAGGTGGTCGCATATCGCTTTTACGAAGGACTTGGGAAGCAACTGGAAATACTATTTGAATGGCACCTTAACTAAAAGTGGATCATTTGCGGTAACTATAAATACTTCAACTCCTAATATCCTTAACATTGGAGAAAGAACCGATGTCGCTTCAAATAACTTCCCGGGCTTAATGGACGAGATAAGAATCTCAAATATTGAGAGAACCGCCAGGGAAGTTGCAGAAGATTACAGGGCAGGTAGAGATCATTATTTAAATTTAAATTTGAATAGTGCTAACCTGAACACTCAAAGCACACTTCCATTCTATATTGCAGCTGATAAACCTGGAACATATCTTGAAAGCATTGTGGGGGAATCTGCCTATGCAAATAATCTAACAGACGGAAACACATTAGGTTTGTGGCACCTTGAAGAACAAAGTGGAGCGGGAGCTTTTCTAAAAGACAGTAGTGGCAATGAAAATAATGGGACACCGACATCTTTAACAATGGCTACAGGGAAAATCGGAAAAGCAAGAAGCTTTGTCGCAGGAACAAATTACATTAATTTAGGAAGTCCATCAGCCTACGGCGGCCTTACCGCATTCACAATTGAGGCCTGGATCTACCCAACTTCTGTCTCAGGTCAACACAGGATATTTGACCGCGGCTCCTCAGGCAGTCCAAATGTCCTCCTTTTATACCAGGAAAGCGCCGCAATCAGGCTTCTCGTAAATAATACGGATTTAGTAACCACTTCAGACGTTTTAACAGTTAATCAGTGGTACCATGTAGTGGCAGTATACACCGGCTCTGGAGGAGAAAAGGCTATTTACGTAAATGGTGTGAAAGTCGCTACAGGGACATCGACCCAAAGTTCAGTAACAGCTGGAAGCCTGGCTACATGGATAGGATGTCCATCGTGGGGAACATGTTCTACATACGTTTTCAACGGTATTATTGACGAAGTCAGACTTAGTAATGTTGCACGCAGCTCAGAATCTATAAGACAAGCTTATGAAATAAATCGCAGATCACATAATATCACAATAGATTTTGGTGCGGCATTGCACTTCAGTAATCTTATAACGAGTAGCAGCGATACCTCCTTTACCATTGATGCCACATACTATGGACTTCAGAATAAAGGATCAAACCTCTACCTGGGAGATAAAATAATTGTTCAGGAAAATTACGACGGAACAGTTTATACGGCACAAGGAACAGTGAGCTCAGTGAATACTTCCACAGGGGCCGTGCTTGTCTCAGGGTGGGAAAATGGCAGTACTTTTCCTCCAACCGCAGGTTTTTCTTCAAATGCCTCAGTATTTAAATGGCAGAGAGAATACTGGCCGCTACAGAATGTATCTCAGGATTCACACATAGATACTACTTCTGTCTTTACATTAAGATTTACAGACGGAAGCGAAGGAAGAAATGTCTGGATCGACGATCTCAAATCTAGCGGAGAATACCTAACAACACCAACAGGATCGGCAATAGCGTCCTCAGTCGAGAATAGGTACATACAATACAAAGCTCTTTTAATTTCGGGTGATTATAACACTTCACCCTCACTAAGCACCGTTGAATTAGACTGGGACTCAAACAGTCTGCCCGGAGTTCCAACTCTAGATACGCCAACCAATCTTTCTGTCGGAAATATTCTTAAACCAGCACTTAAAACAACTGCGACAGATGCAGATTTAGATTATTTAAGATATAAGATAGTCCTTTGTCAAAATGTGGATATGACAATCGGCTGCCAGACTTTTAATCAGACGCTTTCACAAACAGGATGGAGCGGACAAAATGCAGAAGGTAACACTGCGTATTCATCAGGCACTCAGGCGACATATACTCTGCAATCCGATCTCAAAGCCGGTGGAACCTACTACTGGAAATCTTATGCCATTGACCCGGGAGGTAGGAATGATTGGGGATATTCGCAAACTTCTCCGTACCATTTTGGAATAAACTCGAAACCACGGTCTACAAATTCCAATGAAGTTCAATCATTCATAGCTCGAAGGGAAAGCTCATTCCCAAGTCTTAGTACAGGATGGACAAGCATTACAGGCTCTGCCGAGAGCGGTACAACAGCCTCTTCTAACGGTTGGATTGCAGGCACCAACTTTACAGTAGGAGATCAATACCTTTTAATGGTGTGGGGGGAGCATCAGGCAGACAACGTAGGATCTCAGAGCGGAATCCGTGTTACCCACGGAGGAACACCTTTCTCAGAATCTGAAACTGTCGAACAATCAGATCAAACAGATTCGTCTCATAAAACACCATACTACTGGTTTACAGTCTGGACAGCGACAAACGAAGCAGTGGAAACGGAAGTTTATTGGAGCGGAACGAGTGGAAGCGAAGCCCGAGTTGAGGATGTGACACTTGTAGCTCTAAATGTAACTGATCTCATAGACAATAACTATTTTAAATACAATATCTCCAACACAGGTGGAACTCTAAACACTAGCTATGCACAGAAAGCCCATTTATCTTTTTCACCTTCAAATAATAATGATCTTTGGTGGATAATGGGATATTCAAAAGCTGACGTTGTTTCAACAGCAGGTTCCAAATATCAAGCACAGCTAAATATTGATGGTCAGAATCTTTCTCATCAGGTTATTAAAGGGGTAAATGCCTCAGATACTCCTCTTTATGGACTTGGTCATGTTGCTGAGTTAACAACAGACACTCATATTATAGACCTGGAATTAAAAGAATCTTTGGCTGACCAAGAGTGGGACAGTGCTGGAGTCTTTGCACTCAATCTTTCATATTTTGATTCCTATCTAGGTACAACGAAAACAGGAACAGGAACTTCGATGTCCACACCATCAAATTGGGTCGGGCAAACCAGTATAGATCCAATAAGCCAATATCAGGGTCGTTATATTATCGCTGGTGGAGGTGTCGTTGCAGATGCAGGAGGCAGAGTCATCGGCCGTATCCAAAATAGTGGATCAAATATAACCGATGATGCAGGAGGATGGAGCCATGACAATGCGGATTATCAGCCGCTTACACTAGGAGATGTTCAAAATGCTTATACAATTGGGTTAAAATCTCTAACACTTGATACTCAAACAACACAGGTTGGGACCTCATGGGTAGAGGACGCATGGATGGTAGGATTCTCGCTGGAGAAAAACGGAAACGGACCACAACTAAATCTTCCGGCAGATAATGCTACAAATCAAAGTGTTCGCACTCAGTTAAAACTCACAGCTATTGACCCAAATAACGATACATTAAAATACAAAATTGAACTCTGCCAAAATGAGGCTATGACACTCAGCTGTCAAACTTTCGACCAAACAGCAACGCAAACGGGTTGGAGTGGTCAGAATGCCGCAAGTTTCACCCGATATACATCGGGTACACAAGCTACTTACACCCTTCAAACTGATCTAGCTGTTAATACAGAGTATTTCTGGAGAGGATATGCAAAAGATCTTGACGGGACCAACACCTTTAGTAGTCCAAGCTCAATCTTTTCTTTTACAACAACAGTTTCGCCAAATGCTCCAACTTCAATTGAAATCGAGGGCACAGCTTCCCCTCAAGAAGTGACCGACACGACCCCGGAATTCAGTGCCATTCATACAGATACAAATAGTGACGCTGCTAACTATTATGAGGTGGAGGTAAATACACTGCCGACATTCGCCGGGACTATCAAATGGGATTCAGGTAAAACGGCAATGACATCAACGCCAAGTACTAATAGATCCCCTCTAATTACATATGCGGGATCATCACTATCAGTAGACGGAAGTACATACTATCTTAGGATAAGATTCTGGGATACAAACGAAGCCGTAAGCCCATGGTCGGCAACTTCTTCCTTTAGAATGGACGCTCTCGAAATCCCGCTTGCTTGTCGCATAATCGACAGCGATTCTACAGATACAACGATCCAAATACTATGGACGGATACAAACACAGTAGAAGATGGATATAAAATACAACGAAGCGTAAATGGAGGAGCTTTCGGTGACCTAATCTCTAAACCAGCAGATTCAACAAGCCATTCAGACTCAATTTCAGCGGGAAACACATATAGATACAGGATAGCTGCAACTCTCTCACCGTTTACAGGATCATGGTGTACAACCTCAACCGCAGATGTTCATCAGGGAAGTATGCAGATAAACGGTAACTTCCAGATAGGAGGGATAACCTTCAAATAATACCGAAATGCTAATGTAATTTACAATTATACGTTTTTTTACTATAGTACTGCCTATAATGAGCTTAAAAGTCGATTCGTTTAAAAAACTAAGAAAAGAGAAAAACAAGTGGAAGACAGAATCCTGGGAAGAATATGAGGAGAGAGAAAAGGCCTTTCTAAAAGATCGACTTCTTAGCAAAGAACCTACAATCAAGGGACAGGTAAGGATTACAGCAGGCAAAGCTAAAAATGTCCAGATTGATATCCCAAGGAACACAAGACCACTTACCGACAGAATGAAGGTTAGAACTTTTGATATTCTCAATACAGATATTGCTAACAAAACAATTCTGGATCTCTACGCCGGATCAGGAAGCTTTGGACTTGAAGCAATTTCACGGGGTGCAAAATCCGCTACATTTGTTGATGCATCAAAACATGCCGCTAAAATACTCCAAGAGAATGCAAACAAAACCGGATTTGCATCAGTATCAGAAGTAATCAAGATGAAAGTGGAAGAATATCTTTTCAAAAAAACTACGGAAAAGACCTCTTCCTACGATATTATTTTCTTGGACCCTCCATATAAACATTTCAATACTAAAAAGCTTTTTAAAATGCAGGAGATTATAAACTCGGCATCAAAACTCCTCCCGGCTGTAAGAAAGGAAAAAGGACGTTTTAAAGGTGCCGTTATTATCAAACATCCGAGGCGATATCCTAAAGAGAAATTAGAATTAGATAATTTAAAGCTTTTTGATACTTTTGATTTTGGATTAAACAGTATTTCCCTATATATTGTTAAATGAAAGTATGAGTAATTGGAGGCTGTTCAAAATAACCGTCCGGGGAAGTTTTTTTATAGTATACTTCTGGTTTGGGCTACTTAAAGTTCTGTATGTAAGCTCCGCATATAGTATGGTCTCCGATCTATTACTAGGGATATTTCCAACCGCAAATCCTGATATTTTTATATTCTACTTCGGTCTTGTTGAGATGTTTATTGGTCTTATGTTTTTATTTCCAAAGTTTACCAAAGTAGCCACATTTCTTACTACCATCCATCTTATTTCCTGCTTCCTACCTTTTATAGTAGTTCCGGATCTAGTATGGAAGTCTTTTGGCGTGTTAACACAAGAGGGACAATATATAGTTAAGAATGTATTCATTATTGCCGGACTAATAGGATTGAACCATAATAGCGAAGCTATTCGGAAGGATAAATAGAACTAAAAAGAAATCCTGAGCATTTAAATCCGCTGAATGAGGGATGAAAGTCAAAATGGTACAGTTTTGAAGCATAACCTTTCTTGTTTTCAAACTCTCCTACACACTCAAGAGGATAAATACCTGACCAGAAAAGATATCTATTATCAGGTAATAGTTTGTAATATTCATCATATGGTCGGCGAACAATCGAAAGACCTCTCGAATCAAACTCAACATTGGGCGGAAAATCCGGGATAGAGACTATCAGTTGAACACTGGGGGAAAGATTGCCACCAGACGATTCAAGTAGGGCAATCACACCCTCCTCATAAGATATATAGGCCGTATTACGGTTTAGAGTGAAACTTCTTTGTGCTGGCATATTCTTACAAACTTCCAAAAGCTGAATATATCTGTGAGTATCAGAGCCCACCCATGCTAATATACTGTCTAATCTGGACACAGCAGCATTTAAATAAACAGTCTCAGGACCAAAATCTATTAAACCCTTAGCCCTTCCTGCTTGCCAGGCCTCAATTATTTTTTCTTCACCAGAATATTGATAAAACGCATTTTCACTCATGAGCAAGATTATACTATAAGATAGATTTTCCTTCTTGCACTCCGTAGTTGCAAATTAATACCTTTAGCTATAGAATTAGCTACATGTATAGACAAATAGGTAATAGAAAAGAAAAACTTCTTAAAATTGTATTCCCGACATCCCTGTGATGTTGAACCTTTATATTTCCCAACCTAAATTTTATTTCCCTAACTAATGGCTAATTCAAACGTAAACTTAGAAAACATCCCAGAAATAGAAAAGATGCGGCATACAGCCTCTCACATACTTGCTCAAGCTGTACTTAAGTACTACCCAGATGCAAAACTTGGTATTGGACCTGCAATTGATGACGGTTTCTACTACGATTTCCAGTTCAATGAACCAATTACAGACGAAGACCTCCAGCAGATTGAAAAAGAGATGAAGAGAATCATTGATGCAAACCTTCCCCTTACACAATCCTTCATGAAAAGAAAGCAGGCTGAAAAATTTTTTAAGGAAAAAGAACAGAGATTTAAGATTGAACTCCTTAGAGACATTCCGGATAAAGAATTAAGCTTCTTTACAACCGGTGAGAATCAATTTGTAGATATGTGCCGAGGTCCCCATGTAGAATCAACTGGTAAGGTGGGAGCGGTCAAACTGATGAGCTTGGCAGGAGCATACTGGAGAGGCAATGAAAAGCAGCCCATGCTAACCCGAATCTATGGACTGGCGTTTAAGACTCCTAAAGAGCTTCGCAAACATATTACGATGCTAGAAGAAGCAGAGAAGCGAGACCACAGAGTAGTAGGTAAGAATCTTGGCCTTTTCGTATTCTCCGATCTTGTAGGAAAAGGACTCCCGCTTTGGACTGCAAAAGGTGCGACCGTTAGGAGAGAATTGGAGAGATTCATTGTTGATGAGGAACTCAAAAGAGGGTATCAGCATGTATATACTCCGGATATAGCAAAGATAGATCTGTATAAAACCTCAGGTCACTACCCATATTATAAAGACTCAATGTATGCACCTATAAAAATTGATGAGGAAGAGTTTATGCTTCGCCCTATGACATGTCCTCATCACTTTGAGCTCTACAGATCACAAAAACGAAGCTATAGAGAATTACCTATGAGAATTGCGGAGCTTGCTAAGTTATACCGATATGAAAAAAGCGGTGAGCTTACCGGGCTCATGCGGGTAAGGAGTTTCTGCCTTGCTGATGCACATATAGTAGCCATGCCAAGTCAGGCCGAGGAAGAGATAAACCAAGCCCTAGACCTTATAGAATACGCTTCTCAGGTATTTGGTTTAAAAGCTAATGAAGATTACAGGTATCGATTATCTCTGGGAGATAGAAACAACTCTGAGAAATACTATAAAGATGATGCTGCGTGGGATTTTGCAGAAAATGTATTAAGAGAGGTCCTCAAGAAGCGTGATGTAGAGAGCTATGAAGCTCCGGGAGAGGCCGCATTTTACGGCCCGAAGATTGATATACAGATGAAGAATACTGTAGGGAAAGAAGATACTGCATTTACAGTACAGTATGACTTTGTAATGCCAAAACGATTCGATCTTAAATATGATGACGAAAAAGGTGAGGAGAAAGAGCCTATTGTTATCCACAGATCTTCAATCGGAGCAATAGAAAGAATTATGGCCCTCCTTATAGAGAAGTATGCAGGGGCATTTCCTTTATGGTTGGCACCTGTACAGGCAAAGATCCTTCCAATTTCAGATTCTCACAACAAGTACGCTCAGGAGATAACTCAAAGGCTTCAGGAGACTGGATTTAGGGTAGTTCTTGATAACAGAAATGAGACCCTGCAGTATAAGATCAGAGACGGAGAAGTAAATAAAGTCCCTTATCTGGCAATAGTCGGGGACAAGGAGATAGGAACTCAGACAGTTTCTGTTAGGTCACGTGGAAGCAAAGAGATAGGTCTTATGAAAATAGATGAGTTCATACAATCGTTGCAAAAAGAAATTGCTAACAAATCTTAACTAACTTAATTATTTATATCTAATACATGGAATTCAAGAGAGATTTTAGAAGCAGTTACGATAGGAACAGATTTCAGGATAAAAAGAAATTCTTCGGGCCAAGAAAAAATGAATACATTAGAGTACCGCAGGTCATGCTAATAGATGAAAGCGGTAACAACCTTGGTGTAACAAAAACAGACGAAGCGATCAGGTTAGCACAGGCAAAAGGTTTAGATCTGGTTGAGGTTGGAGCAACAGCTACTCCTCCCGTGTGCAAAATAATAGACTTTGCCAAATATATGTACGAACAGAATAAGAAGCAACGAAAGAGCAAAAATAAAAGCAAACCGATGAAAGAGTTTCAGTTCAGTCCTGTCATCGAACAAGGTGATATTGACACAAGAGTGAGACGATCAAAGGAATTTCTGGGTAAAGGACACATGGTTAGACTTACAATGGTTCGTAAGGGCCGTCAGACCCATGAACAGGCGGTACAAGTTTTTAATGGTATATTGACTAATTTCGAAGGCTATAGTACTATTGAGCCCGATAAAAAAGTCGAAGGTAAAACAATATCTATAACTTTCAAACCTAATGGCAAGACAAAGGACTAGAAAAACAGCAATAAAGAGAGTCAGAGCGACTAATCCTAAAGGGAATAGGAAAGCAAAATTGATGTACAGCAAAACAGCCCAACATCATTTAATGACTAAAAGATCTGCTAGAGTGAAGAGAAGAAAGCCTAATAAGGCTGTCGCTTCAAAGAATAATGCCCGAAACTTTAGAAAAATTATTAAAAACATCTAACAATGAGAGTATCAACTGGAAAAGTAAGAAGGAGAGCCCACAAAAAGATCCTATCTGCAACTAAGGGATATAGAATGACTAAAAACCGATTGTATAAGGTTGCTCACGAAGCATACATGCATGCCGGTCAATACTCATATAACGACAGAAAAAAGAGACTTGGACAGTTAAAGAACCTATGGATTAAGAGATTAAACGCAGCCGCACAGGCACACGGACTTAGATACTCTGAGTTCATGGACAAACTCAAAAAAGCAAACATAGTGATTAACAGAAAGATCCTAGCTGATCTTGCAGTTGATTCACCGGAAGTATTTTCACAGATAGTAAAGTCGTTTTAAGTTATACAAACAGCTCCTAAATGATGTATACTGAAACATCAGAATAGGGGAGGCTAACTATTATGGAGTTTAAAAACCAAGATATAAAAAATACATACGATAAGTTCAATGAAGATACAAACTCTCTGCCTCTAAAGGAGCTCACCGCTAAATACCTCGGAAGAAACAGCCTCGTAAAAGAACTCCTTGCTAAGATCAAAAACATTCCCGACGACCAGAAAAAAGAGTACGGCCAGCAAGCAAATGAATTAAGCAGGTATATTGAGGAAAAACTCGAGCAGATAAGCAATACCCCGATTTTTCAGGGAACAAAGGAGTACATTGATCCCACAGCACCATTTGATATTAATCAGAACAACAGTTCAGAAGTATATCCTAAGGGGTTAGAAGGAACCAAGAACCCTTTGACTCAGGAAATGGATAGAGTATTGGATATATTCAAACAGATGGGTTTTGATATTATAGAATCAAGGCAGCTTGATGATGACTACCATATGTTCGAGACATTAAACATTCCTAAAGGTCACCCGGCCAGAGATATCTGGGATACCTTTTGGACAGAAGAAGGCCTGATTCCCCCTGCTCACACTTCAACCATGCAAAATAGAGTCATGAAAACAGCAGGACAGCCACCTGTAAGGTGCGTAATACCGGGTATGTGCTATCGAAATGAAGCCACCGATGCCTCACATGAACATACCCTTTTTCAAATTGAAGGAGTATATGTTGATAAAAATATTTCCGTAGGCGATATGCTTGGAACAATTAAAACATATCTTGAAGCATTCTTCCAAACAAAACTTGAAATTAAAGTTCAGCCTGCATACTTCCCATTCACAGAACCAGATATGGAATTTGTAATATCATGTCCGTTCTGTAAAAAGACCGGATGTAAAGTATGTAAGTATTCCGGATGGATGGAATTAATGGGATGCGGTGAAATTAATCCCTTTGTACTCAGAGAAGCAGGAATTGACCCAGAAGTATATTCCGGGTTTGCATGGGGTTTCGGATTGGATAGGTTAGTAATGGTAAAAAATGGAATACAGGATGTAAGAAGGTTTCGAAGCGGTGATCTTAATTTCTTAAAGCAGTTCTAAATGAAAATCTCGGTTAATTGGCTAAAACAATATACTGATATAGACCTTAAAACAGATGATCTTGTTCATGCTCTTGAGACAAAGGTCGGGGCTGTTGAGGAAGTTATTGATCTAAGTGAGAAGTATAAAGGGATTATAACTGCGGAAATTATGAGCAAGAAAGAACATCCCGATGCCGACAAACTGGCTATATACCAGTTAAACATAGGGGGTAAAGAGATACAGGTTGTAGCAGGGGACAAGACGCTAGTTGCAGGAGACAAAGTAGCATACTTTGCACCTGGTGTTAAAGTCCCGTACAACGCACACCCGGAAAAATATGATGGTGTAGTATCAAAGATCTCCCTTAGAGGAGTCGAATCCGAAGGAATGATGGCCTCAGAAATAGAACTGGATTTAGGTGCAGACCACAGCAAAGTGATGAGGCTTGATCCTTCCGTAAAGGCAGGTGAGAGTTTCGCCAAACTTTATGACCTTGACGACGTGATAATAGATATAGAGAATAAAGCATTGGCAAATAGAGGCGACCTATTTGGCATATTGGGAATTGCAAGGGAGCTCAGCGGTATACAAGGCAAACCTTTTTCATCACCGGATTGGTATGCAAAACCCAATATTGAAGAAAACGACCAAATTCCCCTCAAAATTACTAACGAGATCGAAGCTTTTTGCAGAAGATATATCGGATTTATAATGGATAACGTAACTATCTCTGAATCACCCACATGGCTGAAAAGCCTTCTTTCAAAGGTGGGGATCAGACCAATCAACAATGTTGTCGATATAACTAACTACATGATGTACCTGACTTCTCAGCCGTTACACGCATTTGACCTGGATAAAGTGTTGGCAAAATCAGGCAAAAAAGAGACTGAAATTCTCATTCGGCTTGCTAAAAACGGGGAGACCATTACAACTCTGGACGGAAAAACTGTTGTTCTGGATGACAGTACTATGGTAATTACAGATGGCAACGATCCAATAGCAATTGCCGGCGTTATGGGAGGATTGGACACAGAGATCGATAACACCACCAAACGAATTATTATAGAGAGTGCTTCCTTTGACAGATACAATATTAGAAAGACATCTATGAGGCTTGGGCTTTTCACAGAAGCAGTAACCCGATATACCAAGGCCCAGGATCCTAACCAGTGTTTACCTACCATTGCTAAGACTATAGAGTTGGTTAAAGAACTCGCAGGCGGAAAAGAAGCAAGCAAACTATATGATAATTATATTCAGCCTGTCACTCCTAAAACACTGGATATTAATATCCAGAGGCTGAATACCATAATTGGTACAGAGTTATCAAAGGATGAAGTTGCAACTATCTTGAAAAATCTTGAGTACTCAGTAGAGGAGAGTGATGATATGCTGCACGTTGCAGTACCTACATTCCGACAGGATGTACAGATTGCTGAAGATCTCTACGAGGATATTGCAAGACATTTCGGTTACAACAATATCAAGCTAACATTGCCGTCAAGGTCAATCTCACCTGCATCGGTGAATCAGATGTATGAATTCAAAAGGAAATTAAGAGGTATTGTGAGCGGGGCAGGAGCAAATGAGATCCTTACATACAACTTTATAGATTCAAAGGTACTAGGCAGATATAACATTAATTTAGATAGTGCGTACAAGCTCAAGAATCCTCTTTCACCTGAACTTGAGTATATGAGGTATTCACTTCTTCCTTCCATTCTTGAGAAGGTTTCATTTAACATGGATCAAGGGTATTCCAAGTTCATTCTTTATGAGATTAACAAAGGACATAGCAAGGATGAACAGGACGAAGAGGGTCTTCCTTACGAACGGGAATATTTAGGTGCAGTTGTTGTAAATCCTGATTATAAGGGTAATTCATACTATAGTTCTAAAGCCCTCCTTTCTAAGATTCTTAAAGAGCTTAATATCAAAACCTATGATCTGATTCTGCTTAAAGATGCTCAAGAAGGAAAATCCAAATGGACAGATAGATATAGTAAGATGCTGGATGTAAATAAGAGTGCCGTTTTGGTTATAAATGAGCTGTATGTTGGTGTAGTAGGGCAGTTAAGTACGAATGTATCAGCAAAGTCTAAAACTCCTGAGTATATTTCTATGCTAGAACTCGATCTTCAAACTCTTCTTCCCCTTGCTACTGATTCCTACGGGTATGTAGAGCCTTCCAGGTATCCTAAAACCGTTCAGGATTTCTGTTTTGAAGTTATACTTGATACAAAATATAAAGATGTTCACGAGATGGTAGAGAGGGTCGTTACAGATATTGATTATATCCATGTAATACAACCTTTAGATATCTACCATAGAGAAGGTGAGGAAAAGAAGAGAGTTACTATTAGACTTGAGCTTCAACATAGAGATAGAACACTTACACAGTATGATGTTACACAGCTTAGAGGTACCTTAGAGAAAGAGATAGAGAAATTCAAAGGAAAGATTGTATAACACACTCACAAGGTATTGCAATTTGGCGGTTTGGATTTTGTGTGAGAACTTTTAAGGTTACTCTAATTTCCAGGAGATGCAGCGAATGCCGCAACTTACCGCCAGGGCCTTTCGTCATCAGACGAATTACAAAGGCCTTACCTGTCTTTCACCTATAAAGGGTGGGAATTACTTTTTCTTGGTACTGACGTATGAGCCGTTAGACTTCTTTTTCTCCTTACCCTGCTTTTGCTGGGAAGGGGACTGCTTTTTATTGTCAGCCATTGTAATCTCACCTCCTCTCGGATTAAGATGGGTGAGTATATCACAACCCATAATACATCAGCAAGATACCTACAGAAAGAATCTTTTAACCCTCTCTAACAACGGTAGATAGTCCTATTATTACCCTATAGTATTGTTTATTAATAATATTTCCAATATAATTCCACATCTCTAATCGAAAGATTGAGATATATCCTGTGACGAAAGTCACAAACAACGGAGGGCATAGAAAATGCCTAAAGATTTGAATGAGGACACTTGCGGTGGAACTTGTGGAATCAACATTTGCGAGGAGAGCTGTGCTCTCCAACCCGGTCACAGAGCCGGCTGCAGATGTAAGAAACACAAGTACGGAGCGACATGGCCATCACGGTTTGCATCATGGGGAATAATCCTTGGATTATTAATCATTTCGCTGGGGGCAAATGATCCAGAAGCAACAAGGTGCTGGGCTTGTAAAAAGAAAATTGCTCCAGGGACAAAAACCTGTCCATACTGTCGCAAGGCTCAGTAGAAAATTGGAGTGACATTGATCACAAACCTAGTTCAACTAGACATGTCACTCCAATTTACAAATCGGAATAGGAGGTTGCAATCACTAGTACTTTATCGTAATAGAACTACTTTCATAATTATTACCACCTTTAATGGCCACTGCTTTCACAGAGTAGTAGGTATTTACACCTGGCAACGTTCCATCATTCCATGATACTGACCATCCGCCTGCGACAGAATTATCCTCCAATGTTGTAGAAAAACCTCCACCGTTCTTTGTAATTACAAATTGGACCTTCTCTACATCATCATCAGATAAAGCTGCGGTTATATTAATTGGCTGCACAATAAAAGATGCTCCATTAGTAGGAGAGCTTATACTTACGGTTATGCCGTTTGAAATAATAGAAACATTAATCTGAGACTCGCCTGTTTTACCCTCATCATCATGAACAACTGCTTTTATGACATGTGTTCCTACTGATGTACTGTTTGGAATATTATAACCATACTCATATGGAGCCGCGTTTATAGTTTGTATCTTATCTCCATCAAAATATAGATCAACACTCGTTACATTACCTTTTGCTCTCGGATCGACCTTAATAGTTACCGTACTATTCTTTGCAATAGTAGCACCTGAGGCAGGTGTTAAGATATCGACAATTGGAGCATCACCCGGCCCAAGCGGCAGTGGACAATCTGCAGACTCAGGCTCTTTAAACAAGGCACTCGACCCTTTTATAGACGACAGATACTTCTCATAGTATGCCTGTTGGAGTTTATTCTCCAGTTGCTTTTCTATTACATAAACCGTAGTTGTGAGACCATACTTCTTAGCCGATTCCAAGTTCGTGGGTTTCTTTTTATTTACTTTGCATACTTCAACTGCAGTTCTTTTATCCGGCTTTGGAGCTTTCCCTGATATATATATTGATGGAACCTTTTTACAATTACTATCTTTGCTAGCCATGTTACCTGTATCAGCACATACTGACGTTGCAATAATACCTGATGGTCTAGAGAACCCTACGGGCTTATATTTTGATGCAACTCTATTCATAAACGAACTGGCAATTGGAAGAGGAACTGTAGTACTCCATGCTCCAGGAGTCTCAATATTATTATTGTTTCCAGACCAAACAGCAGTTAGAAGACTTTTTGAATACATTATAGAGACAAGATCCTTTGGACCGTTAGTAGTACCAGTTTTTCCACAATATGCTCTACGGCCATTGTAGTAGTAATATTTATCATTCGGCTGATCCCTAAAACCTCCCAGATCACAAAGAATCCAGTTAAGGGCGTAAATTTCTCTCTCATCCCAAACCCGTTTCCCTTTATTCTCTTTCTTCTCTAAAAGTACATTTCCTTTAGAGTCTTCAACCTTGAGAATTGAACGAATATCTTTTTTAATACCTTCATTAGCAAACACCGTAAAAGCTCCTGCATGTTCAACAAGAGACATCTCAGCCGTGCCAAGAGTCAAACTCAAGCCATACTGATCACGATGGGTGAGAGTAGTTATACCAAGTGTTTCTGCTGTTTTAATAAAGTTATCGATACCGACAAGCTGCATAGTGTAAACAGCAGGGATATTTCTCGACTGAAGCAAACCCTGACGTGCCGTAAGGAGGCCGGAATACTTATTATCCCAGTTCTCCAGCTTGTAATTTCCGAAATTCAACCCTTTAACATCAGGCACTAATAGCCAAGGTCCGTATCCCTGATTAAATGCGGTTAGGTAAGTATATGGCTTAACGGAAGAACCCATTTGGCGGGGACTGATTGTCACATTTACATTACCGTCGATTCTCTTATCATTTGTTTTATTATAATCAACCGATCCTACCATAGCGATAATATCTCCGCTTCTAGGATCAATTGAAACTAATGCCCCGTTATTTACATTCCATTTCTTTCCCAAATTCCTTATACCGTTCCTGACTTCTTCCTCTGCAATCTTTTGAATAGAGAGATCCAAAGTGGTAGTAACTTTCAATCCTCCCTGCTCAACCCTTTCTAGTCCGAACTCATCTGCGAGAAGCTGTTTTACATAGAAAACAAAATGGGGAGCATTAATATTGATCTCTTTTGATGTATACACTAAGGGCTCGTTTCGGGCTTTATCAATCTCTTCTTCTGTAACACCAGTCAGATCCTTATGTTTAAGCATTTGATCCAGAACATAACTCTGTCTGAGTTTAGCTTCCTCTGGGTTTGTACCAAAAAGAGGAGAGGAGTATCCGGGACGTTGTATCAATCCGGCTATTAGAGCACTCTCAGCAAGGCTTAGGTCCTTAACATCTTTCCCGAAATATGCGTTTGCCGCAGCCTGGAAACCATAGTTCACTCCACCAAGTGGAACCTCGTTCATATACATCTGTAAAATATCATCCTTTGAGAATGCCTGCTCCATCTGCATAGTGATGAGTATCTCCTTAATCTTCCTGCTGATCGTTTTGTCGTAGGCTTCAACCCCTAAAATATCGTAAAGAAGAGTTGTTTTAACTAACTGCTGGGAGATAGTACTTCCGCTGGCCATTACTCTATTTAAAACGTAGGTATTATATGCAGAACGAAGGATAGCGATTATATCGATACCTTTATGTTGATAAAAATCGACATCTTCGGCAGCCAATAGGGCCCATTTAGTGTATTCAGGGATCTCTTCAAGCTTCACAAACTCCCTGTTCTGATCTCCATGGATTGTATACAACAGCTTACCATTCCTATCAAGAATCTGGGTACTTAATGCTGAACTTCTGTCTACTAGTTTGTTTGGATCAGGAAGTGAGGCCTCAAGCTGCTTTAGATATATACCAGCACCAATTATCAGAAAAAGACCTACAAAGAAACATATCCCAATAAATATATATGTAGCCTTAAGAAGTTTCTTCTTGAATGCACTGCTTCCTTTACCTTTTTTATTTGCTGCAATTCTTTGACTTGGCGTCACCCTGCTTCCGTACCTCTTAAGATTACGGACGCTTGATGCATATGCCTTACTGCCGCTTACGCGTCTATTATATCCCTGGAAATTAGGTTTTACCGGTTTTCGATCTGTTAGACCTACTCGATATTTCATGCTTGATTATACCATTTAGTTTTTGTAACTTAAGTACACACTTTTATACCTTTCAAGATTTGCTTTTGCTGTACGATACATAAAATATATAACAAAACCTAATACTCCCCAAAAGATTACATCTATTATGAAATCCGCAAGTTTAGGGAAGAAGTTCACCGAAAAGACTTTAAGAACAAAATATCCAACAAATACATATATGAACTGCAGGAATGTAGTGGGTTTAACGGTTGTAAAATACCCGGACAGCATTTCATCAACACCTCTGTTATTGATCCCGTTCTTTATATTCACAATCGTCTGACCCAAGGCCCACGTTCTGAAACCGGGTTCAAGCTTATACCTATTACGAAGAATTATATCTCTAGGAATAGCATTTTCCTCATGAAGTGAAAGTATTAATCTATTCTCGCTGTTTCTAATTTCTATAATTCGTTGATCCAATTCCGAAGACAAATCAAAATTACCTTCTAAAAGAAGATCCTGCATATCAAATTTAGGTTGCACCTCATTAAAAGAGAATGTAACCTTTGAAAGGTCATAAGCCTCTATGACCGTATCATATGTAATTAGGAGTTTCTTTGGCGTTACCTGCAACTTTGTTGTTAAGATATCATTAACTTTGCTATCCAATGCTAGAACATCAAAACTCCTTACCACAGTTTCTCCCTGTTCCAAGATCCCTTCCAGGGTCTTTATGTATTCTCCATTTTTATATTTATATATCTTCATACCCTTCATATTAGAAGATTTGGGAATAAGGGGCAAGCAAGAAATTCATCTTGTGCAAATCGGTCTTTAGCATTATAATCTCTCGCTTCGTTATTTTAATTCTTGACAGCACCCATGTATTACCCGTATAATACACCCAATGAAAAGTAATATGAATAACAAAATTGAATTATACAACGCCTTTCTTCAGTTAAAAAATACTGATGAGGTTGCTAACTTCTGCAGAGACTTAATGACTGAAGACGAGATTAATGAATTTGCCAAACGATGGGAGATAGCAAGACAGCTTAACGATGGCAAATCTCAAAGAACAATCGCTAGAAACCTCAATCTTAGCATTACCACAGTTACCAGAGTCAATAGATGGCTCAAAAGAGGAAAAAATGGTTATAAAACTGTACTAGATAGAATTAATTCTCTTCATCATCACAAACCCGATTCTGCTGGTTTGTGATTTTTTATATCCCCTAAAACAATCTAAAAAGTCATAAGCCTGTAGAAAAGGCTTGATTTGGTGACTATAGCTCAACTGGTTAGAGTTCCTGTTTGTGGAACAGGAGGTTGCGGGTTCGAATCCCGTTAGTCACCCCAATTATTGCACGACATATGAACATCCCTGGTATTCATTTGTTCTGCAATAAGCAGAAGAAAGGAGGTGAGGTTAATGTTCAGCGGACCTGATCACGGCACTGATCATTAGTGTCACCTGTCCAGAGAGGAAATTGTGGAGTTATCTCCCAAGTTATATTCCTCTCTGGACCACATTTTAATTTAAGAATAAATAAAAATGAAAGTAGAAGAACAGCTGGTAAAACTCGTTTCCATACCAAGTTTTGTCGACAAAACAAATAATGAGAAGATGCTGGGAGAATACCTGCTAGAAAGATTATATGAAATATATCCAACCCTTCCGGCAGTTAAACAGTATGTGACAAAGGAGAGATTTAATGTCTATGTTAAGCAGGAAAGTCCGAAGTTATTCGTTATTGGCCACATTGACACTGTTCAGCCATCATCAAACTGGAAGACCGATCCATTTAGACCTTTAATCAGGGACGGTAACCTGTACGGACTGGGAGCATGGGATATGAAAGGTTCTTTAGCAGCTTTTTTAACCGCCTTAGAAAACGTAAAAAAGGAAATAGATTTAACTAAACTATCTATGCTTTTCTATGTTGATGAAGAATATGATTTTTTGGGGATGAAAAAATTTGTAGAGAAGAAACCCGTCTTAAAGCCAAAGCTTGTACTCTCCTTAGATGGTACAGAAAAGTTGAGGAGCGGCTGTAGAGGACTCATTGAACTTGATTTGGAAATAATCGGAAAGAGCGGACATTCATCAAAACCCTTCAATGGTGTAAATGCAATTACTTCAACTACAGAAATTGTTAAGACTCTTGAAAAAGAAATGATGAATATTACAAACAAGGAGCTTGGGTATTGCACCGTAAACCTGGCATATTTGCAGGGAGGTAAGATCAGTAAAAGCAAAAATCAGATTGAATGGAAAAGAGAAGGGAACGTTATACCAGACTATACAGATTGTACAATTGAAATCAGGACTACAGATAAAAAAGTGGATGCTGCATCCATCATTTCTAAGCTGAAGGAAATAAGTCGGTCGGTAGGAGTAAAAATTAATGTTAAAAGAACAAGACACAACATAATACCTTGGAAGTGTGCCAACCGTGAAGCCGTTACTGAAGAGATTAAAGAAATATATAAACAGTGTTCATTATCCTTCAGTCTAGAAGATATACAGTTTAGCGGCTATGTAGATATTGGAATGCTCGAAGGTGTAATTACGGCACCTAAATATACAATTGGAGTATCTGGAGATAATGCCCACGCTCCAAATGAGTATGCCATAATAAAGTCACTCTATAATGCACAAAAAATATATGAGAAAATCCTAAAGAAGTACTGTCAAGAAGAGATACTTTAACCTTAATTAATCTATGTTATACTAAAAATACTATGAAAAAATCATTACTATCAACACAACCATACAAGGGAACCCAGGATTATTACCCTGAAGATATGTTTAAAAGAGACTATCTATTTAACATATGGAGAGAAACAGCAAAGGAATTCGGGTACAAAGAGTATGATACACCTATCCTGGAAGACGCTGATATATACAGGGCAAAATCAGGCGATGAACTCACAAATACACAGCTGTACAACTTTGTAGATAAAGGCGGACGGGAAATTGCTATCAGACCGGAGATGACACCCTCACTTGCAAGAATCATAGCTGCAAAATACCAGCAGCTCCCAAAGCCGATTAGATGGTTCAGTATCGATAAGTTCTATAGGTATGAAAAACCGCAGAGAGGCCGAACCCGTGAATTTTTTCAGCTGAACATCGATATCTTTGGCATTACTCAGATGAGTGCTGAAATAGAAATTTTTAAATATATCGACAGCGTGATGAGAAAGCTTAAGGCTCCCAGAAATACATGGAAGGTTTACGTAAACAACAGATATCTGATGGACTATATATTCACCAAAGTTCTCAACCTGCAAGCTGATCAAATATCTAAGGTTGCACGGGCAATAGATAACTATACAAAGATATCCCCGGATGAATATCCCGAATATCTCTCTGAGACCGGTTTAGATAAGCTTCAGATTGGGAAACTCATTGATTTCCTTAAACAGGATTTGACCTATATCGAGAAGCTCAAGGGGGAAAGCCGTGGAGCTAAGGAACTCGTAGAGTTATTTGCAATGTGTAAAGAGCTGGGTTTGACTAGCTTTGAATTCAAACCTTACATAATGAGAGGTATAACCTATTACACGGGAACCGTCATCGAGATGTTTGACATAGGTGGAGATAAAAATCCGAGAGCACTTTTCGGGGGTGGCCGATATGATGACCTGCTTGAGATTTTTGGAAAGGAGAAACTCCCAGCATTTGGCATTGGATGGGGAAGTGTCACAATGATGAACTATCTTGAGACTTATAATCTCCTCCCGGAATATAGCGAGGGACTTAATGCTTTTATTACTTTAACCCCTGGACAGAATCTCTTAGAATCTTTTAATCTTGCTGACAAACTAAGAGACGAGGGAATAAAGGTGGAAACACAACTTAAAGAGGAAGATCTCAAAAAGCAACTCGGCACTGCCAACAAAAGAAAAATCAGATATGTCTTTTTTAAGAGCGGGGATAAATGGATTGCTAAAGACATGGGAAAAGGGATTCAATCAAATCTCAATCTGGAAGACATAAAAGGATATTTCGTAAATTAGTAACTTTTTTGTAACCATTTGCGGTTATAATAAAACATGAACTTCAAACCTACCGTACTCGTAGTTGAAGACGATAAAAGAATCAACAGACTTATTGAAAGCTCTCTTTCCAAGGACTTTAATGTAATATCAACCAGAACATACAGAGAGGCCACCAGCAATCTTCAAAGAAAACACATTGATGTCGCATGCCTGGATATAATGCTTCCCGATGGCAGTGGCTTAGACATATGCAAAATTATCAAAAAAGATTCCTGTTCAACAAAAATAATAATTTTAAGCAAAAAGACTCAGATTGGGGATAGGATTAATTCCTTTGAAACAGGTGCTGATGACTACCTCTCAAAACCCTTCTTCGTAGAAGAGCTCAATATCAGGATAAAGAGGCTTCTTCCGGGATACCATGAGAACCGCCTTGTAAAAGGGCATTACACTCTGAACCTTGAAGACTCAACAATCTCATATAAAGGGAATAAAATGTATCTGACTAAAAGCCAGATGGTAATATTAGGGAACCTGCTCAGCCCCTGCAATAAATACTGCGATTTAGATAGCTTCATTAAATTGTATCACTCATACTCATTAGTCAACCCGACAAAGGGATCCATCAAAGTTGCTTTAAGCAGGCTGGGTTTTAGGTTTAAAAAGGAATGGGGAATCGACCTGCTCCACAGCAGGTATGGCTACGGGTACTACCTTAAATACGAGTAATATAGTCTAAAGTTTCCTGAGCACTTCTAAGTTTCATCATTTCATCTCTTAATTGTGCAGCCCCGGAAAACCCATTGATATACATCTTAAAAAATTTTTTCAATACATTGAAGTTTGTATCTTCTCCCCTGGTGTTATCAAACAATGTGACATGCATCATAAGCAGGGCAAGCTTTTCTTCCTGCGAATGAAGAACCTCCACTTTATCACCAAATAGCCAGGGGTTTTCAAAAATACCACGCCCGATCATTACACCGTCAACACCAAATGTACCACAGTATTCAATACCCTGTTTAACAGATTTAACGTCACCATTACCTAATATCACCGTACTTGGAGAGATACTGTCCCTCAACCGAACGGCTTTTGCTATCTCCTCCCAATGACACGGCACCTTTGATTGCTCCAAAACAGTTCTGCCATGAACAGTAAGTGCATCAGGTTTTAAGCCTAGTATATATCCAATCCATTCCTCTGTTTCGATACCCCTAAAGCCAATTCGGGTTTTGATGCTTACAGGCAGACCACAGGAACCTTCTTTGGCGGCTAAATATATCTCTTTTGCAAGTGTCGGGTTTTTAATTAGGGCGGAACAGCCTCCAGTCTTAATTATCTTTTTTATCGGGCACCCCATATTGATATCAATTCCATCAAACCCCATCTCAGAGACAAGTTTCCCGACCTTTCTATAGTTTTCGGGGTTCACACCCCAAACCTGTGCAATAATTGGCTTTTCAACAGACGAAAACTTTAGTCTCGCAACGACTTGTTCGTATCCAGGTGAGAAAAGACCGTCAACATTGGTAAACTCCGTAAAAAAAAGATCTGGTTTGCCAATACTGCACAATACCTGCCTAAACACTGTGTCAGTGACATCCTCCATAGGAGCAAGAGCCATAATCGGTTTCGAAAGTTTCTGCCAGATAGACATAATTAAGTGATGATCTCTTTTAAATATGCCAGTGTAATTCTGAACACTGCGTTGCCGGCTCCGCCTGCTGCAATTAATTCCCTTGTACTATCAAAACCCTCTTCAATATACGTCTCAAGTTTGTGTTTATGACCAAATGGAGGAACTCCGCCGATTGAGTATCCTGTAACATCTTTTACTTCGTCGGCATTTGCCATTCTGATGTCATCGGTTCCAAATCTCATTGCTAGCTTCTCTAAATCAAGTCTCTTATCGCCAGGCACCAGAAAAAGCTTATAGCCGCCATCTATTTTTACCAAAAGTGACTTTACAATGTTTGACACGGGGACATTATGAACTTGAGCAGCTTGTACAGCGGTTTTTGTCGGCTCCGAAGTAACAATTATGTCAACTTGGATCCTACTGTCTTCTACATATTTCTTAAAAGTATCATATGCCATAGTATTTTAAATTCCTTTATTTATATATCTTGAATTATAATTGATATAATACCTCAGTTATAATAAACTGTATACGAAATGGCTGCCCATAGGTCGCAAGGTAAAATGGAACTTTTTGATCCTAGAGAACTCCGTAATAGTATTACCCCATATCAATTTATTGTGAATACTATTCAGGACTTTTTAAACTGGTGGTACATAAAACAACCGGTAGCTATTTTAAAGCATTATATCAGGCTTATCGATATTATTGATGATAGATTCTCAACATCCTTCCTGCTTAGAACTTTCTTTGTCCCTTGGCATAGAGATAATCAGCCTGTCGGCTATCTTGTAGGAGTCATTGCCCGGCTATTCTTTATACCCTTGGGACTCACTCTTATTGCATTAACAACGACTGGATACTTTTCCCTTCTGCTATTCTGGATTGTAATACCGTGGACTGCACTTGTCATGTTTTTAATCTCACCCTTTTTAGGATAGATGGCTATAGAATTTGAACAAACAAATAAAATCGTATACGGTTACCATAACAGGGATAACAATAAATATTCGATAATAAAGAATAAATACCCGATAATAGGAGAGAAGAATTTCCAGCAGTTTATGGTTACCAGAGACAGCATCTTTACTGTTTCGGAATCGGATATCACCAAAATAGCCAAAGGGTATACTAGCTTTAACATCTATCAGGATATACAGAGAAAACTTGCAAATGCCATTATTATCCCGGGCATTGTTGTATCTCTCAGCTACGTTCTGAAGATATTTGGAGATACACAATATTTGGTCGCACTGGAAAATATTATTCCAAATAGAATAATAAATACTGTTTTCTGGCTAGCAGCTCTAGGAGTTATACTTCTCTGGTTCACCACATATCGTAAATTTACAAGCCCTTACAAACTCCCCCAACTTAAAGCAATAAATGAAACTGAATTGGATCTTATTAAATCAGGCGATATCAAATTCGGCAGGTACTCGCAGCTAAATACTATTGATTACCTTTCTGAGGGTCTTCTTGATTACTTTGAACTGCTCGATCGAAATAAGTATCAGATCAGCTCAATTATTCCATACCTTCTAAAAGACGATCTTGTAATGAGAATGTTTAAAAGATCTGGACTTGAGAATCTTTCTAACACCTTAACAAATGACCCCGAACTCTTTAAAGACCTAAACGCAATTTCACTTGAGGGTTTCCGAAGCCTAATTCTCTACGCCTGCGAAGAGGCACTAGTTACCGGATCACGAGATTTACAACCCGTTCATCTTTTCCTAGCTCTTTTCAGAGTACTCCCGGGATTAGTAAAGGAACTCCAGAAAAGAAACTCAACCCAAAGAGTACTACGCCAGAGCTATATTTACGAAAAAGATCTTGATCTCAAAATATCCAAGAGCTTCTTTGATCCAGATTTTGATTACCATAAAACTAATGGAGTGGCCAAATCATGGGCATATGGCTACACCTTCATTCTCAATCATTTCAGTAGAGAAATAAACGAAGAAGTTGCAAACAGTTTTGAGAAGTTTGGAATAGGTCATATGGAAGAAGTCGAAGAACTTGTTTCAATCATCGGAAAAATCGGAAAAAGAAACGCTCTTTTAATTGGGGATCCCGGAGTGGGAAAGAGCAGTCTCATAAAAGGTCTCGCACAAAGGATTAACAATGGTGATGTTCCTCCTCAGCTCATAGGGAAAAGGATTGTACAGTTAGACCTTAATGGGATGATAGCGTACTCCTCAAACCTCAAGAACACGGAAGCGGTTGTCCAGAAAGCAATGGACGAACTCAAAAGGGCAGGCAATACCATTTTGTATATTGATGAACTTCAGGAACTTATCCCTGCTAAAGCGGATGAGTCTGGCCACTCCCTGGCTGGCATCCTGCTCCCGTATATTCTGGAAGGTCATTTCCCGGTTATCGGAACTGTAAACTATGCAAACTATAAGAAATATTTCTATACAAACGAGAGTTTCAGACAGAGCTTTAACAATATCGAGGTAAAAGAGCTAAGTCAAACAGACACCATAACTATCCTACAAAGCAAGGTCGAGAAGCTTGAAGATCTTTTCAAGCTGTACATAACAACACCGGCACTCACTGCAGCTGCGGAGCTGGCTCAAAGGTACATACATGATCGAATGCTCCCAGATAGTGCGGTAGATGTACTTGAATCAGCCTGTTCATGGGCACAGTCAAATAATGTACCGGTCCTAACGACGGAGCATGTCTCCAAGATTGTATCAATCCAAACAAACATAGATGTAGAGTCTGTTTCCACTCTGGATGTTGATAAGGTAATAAAGCTCGAAGAAAAGATTAAAAGCAAAGTTATTGGACAAGATGAAGCCGTGGGTGTTGTAGTAGAAGCCATTAAGCGATCCAAAACAGGTATAAGAAATCCGAATAAGCCTATTGGGGTATTTATGTTCATAGGACCAACCGGGGTAGGGAAGACCTATCTGGCTAAGGTACTGGCTCAGGAGTTCTTTAGTGCCAAGTCAGATATTGTACGGATAGATATGTCTGAGTACCAGGATGAAGGAAGTGTTAATAGACTACTGGGGGGGTCCTCAAACAGCGAGCAATCTATAAGTCTTGTCGATAAGATTAAGAAAGATCCGTATTCAGTAGTCCTCTTTGACGAAATTGAGAAGGCAAACCCTCAGGTTCTGGACCTCTTCCTTCAGATTTTTGATGAGGGCAGGGTAACCAGTATCTCAGGCGAGACTATTAATTTCACAAACTCCATCATCATCTGCACAAGCAACATTGCCAGTGATATGATCATGAAGAACTTTGCCCAGAACATGCTATGGGAACAGATTAAAGACTTGGTGCTGATAGAACTTAAGCAGAGTGTACGTCCGGAGCTTTTCAACAGATTTGACAATATTGTTGTCTTTTCTCCACAATCTATTGCTACACTTGCGCAAATTTCCTCACTTCTACTAGGAGAGCTAGCCTCCCGTTTATCTGAGCAGGGGGTAACAGTAACATGGGAGTCTACAATACCGATGTTAATAGCAAGTAAAGCATATGATCCCGCATTAGGAGCGAGACCTATAAAAAGATACATCCAGGAGAATATTGAGGGGAACATAGCAAATGAAATAATAAACGAGGGGAAGAAACCTGGTAGTACAATAAAGATAAAGGAAAGCTGGATTATATAGTCCGACGAGATATTCATCTCGCTTAAATATCATTAATTGTGTATCCAAACTTTTAAGCTATAAATATATTTCTATCGGGTTGCTTGTTTATTTTGAGCAGGTTTATTAACCTGTTTAATAACTTCTCACAAACTTTTTATGCCACCAAGATCTAATATGGAAATATCCAGTTTGATGCGAGAACGGCCTTCACTAGCAATTCTTCAGTGTGACCTTTTACAGCATGGTTTAGAGTTTGACAGCATAATTGAAGGCGATCTCCCATGGCATGAGATTGTAGTAGGATGCAGATCAGCGAGTGCCGTTGTTAACGAAACATTAATACAATTTCCAGGACGAGTCACTTTTCCGGAAAGAGAAAATAGTGTTTTACGATGTGGCAATCATATAATCGAGGGGCCCTATATAGGAATAACAGTCAGTAACCCAAGATCAAATGCGGAGATAATCGTGTTATCTGGAAGAAATGGTTGCGTTCATATCAACCTTGATCGGAGAAAGAACCTTTCCACTTTCTATCAAACTGCTCCACTGACTGAGTTTCAACAAGGAGTGCTATTTTGACAGGTTGCACATAGCCCTCTTTTCCCATATAATCAACATGTTATATAAGTTATAGAACCTGATAAATGGGTGCACTACCAAAACGAAAACTATCCAAGGGTAGGAGAGACCGAAGAAGGTCACAGGACGCACTAAAGGCTCCTGCTTTAAGTATATGTCCAAAGTGTAAAAAGGCTAAAAGGCCTCACTTTGTATGTGAATACTGCGGATACTACGGACCTGCAACTAAGGAAGAGAATAAGGCAACTGCCAAAACAGAAACCAAGAAGTAATAATGAAGAAAGCAACTGATCCAAGACACTTAGCAAGAGTATTAGCACTTCAATATCTTTTCTCTAAAGATTTCAACATTAACCCTGCAATAGGGGATAGAGTTCAATATACACAGGACGAGCTTGCAAAGATTGATGAAATAGATAAATATGACAATGACCTTTTTACAAGCATCATTGATGGTTTAAAGAACGATGTTTCTGAAGCGGACAACATCATAAAGCGATACGCCCCGCAATGGCCGGTAGAACAGATAAAGAAAGTGGATCTGGTAATACTGCGAATTGCCATTCAGGAAGGATTTCTTTCAAAGATTACACCACCCAAAGTTGCAATTGATGAAGCAATTGAACTTGCAAAAGACTTTGGAGGCTCAGCCAGTGATAAGTTTATAAACGGTGTGCTCGGAGCAATATATGAGGAGACCAAAAAGGAGAAATAAATGGAAGATCTAAAAGCATACTTAGAAAAGCTAGGAATAAGAGGAGTTAAAAACATCAGCTACTTTGAAGAGGCCTTTACTCATAGATCATATGTGAACGAAGCTAAAAGAAAACAGGGAATAAATCATAATGAAAGACTTGAGTTTTTAGGAGATGCAGTACTTGAACTCATAATTTCCCAATACCTCTTCCAAACCTTCCCAGATAGACCCGAAGGAGAACTTACCAGTTTCAGAGCTGCAACAGTCAAGACAGAAACTCTGGCCAGTGTAGCAAGAACGTTAGGGTACGGTCAATATTTAAGAATGTCCAACGGGGAAGAAGCCACAGGAGGAAGGGATAAAGATTACCTTCTTGCAAATACATTTGAAGCCGTACTGGGAGCTCTTTACCTGGATCAGGGAATTGAAGCATGTGAGTCTTACGTTAGAGAGAAATTAATAATTTTAATCCCTAGCATTGTTGAAAACAGACTCGATATAGATCCTAAAACAAAGTTTCAAGAACTTGCTCAGGAGCTTTTTAAAGTTACTCCTATTTACGAAGTCATTAAGGAAGAGGGACCAGATCATAATAAAATATTCACAATGGCTGTGATAATCAACGGAAAAGAACTCGGGAGAGGTGAAGGTGCAAGTAAACAAAAGGCTGAGGAACAGGCCGCAACAGCAGCCCTTCTATCAGTAGCAGCCGATAATAAATAATATAAAACTTGAATTACGTTAACCCATCTGTTACAATAACCAAGCTATGTTAAAGATCAGATTAAAAAGAATAGGAAAAAGAGGAGAGCCCCACTACAGAATAGTAGTTATACCTTCTACCTCTAATAGAAGCAGTAAAGCAATTGCAGAAGTAGGGTATTACAATCCAAGAACAAACCCTTCAACATTCACCATAGAAAAGGAAAAAGTTGAAGAGTGGCTAAAAAAAGGTGCCCAGCCTACAGAGACAGTTGCACACTTTCTTATAAAAAATGGTATCATGAAAAAATTAAAAAAAGGTTCTACTCTTTCCAAGGGTAGGGCAAAAAAGAAAAACGCTGACAGCGCTAATTCATAAGTAAGTAAATTTATCATATTTTAGTTATCATGAAGGACCTTTTAGAGTACATAGTTAAAGGTATCGTCAATAATCCCGATGAAGTTGTCATCGAAGAGAAGGATAGTGTTGATTTCCCGGGATTGATGATCTTAAATATCAAAGTTTCTGAACAGGATAAAGGAGTAGTAATTGGCAGAAAAGGTAGAACAATCAATGCTATCAGAGATCTCATAACAATAAGTGCTATACGAAACGATAAGAGAGTGAAAGTACTTGTAGACGAAGATCAGAGACCTGGTAACAAGGTTGAGGAGACTCAAGCAGATGAGAGTTCAAATGAAGATATGCTAAACGACGAGATTTAAAAAGTCGGAGCTATTTTTCTATACTTTCTGACTTTTCCTTAAATATATCTATCACGCTTTTATATTGAGCATATGAGCTCATTGGAACATATATATCCAATGCAGGCAAACTTGCTTTATTAAGATAATATCCTGTTATGATAAGGGATAACTCCCAGTCATTAGTTCCTGCCACTTGCTTTAGCTCAATACTGTCTGCAGAGATTATAAAAGGTGACACATTTTGCAGCTCATCAAGAAAATCAACAACCTTAGTTAACGATCCAACATACTTCAAAGGACCGCTCACTCCTTTTATGACGGGATCAACATCCCGTTTCTCCCCTTTACTTCGTATAAGAATATCACCTGCAAGTATCTCCTTAAAATCAAGTCCCTTGTGTTCTGCCAAATCGTTGACATAGAGAACAAAGTCAGAAACCTGAAGAGAGAACGGAATAACATCCCGGGAGACAGCAAGATCCTGCTGGAGCTGTCCGACATCTATTCGACCTATCTCAGTTTCAAGCTGATTAAGCTTCTTTATATTCTCAGCGACCTGACCCTTCTCATTTCTAAACTCAATCGCTTTAGTGATCATTGGAACATATACAAAAATTGTAAGGATAATCAGAAGAAAGAGACTCAAAACAGGGATAAACAGGTCAGATGGTTTAAATGATTTTACATCGACCTGCAGCTGTTTCAATTCATCAATAACACCACTTTTCTGACGTCTTTTGAAATCGGCTTCCGGTGCAAGGGGTGTGGCAGGGGCTGCGACTGGCACAGCAGTCTCAGTCTGAACTTTCGGTTTATTCGAGGTTAATGACTCCTGCTGTGGTGCCGCAGATGAAATGGCTTTGGCTTCTGCTTCTGGCTCTTTATTAACTTCCGGCATTTTTTGCAAATTCATTAAAGTTAAGCTTACCTTCAAATTCAAATCTCACAAGCGTTTTATCTTTTGCAACACTTCTTAAATCTAAAGTTTCAACTTTAGCATCGTTACCCAATAGATACCACAACTTAGATACGTCAGTGAGAGTTTTGGCTGTACCTGTAACCTCAAACGTCATTCCCTGAGTCAAGTCTATCTGGTTTATCGTGGCAATTCCCTTAGACACTCCCTGCCAGTAGTTTATAACATCCTTAGAGGAGTATGTGGACTGTTCAATACTATTATAGAGCTTAACCCTTCTTAAAATTTCATCATTAGAGGATATCACTTCCTCTCTTGCACGTATGCTTTGCTCCAGGGCATACAGCTCTTCCTTTCTTTGATTTAAATCCAGTTTGGAAAATAGGTTAAAACCCACGATACTTAAAGACAATACAAAGAAAAAAAGCAGTGCGAATGCTGCATTTGTATTAACAGAAACTTTTCTCTTTTCTATATGAGCCTCATGCTCGGTCAGTGGCGGAATGAGGTTAATAGACTTACCGGCTATTAAGTTCTCAGCCATTTTCTGTTTTGCTTTTTCCTTTTTATCATTCATCTTTTAATGCAAGACCAATTGCCACCGAGTATGAAGAAGCACTTTTGGTCACTATGTTTCTAAACTTATCCGGCACTGCTATATTTTTCCACGGATCTGAAAGGACTGCACTTACTCCCAATACTTTAGATATATAATCAGCAAGACCAGGAAGCAGTGCTCCGTCACCGCTAAGCAGTACATTATTAGGAGCGGGGGATAAAGTCTTATTTTTGTAGAACTCTATTCCTCGGCTAACTTCATTCATAATAGCCTCGAGAATAGGGGAGAGTGTCGCATACATCTTACCTTCTAAAATACCCTCTACAACACCATAATTTCTCTTATACTCTTCAGCCTGCTGATACTCGAAATTAAACTTATTCACAATTGTCTGAGTTAATGAGTCAGATCCTATGGCAATACTTTGAGAAAACACTAATTGACCGTCAAGCATTATACTCATGTCTGTACTTGTTGCACCAAAGTCCAACATCACAACATGCTTCATCCCCGAGGATCGAAACATTGAACGACCAATTGCAATTGACTCTGTTTCGATAGCAATAGGCTCAAGACCGGCTTTAAGTGCTACGGACTGGTAGATTTGAATTATCTTCTTAGGTGCCGCCACGAGAAGTACTTTCTGTGCATTCTTCTCTGGATTGATACCCAATGGAACATAGTTCATATGAACATCATCAATGGGCATAGGGATGTACTCCTTTGCCTGATAGTACACTGCATTCTCAAGTTCTTCTTCCTTAACACCTGGAAACTCCAAGAATCTTGTGAATATTGAAGACTCAGGAAGAGCCATTACCACAAGTTTATTTCGCATCTTAGCCGTTGAGAAAAGGGTTTTAACGGCATCCGCCAGTTGATTCTGATGCATATCATCCTCGCTGTTTATAACACCGTGTGGGGTTCTCTGGCTTCCAAAATTGATTAGCTCGGGAGAATTGGTACCAACACCTTTTAGTTCGACTGCTTTAACTGAGTGGTTACCAAAGTCTATACCAACATGATCGGGCAGCTTACTCATAAAAACAAATGCTTAAATTAGGCAGTATATATTACATTAATTAATAACAGGGAATAGGGGAGATGTCAATTGAAAAAGACTTATAACATACTGCATTTGTAACACTAGAGAGGTTTAAAACCTACCTCCTGTTTGAAACCGTCAGTATCACCACCGAAGAAGAGTGTCGCAAGACTCAGGTACCTTGCATCATAGTGTATTGCAGTCACAGGATAACCTGTATTATCAAGTCTTCGCAAGGTTCTGAAGAGAACAATTGATGGGGATTGCTGGTCATCAAATGCTAGAATACTTCCATTTATTTTTAATCCGTCTTTTATATTCTGGCTATCATCTCCGTCTTCAAGTATTACCTGTCCGTCTGACAACAAAAAACCTTCAACAATATCATACTTAGGGTATGTTGATGAACCAGATTTATAGCTTCCCTCTGTTATATTTACATTATTTTGAGAAATTACGAGACATCCATTACTCATTGAAGAAGCCGTCAGATCAGGATGTATTGTAGTGGTTCCTTCAACTAAAAACACAGTTTTTGCATCGCAGGAAAAGCCGGAGGAGAGGGTAAGGTTACCCGCTACTTTTACAACACATGGCTTAGCAGCAGTACAGGTCCCAATATCCGTAGACTGTCCGCTAAGAGTCTGGTTTCCAGCAAGAGATATGACCGTCATCAGAGTTGGATCATCAGTTGTTCTTTTTTCAATCCTATTCGATAGCTTTGTGTACCAGTATCCTGACACATTATTTGCATTTGATTTATTTAAAAGCCTTGAAGAAGATAATTTTATATCGTAGAGCAACTCATTCAAGGTTCCACTGGAACTGCTTAAAACTTCTGTTGAGATATCAGCCTCATCCTTATAGAAACCGAATGGTGAGTTCCAATACGCATCATTGGAGAAAGCTACATGGCCGGTTAAAGTTCTGAGATTGAATGCGGTTCCTCCTGAAGAGTATAAAATTCCGCCCTTTGTAACCATCCAAGCATCACCTAGTGGGATGTTAACAACACTACTCACATAGTTACAAGCTCCATCAAAAGCATAAGCGGTGAAATCAATAGACCCACCCTCATTTGCTAGCAGGTCTATCACATCTGTTCTGGTTGCAAGATTAGAGACTTTCCAAAGATTATTTGTCCCATTATATATATTTGCACCGGTATCACCCGAACCTAATATATAGTTATTTGTCCCTGAGGTAATATCACTTATCGGCCCGTTTACTGTTCCAACCTTGTTTAGAGCGGCATTTCCTACAACTCTGGCAATACTTGTCAATCCATCAGCAAACCTCCATAAAAGGTTCAGCCTATCTGATGCATCCACTGTATAACTGAAGTCTTCATTTGTAGGGTCAGTCATATCAACAGTCCATGACTTTGTCGAGTCAACCCATTCAGGATTACTCGATATTGTGTTACCACCACCCGGCAAGAATGAGTTTTGAGTATTGGATGCTGCATATACTTTATATACACCATCTACAACCTGTTCGTAATCTGTAAGCCCGGATAGGGAGTTATAGTATTCAATTTTAAAGGCAAGAGTTAGGGTTGTACCATTAACTGTGACTCCCACATTACTCAACCCTGCCAGTTTGTCCCCACCGCTTCCAATTATCTCAGCTCTTAAACCGTTACCAACTGTTCCCACTTTTATCCATGCAGGAGATCCACTATTAATGCCTGGAACGTATATGTCTCTCCATTCATTTCCTACTTTTCTAACAAGAAGCCCATATGAATCATTTGACTGTAGCCGTCCTGTTCCAGTGTCATAGACATTACTAATTGTAGGAGGAGTGCTTCCTGACTTGCTAAACCACGTCTGCAAGGCAACAGTAGGATTAGTGGCAGTATCATAGTTGAAAGCAACAGAAACGTTTCCAATATTGCTAGCATCTTTTCCAAGATAGCCGCTGCTTGCAGTACAACCTAATGCTGAAGCATTTACTTCGGGAGTTAGTGTTACGATAGGAGGATTTGTATTATCCCAGCATGTTTGAGTTCTGGTAGCCTGAGTACAGGATCCATTTCCATTCACGGCTCCCGTATTATAGGAACAGGATGTCGTTGAAGTATCTCCACCAGTATTATATGGTACCTTACCAGCGGGACAGGTAGGGGAGCATGGTGTTTGTGCTGTACATGTAGGCTCTGGATCTGGTTCACCAAATTCACTACATCTTACTGAAACAGTATCTAGGGTACATTGAATATTATAATAACACGTTCTTGGCTCCCAATTACATTCATCCCAGCATTCAACCCAATGCTCTGTTCCACGAGGACAAGAGTGAGCATAAACATTACCACTGCTATTGGTCGGCCCTTGAGCCGGCGGAGTACCGCAACCGTGTACACATTTTTCTTTGCACTTATACTCCGGGCACTCATATGACCCACCTCCACTCTTCTTACACACTAAACTCCCTATTGAAGTTGTACAAGCACAATTAACGAACTGATCAACGCCCCCACTTCCTGTCCCACAGTACGCACTCGAAGTACCCTGATTTACAGGATAGCAAGGAAGCGATGTCTTAACTGTAGCTCCACAATATGTAGCCGCTTGAATAGGTTCGATAGATATCATACCAAACACCACTAAACTCACGACTATGAATAGATATTTAGTCAAATTTTGATTATTCATCTTTACCTTTTTCATGCGTAATTAATGTAGAGTTGATATTCACTGGTACCAAAAATTCCCCATCTGGAAGATTTTCTTTACTCCAAAACTCCCTAAAACTTGGTGATGAATACTCAACAAGATCAGCAATTATACAATTACGTACTGATACTTCATTACAATACTTAACCGTCCTGTTAGCTTTTTCTGGGAAAGATATATATATTTCAAACCGTAAACCTTCACCTGGAGAGTACATCTCCTTAAACTCGTCCAATGTATGGGGGATTACAGCAAGTGCCGTAGAATTAGGAATTTTATAATTCATATGGATACTATCAACATAGTTAAGTGTAAAAAGAAGATAGTCAGGATTTGAAGACCAAGTTGTAACTGTTTTAGGTAACTTATCTTTATCAATGGTTAAAAGAATCTTAACTTCCCTTGACTTGGTCCGATCTGAAGTTATGTACTTAACAATCACATAATTGATACCATTCAATGAACTATATTCTTTGATAATTCCTTGTAAGGTTCCTACTGACCACTTTTTTTCTTTGTCTGTCCAACCGTTCACTCGATTACCTTCGGGAAATGATAAAACTACGGAACCAGTATCAGATAGATCTTCAATATACTGTGGATTGCTATTCTCTATTCTTGACCTATTCCAGCTCCAAAGAAGATAAAGTGCAGAAGAAAAAAATACTACCGCAATACCAAAAATTATTATCTTTTTAAAGGCAGATTTCATCTCTCTTTAATCTAGCAGGAAAGAAATGCTAATGCAAGATATCAATTCCAATTTGCTTTCTTAATCTGACAAATCACTCGATTCAAAAATAGTAAGCGGTGTTCTAAAGGTAGCAGGCGCCATCTCTGGCTGCTCCTTCATTACCATTTCATAAACATCCCTGGAAGTAAATCCTTCAGGTATGAATATAAGCTGCCCACATTCAGGTATAAAGATATATTGAGGCTTTTCAAATCCCTCGCTATATATAATTGGAGAGTTCTGAATAAATTTCCCTCCAGCATCTACTTGCCTAGGATAGTTGGGAACACCCTCAAAAAGTCTATCAAATAGCTTGGGATCTTCACCGATTACAATATTTCCAATTATCATATTCGGATTCTGAACAGCTTTTAAGTAATCATTAATTCCATGAGCTCTTGATAATGATAACATGGCACCTGGAATAGGAACTATATCACCAGACCTCCAGGTTATGACATCGAAATCAAGTGTATTATAGGGACCAAACATAACAATACCACCTGACTGTTCAATCACCTGTATATCACTTCTAGTAAGCTTTATTGGTTCTTCATTAAAATACACATTTGTCGAGACATTGCTCATTACCATTGGGGCTTCCAGTCCATCAAAACTAACAGGAATACCGTTTTCAATGAGGAAGAGATATCTCATGGACATATCACGAAGTTCAGAATTGATTCCTCCAGACACATCGTAAATTATACCTCCTGGTGTATCATCGAGAACCTTAGCCCTCCTTCTTATTTCCTCCAGTTTTCTTCCAAAATCTCTTCCCTCAATTTCAAGCGCAGCCCTTTCTGGATCGACTACAGCTGTTGGCTCTGACACAACAGTAGGTAACACCGGAGGGATAATCATATCAGAAGTAGGGGTGAACATGGTATCAGGTGTTGCAGTAGTAACGGCAGTAGGGGTGAAGTTATTACCATCTCCTCCCCCAACAGGAGGCTGAGGTGGCTTAATCGTGGCTTTAACTGCCGCATAAGCAACGACAAGAGTTGTAGCAATTACCATTAGACCTCCGAGCAATCGACCTGTAGCAGAAGCATGACGCCTATTTCCCTCATTATTCCTTCCACCCATTGTTCTCTCTCCACTTACCGGGACGAGTACCTTTCCCTGCGGTTGTGCACCAGCTCCACTTTTAACTAAAGCTTCCAATCTATCCTTTCTAAACTTCTTATTGAAAATGTCCTCAGAGTTAACTCCTCTATCAAGTACTAGACCTGCCTCAAAAACCTTACCTTCTTCATCAAAGCTTATCCGTATACCAGTTAATAAATCAATCGTTCTTCCAGCTAAATTAGGACATCGAAGATCCTCAAACGATTTCAGTATCTCCCCATAGTTTATCTTATCTTTTAATTCGTTTAGGGCATCCGATGCATCTCTTCCACTATTAATGAGTTTTAATATTTCATCGACATAACTTTGGCCCTGAGTCGCTATATTATTATCAAAAACTCCTTGATAATAATCTCTTTCTGGCCCTGCATTTGCAACTGAATGAACAAGCATTAGAGGTGACAGTGCGATCTCTTCTCTCATTGAATCCATTTCTGGATCATGAACAGCATCAAAGGCAAGTAAATAACTTTTAGACAAATCCAAAGTCGCTTTAAGAACAGCGTCTGTATCACTTTCATTGAACCCATCCTTATTTTCTCCTTGAGACTTTTTTCCCTGAATCTCGCGTAAATCATTTAGAATATGATCAGGAGCATTTAATCCAAACATAGCATATGAATTAGTATCCGGACCGAAGTCGGCACCAGAAAAACCACCTGTGTATAAACTCATTCTAAAGCAGTTTAAGTTAATACTTAATTATATAACTAACACACTGCATATTCAATCCTATAGTCCTATCTATCTACCCTATAATTTTCTCTATCTCCTTTGTAAGGTCGGTGTATTCAAGCTCTGATTTAATGAGATATGATGAGGCTCCAAGGTCAAAAGCCTCTTTGATAACTTTCTCACTTGTCATATTAGTGAGAACAATAATAGGGGAGGAGCCATACTTCTCTTTATCATTATGAATCGTTTTAAGAATCTCAAGACCATCCATACCAGGCATCATAAGATCCAAGATTATCATATCAATATCACCATGGTTTTTACTCAGCATATCCAATCCTTTATAACCATCTGAACACTTGAGAGTATTGTAGCCCTCATTTGATAGGACTTCGGAGTATGAATCAAGAAGCACGGTTTCATCTTCAATAATCAGGACATTTTTTTTAATTTTTTCAGCCATTTAAACAATATTCAAAATTATTCCGGCCCGAGTACACCTTCACTATTGAAGAGTACATAATCAAAAATTGATAGAGCAGACTCCTTTTGCGGAATCTGTATCTCTTTTGCTCTAAATGTACCGGTACAATTAGCTCCTATACGTATAGCAACCATCTCCCAATCCTTAATACAATCAGGATCGGAAAGTGAAGCTTTAATAGCAACTGTACCGCCAACTGACCTAACTCTAATTTCATCAAGAGGATACCCTCCCTTTGCAGCCAGAGGTACGGATACAGTAGCACCACTTGCAAGGTCTATCCAAGAACCGTCCATGCTACTATTATCAGCACATAGTTTCCCGGTCAGATGAACGCAATACTGCTGAATATCGTCATACTCGTACGGCTTATATTCTCCGGGGATTCCGTTTGTATAGTTCCTGGCATATATTCTTGAAATGATAAGGCCACCGTAACTTGAGCCACGTGGTTCAAACTTTAGATTAAGAGTACAGGATAACGGGTTAGGGGTTTGCTCTCTCACAACGAAAGATCTCACATTATCAGACCTAAGTTCCAGTTCATCATCCGAATCAGCAAGTTTGGCACTCAACTCAACATTGGAGCTGCTGTTCTGACATTTATCAAAAACATCCAACGTATTATTGTCCACACCTGCACTTGTTAAGAACGCCTTTACATCAGAAACTCCCTTTACGTTACACCCATCGGCTGATTTCAATCCTTCACCATATTGAGCATTATCACAAGCATTTACCAATGTTGCTACAGTTGTTCCCTTCATAGTATCAAGAACTGAGTCAGCGAATTCTAGTGCTTCAGCAGAGGATTTTTCGTTTGCAAGCTGCTGAGTATCTCTGAGGGTTCTGGAAAGCATTGCCATTCCTAATATAGCTGCGATGACAAGCACTATCATTACAATAGCTAAAGCCTGTGCACTATATACTTTCTTCATTCTCATGTTTCTACAGTTATATACATAAAATTAGCAGATTAATCCTCCCAGGTCAATTTTTGTGTAGAGACAACTGTCTGTTTGAAATAATTCGGCTTAATGCTATCACTATTCGCAATCCAATGAATAGGTTCCATATCAAGATCAATTGTAAGGAGATAGTTCTCATCGTAAGTAGGGAAAAAGACTAAGCTCAATGAATTAACATCAACATCTTCTGAATTTAGAAGTATTGTGTTTTGACTATACTCCGACGTTGCACTGTTAAAACAATCCGAGGAAGTCTCTAAGTCCTGCCTGACGGATTTTAATACATACCCTCTTGTATTATCTGAATAATCAGGGAAGAAACCCACGCATATCCATTTCCCGTAGCCGACAGGCCTAAAATGTATCTCAGTACCCGAAACTCCATCAGTCACAGTAGATTCATATCCAGTCAGACTACTATCAATCGTCATTCCTGTTGTATTATTGTATGCACGCCCTCCTACATTATATATTCTGAGATCCTCAGTATTTGAATTCCGAATGGTCTTGCGAAGAAGTTCAAGAATAAATTCAGACTCTTCTCTCGTTGCGGTACGGGAGGTTGAGATAATTGAGGTTCGAATCATTGTTGTAAGGGTAATGGAGACAAGGATCATAACGACTCCGATAATCACCATCGTTATCAGCACTTCTATTAGACTAACACCACTATATTGTTTACTTCTTCTAAGACCTTTCTTCATCAGTTTTTCTGTTCAACTTTAACTCCTAAAAAGTATTCATAGTCATTAATTTTGCATTTGCCTTTATCACTCGTTCCATCACAATCGGCAAGACCCGTTACTATTTTCCCTACAACGAGCCCTGAAGAGGGTACAGAGTCAGGAAGAATACACATTACTCTGAATATACTCTGGTCCTGTGTCTTGTAGCTAAGGCACTGCTCCCTCTCTCCGGCATCATATCTGCAGGCTATCTGAAAATCAGACCCTGACATCTGAAACTCAGGGTTGTTGTTATCTCCTGTAAAAGCATAACAGTTACCTTCATTGCCATCGATTTGAGGGAAAAGACCTGTCTCGCTCTCGTTATTATTCGCGGCAATCTTTTTTGCCATAGAAGCACCCTCAACAGCTTTTTCTGTTAGATTATTCTCTATCTCATTTCTAACGACCTGAGAGATAGTATTAATTGCAATACTCATAAGGACAATAGAAGCGATACCTGCAACTGCAATTGCTATTAAGGCCTCAACGAAACCTAATGCTTTATATTTCCTATATCTTCCTGTCTTCAACTTTCATCTTTCCTGATATGTTAAATATTGTCACAGTTTTAATTCTACCTGTATTGGGAGAGGTTATCTCCAGAACAAAGTTGTCCGGGGATGACGACATTTCTGCCTGACCGCTATAGTTTATAATATTTCCCTGCAGATTGTAGAAGAATGTTTTACCCGAGACTGATTCAAACAAAACATAAGACGGCGTTCCCGCAATACCCAAATCTGTAAGAGAGATGTTGAAATTACTTGATATTCTTTCATCAAATGCCTCAGTCTTTATCAGTTCACTTATGGCGACTCCTAACCTACATTTCGATTCTGATGTATAACTTCCCAGGTTACCGTTTGTCGGGCTAACTGCAAACGCCGGATCATAGTTAGGGATAGCCTGTTTGGATAGTGTATCCCCGTAATCATTAAAAGGAGCACACCATTTGAATATTCTGTAGGTTCCATCATTTTCCACCTGTGAAAAATCCAACCCGATTCCATATATCCATCTCTCATCCTGGTCCCTTTCAAGAAACAACGAGGCCCTTTGTGCGGTTCTCACATTCTGCTTAAGTCTATCTATATCCTCATTAAGTGTTACAGTATCCCGAAAACCGCTGAAAGCTGACATTGCCATCGTCGAGAGAATTATAAAAATCAGGAGAACTACCAGCAGTTCTAACATGGTGTAAGCTTTGTACAAAGGTTTCTTGGGCAGGTTCATATATACCAAATCTATCACACAAAACCTGAGATAGCAACGCAAAAAAGAGACCTCAGATCAGGTTAAAGATAGTAGTAAGCGAATAAACAGCGACCAAAATGCTTGCTATTACATACCCCAAAGTCATGAATGGAACAAGAGGGATATATCTCTTCCTATTCCTTCTATCGATAATCACCAAATATATGGCAAATAGTCCTGCCATTGAAATGGTTGTAATAATTGTTGCTATACCAGTCTTCAAGCCGCTGATTAGAAAGATAGAGGAGAGAAGTATCATATCTCCCACTCCTATCTTCTCCTTTCTGAAATTCAGTAAGTACAAAACGAGAAAGAGAAATACAACTACTGCAAAGGATAAAAGTTTATCTGTTTCAAATGAATACAGGAGAGAGAAAACAGAGTAGAGGAGGGAGAGGATAATAAAAACGTCTGTAAAGCCCTTAGGAATAGCTTTATCTTTCACGTCCCAATAACTAAACAAAAAAAGGATGAGAAGGACTACATAACTAATTACACTAATCTCGTATATATAAAATAGTGAAAAAGATAAACCTAACAGAGCTTCAGAAAGGGGGTAGTACCAAAAAACTTCTTTCCCGCATTTTGAACATTTCCCTCTTGTATAAAGGAAAGAAAGAAGAGGAATGAGATCATACCATAAGAGCGTTTTCTTACAGCTTTCACAATGTGACGGCGTTGTCCAAATATTATCTATCTCGCTTCCGTTTCTATACCTATATGCAAGTGCATTTAGGAAACTCGCAAGAATAGTACCTAGTGCAAAATATATTAAAACCATAATTGAATATACTTAATACTACTTGAAAACAAAAGGGAGGCGTATGCCTCCCTTTCAAAGTCGTTGATAACTCCTATTCCCAAACCCTATCTGCTGCATTCCAATCATTTCGGATTACAAAGCCACCATTATCTTCTACCTGTGTAGCAAACTCTGAGTCATCAAGTTCTTTCTTCTGAACTGATGTTCCAGATGGAAGGCTTCCAAAACCGTTTCCATTACAGTAACCACCCTGACCGTTCTCATCTTGAGGTCCACCGTAGCTCACGCATACAAGAACACTCTGCCCTGCAGGGTCTTCAACTGAATAGTAATATGTTGCATCGCTACCCCCATCAAATGCTTTACTATCTATATACTTCTCAAGAGCTCCACCAGTCCCTAACGCTGTGTCAAAATCACCAAATGTTGTTGCATCAGGAAACTCTCTGTTATCAGCGTAGTAGCTCTGTAAGCCCTGATATAGTTGATCTGCAGCATTAGTATGCTGAACTCTGTTCGCTCTTTGAATAGCAAATCTTCCAGCAGCAATACCCATTGTCATAAGAATAACAAGAATTCCCATCACGACAAGCATCTCGACAAGTGTGAATGCTTTATAGTTCTTTCCGTACATGTTTGTAAATAATTAAATTATCTTTATCTATATCCAATCTACATTAGGAATACCGGGCTGTCAATAATCAGCCAATTACCCCGGAAAGATTGAACATAGGCATATAGACCGCTAATGCAATGAAGGCAATTGCACCTCCCATAAGTAAGAGCATCAACGGTTCCATAAGCGTAGCAAGGTTGCTTGTAGCAACACTGACTTCCTCATTATAATATTGGGACATTTTTTCCAAAACCTTATCCATTTCACCTGATTCTTCACCTACAGCAATCATTTGACTTACTATCAAAGGAAATATCTGTGAACGAGCGATCGGAATTGCTAAGGCAACTCCTTTTTCAACTTCATCCCTGGAATCAAGCACTGCCTGTTTATATATTACATTGGTTAGAGATCCTGCCGTTAACTCTAAAGCACTTACAATAGAAAGGCCACTTTTTAGAAGGAGGGAGAGTAATCGGGTAAACTGAGCTATCTGCATCTTAACCATAATCACTCCGAAAACAGGCAGCTTTAAAAGCACCTTATGAAGAAATTTCTTTCCACCCGGAGAGTCACTATAGTACTTGTACAGAATTGCAATGAGTACAATAACCGTTATTACCAGCCACCAGTAACCAACAAAGAAATTGCTCGAATTAATCATAAATTGAGTAATACCGGGAAGCTCAGCTCCGAACTCTCCATAGATCTTAGCCATAGCTGGTACAAGCACAAACATCATAAGAAGAATAACCCCTACAATAACAACAAGAATAATAGTAGGGTAAATCATTGCCGATCTCAGCTTTTCTCCAAGCTTCTTCTGATCCTCAAGCTCAACCGCAAGTCTCTCAAGTATTACCTGAAGGTTTCCACTCTGCTCACCGGCTTCAACAAGATTAAGAGTAATTGAATCAAATACCTGGCTATTCTTTCTAAAGGCTTCTGCCAAACCTGTTCCTCCCTGTACATCAGCAAGAACATTCGAGAGTGTCCTTTTAAAAAGAGGATTTGTAGCCTGGGCCTCTAAGATCTCAAGGGCCTGTGTTAGCGGCAGTCCGGCACCAATCATGGTAGCAAGCTGCCTCATAAAGATCACTTTATCTTTAATAGGTACACCTCCAACATTTATCTCCTGGAGTTTCGACCAGCTGAGACCAAGATCATCCTCTATCTTAACGACGATCAGTTTCTTTCCCTGGAGGATTTCAACAACATTCTCTTTACTTCTTGCTTCAATAGATCCCGCAACTTCTTTCCCCTCTAAATTCTTAGCCGTGTATTTAAACTTTTTCATGTACTTCTAAATATTAACTCTTAAGTAGCCTCACAACCTCTTCAGGATGAACAGCATACTCCTGAGCTTTATCCATTGTGATTAATCCTTCCCTTACAAGTCTAACGAGTGAGTGTTCAAGAGATACCATTCCTATATCTGCACTTGTTCTGATTACATTGTCAATTTGATGGGTTTTCCCTTCACGAATTAGATTTTTGATTGCAGGGTTTGCAATCATTATCTCAGATACCGCTCTTCGACCTCCGCCATCAATAGGAATAAGCCTTTGAGCAACAACAGCTTCAAGAATATTACTTAGCTGAGCTCTAACCTGCGCCTGCTGATTCTCAGGGAAGACATCGATTATACGATCAATTGTCTGTGAGGCACTGTTGGTATGCAGTGTGGCAAATACCAAATGCCCTGTTTCAGCAAGTGTTATTGTCGCTGCAATAGTTTCGTAGTCACGCATTTCACCTACGAGAATAACATCAGGATCCTGTCGCAAAGCACTTTTAAGTGCAACTGCCCAGGAATGAGTGTCATCGTGCATCTCTCTTTGATCAACAATTGCCTTAGACTTAGGAAAAATATACTCAATAGGATCTTCAATCGTCAAAATATGAGCTGCTCTACTTGAGTTTACCTTCTGTAAAATTGCAGCAAGTGTTGTACTTTTACCATGCCCAGTAGGGCCGGTAACAAGGACTAATCCTTGTTTCAAGGATGCAAACTGGTTATAAAGGGCTGGAAGTTGAAGTTCTTCAACCGTTCTAATTCTTGTCGGAATTAATCTGAATGCTGCAGCAAGATTTTCTCTTGTATAAAACGCATTGATTCTGAATCTGGCCTCTCCTCCATGTCTATGTGTATGGGCAAGATCAACCTCCCTGTTAACCTCCAACAGTTCCTTTTTCTGATCGGAAAGTATAGGGAATATAAGTTCTTCAGCATTTTGGGTAGAGACAATTTGATTATGAAGCTCAATAAGAGTTCCATCAATTCTCAACATAACAGGGTACCCGACTGATATATGCACATCAGAAGCATTCCTTTCTATTGCAACATCCAATATTTTATTAATATTCATGGGATATTTAGCATTTGCAGTAGTATTCTGAGCCACTTCTTCTGTTGAGATTGAGTCCGTAGAACTTTCATCAATGACCTCCTGAACAGGAACATCGCTTCCGCCTACTACCATATCAACGGTTTGCGGCTGGAGTGTTTCGGCAGGGGTGTCCGTGACAGGTATTTCATCAACTTGAGACTCTGTTTGAGGCAATGCATCGGTAGTCGATAACGGTACATCGAGAGCAGGATCTGGAATAGTATTAGTGTCCGGTACAGGCATTGAAATATCGCTTTGCACAGAACCCGTATCAAGGGCAGGGAGATCTAATGCAGGAGTTAAGGTTGCCGGGTCCGGTACTGCAGGTATTTCAGTATTTGTAGATTCATATGACTGATTTGAATCAGCTATTGTCTCCGGTAGGGGAGTACTTAAGTTCTGACTAAGCAAATCATTGCCAGGAAGGGGTGTAGGGACGGCCGGTTCTGTAGGCAAAGATGTAGAGGGATCAGTAACAGGCTCAACCATTGTTGGTTCAGGCGATACCTCTGCAGAGTCGGATTCATTGACTTCCCCTTTTACGTCCGAGGATTCACCGGGAGATTCTTCAATAAGTTCAGATTTTAAAGCGGCAAGCTTCTTCGCTAATGCTTGAAGGGGATTATCTTTCTTTTCTTCAGACTTCTCCTCAGGTTTTAAACCTGTAAAAACTTCTTTAGTTTCTTCAACTGGAGCAGTCGTAGCCGGGACAGGATCTGGCATAATTGCCGGAGTCGATTGTACAGGGGCAGGAGCAACAGGTATTGTAACCGGTGCAACGGCAGCACCAGGGGCATCGAAAGATGGACCAGATATCTGCTGACCTCTATTGGGATCTAGATCATCTACACTTGGTGTGCTGTCAGATTGTAACATTGTAGGGGCAGGATTTGGGGAAAGGGTTGCTGTAGTTGGAGTAGCAGGAACGGGTGTGGTAGCAGGACCTGAAGGGTAACCTAAGTTCAATCCGTCGTCATTTTGGGCAGTCATTGTTTTTCTATATATAACTAATCTAGTTTATACAATATATGAAATATTTAACTATTTCAAAACCTATATTAATTAATCTTTGGATACTCTTAGAACCTCTTCAATCGTTGTAATGCCTTCAATAGCTTTAAGGTATCCATCCTGTATCATTGTAATCATTCCATCTTCAACAGCCGTTTTTTCCACATCAGAAGTTAAAACATCCTCCATCATCATTCGTCCTATCTTTTCTGTTACATGTAGGACCTCAAAAATACCTGTTCTTCCTTTATATCCGCTTCCTCCGCATCTATCACAACCTTTACCTTTGTAAAGATATATCTGATCCAATCCGGTTGGATCTTTATCTGGAGCTTTGATGGCAACTCCTTCTCCCTCTTTATTCTTACTCGCCTCAGCAAGTTTCCTTGCATAGTTAACAACATCAAAGTTCTTGATACTTAAAAGGGTTTCTTTAATATTCTTCATTACTTCAGGTGGAACAGGATGAGCTTCTGCACAATATTTACATACCCGGCGAGGAAGTCTTTGAGCGATAACACAGCGTAGAGTTGAAGCCAGTAGGTATGCTTCAATACCCATATCCAAAAGACGGGGAATTGCTGCAGAGGAACTGTTCGTGTGAAGTGTTGATAGTACCAAGTGACCTGTAAGGGATGCCTGAACAGCCAACTGGGCGGTTTCCTGATCTCGGATTTCTCCCACCATGACTATGTCAGGGTCTTGTCTAAGAATAGACCTGAGTCCCATTGCAAATGTAAGTCCGACATCAGCCTTTACTTGTACCTGTGTGACTCCCGGAACACGGATTTCAACCGGGTCTTCCAAAGTTATAATATTTACTTTAGGGTCGTTAAGTCTTATTAAAGCTCCTGCCAATGTCCTAGTCTTACCGCTACCCGTAGGTCCAGTAACAAGGATTATTCCATTTGTAACACTCATGGCATCAAGCACTTTCTGATATGCACTTCCTCGTAATCCTGTGGTTTCAAGACTTATGCTTTCAAGGTCATTGGCAAGAAGACGCATAACCACTTTCTCGCCATGTATGCTTGGTATTGTAGAGACACGAACATCAATCTTCTGGTCTCCAATCTTTAGCTGAAGTCTTCCGTCTAACGGGATTCTCTTTTCATCAATCTTTAATCTAGCCAGTATCTTTATTCTGGACACAACTGCACTTGCCAGATGCTTAGGCAATGAGAGTCTTTCTGTCATCAGTCCGTTGATTCTAAATCTAACTCTTAGTCTTCCTTCAAGAGGTTCAACATGGATATCTGAAGAAGAAGTTTTGACTCCATACTGTAAAATCGAGTTTACAATCCTGGCAACTGGAGCCGACTTAAGATCCATGTTCTCCATATTCCCTACATACTCATCACCAACCTGTTCTGTTATGTCTGCCACCGGCACCTGGACATCTTCCAAAGCTTCAGTTACCTCACTACTCATGTTTTCACCGACTCTTCGATCAAGGATTGAGTTAATACCCATCTCGTCTGCTATATAGATTTCCAGTTTTGTACCGGCAGGGTATTTCGTCTCCAATGCTTCAATAGCTTGAACATCAAAAGGATCCTGCATAGCAACTTTAACAATATTCTCCACATGAGAAAAAGGTACAGCATTATACCTTCTTAGACTGTCGATATTGATCTCTGAAAGCGATTGCTCAGGGACCTCGTATGTCATAAGGTCAATATAAGGGATATTGAATAGTTCCGACTTGGCCTGGATTATTGTTTTCTCATCAGCCATCTTAAGGTTCTTTATTATCTGTTCTTCTGTCTGAGAAGACTTGGTCTTTTCAACCTCAACCTTATTAGCATCCTGAGGGGAAACAAGTCCCTTGTTTACAAGATATTGTAGTATTGAACGCGATGAGTTCAAGGGCAGTTTAAATCATCTTAGTACTTTAAATACTATATTAATGGTTGTAACACGTCAATGCAAATGTGTTATCATTTGGTATATGATGCATATTATCATTGCAGAGACAAAAGAGGGGAGGGAGAGGATTCTCCTTGAACAGATCTCTAAACTCTTCGAGAGAGAGGTCTCCGATTTTATTGAACTTCTAAAAGTTCCGGACATCCACTACTTAACCACAACACAAAACAGCCTTGGTATTGATGAGGTTAAAAAGTTTGTACAGGCTATGGTATACCAACCCTTTGAGGAAAAATATCAGGTTGGAATCATAGATAAAGCGGATATCTTAACGCCTGAAGCCCAGAATGCTCTTCTCAAAACTTTTGAAGATTCGAACGAAAAAACGATGTTTTTTCTATTGGTGAGCAGGGAAGGGAATCTGTTGGATACAATTCTATCCAGAGGGAGTAAATATTACGGGCAAAGCGTAGGGAATGCTTTTGAGTCTGAGGATGTCACCAAGTTTTTAGAGATGGATACAGTAAAGAGGCTGAGTTTTGTAGAGAAGATGGGGAAGGATAAGGAAAGGGATTATATTGTTAATTTTCTAAATGCATTGCTGGCTTATTACAAATATGAATTTGAGAAAGAGATTGAAGAAGGAAAGAGTGGAGAGGAGAGTATGATCGTCATTCAGGAAATACAGGAGGCTATAGGGGCAATTAAAGGGAACGTCAGTAAGAAGCTGGCACTGTATAATATGGTGGTACAGATGGTGTAATGATTTTTACTAACATTAAAATACTACAAAACTCTTTTTCAAAAGGAAATACTAGCTAGGTAGGGATTTCGACAATAAAATTAGACCACTTTTTCTGCCTTTTATAATAGACTTTTCCTCCCCATACCTCCGAAATGTATTTTTGAGCTATATATAGTCCAAGTCCATTACCATCTTTCTTTGTAGTATAGAAGTCTTTAAATATTTTTTTTATATCTGCTTTCATTATACCCATTCCGTTATCTTGAATAACAATTCGTAAAATATCATCCTTGTAGTAAACAGTAACTTGAATTTGGGGATTCTTTTTTTTCAACGTTGCATCAATGGCATTGTCAATCAAGTTAAGGATCACATGATTGAATTTCGTCATGTCACCATTTAGAAGAAATATGCCTGAATCATCAAAGGATAATTTGACTTTATACTTATTTAGTTTCCATTGAAGAACTTGAATACAACGCTTAACAGCCTTCGCTACACTAAATTCTTGCATGACACCAGAGATAACTGTATCATCGTGAATAATATCCAATTCATTCCTTATTTCTAAAAGGGCATGAATCAAATTATTAACACCCTTTTTCTCGTTTTTCATATCCTTCACGATATTAAGCGCAAACATTAAAGGGCTTTTTATATTGTGAACTCTTTTACTAATAGAGAAGGCTGTATTGGCGAGTTTATTCATTTGCTCAAACCGGCTTTTTTCACTTTCTCCAAGTTGTTCATATGCTGAGGACAGAATCTTCTGAGATTTTTCAAGTTCAAGATCGTTTTTCATAAGTTTCAAAGTCTTTTTCACGACTTCATTTTCCAAGCTTTCATTGTTCTTCTTTAACTTACTTATGATTTCTCTGATTTTCATTATCTGATTCTCCGAGTTGATGTTATAGATCCATGCAACATGAATAATAGTCAAAAAAGAAATAAGAACAATTATAAAATCAAATATAAACACTTTTGGAGACCAACTGGACTCATATTTTACAATGTTAAAGCTCTGCGAAAGTCCTATTACAATAAATCCTAAAAGAAACACCAGAGTGGTATTTCGAGATACTTTTTTGTTTGAAGTAAAATAGACCATAAAAAGGAACAGAAACGAAAATATTAAACCAACATAGTGCAAAATCCCCCAACCTAGAAAACAGTAAATAGCCACTAAACCAAATAAGGTGATAAGAAAATACCTTACGAGTTCAAACCTCTGCTTAAAGAAAAGCATTGTCGTAACAATCATCACAATAATGAATGGTAGGTCTTTGAAAAGATCTATCAAAAGAACCCTTCCAACCACGACACCAGCGAGAATCGTTAAAAGCATTGCCGTGAAGACAAGAAGGATAGGGAGAAAAAGGACAGTGGTTATCTTATCGCGTGTTTCATCACACTGAAAATCCCATTTTCTCTTGATTAGTTTTAAGCCATGAATATAATCTTTAATTACCCCCATGATGTTACTTGAATTAATATGTCAAAGCATTTCATAAGAAAATAGTAAATTATTTGACAATTATCCCACACGAAGATAACAAAACTGTAACAAAAAGCTAATATCTCTTCTTCCACCTTGCCAAAGTATTCAAAGCGTCTAGCGGAGTTAGAGAGTCAACTTCCAGTTCTCTCAATTCCTTAATCAACTCACTGTCCTGTATCTGAAACAACGGTATCTGTAAATCTTCTTTCCTGATTTTTTCATTCCCATTCTCTTTCTTTTTGGAAATAACTGATTCACCTCTAACTGTTACGCCGTCTGCAAATAACGACCCTTGCTCAAAACTCTCAAGTATCTCGTTGGCCCGAGCAACAACTTTTTCAGGCAGTCCCGCCATCTTGGCCACGTAAATACCGTAGCTCCTATCAGTCCCGCCTTCTACAATCTTTCTCAAGAATATAACTATCCCTTTCTCAGTATCTTCCTCAACAAGCACATTAAAATTCTTGATCCCGCTATTCTCACCGTCTGAAAGCTTGAGAAGCTCATGATAGTGGGTTGCAAACAGAGTCCTCGCCTGAATATCATTTACAAGATACTCTGCCAATGCCCATGCAATACTCACACCATCGTACGTACTGGTTCCTCTTCCCACCTCATCCAAAATAACTAGGCTGTACTTTGTAGCATTATTTACAATATTTGCAGCCTCGCTCATCTCAACCATAAACGTACTTCTTCCACGGGAAAGATCATCTGAAGCTCCCACTCTCGTAAATATCCTATCTACCGGTGACAGTTCACAACTCTGTGCAGGAACATAACAACCTATTTGTGCAAGCAGGGTTATTATCGCAACCTGCCTGATATACGTTGATTTACCTGACATATTAGGACCGGTCAAGATCACCATTCTAGAGTCTTCCATATTCATAGCAGTATCGTTGGAAACAAACTCCTCTTCAGAAATTGATTCTACAACCGGATGCCTTCCTCCTTTAATTCTAATCTCACCATGGCTATCTCCAAAGTCAGAGAGGGTAGGGCGGGCGTAGTTCTTTACCTTAGCCAAATATGCAAACCCACTTAACACATCCATTACTGCAATCTCTTTTGCCACATCCTGAAGCATTTTAATATACCCAAGCAAGTGATCTCTAACTTCCTGGAACAGCTTATATTCCAACGATGAAAGTTTTTCTTCGGCATTTAGAATGATAGATTCTTTTTCTTTAAGTTCCTCCGTGATATACCTCTCATTATTTACCAGTGTCTGCTTTCTTATATAGTCATCCGGCACTTTGTTCTTATGGGTATTTGTAACCTCAATGTAGTATCCGAATACTTTATTGAAACTTATCTTCAGTGAGGTTATCCCAGTTCTTGCTTTCTCCTTAGCTTCAAACTCCTTAATCCATCCCTTGCTGTCCCCGGTTAACGACCTGATCTCATCAACCTCTTTATCGTACCCTTCCTTAATAATATGTGCCTCAGTAATAGCAAGAGGCGGGTTATCAATAATAGATTTGCCTATTATATCTACAACCTCTTTTATCTTTCCCAAAGTCTCATTATTTTTAAGTGACTCAAGAACACTTTCCTCATCCTTTATAATCTCTGCCAGTTTTAAAACTTCCGAAAGTGAATATTCCAAGGCTTTCAGATCCCTAGCACTTGCCCTGTTCATCCCTATCTTTCCAAGTATTCTTTCGATATCATTAATTGTACTTAAGATCTCTCTCTCACTACTTAATTTGGAATCATCTTTAAAGAAAAGATCTACAACCTTCAACCTGGTCTCAATATCTTTTAAGTTCACAAGGGGATTGAGAAGCCAGGAGTATAAAAGTCTCCTTCCCATAGTTGTTTTGGTATGATCTATGACTCCAAAAAGAGAATCTTTGTAACTTCCACTCCTGCTTCCCTGTACAATTTCAAGGTTATTAATCGTTGACCTATCCAAAACCATTGTATTGTTAATCATGAACTGCTTTGGAACCTCCAAGTGCTCCGGCTTTATTTTCTGTGTCTCTTTAATATAACCAATCAGCATTGCAATAGCATGTATTGCAGGGTCTCCGTCTTCAAGACCAAATCCGCTGAGTGATTTAACTTCGTAATTCTCAAGGATCAGACTCTCACAATACTTCCCGTTATCGTACCCTTTCTCCATTATCTGTACAGGCAAATTATTAAAGACAAGTGAGGTCTCACCTGAAATAACTAAGGCTTCAACGGGATCAAATGAGTTCATCAGGGACTCAAAAGCCTCTCTATTTGAACTCGTATTTACATAGTGGAATGAGCCTACAGATATATCCAAAAAGGCTGCTCCCATCTGCTTTTTGCTCACGTAGAAAGCTCCAATATACGTATTTTTGACTTTTTCTGCACTGTCACTATCAAGAGTTCCAGGAGTTACTATTCTTGTAACCGCACGTTTTACAATCCCTTTTGCCAATTTTGGATCTTCAATTTGATCCACGATTACTGCACAGTATCCAGCATGAATTATCTTGGGTAGATATTGCTCCAAGGCATGATGAGGGAAACCTGCCAGTGGGGTAGGGTCAGTACTTCGATCTCTTGAGGTAAGGGTAATATTCAATATTCTTGAACATAGTTTGGCATCATCTCCGAAGGTCTCAAAGAAATCCCCCATTCGAAACAGAACCAGCTTGTCCGGATAGAGGTTTTTAAAACTCATATATTGTTCCATCATTGGGGTAGTCTGCATAGAAAATAGTATACACCAAACCGCTAACTTATAGTGAGGGCAACCTTCTTTCGGATGCATTCAGTGTTTGAAATATATAGGCGGAAGTATTAAAATACGTGCTATAAAATTACTTTTTCTATCATGGCCTACGCTCACGATTGGTCTATGCAAATAACGGATAGCTCCGAAACCGAAACCGAGCAATTTACACACGATGTACGTACGGCTTCGGAACAAATATATGAGTTTGTTTTAAGAGAACAGGAGTCTACTCTAAAAAGGATGATGCCACCTTTAATAGTCATTCCTACAGGAGCTGATCTGGGGGCTATAACCAGAGCATGTACAAAGAGATTAGGGGATTTATTAAAAATATTTACCTTTGATCATGAGGTCAACACTCTTATCCCAGGACACAGAACCAATAACTTTCACCCCAAAGCCGTAGATTTTTACTTTATACCCGGTGATACTCCGTCGGGTGATATCCCATCTTTCATGACGCTTGTAAGAGAAAATCTCGATCATTCATACGGAATTCCTTTTATCCTTATGACTGAGGAGTTATTAGATGCTCTTGACATCGAAACTCCAGATAAACTAATTGTATCAGTACCTCCAGTTTTGAAAGAATAGTTAGCGTATTAAATTTTATATACACAAATATTTATGACTGACGATCCTAAAAAGATAGATTTAAATCGTGAGATTCTTGATTTGGACGGGATTGATACCCAGGGATACCTTCTACAGGCCCAAAGAGCTTTAGACGAGTTTTTGGTGAGCCAGGGTGAAACTAATCGGGTTCTTTTTCTTGACAGGCCGGTACAGACCCTTCAAATACTTAGGAATTACATAAGGGAAAATATTCCCAATGTTAACTGGTGTGTATACACAATTAGCCACGGAACTGAGACCCTTATAGATCCCGGAGTTGATGCATTCCACAGAATAGGGTTATTTATAGTAACGGATACGGAAGGAGATAGCATAAAGAGGATATCAATGATGAAGGAGATTCCCAAAAGAATCATAATAACAGGCAATAAGGGGGTTGCCAGAATGCTGCGAGAATAGACAATTCATTGAAAAGTGCGAATAGAGTAGAGTATAATACACTATAAGTTACAACATAATTATTATGACACTACAACAGCAAGAAAAAATGGCTAATCTCGCATCAAATCGTATTGAGGTCACTGGTCCAGCATCTACCGTTTCAGATCTTATAAATGAGCGTATTTTTGAACTGGGATGGCCTATATTGGTAACAGGCGTAGAGACCTCAGATCCAGAAATGCCGGAAGAAATTGCCAGATATATCGTTGCTACCAATCCAGATATCCGCTTTGTTGTTTATAGTATGGACTCAGCTGGAGCTTTGGTTCAAAAAAGGTACTATGAAACTGATGATATGAAGACATGGGGTATAGGCCGGAATACCTTGAACCTTTTTACAATTTTCCCGAACGATAAAATCGCAGATATTCGCACATTTATGAATGAAATAAGCCGGACACCAACGGTGCCTTACACTGATGCACCAGTTTTAATTATTTGTCCGAAAATTCTTTCTGCAAGAATTGCACGACAGATGATGAACATTCCTGTAGAGGAGATCTAGAAAAAGGGATTCCTTTGTTACACAGATTTGTTATATAGGAGAAAACAAATATACCTTTTACAGGCTATTTTTAAAATGTTACACAGGCGGGGGAGGTTTCACCTGTACAATAGCAACACACAGAGATATAATACACTATAAGTTATCTATCAAGATATTATGTGGAATCAAACTACATCAGGGAGATATTTTGGAGAAGCAAAAGAAAGTGGAACCGCCTATGGAACAATTGGAATAGTCGAGCATCGCAACACCCCAATACTATTTCAATATTCAGTCAAGGCTATGCCTGGAGGGCGTATTAATTTCTGGGGATACAGAGGGTTCTTAAGATTAACTAATCTCAAAACTGGCTTTACTGCGGTACAAAGAGCAGAGAACGTTGCAAGAGTTGAACAATGTCCTTTTAAATACTGGGGAACTGACCCTGAAAGGGTTTACAGTTTTGTGCAATCATGGCTTAGCGTTTCAAACTACCTTACATGGGAAAAAGCAAACCCCATCTTTAATCAGAGTGAGGTAAGAGAGATCGCGGCTAGTTTCGCCACTTCTGCAAATGAAAAGGAAAAGACACCAACTATGCCTACATGCGTGGCCGATCTTTTTGAGAAGTTTGATTCTAATAGACCTGATTCAATTCGAGAATAATCTATTTTGCCCCCAAAAGTATCTTTGCCTCAGCGTCTGAGACCGTCCTTTTGCTTCCTATTACATCAGTATTAACAACCACTCCATAAACACCCTTTGAAACACTGTACTTAAGAATCTCCGTACTATCCTGTGCAACAATAATCGACCTCTTTCGCTCTTTTCTTGTTGTTTCAACAACGTTATCTATGACTTTAAACATACTCCCGATTTCCAAATCATACTTTGTATCACTATTCTCATAAGTCAAACCCTGCATCTGTTTAGCAATACTCGGTGTATTCAAAATCATTCCGTCAATGTCGGCTCCGGCAATATCGTCAAGCACAATTACTTCCGAAGGATTTTCAATAATCACGTAAAGATTAAATGTAGCCGTTCTTCTAAGTCCAGACGCAGTGATATGCTTCTTGAGCTCCTTCATTACTGTTCCGTTCATCGGTGAATGTACTCCTAAAGATACATTTCTATTGTGAAGAACATTTCTAGTCCTTTTTACAATTCTTAAAGCCAGATCAAGAAGTTTAAGGTTATCCAAATATCGAACTGCACCCATCGTTCTATCAGGCAGAGACGAGGTTTCAAAATCTTTTCCTCTAGTCAGCTTCTTAAACTTGCCTATCGAACACTCACCTATAGATACAACAATCTCATTGGGTGAAACCATACCTGCAATTGCATCAATCTTTTTCGCAATACTATCTGCATATTCTTTATATTTCTTTTCTTCAACATAGGCTAGGGGATGACGATCATTCTCAATCATTAGTTTATCAAGGGAAATATAGGCAACCCCGTCCGAATTAACAATCTCCTGCATATTACCATCGCTGACAAATACTTTGGTTGCAGTACGGACAATATCGCTACTTTTGCTCACAGGCTGAGTTAAAACAATTTTGCTAACATTCTCCTCCAACACTTCAACTCTTTCAGCTGCAGCAGGTAACTCCTGTAGTTTTACATTTATTTCTTCTGCAATATACTTATGCTCAGCCTTAGCTTTATCTATTACATACACTGATCCGCTGTTACCGTCTATCTTCACGCTATCACCCGTGTGGAGTTTTGATGTCGCAACACTAGTACCAACAATAGCAGGGATATTAAGTTCACGGCATACAATAGCCGCATCACTGGTTAAACCGCCTGTATCTATAACAACACCTCCTGCATTTGAAAGTAGAGGGTAAAGGTCATTGTTGTACGACTTCAAAATCAGAATATCACCTTTCCCGACAGGAACTTCTTTATCTTCGTACACAACAGCTTTCCCTTCCACAATGCCAAAACTTGCACCAATACCTGAGAGGAGAAATTCCTCGCCACCTTTTGAGATGCTTGTACCGGCCTGCGAAATAACTTTAGCGTTTTCTTTTATAGTTTCTTTCTTTTCGAGCTCTTTCTCAATATATCTCTGTGCTTCCATCATAGCTTTTCTCTCGAGTGTAGCCATGTCATCGTTCCTTGAAAGTATCTCCATAACGACTTTGTACAAAGTGTCCGCAACAAAACTATTGTGCCCAAATTGTATATTGGAAATGATACTTGCTTTCCCAAATGTACTTTTCGCCTGTAATACCCAGAGTCTCCCACCGCTTAGCACCCATTCAACATCAATGGCTTCTTCCATTCTGTCTTCTAGTCTCAAGCCGATCTTTGCAGCTTCCAATATATATTTGTCTTCAAGCTTCTGCCTATGACTCCAGGCAGGGGATATCTGGATCTTCTCGCTGGTATTAATCCCTCCGGCTTTCAATGTCCTTACCTTCATCCACTCCTGAGGGGCAATATGTTTTTCTATAATCGAGAGGTCTTTCTTAAAAAGGACATATGAATCAGGAGTTATCTCACCGTTGGAAATCACATCTCCCAACCCATATACAGCTTCAACACTCATCTTTGTATCATCCATTGTTATCGGGTCAATTGTAAACACAACACCGGACGCCTCGGGCTGAACCATTTTCTGGACAACTATTGCCAATCCAACCTCGCTTAAATCAATACTCTCATTAACGCAGTACTTAACGACTGAGTCAGAGAAAACAGATGCATACACATGTTTAATTGCTTTAAGAACACTATCTACTCCCCTTACATTCAGTTGTGTCTCAAAAAGTCCGCTAAAAGAAACCTCAGGTCTTTTAGGGAAGGAAACTGATGACCTGACCGATACCCATGCATCAGTAAAACCGGAAAGTTTAGTATAGTTCTTAACAATTTCTGATGTAACTTCATTCTCAAAATCAAACCTTGTGAACATGTTTAAAACGTCCCTATGTTCTAGGCTCTCCTTCATACTGTCAATTTCGTGCTTCTTTTCTTTAAAGACCATAGAGGAAAACTGAGAAAATACATCTGGATGAATAGTGAAAAAGTCCGGAACCGGAGCATCGAAGTGATGAGTCTTAAAAAGGCTTAAACCTTTTCTCCCTACATTGCTCTCATTTACTTCCGATACGGATGCATCCTCAAAATGTAGAACGGGTCTTTCACTGTTTTTTGATGGTTCCTGTGACATATAGGGCAGATTAATATATTTTAAACGATACCTTCTGCTTCCAGTTTTTGCAAGTCAAGATAGAACTCATAGCCTATTTGCAATAGCACGGCTACTGGGACAGAGAGCAGTGCTCCGATCGGGCCGGCAAGTGTAAAACCGGATGCTACCGCTATTATTACCAAAATTGGCTTGAGACCTACGGCGTTAGACATGACTTTAGGCACTATAATTGTGTTCTCAAGCTGCTGGATTACACCGTAACCCAATGCGACGAAGAGTCCGTTTACGGGTGACGTAGCAAGGAAGGCAAGTATAACGGCAGGGATAGCCGAGAGAGTAGGGCCGAGGTTAGGAATTGACTCAAGAAGGCCTGCCAATACCGCAAGCGGTAAAGCAAAGGGAACCTGAAGAATCGTAAGGAGAATCCATGACATTCCTCCAATTATGAAACTGAGCGTTGCTTGGCCTAAAAGCCAACCGCCAAGTTTCTCCTCCACATCAAGTACCAGCTGTCTAACTCTCTTTCTCTTTTTCTCATCAAAGATCCTAAGAAGTATGAGATCTACAAAGTTGTCATGATCATAAATAATATAGATAGACATAAGGAAAGAAGTGATTATTGAAACAAAACCTCCCGCAATATCAACAAGGGTTGCAAGTGCAGTCTTTACACCCTCAACACCTGATTGAGCATTTATATTCTTAGAAATCCAATTAACAATCTCAGAGGACATGTTTGCAACAACCTCTTTATTAATCTCAACACCAAATGCATTAAATCTTCTTAATGTATTTTCAACCTTCGTAACAAAACCGGGAATATCCGAAAGCAGTTTCTGCGTCTCCGAGATTAATGGCACAAAAACCAATGTAACGAGAAGAGCGAGCACAACGAGACCGATAAAATACACAATGGCAATTGAAAGTCCTTTGCTCAACCCCCTCATATGTAACCACCTTACGAAAGGTAGAGATGCTGATGAAATTATGAATGCAAAAAAGAGTAGGGCTACAACATCCATCAGTTTAGTACCAAAATATAAACCTGCAACAATAAGTAAAACCATGACCATGGTTTTCAATGAGATGTCGACTGATATACTCTTTTTGAATAAACTTCCGTGGAGAGCCTCTTTATTGGCATTATGTTCAACTTCAGATACATTCATTCCTCTTCCAGTATATTTCGCAGAGAACTCTCTTCCCATGTTAAAACGTGGTTAATTTATATCTATATTTTGCCCTTTTCTTCCTGTTTAGTCAAACGACCTTCATTAAAGAGCTTGAGAAGAATTAGAGATAGTCCTAATCCGAATAGTGATCCTGTAACAATTCTTTTGGAAATACTATGAATGTAGGAAAGGGGAACTGACTTTATCATAAATCCTTCAATAATAGTTTGAGCAACGCCATCAAGTATCATAGGGAGGAGCAATAGGAAGCCGTAGAGGTATAGTCTTTGGGTAGCATATTTATCAACCGTCTTAGGCTTAAGCAGTGAGAAGATTGTCAGGAATAAAGCCAGAGATCCATATAGAGCAATATCTCTAATACATATCGGCACTTTATATCCGACCACTTTGTTTCCCACATAATCATGCCCAAAGTACTCAGGCCATATGTATCTGCCAGGATTAGTATTAGTCTGAGGAATAGCTTTTGCATCTTTTAACTCCTGCACTGTGTAGAAACTGATAGGAGAAGACTTGCCAAAAAGAAAAACAGACCGTTCAACTCTTTGATGGCAGAAGTTTTCATAAAATTGATTTATTCCCCATCCGAGTTTTTCGTTCTCTACTGTATACGCAATCGGTGCAATAAAAGGGATTAAGACATATAGCCATACAATTATTGAAATTAGAAATAAGGGATTTTTTAGAATCTTTGGAACTGACACAATAATATATTATACTAAAGTTGGTTCATTATTATGCCATTAAAGTTATGCTAAAGTCACTGCTCAATTTCTTCATTTCAGACGACAATTCAAACAACTCCTTTTATCAGGTATACCAAAAACTTGTTAAATGGAAGGAAGGGAACGTGTACCCGAACTCATACGATCTTCCTGAAACAATTTCTCTTCCTTATGACTTTTGGGAGAAGGTAAAAGGGCTCTACAGAAATACACGAAATGACAAACTCGAAAGATCCGTTTCAGTGTACTGGGTTGACGGTGATCTCATTCTTTCATCTATAACAACCGGCTCCACCTCCTTTGTGAGGTCAAACTCCCAGATCAAAGTCTCGTATATACCTAAGAACAATGAGTATTTTTACAAAGAGATTATTCTAGACGGAAAGAGATATTCGAGAAGAGAGGTGTATTTCAAGAAAGTTCCTAAGCAGATAGATCTTCATTACCTTTTTAATATGCACACTCACCCTCCACATTTACATAATGAGACTACATACTACGGATTTTTCTCGGCACAGGATATTAAGTCGATGATATCCAGTGGTGCAATTGTAACTGGATTAATAACCGATCACTTCTACCTCTTATTCAGGACAAACAAGGTCGATGCAAGTGTTGCCAATTTACAGGATGCTGACCTGAGCAGCGAAACAATTACCGAGAGATACAACTATGTTTTGTATAAAGGCGCTTTAGGAAAGAAACTACACAGAGTACTTTCTCATCTTTAGAGCTACAAGACTTCCGTTTGCCAGAAGTACAATCAGGGCTAATAGTCCAAATGTACTCATGAGTTTATTACCGGCAAGAAACGCCATAGCAGCTTCAAGTTCACCTGCTGACTCAGGAAGATCAGGTCCGGTTGTTGAACCGTTTCCATTTATTGATCCTGAAACTCTTGTTGCTACAATTGGCTGGTCAAGTTTTACACTGTTGCCAGCTTCATCCCTAACTTCGATATCAAAATTGTTCTGACCCATTGCAAGAGGCACAGATACGGAGAACTTACCATCTTTATCTGCTTTCCCTATATATTTAGCATCGTTATTATATACAACTACAGTCGCAAAAGCCTCTGTTTTTCCTGTTACACTGAGAGTTTTAGTATCAACTTCTTTTTTGTATCCGACTGCAACATCCTTAGCCGGAGCAGTCCAGTCAACGTTTACAGCCATTACTGCTGATTTCTCGCTTACTTTTCTAATTGGAAACCCGCTAATGGATGCTACTTGAAGTTTGTAGTTTCCCTCTTTGTCTATCTGATACTCATACTTAAAGTTCCCGTTATCAACCCAAACGGCATTCTCAACCTCTTTATCATTTACATAAACCGCAACTCTCTTGATCTCTTTTTCAACACTTCCCCTGATTGTCAATGCATGTGCACTGGTATTGGCAGGAAGAACTGTAAGAGCAGGAACAGGAAGAGTTTTATCTAGCTTAGGATCAACCCTGTAAAGAAGAAGGGCAATAATCCCTACAATAACAAGCATAATTCCTAGAAACACCATTACCATACCTGCAAACACTGACCATATTGATCTCTCCTCAGTCTCCACAACAATCTTTTCAGACATTGGTTTTGACTCATTCTTTTCGTTATTTCTTCGTGCCATATAAGTTACTAAATATTTTAGTTACATAATGTTATTACAAATCCTATAGAAAATCAATTCCCTTATTGATATAATAGGTGGCATAAAGACAATATCAATCATATATGTTAAAGTTTTTGTCAAAATTAGCATCCTTCCTTCTTCTGCTATCAGTCATAGCAGGTTCTCTATTCTTCCTGATCTATCCTAAGTATCCTGAAATTAAATCAACGATGGATTCACTTAACGCTAACAGGCTGGCAAACAATGTTGCACTCCAGCTTTTTACACATATTTCTCCAGCGGACCAAACCGCCATTATAAATGATCTCCAGTCTTCACAGGCTTTAGAGCATATATCTATAGATGAGATTGTGAGATTGAGAAACGAGGGCAAAATCCTTTTTAATATGGAAAAACAACATACCAGTCTTTACATTCCTTCAGCAAATATAAAAGGAGATGTGGTTGATCAGGAAGATGTTCACGGTATGGAGAGAGGGTTCTGGCACTTTCCGCTTTCAAATGAACCGGGAAAGAGAGGTAATACGGTAATCATTGCTCACCGTTTTCAGTACCTGCCTCCAAGGACAGATACATTTTTCAATCTAGATAAGGTAAAGGTAGGGGATAAGATAATAGTGGAGCAGAAGAACGCTACCTTCAGGTATACTGTTGTAAGTACAAAAGTAGTAGAGAAGACTGACAGAAGTATTCTTGTGAATTATAATGACTACAGAATCACTCTGGTAACGTGTACACCTCTCTGGACCTCCAGACAGAGACTTGTTGTCACTGGAAAACTTGATAAGATTTATGGAAGTATATAAGTATGGAATATCAACCTCATAAAAGAAAACCAATCCGTCTTAATGATCTGGATATCAAGGTTATAGAGACTTTAATGGTTCAGCCATGGGGCAATGTTTCGCTGCAGTTCCTAGCTGAGAATGGGGTAGAATATGAAAGTGTTTCCCAAATGGTTTCAACAGGTTTAATCCATCTTGATGATGAGACCTCCACTTGTGTTTTAGACCCTCGTGTTTATGTAGCAGCATTGAGAGACATTGCCAAGTTTCCTCATCCTGAAGCTATTAGAAGTCTCTTTGTAGAAGGTATTGGTACGGATATGAACAGAATCAAAGAGGCTCAACGTGTATTCTACGAATTTGGCATGAACGTCGGACAAGGGAAACCAATACAGGAAATGGAAGGGTACTATCTAGAGGTTTTAAAGGATATGAAGGAGAAGATAGGTAACGACAAGGGAAAGTTCGTCGAGTGAAAGAAACAAAATGACCTTCAACATAAATGATCTACATACCTGATGTAAGTGAAAAGGAAGAAGTTATACTTACACCTATGGATGTCGCTGTGTTATCTTCTATGACATTTCACTTACCGCTATTTGCAACAAGATCTAAATCAAATCTATTTAGGTTTATAAGTGGCTATTCAAAATATGCAAGCATTTCGCGTATCCAGCTAACCTTCGAACTGAGTAAAAGCGTTAAAAGATTAAAGAGCTTAAACATTCTAAGTGAATTGCCGGACGAATTATTAACGGTAAACCCGATTGTTAAATTCGCTTATGAAAATGATCCTAATCCTGAGACTCACAATGCAAATACTGAACGTACATACATACTTGATTTCGTAGAAGGAAGGCCGGAAGATCCTCTTCCCAGGCTATTATGGTATGATTCGTTTAAGACTGGCCGTCTTGCGAAATTTGGAATTAAAATCCCAGAAGAAGTTCTTTACGAGACCCGATCACATGCGAGAGAACTTCCATTTGCATTTACCGCAGAGATGGCAATACGCGGTGAAATGTACAAACAGATATTGAGAAGACCCATGATATTTGTATAATCTACTTACATTCTCTATACAAAATCTTTCCCAACCTATATACTTACACGATAACTTAAAGTCGATAATCATGGATAAAAACTATACAAGAAAAGATGTTTCAAAAGAGAGTATTGAGTTAACTCTCAGTATTCCCTCTGACGCCTTTATAAAATCATATAACACGCTCCTCGAGAAAGAGTCTAGAGATGTAGACATGAAAGGTTTCAGAAAAGGAACTGTCCCTTCGGAGATAATTGAAGGGAAGTTGAAAGAAAGGCTTATGTTTGAGACATTCGAAAGAATTGCCCCTCTATACGTAAGTCAGGCAGTAACCGGTGAAAGCATTGAACTAGTTGCACCACCAGCATACAAAGGAATTCATAAGCTTGAGAAGGGAAAAGATATCTCATTCACAGTTGTATGTACCGTGATGCCGGAGTTTAAGCTTGGAAACATGAAGAAAGTTAAAGTGGAGAGTAAAAAAGTTGAAGTAGATGAAAAAGAGATGGAAAGCGTGATGAAAGAATTGGAACAGAGAAAGACAACCGCAAAAAAAGGAACAGATAAATGGGCTTTAGAGATAGCAAAGTCATTGAATCTAACTGATGTTAAGACTCTTAATGAACTAAAGGAAGAGGTAAAGGAGAGACTTCTTGCACAAAAAGAGATGAACATAAGGAAAGAGCAGGAAAACTCGGTGCTGCTTCAGGCTATTGAACTTTGTAAGATTACTATCCCACAGGCCGCTATAGATTATGAAGCGCTGGAGAGAGAAAACGCTTTCAGTCAGACTCTTGCAGAAAAAAAATTAACAATGGAACAGTTCCTTACAAGCAATAATATTAAACTCGAAACCATGAGAGAGATGTGGAAAAAGGATGCCGATGAAGCATTAAAGACAGATGTTTTTCTTAAACTTTATGCAAAAGAAAATAAAGTAGAGGTTTCAGATGAGGAACTACAGACCGAAGTTGATAAGGTTAAGAAAGAGCATGCTGGTCATGATCATGACTACTACGATGATCCACAGTGGAGAGAGTACATCAAAAGAGTTATTCTTAAACAGAAGGCTTATGATACTTTCATAGCAAAAGCAATTCCTGTTAAAAAAGGAGAGAAATAATCGTTGAAACTAGACTAACTGGAACTCAACCATAACCTCGTTTTTCAATGAGTCTTCTCCACTAATAGTAATACTTCCTCTTGCGTTCTTGATATTTAGTGTCGACATCGAGATCACTGTTCCACTGAGCCGATCACCTACTGGGCTGATTGTTAAAAAGTTCATGTCCTGAGATAGAATGTCTACCTGAGTTACATCCTCTGCGACCTGATGATTTTTTCTATAACTACCTTGATTTACATAAAGTCTCTTATTCATCAGCTCACTCAAAAGTTGTTGTTCATGTGGTTCCATAGCATCAATAATAATCTAAGTTTTGTATTATACCACTCAATTTGCTTAATATACAGGGAAAAGATATAATTTCAGAGATAAATAATCTTTGATATTTTTAGAAATGTCAGTACTAATACCAACGGTAATTGAAAAAGAGAGAGAAGGGGAGAGAGCCTATGATATATACTCCAGACTCCTTAAAGATCGTATTATTTTTGTAACAGGTACAATTGAGGAGGACATGGCATCAACAGTTGTTGCACAGCTTCTATTTCTCGAAAAAGAAGATCCTAAATCCGATATTCAAATGTTCATAAACTCAGGGGGGGGACATATCACAGCGGGTATGGCAATTTACGATACGATGAATTACATAAAAGCAGATGTTTCAACAATTGCAGTCGGCTTAGCCGCTTCAATGGGATCATTTCTGCTTGCAGGTGGTACAAAAGGAAAAAGATTTGCACTTCCTAACAGCAAGATTCATATTCATCAGCCTCTTGGCGGAGCAGAGGGACAAGCAAGTGATATTGATATAGCCGCTAAGGAGATATTAAAGACAAGAGAAAAACTTTTTAGGATGCTTTCCAAGTTTACAGGGCAGAAATTTGCACAGATTGAAAAGGATGCAGATAGAGATAAGTTCTTCACTGCGGATGAAGCTAAAGATTACGGATTGATAGATAAAGTAATAGGCTAATTCTCAATCTGGTAATTTAATGATAGAATCACTCGTTAAAGGGGCGACTAGCTCAGCTGGTTAGAGCGTTACAATGACACTGTAAAGGTCACAGGTTCGAGCCCTGTGTCGCCCACCATCCACGCTTTTTAGCCTGTAACTTCTCCTCAGGAGAGAGGCTCTTAAGTAGCGCCATCAACATTTCTGACGGTATCTTCAAAGTTATCTTAAGCATATATGGAATCATCTGACCTTCAACCTTTCTTCCGGATACACTATCTTTATCAGTTTTAGGTCTAGAAAATACGATTATCTCTTCAACAATCATATGTACCAGCCTGTAAAACTCTTCATTCTCAACCTCAATGTCTTGCTTATACTCCTTCATAAACTTCGCATATTGTTCCTTAAATACTTCAAAGACTTTTATATACTCTCCCTCTGCTGTAAATATGGCTAAATCCTTCTCAATTTTCTCTTTCTCAGCAAGGTTGTTTTTATGTTTTCTGTCAGACTCCTTAAATGCTTCATCTTTTGCTTCCTTAGACATTCTTCCATCAGAATAAAGCTCTACTATACGGCTTTTGGAGGATTCATGTGTATTTATCAATGCAATTATTGTCTTTAAACGAAATTCTAATAAACTAATGTTTAACTTTTTTGATTGTAACTTTTGCTGATATTCAAAAACGATTTTAGGATTGTCTACTAAGTTGAAAATATAATCTAGTACATACTTTTCAAGATTCTTTGCTGGTAAGGAAACTACTTTACAGGTAACATGTCTTGCTTTCTTCTTCCCTGAATGTTTACTACTGCATTCGTAATAATAGGCTGGTTTACCAGTACTTTTCACCATATGCGGAGTGCCATGCCATGCATATGGCTCATCATGAAGTACAGGATCAAAACAGTTGGCACACTTCAGTAATCCTTGTAGCAAGTACCTTCTGTTTTTATCTTTTCTTGCATAGTAACGATTACCAGACCCTTGAAGAAGTTTTTGTGCCTGAAAAAACAGACTATCCGGTGTAGGGCTAAATAGAGGAAATTGATGAATATATAGTTTCCAATCTTCTTTAGGAAGTTTCTTTCCGTCCTTAGACCTATTATAGTACTGATTCCCAATGTAAATTTCATTTTCCAGTACAGTTTTCACAGCAGAAGGATGCCATTGATATGGTCCATAAATGCTTGGTGTCCTCTGTTTTTTCGTATCCTCTTTAGAATGTTCATACCGATAAGTAAGAGGGGATTGTATCTTACGATCTACTAAGTATGAAGCTATAGCCTCTTTACTCATTCTTTCGTTGACAAAAAGGTCAAATATCATCTTTACAATCTCAGCTTCTTCCTCTTGGATAACTATTTTACCCTCCAAATCATCACTTTTTACGTATCCTAGAGGAGGGATACCCATATACCCACCTTTTTCTGCTGACGCTAGACGACCAGCACGAGTCCTTTCTTTTATTGTTTCAAGTTCCAACTCTGCTATAACACCAATAATTCCAAGCATTGCCCTCCCAAAAGGAGTTGAAGTATCAATGTTTTCATGTGCAGAGATAAACTCAAGTTTAAAATCTTCTTGATTAAATTTATCCATAATCTCAAGAAGAATCTTTAGTCTACGGGCGAACCTATCAATTTTATAAACAGCTACAATATCAAATGGTTTTTCATCAGGCACAGAGGCATCTTCAAGCAAAGCTCTGAAAGCAGGTCTATCTTCAGGTTCTAAGGTTCCACTTTCACCCTCATCAATATATACGTGCTGACTTCCGGCAAACTCGTATTCATTTACTTTAGAGGCGATTAGACCCATTAGAGCGTTTCTTTGAAGGTCTACACCATACATTTCAGCTTGTTCATCAGTAGAAACCCTAATATACAAAGCTACCTTTTTCTTTTCTTTATTGTCTTTATTTTCGTTCATTTCTTATAGAAGTACATGACCTGTAACTTAGAAATCATTTAGCTCTTGTTTTTAGATATAAAGTATGGAGTAGGGGATCATTTGCTACATTCTTATTTGAAACTACGACCTTAAGAATCCTTTTTGCTTTCTTATCACTTATTTTCCAATTCCTAAGTAACCTGTACTGAAGAAAGTCAGGGTTAGTCTCAAAATCATCCTCATTTCCAACAACAAAATATCCTTCATCATCAATACCAAACAACTTTTCCTTAGCTTTATACTCTTTCTTTGAAAACAGGTAATCATATAATCTACTTCCATAAGCCGACTTGAAAAGAATCCAGAAATTCTTTCCATCACGCCTTTCTTCCATATACATTGGATAATTAAGGCTTTTGAGGTACTTTTTTGAGGGTTTTTCTTCTAAGATTTCAAAGTGTTCGGAAGAAACTATAGGTTCCATATAAAGACATTATAAAATAGGCCAGGTGAAATGTATAACCAACTCATATTTGGATAGATTTTCCTAAACTAGTTACTTATTTGATTGAATTTATCTTTTTTACTTTTGAAAAGGAAAAGAGAAAGTCCCCCCAGTATGAATACGGTCCATAACCAACTTAAGTCCTTATTGTACGAGTTGTAATTTGCACTACTTGTTGGTGTTATAGATGTTGTTACCCCTAATGTTTTTGGATTTGCAGTCGGTTGTACGTAGTTGTTGTAATTGTAATTAGTAGGAGGTGTGTATGAAGGAGGGGAATAATAATAGTTGTTATTGGTTGGTGGAGAATAGTTGTAGTTTGAGGGAGGAGAAACTTTTGTTCCTGGTTCTCCTGTATAAGGGTTCACATTCCCTTTTGTAGACCAATTATTGTAGAAATTTCCATCAGGATCAGACCTGCGATGCCCTTGAACGTATGTTCCATCCTTTCGGGTGTAACCGTTTACCCAAGTGTCTGCCAATGTAAAAGTCGTAAAGGAGAAGAAAATCAGTATTGAGAATAAACTAGTTATGAATTTTTTCATTAAAACATTATACCCCTATTTGCGTGAGAGTAGTATATATTTGCAGCCCATTTTGAGATATAATCGGATATTAAAATCAAATTCACAAAGCATGGATTCAAAAAAGAATCATAAGCCACTAATTATCATAGGTGGGATATTAATTGTCATCCTCCTTTCCCTTTTTTCAGGATATCTTTATTTGCGAGGTACACCGCAGTTTTCAATTTATCAAATGGGGAAAGCAGTACAACAAAGAGATTATAACAAGTTTGAGAAGTATGTAGATGTTAATACTGTAGTAGATAATGTTTTTGCGGAAGCAATGAAAGATGTAGATGTTGAAGATGCAGGAATTTTTTCCGGCTTAGTCCTTACTATGGCTGAGACAGCAAAAGAAACCGCTAAAACGAGTTTCAAGTCAAGTGTAGAAAGCGGTGAGTTCGGAGAATCAATCTGGGGGGATATCAACTTGACAAACTTAATGTTAAAGGTGAAATCGGAGAGACATGGGAAGATTTCTGACATAACCTTACGAGATGATGATACAGTCTCTTTTTCTATGCGAAAAGAAGATGGAGTGTGGAGAATTATTGATGTAAATAATATGGATAAATTAGTTGATCTTGATGAAGAAGAGAAAACAGAGGAAAGTAAGAGAGAAGTTATTGAAAAGGCTCTAGGAGAAGAGGCTGTACTTGCTACAATCGCAGTAAAGGTAAATAAAGCAGAGAAACTAGCAACATTACCTTCTTCATGGGGTGATCCAACTAAGCCTTCAAGTAATGAGAATACCTTTCTCAAAGTGAATGTAACATTAAGGAATTTATCAGAGGAGGACTTTTATATGGGGAGTGATGTCTTTTATCTTGCAGATTCAGAACAGAATCAGTATGAAATGTATGATGATCTCTTTTCAGGCGATGACAATAATTTGAACTATGAATCTGTAAAACCAGGCTTAAGTAAGACTGGGAATGTATATTTTGAAATTCCGAAAACTGCCAAAGGTCTTTATTTACCTTTTCAACACAAAGATAAACCAGAAGATTATCAAATGAAGTTGAGTTTATAGAATTACATTAATGGCAGATAAGGAAAAACTTTATAAATGGCGAGGACTTTTATGGCAAATCATTGATGATGATTGGGCTGTCGCTAGGTGTATGAAGGATAACTGTGACGTTAGATGGGAAAATGAAGATGACGTATATGACAACGTTTATACAACCTGCCCTAAATGTGGAAATAAAGTTGAGTTGGAAGGAGAACGAAGAGAAATCATTGAAGATATTATTAAAATCATCAACTCAGACAAGTTCAAAGGTGCTGATATTGTCAATTTGGACGATGAATATATAACAGTAACCCAATCTAAAAAGGAAGATGATGATTATTGGGTTAGGGCAAGTATTAGTGAAAACAGAAAAGGGGAAACACAACTGATGGTGCTAGCTGGTAGTAGAAAATCCAAGAATAAGACACAGTTATTCATAGATCCCCAAAATGAAAGGGTTAGTTTTGATCAAAACAATGACCACCCAAGAGAAGTTTTTTCTAAGGTAAATGCTATCTTTAAGAAGTCTTCAACTTTAGTAGGTAATAAGTAGTTATATAACGCATAGTTACCTATCAGTGAGTTATATTTCTTTCAGCAATTCTTTAAGCGTAATTCCCATTGCTTTAGCAACACTATAAACAACGGTAATTGAAGGACTAACCATTCCTCGTTCAATTCTACCAATGTAGTTACTACTAACATCAGCCTTAAAGGCTAATTTCTCTTGGGTTAATCCTGATTTCAATCTCATTTCCTTAACAATTTTCCCGAATTTCACATCAAAAGATTTGTTTTTCATATATCAGAAGTGTATGAAATACAGTATTGATAGACAACGAACTATCTACACGGTACAATAGTGTCTATATGAAAGTAGGTATGTTGTTATTCAAAGCATTTCTAGTAATCACTTTCCTTGCTTTAATTGGGGGAGCATTTTACTGGTATGCGTATAGACCTTCAGAAATTAAGAAGAAATGTTCAATCGTTACTGAAAAAACATCTGAGGTTAAGGCTATAACGAAAGCAGAAGTTGAAAAAAGTCTTAAAGAGAACAAAACATGCAAAGATGAAGCGAAGAAAAATCCTAAATATGATGACAAAAAAATCCATTTATACACAAAAGAACAAATGTGTGATTATGACCATCCAATACTTAAAGAAAGGGAGTACAAGGGGATAGGGACTAAAACAAGGAGTTCTACAGATGCGGAATATAAGAAATGCCTTAGAAAAAACGGTATTTAATTTGACCAATAAGTAAAAAATGTTTGGACAAATGTTTCTAGAATGGCAGTTTTATTTATTCATTTTCTGTTATGCCACATGCTACGCAATAATTAGTCAAATTCTCTTCGGTGAATTATATCCCCTTGGTTTAGTTCATTGGATTTTAGTGTATCTTCTATATGCTTCCATATGGCAACTGGATAAGAAATTCACATGGAAGAAAGTTCTAAAAACTATCTTCTGGTCAACTATTGGCAATATTGTTATAACAATAGGCTTTATGACACTAATGTAATGACATTATTCCGGAACATTATAAGGTGATAGAGGAGTTTCTCTATCTATAAGTGTTTTTGAGCTTCCCAGTAATTTCTTCCAAATTATCTTCAACTTTAACCCATGAATCAAACTTTTTATAATATTGAAGTATCTTCTGCTCTACCATTAGTACATTATCATCAAACCAAAGGAAGTCTTTGGTGAAATCAATGGCCTCAGTTTTTAAAGTATCCCATTTAGTAGGTTTCACCCTCATAATAAACTTCTCATTGATTGGATCCAGCTTTCCATCAATATGTTTAAATAACCAATTAGTAGTACCGTCCTTACAATGTGTGGTCAACCAATAAACTTTAGTAGGGAACAAATCAAATATCGTACTTAGAAACTCCTGTAAGTAGGGCATTTGATCCCCTTGTTTTGTTAATATAACGCCATCAATATCCAGATATATGTTCATTATTTCTCAGCATTATCTTAGTACTTCCATATTACACTTTTTATCCCATATTTTTAATTATATAATTTGATATGGCAACAATAAAACAGAAAAAAGCAATACAAAAATTATCAGAAAATGTCAGAAATGAGCCTCTGGGTAAGATACTCAAAGAGGCTGGATATTCCGATAGTGTTTCTAAGAGTCCTACAAAGGTTACAAGGAGTAAAGGATGGAAGCAGTTGATTAATGAGTACTTCCCAGATGAAGAGCTCTTAAAAGCTCATAAAAAGCTCTTAAACAAGAAAGAGATAGTAGTTCATCAAGGAGAATTTAAAAAGACTGGACAACCCCATTCAGATGTTAAGTATGCTTTGGATTTACTGTATAAGCTCAAGGGTTTGTACAGAGATACAGAGTTAAGTTATGTTGAGAAGAACGGAAGAACCCACTTTGAAGAAATGTCCAATGAGGAATTAGATCAGTGGGAAATTATGCTGAAAAAAGAACATAGACTATTATGTGAAAGGTTGGAGAAATATGGGAAACGTCGTGGAGATAAATCAGGTTAGTTTAATGTTTGCCTAAAGTCTCTTGCAATCTTATGAACTTCCCATCACCAAAATTTGCCCATTGAGTCCCTTTTTGATCACGAATTTCTACTGTTAAGAATATTAATTTATACTTGTGGCCATATTTAAAACGGATAGACTTCACATGAGATTTTGTAGAGGTATTTGTGAGTATAGGCTGTTCGTTCAAAACTCTACTCAAAAAATAAGAGAAATTAATCCATGTATCGTCTTTATTTGCGAAATTTTCAAGCCCAACAACATCTAGAAACTCTGAGAGATTAGGTTTTAAGTAATTCATGGACACAAATTTCAATCCTGCCTCAGTTACATCTGTTTCCATTTCAATCAAGATATCTTCAATAACATCAAGCTGTTGGGTCTTCTCTGTATGAAGAGCCCAATCACAATAAAATTTAAGTAGCGCAAACTTATTTCTATCAACTTCTGAAAGTCTAGAAAGCAGTTTTCTTGCTTCAACACAAAAATAAACAACATCAGGTTCCGTCTGGAAAACTTCATTTCTGACTAGGAATCTATTAAGTTTTTCGGTAATTTCACCTATCATTGTTCTCGTTCTTACTAATATTAAATCTGTCGTATGTTTCCAAAAGTTTCTTATAAAGCGATGGATTGCGAGTTAGTAGAATCTTTATTTTCTGAATATCCTTTCTTGAAGCCTCTTCACCTTCTAATGGCTCAAAAGTTGTAATATCAATCCTTACGTTTAGATTTCTTTGTTTTGATGTTACATGAAAGTGTGCAGGAGGATGGTTATTTGATTGTACTATGATTCGCATGTCATTCACTTGTGCAACAAAGGCTTTTGTGACAATCCATTCAAGTTTTCCTTTAGGGAGTTCTCTTACATTGTCAAAATGCCTGTTGAGTAAGTCTTCCAATTGGCTGATTAGCTCCGATTTTTTATCTTCCACTGTGTTTTCTATATTCAGAATGGGCTTATTTTATGCTAGAATATAGCACTTTAATGAGTAGATTTATAGAATATGGATGACAACACATGCCCAATCTGTGGCTTTAAAAAAATTGAAAAGCAGGGTATGCCTAAAAACGATACTACACTTATCACTTGTCCAGTTTGCGGTGAGTATGTAATTACCTATGAAGCGCAACATTACGAAGATGTTAAAGACAAGATTAGAGAAAACGGGTGGGCATTATCTGGGTTAATAAGGTATTCAACGGACAGAGGATTGGAGAGAATAGTTGTAAGAACAGATAATATTGATGATCTCCTACATAACGCTATTATTCCCAACGCTGATGACATTGAAAGAAAAGCTAGGTACTTACAAAACGAGATAAGAAGACGAACCCACTACTTTGGAGAAAGTGTTTCATTGAACTATAGCACCAATAGCTCTTTAGCCTTTGCAAGGAAAGGTAGGGAGTTTGAAGCACTTCTTAATTTGCTAGAAGAATCTGGAATTGTTGAGGTTGGCGAGCAAACACTTGGTGGTGGTTTTAGTATTAAATTAACAGCAAAAGGATATTCAATTGATGAATCAGACGTATTAAGTCATCAAGTATTCATTGCTAACTGGTTTGCAGAAGAACAAGAAGAAGTAATTAAGGCGGTTGAGGAAGCCGTTAGAAATTGTGGATATGAGCCAATGTGTATAAAAGATAAAAAATATCCCGACACGATAATGGAAAAGGCTCTAGGAGAAATACGAAAGAGTAAGTTTGTAATCATAAATCTAACTGGAATGCGACCAGCAGTTGTATATGAAGCAGGCTTTGCAGGTGGAATTGGGAAAGAGTTCTTTTATGTCCAGCACGAAAGTGAAAAAGAGGATAATAAAAAGAAGTCATTTTATACTGGTCACTACCAAATCCAGTACTACAAAGATCTTGATCAGCTTAAAGAGATTGTTATATCAACTATCACAGCACGATTTCCACATTAAAGAGATCATATGTTCTAGTGTTGAAAATATCACTCAAACATATAAAGAGTTTTCAATCTTTGATAGTTTCTTAGAAAGACTTCTGCAACAGCTGTATCAGAGTTAATGGCTTGGAAGTACTTATCCAGAGCTATCTTAAAATATACGAAGAGTACTTGTACATTTACAGCAATCCACTTAGTTCCTTTCTCTCCCTCTTCTATTCCATAAACTGCTTGTGGAGTAGTCTTATTTAACAATTCAATTTCATGGATACTAATTCCTTTTCTTTCACTTGGTTTCTGGTACATCCAGTTTACTCTACCTCTTACAGATCTATCTTCAAGCATAAAGGGATAGAAGGCATGTGCTTGTGAGTTTCTAAACTTCCAAATCATCTCCGCTAAATTAAGATTGATTTCTCCCATAACGGTATTCTTGAAAATTGGTTCAAAATAATTTTCCATGAAGGTTATAGGCGAATTTATTCCCTGTGGGATAATGCGAGGTAAAGTATACAGTTTTTGCACTTTGGAAAGACCTTTATATATTGATTTCGCTTCAATAACAAATGCTTCTAAAGCTTCTGAAATGATAAACTGAGAAACAGTTTCAATAGCTACTAAAACTGAGATCATTGCCATAAGTTGCACTCCATGATTGTCTTGACCGGTTTTGTTCGCCGTAATATTGAGTATTTCGGTTATATCGTAAATCATTGGGTCAATGAGTTTTAACTTTAATGTTGCTACTTTATTTTGTATTTCCATGAGTGTATTTTACATCAAAAACAGATTCTTTCTAACTGAGCTATCAATAATTGAACGTCTGGTACTTCAGAAGAAATAGCAGACGCAGTGGTATACCTTCTCTCTAATGAGGCAAGTTTCATAACAGGACCGGTACTGGCTGTTGATAGGGGATTTACCTTAAAGTAATTGAATTAGAATTACTTTATTTTTAAGTTCCAGGCTACTTTGTATCTCCCACAAGTCAGCAAATGAATTATGAAGGTCTTGGCCTTACGCCCATGATCTTTCAGCAATTAATTCATAAAGCTTATGATTTGAGAGTAACTGTTATTGGTAAAAAGGTCTTTGGGTGCAAGATTGTTTCAGAAAAAATGGATTGGAGAACAGCCCAGTCTGAGCCTGAAACATTGTATACGCCTTTTGATCTAAGCGATGAAATTACCAGTAAATGTTTACTCATGAATCAACAGCTTGGTCTGAACTTCGGAGCCTACGACTTCGCATATTCCAATGATGGGAAACTTGTTTTTCTTGAGATAAATCCAAACGGTCAGTGGGGATTTGTTGAAGACAGAACAGGATTACCTTTATCAAAGGCGATGGCGGAGGTGCTTATTGGGTCTCTTTAGATGTGCTGGAGGGTAGTTTTTTGGTAGAATACACCAATGAAACAAAGCTACCCTCCAGTTACAACTAAAAAAGTTGATATAAAAAGGATTGCTAAAAGGCTTATCCTTATGGCAAAGAAAGACCAGCAAATAAGGGATAAGTATTTTTCCAAGAATGAAAAAAAATATTTAGATAAGATGTGGAAAGTTGATGAAGCTAATCAGAAAGAGTTTAAGGAGATTTTTAATGAAACAGGTTTGATTACCTCAAAGTACGGCTCAGAAGCTCAAATGGCGGCCTTCTTGATTGTTCAGCATATGCCTAGAGAGGATGTAAAGTTCATGAAGAAATATCTCACTCTTATGAAAAAGAGTATGGCAGGATACCCAACGAATATATATGCAATGCTTGTAGATAGGGTTAGAAATTGGGAAGGTAAGGATCAGCTGTATGGTACTCAGTTTATGCCAGTAGAGGGTCTGGAGAGCACCTATAAACTAAAAGAATTATATAGACCTAACATGGTAGATAAGAGAAGAATTGAGCTAGGTTTAGAGCCTCTAGGTGATTATATTAAGAAACTTCAGGAAGAGAGAGGTGTTACTTTAATACTTTAGTACCTTCTCAGCTTCTTATCTAAATTAGGAATAATAAGTACCAATCTTCTTTCTTGGGCTTCTGGGTGATACAATATCTCTGACCATTATTTCCCCTAATTCTGATACAATTGTCTTATGTATAAAATCATTGTAATAGGTACCTCCTTATCCGGAAAAACGACCTTAATTAAATCCCTTAGAAAAATAAGTCGGTATAATATTTCAGAATTAGACGAAAAGCTTACAGCCCTAAACAAGGGAGTGTTTCCAAAAGACATTGATTATAAACATAAAATACTGTTTCCGATCATATTTAGCAATCTTCTGAAAGAATCTAGTATCATCTTTTTCACGAATGTTTGGTACTTCTCAGAGAGAGACTTAAAGAAGGCTCATGAATCAGGATTCAAGATCGTTCAATTAGTTGCGAGTCTTGATGTATTGAGAGACAGAAATATTGAGAGGATGAAAAAGGGCTATGAAGATATGGAGAAGTATCTAGTAGACATGGTTGGTTATCAAAAAGATATTAAAAGAGCGGGATTTGTAGATAAGGTGATTGAGGCAAATCAACCAGTAGATAAAGTCGTTAAAGATTTATTATCAATCGTTGAAATAAATAGCTAGGTTTGTTTTTGTATTATGTTTCAGGCTACATAACACAGCCCATCATATACTTAGGCTCCATTAAGTAGAGAATTAATCCTTTTCATGAGCCCAGTCACATTTCCACGCCAGGTAATATTACCTAATTTGTCAAAATATATCGGATCAATATCTTTTCTAGCCACTTCAATAGCTTTAATTTGAAGAGTAACATCTTTAGGTTTCATCAAACCAGTTTCAGTTAAAAAAGTTCTACCAAGCAAGTCCATAAGGTACTCTTTATGCCACTGATGAGTCGCATTGGGAACTTCCTCATCTAAAGCTGTACCCGCTCTTATTTCCGTAGTAACTTTATGACACAAGACCTCATGAGTTATTAACTCAATAGTGGTTCTATATTTCCCGGTACTCCACCATTTCTTCGGTTCCCAAAGACCGTCACCGTTATCGTAAAGACCGGGCAATCTGAATGCAACTGAGTCATATAAACCAATTGTTCCTCCAATCGTCCCAAATGCTGTTGGTGTAATTCTATATAAACCATGGACATTAAAACCATACAGTTTAGTAAGGTCAGTGATATGAGGAGCGATTTCTCGTACTGCTAGAATAAGGTCCTGAGAGAAACGGGTATAAAGTTTCTCTAGAGATTGGCACTCGGCTAGTATAGCACTACGAATTGCAGGAGTTTCATACGTTAACCCTGGACTGATACCATCAGGAAACCTCAATAATCCATGTATTCCCTTTTGTTTATATGAATCATAATTAGTTAGATAGTACCTCACTCGTTCAGCTTCATTATTTATCAATTTCTCACCAGATAAAACATCTACTTGAAATTTTATTTGCTTAATCATTAATCATTTTTCTAAAAACCAATACTTTACTGCCTTTGAAAAGCACAGCATTTACAACAAGATGAACCTGCATATCTATATAATAGTTAAATTAGATAGATGCTATGAGGATCTATCACCACTAGTTTTTCTGTCTACATCCTCAATAAGCTCTCTGATTGTAATCTCTTTACATACCTCCATTGCATGAAGAGAAGAAATAAACTTTTCAAGGAATGGACCAACTTCAACATCCGTAGACTGCTGAACATATGCTGTTATAAGCTTAAGAATAATTCTATCCCTTACATCTGTAAAGAATTGATCAATCTCCTTAAGACTAACCTCTCTATTATTTCTATCTGTCACAATAGGGGCAAGCTCACTTTCCTCTGTCTGATCTAAGAAACTATTTCCCATATTTCTAACAAGGAGAATATCCCGCAGTTCATCAACCTCCACATAACACCTCTGATACATGGATACGATTTCCTTAAGCTGCTGTTGAACAAAATCCATCTCTTTACCTGCTTCAATCGCTTCTTTCTCCATAATATACGGATGTACAAAACTGGAAACGATCTCTTCTAGAGTCGCTCTATTTATACGTATAGCCTGTCTATTACTTGATATTTCAATACCCGGTGCTCCGAAAGTACGGGCAAGATTTGAGTATATTTCTAAGGACCATGCAAGCATAGCTTTTTCTTTATCTTTTATATCCACCTCCTGCTCTGCTTCCACAGCCTGCTTGCCTTTCATTGCTTGTTCAATGAGCGAGGAGATAACAGGGTCTTTTGAAGATTCCATGACATTTCCGACCCCGGTCTTTACTGATTTTACATGCCCGGCAATCTCACCAGTTACAGCCTCTGTAACTTCAGGGATTTCGAACATTGCATTATGTCCGCCTTCCTTTGAATTCTTCTCGTCCACAGGAATAATCAAAGATAATATCTCCTCCTTTGATATAGAAGGATTAAACTGTCTTAACCAATTTATAATATAACTGACAGATTCTTTGATCGGAGTGAGTCTATCACCTTGAGTCATTAGTATACGGGGCATAACACTCGGTTTACCGGGATACTTATCCTTTCTTCCCAATTCTTTGCACTTTGCAACAAAAGACTTCCAGTTAAGGGATTGCTCTTCACCATGAACATCAAGAAACGGGCTTACAAACTTCCCAACATATACTCCGGTAATACCTTTTGCAAAGCTATATACAACTTTTGGTAGTATGTTTACAAATCTATCTCCAACGCCATTGAGTATATTAATTGCTGTAAATGTATTAATACCCCTTTCTTTAACAGCAGGATTAGATGCGTATACCTTATATCCCTCTTGGCACAAACTCAACGCAGCCTCTGCCCCTGAAGAGTGACCAACTATAACTGTCTTTTCGGGAGCCCCCCCCATATACTTGAGCACTATTTTCATCAATTTCTGATACTCCTCACTGCTGACATTTTCCTCACTGGCAGATCCTTCTTTTAGATTGGATCCCCCGAATCCGGGGCAGTCCAGACCTAATGCAAGCCATTTCTTGCTAACCGGCTCAAGGTTTTTACCCAAGCTCGATACGAAAGAATTACCTGAGTCCCACGTCTTGCGATTGGAGGCTAATCCTCCAGCAAGGACAAAACCGCATTCATTAAAAGATTCCTGAATCTCTCCGCTATCTCCCTCCGTCTTTCCCCATGCGTGCAGAGTTAAACCTTCATATTTATTCAGAAATTCCTTTTCTTCAGTAGGGAGAGGGGCATTCTCCGTATTTATCTTTAGGCTCCATTCTCGAAGACCATCTTTCCTCTGTTTATCTTTTATTTCTTCCACCTCTATTCCGCGATCCTTCCAGGATAGATTTTCTAATGGGATATCTGGATTCATATAACGGTATTATACATAAATATTCAGGATCTTCCATCAGTGTCTCATTTATCCTTTCAAACGATTTATGATACTCTATGTATAATTAGCGTTCATAAAAATGACAAAACCAAAAGAGAATAGTAACAATCTCAAGACATTGATAATTGTCGCCGCTATTGTTGTAATAGTCCCCGTTCTTGCCTTAGGGGGGTTGTATCTATACTCCCAATTTCAAATGAATAGATTAAAGTCCAATGGTAATTCGAACACTACAGATTTCTGTGCCAGTGTATGGATGCCCTTTGTTACATGTAAAGAAGGGTATACACAAGGATGCGTATACAAAGACTGCAAATGTGATGACCAAAGAGAGCTAAAAAATATACGTGTAGATGGATGTATTAAAGAGAATGATACCAATACACAGTATTCACTAGATGGAGTGTGTAAGAAAGCCTGCAAACAAACGGAGTAATGTTTTTTGTAGAAACCTTCCCCTTATATCCTGTATACTTCTAAGACGTTATGTAAAATAAACAAACTTAAATATGCTCAAGCAGAAAACACTCGTACTTTTCAAACCTGATGTTGTACAAAGACAAATAGTAGGGGAGATCCTTACAAGATTTGAACGGAAGGGCTTTAAAATAGTTGGAATGAAGATGGTACTCCCTACGGAGAGTCTTGCAAAAGAACACTACGAAACTACAGATGAACAGATAATTGGAATGGGAAATAAAACAATTGTACTTGCTCAGGAACACGGAGAAGATACAAGCAAAATGGATGCACGGGAGATAGGTCTAAAGGTATGGCAAAGAAATGTTGACTATCTAAGCTGCGGCCCAATATTAGCTATAGTGATGCAAGGACCGCACATAATAGAGTCAGTGAGGAAAATGATTGGAGTTACGAATCCGTTTATGGCTGATGTAGGGACAATTAGAGCTGATTATTCACCTGATTCAATTACACTCTCATCAAGTAGCGATAGAACAACAAGGACTATGCTACATGCATCAGACAGCGAAAAAAGTGCTCAGAGAGAAATAGCTCTCTGGTTTAAAAAGGGAGAGATTTTCGAGTACGAGACGGCAATTGAGAAGGTTCTTTTTGATGTAAGCTGGAGTTTGAAGCGTAAATAAAGCTTATTATTTGCTATATCTTGATTGCATTAATTTGTTTTTAGCCTCTGCTACTTGAGCAATCTGCTGAAAACCAACGGCTGTACAGATCTTCAAATCTTCTTTCGCACTTATAAAGCTATCGAAGAACTTACTAAATTTGAAAGATGTTAAATGATGTGCATACATAACAACTAACTGCATAACAATCTCATCTCTTACTTTCAAGAAAAAGCTATCTACTAAATCGTCAGTCGGTTCCATTCCTTCTTTCTTCCCAATTACTTTCAATGTGCCTTCTTTGGCCAACTCCGCAAATATGGGATGAAGCGAAGTCGCCAAAAAGGTACTTTCACCATCAAAATCGGCACTATAACGGTCAAAAAACCGGACAATGTTTTTCATCTCATTTGCGACAAACTCAGGTTCATTTCCAACCTCCACTTTATTTCTTTCGAGTAAGAAAGGGTGAGCTAATACTCTAGTAATTATTGGTTCGATAGCACTCGTAGGGAGCGTTACTAAATAGTCATCAAATTGCGGATCTCCGCTATGGGAAGGTATCAGAACCTTATCAAGTTTAGAAAGCTCTTCAGACAAATTAGCAAATGTCTCTAGAGAGTATGTGATGAATCCGAGCTCCTTAATTCTACTGTTTGAATATTTTATCTCATCCAGTACTCTCTCGTTAAGTTTCAATCCTTGTGCATAATCATCAAGAAGTGAACTTATTAATCCATTAGAAGCCAAAACAGGGACTTTAAAGTCTTTTTTACCTTTCTTTAAAGCTACATAATCAGTCATACTTCCGGTAACCGCTTCCGCCACATTATCATCCTCATACATCCCATTATGCCCAACACTCTTTGATAACTCTTCGCTTATCGGGATAATCGTTCTCAAGATTCTCTCCTTTAGACTATTACTATCCGTAAACCTGGAAAACCAATCACATATAACGGGGATTGACTCAACAATCGGAGTTAGTTTATCGCCCTGGGCTAGAAGTAAAGTAGGTTCTACTGTCGGAGCAATTTTAAGAGGAGAATCGATAAGTTCCAACTCTTTTGATTTATAAACAAACGCCTTCCAAAAAAGCTTTTCCTGTCTAGAGTGAATTCCTAGCATTTCACCACCAAATTTCCCTAAATACAAAGCAGTGATTCCCACAGCAAAAGGATGAACAATAATAGAAGCGGCAGGAATTCTTTGAACACTATCACCAATACCATTTAAAGCATTAATATTTTTGAATGCATTTTCTTCAGAATTTTTAACGGCCGGGTTACACGAAAACACTTTATATCCTTTGGTGCTAAATGGCAGCACCGCTTCCGCTCCTGAGGAGTGACCTACTAGAACCGTACTCTTATCATCTGGATTTAAAACTTTTAAAGCTATTGATATTAGCTTTTGATAATCTTCACTACTTACATTTTCTACACTTTCTAACCCCTTTTTAAGTGCTGAGCCGCCGAATCCCGGGCAGTCAATTGCAACTCCCATCCACTTTCCGGCAATTGGATCAAGTTTTCTTCCTAATCTTGTTACGAACGAGTTTTTCTTTGTATCCCACACTTCATAGTTTGAAGCCAGTCCACCGGCAAAAAGAAGTCCGCAATTCATAAAAGCCTCATGCATTTCTTCTATTCCACCTTCAACATTGCCCCAGGCATGAAAGGATAAATCGTCATACTTCTTAAGAAATTCTCTTTCTTCTTCACTTAAATTAGAGTTCTCAGCATCTATCCTTAGTTTCCATTCTTGTAGACCATCACTTCTTTCTTTATCTTTTATTTCCTCCACAATTAATCCGCGAGCTTTCCACACAGGGACATTTGAACCCTCAAAGTTTGATGATGAACTGGCTGGATAAATAGAATCTTGTGAATTGTTTTCAGTCATATGTAATACGGATTCTGTGTATTTCTATCTTGATTATACACAATGACTTTAAAGCCACAAGGGAGAGTTATTATCAGCTATTTAAGTTTCACCATAGAGTAGGGGAGTTTCATACATCATCTTTAGTAATAGATTGGAATGGAAAATAAAACTATTATACTTGCACAGGGATATGGAGAAGATACTTCCAAAATGAATGCAACAGAAACCGCTGATCATCTATTACTTAAAGGGCATCATATTTCGATTAGGTATTTAACTCGACTCCTGGAGAATTTTCTGAAGTATCACTATTTAGCCAAAGCGTTTTACACAGAAATGAGACCGTCGTAATCTCGCTATCACTCTTTGCAAAAGTGAAAGAGGCGGTATCATCTAAATATATCTGGTCGAAAAGCATCCCACTTTCATCATACACCCTATTTACTGCGTAGTTACTTTCTTCCTCAACTTCTATAATTCCATGGACTATAATATATCTATCTCCATCCCATACCATCGTAGCATATGAATATTATTTACCAACGTTAATATAACCCCGGGACTCCATATTAAAGGCACAAACTTCAGGTGATTCAGTGGGCTGAACTCTCAAGTCTTGATTTGTTGAAGACTTGCACCCTGAAAGAGCCAGACCTAAAATAAGAAATGGAATCGCAAACTGTTTTTTCATAGCGCATATTATATCATAGTTTATTCCAAAATCCTGTTCTACAAAGCAAAAAATAGCTAACAAAAAGCAAAGAAATGGGTGTAGTGATTAGAAGCCGTTTCACAAAGCGGAGGAGGTTTCATAATGCTTTATGTTTAACAGTCTTGGAGTTATACTAAGCGATAATTTATATACAAAACACTATGGATAGCCAGGAATTAAAGTCACTTGTATCAAACTACCTCTCAACTCAGAAACTCATGTCACTTGCTACTTTTTCCGATACTCCATGGATCGCAAATCTATATTATGTTCATGATAGTGATTTAAATCTATACTTTGTGAGCAAAGCATGGAGAGAACACTCAAAAGCTATAGATATCAATCCTAATGTTGCAGTCGCAATTGCAGATTCACATCAGCCTATATATCTCCCTCAGAAAGGAATTCAGTTGCATGGAACGGCCCAAAAGATTAAAAGTATTAAAAAACTGGAGTGGATGTTTAATATGTGGAATAAGCTGATAACGGAAGGGCAGGGCGAGAAGATGGAAGATCCTAAGAAGTTCATAGACGCAGCCGTTTCAAATGTATATAAGATCTCACCTAAAAGAATAAAGTTCTTCAACACACAGCTATGGCCGAAAGAGCAGTTTCAGATATTGGATTTAGCTGATTAATTTCTATATTCTCTCCTTAAAAAAAACATTTCATTTAAATGTTAGAATGTCAATGAGATGCAGATTACAGACACAAATCAAAAATCATTCACACTTCCGACACGACTATCATCAAAAGCTCGCGCCCGCTCTTTAACCACCACCATTATCGCTGTCATCGTGCTTATACTCGCATACTCTTTTAATATCACCAATCCGGAAAGCCAGCCCGGTGTAAAATCCGCACAAGATTTCAGTATTGATGAGAACAAGTTCTACGAGGTAACAAAGGTAGTAGACGGAGATACAATAAAAGTATCTGAATTAGGAACTTTAAGAATGATCGGGATTGATACGCCAGAGATTGTAGATCCGCGAAAACCTGTTGAATGTTTTGGTAGGGAGGCCTCAGATAAAGCCAAGGATCTTTTATTAGGTAAGAAAGTAAGGTTGGAAGTAGATAATTCACAGGAGAGAATAGACAGGTATGACAGACTGCTTGTTTATGTCTATACAAAAGACGGGCTTTTCTTCAATCAGGAGATGATCAGACAGGGGTATGCACACGAATATACGTATTCAGTACCCTACAAATACCAGATTGATTTCAGAAATGCACAAAGAGATGCACAGGAGAATAATAGGGGCTTGTGGGGAGCAAAGTGCAATAATTGAACCGTAACATTTGCCTTCCCCGTATCATGATAGTAGAATGTATTAGCGATATAAAACATAGGCTTTAGATATATAAATTATTATCTAAAAACATATGCTACTTAACAGTCCTTCAATTATTCACGATAGTGAGATCCCACCCCAATACACTTGTGATGGAGAGAACATCAACCCGCCTTTTACAATCTCCTATGTACCGCAAAATGCACAAAGCCTGGTCTTTCTTGTCGAAGACCCGGATGCCCCTGCAGGACTATGGGTACACTGGATGATATGGAATATGGATCCTAAAATGACAGAGATAAGAGAAGGTGAAGTACCAAAAGGAGCTGTCGGAATGAACTCGGGAATGACCAATGACTGGTATCCTATATGCCCTCCAGAAGGAGAACATCGATATCACTTCAAACTCTTCGCTTTAGATACAATGCTGGAACTGGATGAGAAAACCGTAACAAGAGAAGACCTTCTTGCTGCAATGGAAGATCATATTGTTGCAAAAGCAGAGTTAGTTGGGAGATATACGAAAGCTGAAAATAAAGTTACTTTGGAACAGCCCACGACCTAGTCCTTACTCTGTAGCGACAAACTGTAGATATTTTAGTGCTATACTTTGTATAGTAATATCATTTTGAACTTGTTTGGAAACTGAAAATCCTCAATATATACTACTCATGAAAGCCGGCCCATACTGCGGATACACTCTCCCTGAGATTATTGAGATAAAGCAGAAAGAAGAGAAGAAGACCGGAAAATTCTTCTGGGGATATAGCGGAGTTTTTTGTCATCCAAAAACACTGCAAAACTTTGTTCTTCAATCTATATCAAATAGCAAAAAGGTATATATCCTGCTCACCGAAACGAAGTCCTCATTTGAAACTCCAAAGGTTGAACAGTTCACAAAGTATTCTACAGATACTAACCACTGGTTAAATCTACCTGAAGAAATCCTCCTGGTTGGCAATAAATCCAGACCTCACTTTGCAATAACGGGAAACAAATTACATGCTGTAGAGATGAATCTGGATATAAGCCAATACTGTCTGTTGAATGGTTTACTAATAAACAAGGACCGATATCTAAACAACTACTTTAAATACAGAGTAGACAAAGCCTGCGGTTACTATTCCCCAAGAGAAGACTATACAGAAAAGATAATAAAAGTGAACTATCTAGCAGAACTGGTTTCTCCATACTCAATCTATATAAAGTGAGGTGAATCAACATTTGGGTGGTTTTTGATCTTTACCCACAACTCCTCTACTCTCACAAGATATTGCCCTACTTCTAATTGATCCCTTTTATCCTTCGGAGTATAATTGCATATTTCACTGCCAATAAATTATAAAACAAGTCAAATGGCGGATACCTCACAGGTCGCAATACAAGACCACGAAGGAACTAGCGAAAGCCCTGCAGTCGCAGAGGCAAAAAAGGCTCTTAGAAAGTGGGGCGTAGAATTAGAAGAGACTGAAATAACCATACAGACTGTTGGTGATGTAAATGCTCTAAACCAAGGAGAGTTCTTCTTCAGCTCTAGTTCATACAGAAATTTAGTCCTTGCTTTAAAAGAAGGCCCAGATGGTATATCCGTGATAATCGGTGACCCAACACAATATGATCAGGGAGTGGCAGTACTCCCTTTTAGTGTATTCATAAACTTTATTATGTCGGGAGATATTCTCGTTGAGTGTGGGACGAGTTTTAATGACGTAAACCTAAAAGAATTATATCCTACCGTCTATCAATAGATATCTGACACGATATTAACTCTGTATCATTGCAATTTTTGCCTCCCATGATACAATCTTAAGTCTAAGCAAAAGTAAGAATATTATGGGAGATAAGGATTCAACAACATACGATTCATCAAATATTAGAGTATTACAGGGTTTAGAAGCTGTAAGAAAAAGACCAGCCATGTACATCGGATCAACAGATCTAGAAGGATTGCACCATCTTTTCACAGAACTCCTAGATAACGCTGTAGACGAAGCTATTGCAGGATACTGTGACCACATCTGGGTAACTATTCACAAAGACGGATCTTTAGAAGTCAGAGACAACGGAAGAGGCATTCCCGTTGATATGCACCCTCAGACCCATGTATCAACCCTTGAAACAGTTATGACCAACCTTCACGCAGGAGGCAAGTTTGAAAAAGGAGCATATAAAGTATCTGGAGGGTTGCACGGAGTTGGTATGAAGTGTACTAATGCCCTTTCTGAGTGGATGGTCTCAACAGTCTTTAAAGAGGGAAAGACATACGAACAGAGATACGAAAGAGGGGTTCCAGCAACAAAGCTCGAAGAGAAGGGACCTACAAAACTTCAAGGGACACAGCATGTATTCAAACCTGATTTCGAGATATTTCCGGATGTTAATTTTAGCTTTAAACGGGTTCTTGAAAAATGCAGACAGCATGCATACTTAACAGGAGGTCTTAGATTCAATCTTAAAGACGAAAGAGTTGAAAAGGGACAAGAGCCAAAAGTATATGAACTATACTTTGAAGACGGTATCAAATCCTACGTAAAGTTCATGAACCTTGATGAAAAATCTCTAAGCGACGTCTTCTATATGAAATCCGAGGACGAAGGCGTGGTAGTTGAGGTTGCAGTACAGTATACAGACTCACTCGAAGAGAATGTTAAATGCTATACAAACAATATTATGAATCCAGAAGGTGGTACACACCTTGCAGGTTTCAGAACCGCTTTAACAAGTGCAATTAATACCTACGCAACAAGTGAAGAGCTTCTCAAAGGAGTTAAGGAAGGATTAGGAGGAGACGATGTAAGAGAAGGACTAAGTGCCGTAATATCTGTTAAAGTTCCAGAGCCACAATTTGAAGGACAGACTAAAATCAAACTAAACAACCCCGAGGTTAAAAGTATAGTACAAAAACTTGTTAAGGAAGAGCTCACAACATATTTCAATGAGAATCCAAAAGAAGCAAAGGGTATCATCGGGAAAGCTGTATTGGCTTTCAAAGCAAGAGCTGCTGCAAAAGCGGCCAGAGAAGCAGTAATACGAAAAGGCGTTCTAGAGGGAAGCGGCCTTCCTGGAAAACTTGCAGACTGTTCAAGCAAAGACCCAGCAGCAAGTGAACTATATATTGTGGAAGGCGATTCGGCAGGCGGAAGTGCGAAACAGGGAAGAGATAGATCAATTCAAGCTATCCTACCGCTTAGAGGTAAAATCATTAATAGTCATAAATACAGAATTGATAGAATACTTGCTAATAATGAGTTTAAAGATATTGTAACTGCACTTGGAGTTGGAATCGGAGATACTATGAATGTCGAAAATATCCGGTATCACAAGATCATTATCATGGCTGATGCTGATGTTGACGGATCACATATTGCCACTCTGGTTCTGACACTTCTTTACAGGTTCTTCAGGCCTCTTATTGAAAAAGGCTATGTATATCTTGCACAGCCTCCACTATTCAAAGTAGAGGTAGGAAAGAGTCGATATTACTTCATAAGTGAGAAAGAAAAAGATGCATTCATTATACAAGCAGATAAAGCGGGAAAGAAAACAGTAACGGGAAGGTTCAAAGGGCTGGGAGAGATGAATCCTGAACAGCTCTGGGAAACAACAATGGATCCTGCAACAAGGGTACTTAAGAGAGTTGAGATTAGAGACGCAGAAGAAGCAGAAAAAACATTTGAGATGCTGATGGGTGTAGAGGTACCTCCAAGAAGAAGATTTATACAGAGATACTCGACATTGGCAAATCTCGACGTCTAGCCTTTATATTCTTTCCTTACAGGCTTATAATCCCAGTATGCTTCTAACAATACCCGCTACATATCCTGAACAGACTGTAATCAAGTACTATCAAACTGTTCAATCTCCTCTGTTTGTAGGTCTGGACTCAGCCGTTCTACTTAAATCCACTGAGAAATACCTCGACACTGTTAAGCCCTCAGGAATAATACTGCTGGGTAACAATATTGAGAATTATGAACAGACTAAAAAATTGATCTCAGATATAAAAAAATATGCACAGAAAAAAGGTATTAGTATAGAGATCTCCATCGATGAAGAAGGAGGGCTTGTTTCAAGATTAAAAAATTTAAACGGATATCCCAGAGACTTTACGGGAATCAGCGATTACAATTCGAAAACCGCCTCCAAACAGGCTGACTATATGAAGCAGATTGGAATAAACCTAAACTTAGCACCCGTTGCTGACATCGCGTACAAAAACTCTGTGATGACAACCAGAAGTGCAGGAGAGACCTCGGTTAAAGTATCTGAGGTTATTTCATCATATATAGATATTCTTCACGCAAATAATATTGAGAGCTCTGTAAAGCACTTTCCCGGTCTCGGAAGAACCACCTCTGACACGCATTTCTCTCAAACTACGGTGGGAATAAACTACAGGCAGTGGTTAGTTACAGACTCAATCCCTTTTAAGACTGCCGTCGATAACGGGACAGATTATGTAATGACAGGACATGTTATTTACAACCAAATAGACTCACTTCCTGCGAGTATATCTCCAAAATGGACCGAGATATTAAGAAACGAGCTTCACTTTGAAGGCAGGATTATAACCGACGATTTAAAGATGGTAGGGGTAGGGGAGTATGGAAACACCTATCTATGTAATAACAAAAAGAAAGTTTCAGGGAAAGATAAGTATGCTGTCATAATAAAGAAGGCTTTAGATGCAGGAACCAACAACCCTTTGCTCATTCTTAACCAGCAGGATACTATCAATGCTACAAAAGATTGGATACTCATTGAAAAAGAGTGTATATAACAATATAATGAGATATTAATTTGAAAATATCGCACGATGATTAATCTTGAAAACGCTGTAAAATTCCCCTTTGAGGATAAAGACTGGCTCAAAACAGTCGGGGTATATTTTTTGATCAGTTTAGGACTTGCGATAATAACCTTTGTACTTCAGACAACTTTTCAACTTCCTGCAGATATCTTTAATACAATAGCAAAAGAAACTGAGACTGAGTCCTTTAAATATCTTGCAACCAGTACAAACGCCATTTCGGCTTTTTTCAATATGATTGTATCTTTGGTTACATTCCCGGTAACCTTGTACCTATCAGGTTATCTCTTTGATGTGGTAGGACATATCATGTATGGAAAGAAGCCCGAAATCACTCCGCATGGAAATATATGGCAGAGGGTAAAGTTTGGGATTGTGAAGGTGGTAATAGGATTTGTGCTTGGTATGACTTCTCTTCTGCTCCTTGGATTTCCCATACTTACAGGAGCAGCAGCTGCAATATCGATGGAAAGCATGATTGTAGTGAGCATCCTTTTATGGATTGCGACAGGAGTTCTTTTCCTTTTATGGCTTTTTACCTGCGTCATAATAGTAAAGTTTGCAATGTACAGCATGGAGTATTTGTATCTATCCGAAGGATTCAAAAATGTCTTTGTTCTTTCAAAAGTTTCGGCCCTCATTTCCAACAACTGGAAAAAGTATCTTCTCCTTCTTGGGCTTGAGATATTAGGGGCGATAGCAATCTCCCTCTCCTTTGTCACATGCTGTATGGCCTTCTTTGTATACCCGGCAGTAGCAACCGTTGTAGCATTTGCTTTGGCATACTGTTACGGCACTGTATACAAGGAGATATATACCTCTTCTAGGGTTTAACAAAACCGCCTTTTTAGGGTATCATGGTTAGACAGGCAACGTATAATTTAGATACTACAAGTTATGAACGACGAGAAGGATAAGATTGTGAAATTGGCAACAGAACAGGATCCAGAAACAAATACACCAGAAACTCCACCAGTGGTTGAAACAGAATCAGAAGACGGAGGAGATGATGAAGGACTTTCATTTAATACAGAGTTCAAACCAGGTGAGATAGCAGACAGTTCCATTTCAGATGAGATGAAGACCCGCTACATCGACTACTCAATGTCCGTAATTGTTTCAAGAGCACTTCCTGAGGTAAAAGATGGTTTGAAACCGTCGCAGAGAAGAATTCTCGTTGCAATGAACGACATGAACCTGATTCCTTCCGCGCACTACAGAAAATCAGCAAAAATAGCGGGTGATACTTCAGGTAACTACCACCCGCATGGAGAGGTCGTTATCTATCCTACAATGGTTAAAATGGCTCAGGATTTTTCAACCCGATACCCGTTAGTAGACGGGCAGGGAAATTTTGGTTCAGTAGACGGGGACCCTGCGGCTGCAATGAGATACACGGAAGCCAAGATGTCAAAAATTACAGTGGAACTCCTTCGAGACCTTGAGAAGGGAACCGTCCCTTTTATTCCTAACTATGACGGTACAAGACTGGAACCCACTGTTCTTCCTGCTGCAATTCCACAGCTTCTGGCAAACGGAAGCGATGGTATAGCCGTTGGTATGGCAACAAAAATTCCTCCTCACAACCTCACAGAACTAATTACCGCACTGCGCGAAATGATCAAGAGAGGAAACAAGTGGGAAGGAAAAGCTATCTATAACGAGCTCAGACTTGATAGAGAAAAGGGAGAGAGAATCCCTATGACCCTCGACCCCAGACCAGTTGACTACCTTGGCAACTATATAAATAAATATAGTCTGGAGTATGAAAAGCAGAGAGAAGCAATTGCTCTTCGCATTAAAACCGACGAGCGTCTGTACCCTGAATTCAAATCTGAAATAACGCCTGAAGAACTCATCAACATAATTCCCGGACCTGACTTTCCCACAGGAGGAACTATTTATGACAGGAATGAGATTCTGAATGCATATTCAACCGGTAGAGGAAGGATTCTTCAAAGGGCGAAAGCATCTATTGAAGAGGGAAAGAAAGGCAGATACGAGATAATTGTAACTGAGATACCTTTCCAGGTTAATAAAGCATACCTGACCGAAAAGATTGCTGATTTGGTGAAAGAGAAGAAGGTTGAAGGTATTGCAGATATCCGTGACGAGTCTAACAGAGAGGGGATGAGAGTTGTAATAATCCTGAAAAAGGATGTCCAGCCGAAAACAGTCCTAAACAAGCTCTACAAGTTTACAGAGATGCAAAAGGTCTTCAATGCCAATATGATTGCCCTTGTTGAGCAGGAGCCAAAGACACTTCCTCTAAAACAGATGCTGGAGCTATTTTTAAGCTTCAGAATCTCAGTTGTAATTAGAAGATTTGAGTTTGATTTAGCAGAGGCAAGGTATAGAGGACATATACTTGAAGGCCTGCTTAAAGCACTAGATATTCTTGATGACATTATTGCCACAATACGAGGTTCAAAAACCCAGGAAGAGGCCAAAACCAACCTTATTTCCAAATTTGACTTTACAGAGGTACAGGCACAGGCCATTCTTGAGATGCAGCTCAGAAAACTCGCTGCTCTGGAGAGAGAGAAACTGCAGGATGAATATAAAGAATTAGGTGAAAAGATTAAAGAGTATACCTTAACCCTTGCAGACCCAATTAAGATCCTTGGAGTGATCGACGCAGAATTATCCGAGATCGTTGAGAAACACGGTGACGCAAGAAGATCTAAAGTCATTAAAGGCAAGATTGATGAAATTTCTGAGGAGGATATGGTCGCGGCTGAAAATACACTAGTAACCTTGAGCCACTCGGGATACATAAAGAGGATTCCTCCTGATACATACAGGACTCAGAATAGAGGAGGAAAGGGTATTACAGGTGCCACGACAAAGGAAGATGACTGGATCTCGCACGCCATTTTGTGCAATACACATGATGACTTGATGTTCTTCAGCAACAGGGGAAGAGTATTCAGAATAAGGGCATTTGAGATCCCAGAGTATGGAAGAACAGCTAAAGGCCTTCCGATTGTGAACCTCATCTCTTTGGAACAGGGTGAATTGATCACAAGCGTTCTTAATATCAGCAGGAACAGTGACGAATCAGGAGTTACATATAAGTTCCTTTTCATGGCTACGAAAAAAGGGACAGTCAAAAAGACTGACATTAAAGACTTCGAAAAGATTAGAGCAACCGGATTAATAGCAGCAAAGCTCGAAGGAAGCGACGAACTGCTCAAAGTGATTCCAACCTCAGGGGAAAGTGAGATCATTATGGTAACAAGAGAAGGTAAGTCAATCAGGTTTAAAGAGGAGGATGTAAGGCCGACAGGAAGGGCTACGATGGGAGTACGCGGTATTAAGTTTGCCAAAGACAATGATGAAGTGATATCCATGGATGTTATGGTATCAGAAGAGGGTAATTTCTTTACCCTTTCTGAAAAAGGCTTTGGAAAGATGAGTAAATTAAGTGATTACACTCTGCAGGGCAGAGGAGGATCAGGTATCTTTACCTTTAGGGTAACCGATAAGACAGGAAAGTTGGTAGTTGCAAAAATTGTTGATAATAAAGACGAAAGTGAAATAGTCGTGATATCAGAAAACGGCGTAATTATAAGAACGGAGATGAAAAACCTTCCTATTCTTCAGCGCCAAACCTCGGGAGTAAAAATTATGAATGTCGCAACAGAGGATAAAGTTTCTGCAATTGCCGTAATTTAGTTTAATTGTTAACGATTTCAAATGAGACAGTTACTAATTAATAAGCTGATTACGGATAAGAAGGTATTAAGTCTCCTGACGCTTAACGACTTCGGAACCTGGTCAAGTGCGAGTCTCTCAGGAATTATATTTCCACTCTTCTCTATATCACAAATTAAAGGTGCTGATCTAACAGATGTTGGACTATCATCCCTAGTATTCTTAGGTGTAAGTGCTGCTCTCAATCTTCCTTTAGGAAAGGCTATGGATAGGCTTAAAGGGTACGTGGATGAAACCTATATTCTCGTAGCCTCCTCGGTGCTTAGAGGCATTGCCCTAATTCTTCTCGCCTATTCAACTTCACTCGCAGCATTATACTTCTATCAAATAATACTGGGAATCGCTCGGTCAATGAACTATGTTTCCTGGAGGGTTCTATTTAGCAAGTACCTGGATCCCAAGCATGTAGGGGAGCAGTGGAGCGTTTATGACTCGGTTATCGCCATTGGCCTTGGTATAGCAACGTTTATAGGCGGCTACATGGGTGATAATTTCCCGTATTCATATGTAATTCTTGTTGCAGGTCTAGTCTCTATTGTTGGAGGCGTATTTCCTCTATTTATTGTAAAGGACGTGAAAGAGATTGCTGAAGAGAAATAAACGGGTAATGAAATGATATACTCAAGTTATGGAAATAACGTTAAACAGAGAGAGTAAAGAGAGAAGGATCGGCATTCTTTTTATTCGTCTTTTTATACCCCTCCTGTTACTTTTTACTGTCCTTTCTGTAGGGCTATGGAAATATTCATACATCTTTGGACGTTCCAATGAAACAGAGAAGGATGTACCCGTATTAAAAGTAGGGGAGAGAAATGAAACGAGCCTACTCAAACCTCTTCCAATTCCACAACCTTCTATCAAGAAAATTGTCGTGCCTGTAGCGCCTAAGAGTGCCGGAACAAGTACCGCAGGCTGGTGGAAATATCCAAACGTGATTAAGGAAACAACTAGGTCAGGTGACGATTTATTAGTGTTAGTGAATAAAGAGTATAGATTACCTTCTACATACGTTCCTGCAGGTTTGGTTTATGCTAATACTAGCGGGATCAGGGTAACTACAAAAGCAAGCTACATGTTAAGGAGTATTGTAATTGAAGATTTAAGGGAGCTTAATAATGATGCAAAGAAGGCAGGGTTGAACTTGAGTGTGATATCGGGTTATCGGTCGTATGCAGCTCAATCCGGCACCTATAACTACTGGGTTAATTACAACGGCGGCAACTATGATGTAGTGGACCAGATATCCGCCAGGCCGGGACACAGCCAGCATCAGCTTGGTACAGCCATGGATTTTTCAAGTAGTGAGATAGGGGACAGGCTGGGAAGTGAGTTTACAGATACGAAGGCAGGTAAGTGGTTAGCCGCAAATGCATGGAAGTATGGATTTGTGATTTCATATCCAAAGGGGTGGGAAGCGGTAACAGGGTATACTTATGAGAGCTGGCATTACAGATACATAGGGAGAGAGAATGCCAAAGAGATGGTAGAGAGTGGTATCATATTGGAAGATTATTTAAAAAATAAGTAAGAAGTGAATAAGAAAAGAGTTTTAAACAAGATCCTTAATTGGTATATACTCGTGGGAGTAGTTATGCTCGTAGTAGCAACCTTATTTATTCTCTCCCCGATTTATCCTTATATCTGGTTCCAAATAAATAATGATGCTTTAGCCAAAGAGCAAGCAAATGTAGTCACTCTCATCAACAATATAGATGAAGAGGAAAGAAGTAATACAGCTCCGGAAACTCCAGATCTACCGTCATTTGATTCATCACTTACATCTACAAACACCCTTTTAATTCCCTCCATTGGAGTTGTAGGAGCAATAAATGAAAATTCTATTCCGGAAAACGGACTTTCTAAAGGTGTATGGAGAGTTTCTGAATGGGGAGATCCAATTAATAACACAAACCCGATTATTCTTGCTTCACATAGATTTGGTTATTTAGCCTGGAGTAACAGTTATAGAAAGAAGAATTCATTTGAGAACCTTCCTAAAACTAAAGTAGGGGATACCATAGAGATAATATGGGAACAGAGAAGATTTAGATATAAAATATATAAAGTGGAAGAGAATACTAAGATTGCTGATTATAAAGCCAACCTCATTCTTTACACTTGTAAAACACTAAACTCAGAGATTAGAGTTTTTAGATATGCTATGAGAGTAGAATAAACTAAGCAGCAAATGATAAAGGTTGGGAACTCTTCTCGACTTTCGATCCCTTAGGTATAGAACTTCCGCCAGCAATTATTCCGGCAAGGTCAAACAAACCCCATGGGAGAGGTTGATAAAGAGATATAAAATTAGCGGTGAAGTTAGCATTTATTATTTCCTGATTTTGACTTAATTCACCAATCCGAAATCCTTTTCTTCTAATGTAATCTGAGAAGACTGCCTGAACATATGTAGAGTGAGACTCATTCGCCAACAATGAATGATATTGTTTTCCTAACGCAGTATTAATATCTCTGGACATAATATAACCACCTGCATTTACCAAAATAGAGGGAAGTAAATACCATCCATTTACTCCGAAAGCCATAAGAATACTTAATATATCTATCACCTGAAATCTTTTCTGAGTGATTATGAACTCTCTGGACCTATTCGAGACTTCCGGATATTTATATGCAAACCAACTATGTGCTGCTTCATGTGCGAGAATCTCTGCTGGGGTTAATATCTCACGATATACTTTATCTGAAAAGAAGGAATTCATAATATGAATCCTATTCCCATCGATCCCCATTCCAGCTCTCAATAATGATGGCCTAAGAATATATTCATACCATTTAAATCTCGCAAATACGATTTCCGCATTCGGGATAAGAGAATTAATATCAAGAGTATTCCCATTTGGAGACGTTTGATAAAAACCGACAGTACTTAAATACTTATCCGGCGACGACGTTCCTGATTTTAGATCAAATACAATGTCTACATTGTTGTTGCCAGGAATATCATAATTTATCCTTAATAATCCATTAGATACAGCACCTTTGAAATCTCCACCCTTCATTGACCTAAACATCGTTTTCAAATTGTCTTCAGTGCTTGTACTTAAGCCATCTCCCGCAATTATATGTGGATCCAATGTTCCTACATCCTGTAGGGGAGTTTCCCAGAGAAACATGGTCTCATTACCATATTTTTCTCTGAAGAGTTCACCAGGAGCTGTTTTTTCAATTCTTACACCTTTAAAATATTCAATTACCTCATCAGCTTCCGGAAGATGATCCTTAACAAAATCAGCATCTGTTCCCGGAGGGGTTTGCCAGTTTTCCCTGACTTGTTTTAATCCAGCAGAGTATGCGTAAGTATTATTCATATCGTAATTATAAACTATTGCATCCAAATTAACTATAGGGTATAATTCTCCCAGATATTTCATATATCATTAATTATGAGAAATACTAAATTACAATCTATATTTGCAGTTGCCATATTAGCAATGGTTTTCTTTTTTGCTATAAACGGTAATACATTTGCAAGTGGATATGGTCCTTACGGGCCTTATGGTCCATACGGTCCTCATAATCCCGTTGATGCAAGTATTGTAAATACAGATGTATTTTCTATAGTTGGTCTTTCTTTGTATGGAGCAGGTAGTGCATTAATTGCAAATGCTTCAAAGCTCAAGAAACTTATTAAGTAATACTCATTTCCTGACCTTTCCTTGTTTATTGCCCTTTAACAACTGATCTATGTCATTAGTGTAAGTTCGGTTAACTAGAAAAGGAGAACCCCCATGATACTTGATTTGATTTCCCCCATTTTACTGTCACTTTGGTATTTTGTGATTACCTTGGGAGGCTTCTACGCCTTCTACATTGTGGTCACATCATCCTTAGTGGCAAAGAGTAAGGTGAAGCTAGTATTAATCTTAGCGTGCTTGCAAAGCGTTGTAATACCGATCATGATATCGGCTACACCCGCTGGGCTACACGCTTTGAGAGATCTTCTCACCCTACTTTTATCTTAACCGTCGTGCACTATCAGGTGCGTTTTTAGAAATAGAGACGCACCTGCGGTTAATCCTTATATTAATGATATAGACTACATTAACCTATAGTATTTACATTTAAGACAGTATGTACTATAATGTAACTAGCAATTTAACAATTAAATAGATTAACTTAAATCTGGTGCGCTTAAATCCTAAAAGGATTTCCAGATATAAATTAGTGATTAAAGAAATAAGCGCCACATGTAAAACTGTGGCGCTTTCTTTAATCATTGTAAGTTGGTCAGAAAAATACATATAGAATTACATTTAAGCGAATGTAGTACTAAATGTTTCTGACCAGCTTAGAATGAAAATATAGAGGATACATAGATTAATGTTAAAAGAATATTTTTACATTAAATATGTCTCTTTTAGAAATAAAAGGACAAGTTCTTTTAAAAGCCTGATATATGATAATAGTAGTATATTTATATACTCAAATTACATATTTGATGGCAACACTCGTTGAAAAAGAATCGGACGGAAAGATGGAAGGTATAGGATGTATAGAGTTACATCTCTTCATCGGATAAAGAGTTTTATTATTAGAATTTTTTATCTGATGAAGAGCACGCAGTGCTCTAGAAAATCCTTTGCCACGAGGGGGAAACACCCTTCATACCATCAGGTGGCCAACAAACAACTACCAAGGAGGTAGTGATGAAACCCATGACCGTTATTTCAAGTCTGGTTCTTTTTGCTGTTCTGCTGACTGCATGCAATATCGGCGCGGTTCAATCCGTTTCTGGCGACGTCTCCGCTTGCGGTGGCGTTGTTTCCATGAACGCTGATGGAACCTTTACGGCAGATGTCGGCACGATCGTGTACACGATTGGTGGGATCACCCTTCACTATGAAGATGGAGATCCTCTCAAGCTTAACGCTGGGCAGTTTGCCACAGTCACTGAGCTTGTGACAATCAATCCCACGGCTGGAACCATCACTGGTAAAGTGATTCCAGGCGTCGGTACACCTCCTGCCTGCGTTGTAGCAGCTGCAGCTATCGTTCCTGCAACCATGACGCCTCAACCGGTTTCGACCGAGTTGGACTTCGTGCTTGCACACGGGGCGCACTTTGCGGATTACATCACACCTGGCCGCGACTACCGCGAGCTGTCCGTGATGGACGTCTACAATGCGCTGAAAGCGTATGGATACGAGGACACCGATTTTCTGGTCATTGCCCACTCAGATGAAGTGCGCGAATGGCAGGAATCTCGGCTTCTCGCGAAATCCTTCGATGCCGGAAAGGCCCTCATTGCCGTTGGCGAGGTGAAGAACCTTAAATCTGACAAAGCTTTCATGCTGGTCAGTGCCAATGTGTATGATGGTCCGAATGACATCAATGGGAATCCGCTTGAGGTCTTCGACCCCACGCCCAACGAGTGATCCATATCACCGCTCCCTAACTTATCTCTGAAAGGAGGTTAAAAAATAAGTTTAGGGAGCGGTGGATCATTCAAAAGAATCTATCTTTTGAAAACCAATCCCCAAATCCAAAAAGCAAGATACACTAAATATATCCATAACGTAGCAAACAAACCGATCATATAGATAATTTGTGGTATATACACGATTATCAGTGAATCATAACTCTCTATATTCTTTACATACCATCCGTTTGCATAGTCGTAAGTTGTAAGTTCCTGGCTACTTAGATCTGTCACAGTTTTATTATTTCTGATACCAATAAGTCTCCATTGGGCGTTTTTATTCTGATTAAGCGACACTACATAATTACCGACAGCATCTTTACTCCAACTTACCTGTGAACCCCAAACATAATTTTTTATCGTAAGATCTAAATTCTTCCCTCTATCAAGATTGATTCCATCTACAACCTGACCAGAGTATGATAGGGGAAGAGTAACGAATCTCACTTCTTTAATATCAATTGAAAAAATCTTTTCTTTCTCATCATTCAAATACAGGTAAAGAGACATATCATTTTTATCCTTATACCTGTCGATATTCTTTAGATATACATAGTCAGTTACATAACCGAAAGATTCTTCACGTCTCGTAATAATCCCGTCACTCTGAGAATCTTCCCCCAATACTCCTGAGAAATAGCAGAAATTATCTTTAAGCCCAAAGATACAATACCGAATACTCTGGGTAGAATTATTCGAATAGGTTACCTTCAATATTCCTCCCTTACCTATATTACTATTCATCACAGGTTCAAACATACATGTCCTTTGTCCAGCAGATGTAATTCTGATACCTGAGCTCTTTTTTAGCTTTGTTATTTGAATTTCCGATGGTTCTGTATCCTCAGGATCACATGTATATCGGGAACCGTTATTCCAAACTCCGTTATTAAAGTTGTAATTTGAGATCAGATCATAATGCCCAGACTTTAAATCCAGGCTTTGGGATTCATCTTCATTATTGATATAGAGGGAGTCTCCGACTATCGAGAACCCATTGTTCTTCGGCTCTTTGCCACATATAGATGAGTTAGGGAAATATTTGTCAACCGGGAGACCAACTCTACACTCATTACTCCCATAGATAATTTTTGAACTAACCTGGATACTATCTTTAGAATGATCATTACATGTATTGCGATATAGAGATAATTGCCCATATTCGCTCACAAGGTTCCAGCAATCGAAATTGCTAATCAATGCCTTAAATTCATTTAACCGAACTTTAGAGCCGTCACCAGGAAGGTCTATGAAATCATTTCGAAGAAGAATCCAATTTGTTTGCGTTCTAAATAAAAAATCATTGAGGGTGGTTGCATTTGGTTCCTGTAAGCTATTCAAAATACTGACAGTTTTGTTTCCCTGTATCTGATTGTAATACCCGTCTATGTAGTCGACATCTGCAAGTCTATGCATAATATCAGGGCCGGCATAACCCCAATCATAGTATGTATACCCATAGATATGTTTTGATAAAGGTAGAGGAAGAACTTTTTGCCCTTTGGCATTTTCATTTAAATACTCTGCCATTTCCAGATAGCCATAAGTAATTGGGCTTATCCAAGCTTCATTAATCGCCCTCCCAGGTATAACATATAGCAAAATCCCAAAGATAAATAAGAAGAAAACTATCTGTACTCTGGTAAATGTATAAACAAACTTCTCTGAAGTGAACTTGAAAAGCTGCTTGATCTCCAATTTCTGGTTAAACAACAATGCCAGCAAAAGAGACCCAATAAAGAAATACGGCATAGACCAATATGTCCAGCTGTCCCGGAATAAATCTGAGTATAATGGGATCTTTGATAAAGTTTCTGCAAATATACTGCCAAACGGAGAACCGAATCCATTTGCTAAAATACCAAAGATTATAAAAATAAATAACAACACCCAACGCTTTTTAAGATTAATCAATCCTGAGATGATCATACAGATGATAGGTACTAACCCTAGTGTCAGCATGGCTGACTTGGATATATTCCCTAGAATCGGGAAATTATGATCGCCTGGATTAATGGAACTTAAACCATGAGTCCAGGCATATGAGCCAAACCCAGCCATCGTTTCGACAAGCTTATAATCCTTTGAAAATAGTGTCGCATCATTTCTATAGTATTCCAGTAGACTATTCTGTGCGATATCCGAGTAGTTCAGACGAGAACCAAAGTAGGAGAGAAAGACCACAGTGTTCAAGAAAAGCGCAACGATAACTATTAAACATACTTCTCTAAGCCGAATTCTGATCGAGATCAGATCCATTTTCCCTAATACTAGTACAATAGCTGGGACAAGAATCCAATAAATAAGATATATATTTGCAGTTCGCGATATCGACATCATAACCAAAGCAAATATCCCAGCTCCAAGATAGGGATTAATCGTTTTATCAAAAGTACGAGCTAGAATATAAACCAGAAGGGGTAAGGAAGCATATGCATATAGGAGATGGGGTTGTGGAAATTGAAAGCGGAGAAACACATAAACATTGAGCATAAAAAATAAACTCCCAACCCACATTGCAAGTTTGCCAAATTTCAAATAACGAAGAAGCATGAACATAAAGATTCCTGCAAAAGCTCTTAAAACCGTGAAGTATAGGAAGTTGGTTAAAGTTATTGACCTAACAAGCATCTGAATAATTAGCTGAGGGAGAAGAAGAAATAGTTTACTTACTGCGAAGAACTCCGGAACTCCCAGCGCTTCTCCTGACCATACATAAAGACTTCTTTTAATTTCCAAACCTATATTTATCGGATAGTCGATATCGCCACCATTTATAAGTTGACCCCACTGTCCTTTGTATGCAATTAAATGAATCGCTAGGCTTATACCTAAAAAAACGGCTAAAGGAGCGAATTTCTTTAGCAGATTCAAGATCTTTCTTTTCATAGCTGTAATTATACGAAATAATGTATAATTTAACCATGAAAATACTTCTAGCTGTCCCAGAATATCCTCCACATCATATTGGAGGTGGTGGTGAAGTTTACAAACAGCTTGCAACAAACTATCAGCGATTAGGGCATGAGGTAACTGTTTTATATGGATATTATCCAAATAGGGGATTAAATTCCAAAATTAAGAGCTACAAGAAAGATAATATAATCTTCTATGAGGTCCCGGAGCTACCATACCCTAAGTCGAAACCATTTCTCAGAACCGCAATGCCAGCTACCATGAAAGCAAAAAAAGAGCTTCAGGACATTATTAGTTCTGACATTTTTGATGTCGCACACCTTCACGGATATGGTTGGCCTTTAATAAACACAATTGCAGGGCTTTGTATGAAATTTAATATTCCTTATATTTACACATTACATGGATACCCTGAGAGCCAGAATTCTTCCCCAATTTTAAGACTTATATGGAATAACTTCATATTACCAACCCAAAATAGATCCCTAAGTCAAGCCCATTCACTAACGGCAATCTCCGACTATGTGGCAAAGGATCCAAGGAACACTCAACTTAGCAAGACTCATACAATATTCAACGGAATCAATTACAGTTCATTTAGAGAGATCGCAAATGAGGTAGATATAAAGACGGAAAACAACATTTCAGATGATGACTTATTCATATATTCAATAGGTAGGTTGGCAGAAATGAAAGGCTTCCAGAATATCGTTAAGTTGATACCTCAGATAAATAAGCAGGGAATGAAAGTAAAATACTTAATCGCCGGTGATGATGATGGATATATGAAAGAATTGGAAAAGCTAGTTTCAAACTTAAGGTTAGAGGATCAAGTTAAGCTTGTAGGTTTTCATGGTGATGATACTAAAAAAATGTTCATAAAACAGTGTAATATATACGCAGTTCCATCGTTATGGGAACCATTTGGTTTAACCGTTCTTGAAGGAATGGTATTTGAGAAACTGATACTAACAACCGAGGCCGGAGGGATTAAGGAAGTTTTGGAGGGATATAGCAACAAGATTAATATGGATGATAAAGATCTGATAAATAAAATCATCAGTAGAAAGCAAAATAGAAGCGAAATGGATTGGAATAGATTTAATTGGGAAACAATATCCAAGAATTATCTTAGTCTTTTAGAAGAAGCCGCTATTCATACAAAGAGATTAGCCTGAACGATTTAGCACGACTTAGTGATATTAAAGGTTAAATAGAGTCACATCTCATATTTACTCGAAGCGAGTAATAGCCTATAATATTTATCTTTTCCTCCATTTTTAGTATAATATATTGTCTAAATAATACATTTAGAAATACTGCTCTTTACAAATATATTTCTTAAATGCAGGGAGTCATCAAGTAATGATTTATATCGTTATTTGAATATCTCCTTGCTATTCCTCCTAAATGTCATAGTTTGACGATTAGAGCAATACTTTATTGTTGTAATCGTCAGATTTTGACTATGGAGGTAGTCATGAAAAAAATGATTGAAAAAGTAAAAGCAGCACTGGCCTTGAAAAGTGAAAAAAGGAAAGCACGATTCTATCTGATCATGCTGGAAATCCTTTTTCTCACAATCATAACACAGGTTCATGGAAATCCTATGAGCCAGTTTCTTGCCGGAAGTGCTGGAGTGATTGGTTTCTTCGGATATCAGGCACTCATCAGAGGGTTTCGCTCCGAATGGGCTGTATTTGCAGGCTTACTAATGGGAGTTTCAATTTCCCCTCTTAGTATGATCATTGCATACAGTTTATTACATTTGGAGGTTACCCAATCATTTACGCTGAGCATGGTAGCATGGTGGTTTATACCATTCATTTCTACCTTGCTCAATGAAAGCTGAGGAGATAACCGCCCAAGCACGTGAGTGCGTCAAAAACATCTGACGCACTCACGGTTATCTATGTATTTAAGAAATATATATTCTCTATCCAATTATCTTAGAAAAATTGGATAATTTGTGAGATACTCTTCTTATATGAAAATCCTAACCTGGTTTAAATCACATTACTATATTATTCTTCCAATCCTTCTCCTCTCAGTAATCTCTTTAATGAATTTCCATTCCAATCAATTTATAATGGGATTGGATAATATATCTCCATACTTTAATTCAAGAGCAGTGCTAGATAAGCTATTTGGAAGTGAAACTGGTGCTGTATTCGCGAACCTCCCCTTTCTATTTACACTCCCTATATTTGAACTTCTTAAACTCATTTCAATTCCCATATGGGCAATCAATCAGCTGTATTTGATGTTCGGACTTTGGATGGGAGTATTAGGAACGGGATACCTCGTATACAGAATCACAAAGTCTAAAAAAGGCTTTCTGTTTGGATCAGTACTATCTTTGGCAAACCTTGCAACTTTCTGGATCTTTAATCAGCCTAACTACTTCTTTGTAGCCGCATTTGCATCTATACCATGGTTAATGGAGTGGGGGATAGGAAAGCCAGAGAAAAACCTTGTCTTAACAATAATCAGGATCACCGCCGTTATACTATTCTTCCAGACGACAATGAATCTAGTGGTCTTCATCTCATACCTCTTTGCAATTCTTCTAATACAATTTGCTATAAACACTAGCAGAGTGGAATGGAAGAGTAATTTAATAACTCAGACAAAAAGGCTGGGAATTATTCTATTAATACTTTTAATTGTATGGCAAGCAGGAATATTTCTGACAGGAAAATCCGATTTTGTTGTTTCTAAATTAGTAACATACTACTCAAGTATCAAAGAGAACCCTCTAACAAAAGCCATTACTAAAGATCTTCAGGCATCAGGAATAATTAATAACAATATTGTCAATAATATTGTTTTCAAAAACTCATGGGTTGAAACTCATACAACGGAGGGCATCAGACTATTTCAAAGCTATGATTACTACTCAGGTCCTATATTCCTAATTGGACTTATACCGTTCGTACTAGCCCTTTCGACCCTTTTCAATAGTGATCGACAAAAGAAAATTCCTTTACACTTTGCTCTCATAGTGGGACTCATACTAATGAGCAGTATTATGTTGAAGGCAACTCAAGGGGTACCAGTATTAAGTGAGGCTTTCAGGTGGAGTGCAAGTAAGTTCTGGCCCCTTATTATCTTTCCGATTATCCTCCTCGCTACAGACTCTCTAGTCACGTTAAAAAGGCCTTTGATAACCGGGATCGTCTTCGGTCTGCTCCTCATTTATATCCTCCCAATGTTTACGGGTAATCTCTTTTCCAAAGAACTTGTAACAAAGCTACCTGGCGAGTATTTCAAACTGGATAACAATATTAAAAGTGAAACTCTCTATTACTATCTTCCTGCTCCTCAGGATCTATATTTTTATACATACAAATTCGGATATTTTGGTTCCGATTTTGTTTCGTATATGACAAAAGGAGACACTCAAAAAACCGGGATTCTCTCATACTTCAATAATGTTGAGAGGTACAAGAGTATTAGTAAATCCCTCGTAAACTGTGAGTCGAAAATTGAGAATATTAAGATAATCTGGGATTCAAATGTAGAGACAGGGAGTAATATAATTAAAAATTGTTTGGACAGCAAATATAATCTAACTTCAAAAGACAGGGGATTATATATATATGAGTAAAGACACAGTACTGGTAATAACCTCATATCCTTCTAAAGATACTAAACATGATAAAGGAGTGAGCGGACTGGCCTCATTTGCAAAAAACACTGTAGAGTCTATACCTAAAGATAATATTAATATAATTGTTCTTGCGGAAAAGAAAGACAAGTTTGATGTGTACAAAGAGGGTGATGTACTAGTTAAAAGAATATGGCAGAGAAATACCCTCAGATTATATTTCCAGCTTTTCAAACAGGCTTGGATCTACAGGAAGGTGTCAAATAAAATACTTCTGGAGTTTGAATACTCTGTCTACGGATCAAACTTTGTAACCGGATTTATGCCAATATTCATCATTGCCGCACGAGTACTTGGGTACAAGACGGTATCGGTTATGCACCAGGTCATTAGAAGTAGGGAAATTCTTTCACAAAACTTAGGTCTTGCTCAAAGAAGTTTTAAGCTGCATATTGTCTACTTTCTGACCCAAATATTTACACGTTTCTTCACATTCGTTTCTTCTCATATTGTGGTGCTTGATGAAGTACACAAGCAAAATTTGAAAGATATTACAAACATCAAAAAGGTAACAGTCATACCACACGGAGTAGAGCAGAGAGACGTAGTACAAAAAGAGACTGGAAAGAAAATCAACCTTTTATATTTTGGATTCCTTGCTTGGTATAAAGGGGCAGACTGGTTAATAGATTCTTATCTGGAATTCTCTAAACATAACCCGGAACTGGCTGATAAATTCCACATAACTATGGCAGGAGGTGAGAGCCCTACACAGTCGGTAAATCCTAAATATAGGGAATATTATGACGGTATGGTAAGGAAGGCCAACGAGAATAAGAATATAACCATAACAGGGTTTGTTAAGGAAGAGGACTTCGACACTATCTTTGGTAATGCAGATATTCAGATATTGCCTTATAGGGCCATTATGTCCTCCAGTGGGCCACTGTCATGGGCTTTTACTTATGAAAAACCTGTTTTGTTGTCTAATATTCTAAGCCCTTATCTCGAAACTGAAGATATAAAGGAAGTTCTAAATGAACTTAAAATAAGCAGCAACCAATTTACTTTCAATTTGGATAAGCCCTTTAAACTTTTTGAAAGACTTCTAGAAATGCCAAAGCCAGATTTAAACAGATTAAGTGAATTTTCAAGAGAGGTTAAAGGTAAGCGCAATTGGAAATGGCTTGGGGAGAAGTATCTGTCTATTATATTAAGCTAATACAAAGCCTTTAAATCTTATTGTAGTAAATATCAACCTTCTGACGAATCTCATCTTCAGTGAATCTTCCTGTTAACCGTAAAAGGTTTTCAATAACAGATTTGTCAACGCCGGACTTTCTCATCCATTTAAAATGATATCCCACAGAGTCAATACTTTGTCTATTGTAACCCTCAACTAATGGTCTCCACACATTATTCATCATCTCTAAAAGTAGATCCCTATTCATTCGTTCAGGAAAGATACTACGAATACAAACGGCTAGACCTTTAACTAATTCAACTGTTCTAATATCTGAAAGGGTAATGTAAAATAGCCCGCCATTTGACTCTCGGATACCATGTTCACGACTCAATACATCGTAACGCTGAACAGCAGATACTTCTCTAAACACAACTTCTGCATCCTCATTAGGATAAAGCACTACAGAGGTTGTCACATGGGCAATTAATTGCTGCAAAGAAGTTAATACCCGACCATGTATTCGAGCCTCTTCATTTGGGACAGTTTTCCTCTGGTGTACATATGAAGAAGCAGAAACTATATCTGTCTTGACTACGTTACTCACAGTATACTCCCCTGACTGCTCCATAAAGTACCTTCTAGCTTGCTCCAGGCTCTGCATAAATGAGACATATTCATCAAAAGTCATGCCTTCCTTAATATTTTCGTAAAATGCTCTCTCTCCTCCTGTTGGAGAGCCAGATCCTGGTCCTAAATCTGTAGCGACTCCATCAACAATTTCGCCACCATCCTGATCGCGTTTGGGAGTAATTGGGTAATTAGTCATTCTTCATACTATTTAAATTAGCTCTTGAATAATTATATCTGATTTTACTGAAACTCTTCTTTAACTGATACATCTTTAGCTTAGCAAGCTCCAAAGAAACCTCTTTAAAAGCCTTTCTGAAGTTCAGTTTGGACTCAGCTTTATATATCCATTTGATAGGGAACTCCCTTACTTTAAAACCATTAAACTTACTATCAATGAGTAAGTTTACATCAACCGTCCACTTATTGGCAACTAATATTTTCATCAGTTTCTTTGCTACATGTCTCTTCATTACCTTTACTGCACACTGAGTATCTGCAAACTTAAGTCCAAACAGAGTTCTTACTGCAACGTTAAACATTCTTGAAAGAACAAATCTGTAGACTGGCATATCACCGGATATTTCAGACTTTCTCATATATCTGCTACCCATTACCAGATCAAGCTCCGGATTCTTTTTAAGCATATTAAATCCTTTAACCAAGTCTTTTATTGAAGATGAACCGTCAGCATCCTGATATGCAACGTACTTTCCTTTACCAATTTTGACACCTCTGGCGATTGCACCACCTTTACCCGTATAACCCTTAATATTCATAACTTTTATGAATTCATAGCTCTTAGCTACCTCTTTGACAACATCAACCGTATTGTCTGTGGAATTATTTACAACAACAATTACCTCACATTCAATACTGGACTTTGAGAAGTATTTCCCAAGTTCCATTAGAGTGGGTCTTATCCTCTTTTCTTCATTGTATGCCGGTATAATTACCGTTAAGTCTTTCATATCATAAAGGCTTTATTTATACACTATATTATACCAAATTATCCCATAGTATTCCATTCTCTATATTATAACCTTTGATAGGGGATTCTGAGTATTGACAACAATAATCATTCTGTTTACTATGGATAAGAAAGTAATTTATGGGATACTCATATAATTAAATGGAACCTGCCCGACAAAATATCTCTCAGTTAATAGTAAATGATGATGTTACACAGACAAAGTTCAATCAATTTGCAAAGGAACTTCAGGATTTAGGAGCATCAGAGAAAGAGATTAAAGAGATAGCCATGGGAGTTGCAAAGACTGCATCTAATCAGACGACAGCAAAAATCAGCCTTTTAATGGACGATAGCGACTGGAGTAAATGGAAAGCCTTTGTAGATTCAACTCCAACACCAAATGTTGCACAACAACTCATTATCATGAACAAATTCCTTGAAGATAGGACAGGCAAGAGCCTAGAGACATTGCATCTTGAAATTCTTGATTCATTACTTAAAGATACTCTTGATCAGATTCAAAAGAGAAGGGATATGGCTATTAAAGTATCCAAACTTTCTGACGAACAGATAGATACCGTTAATGAAGCTCTTGATAATGAGGAGTTTGATAAAGCTGATGATATATTAAATTCTACAAGTACTAATTAAAATGGGACTTAACGCCGGTGGTATGCAAGAAATACATCCTGATATCCAGTCAGATAGAGAGTTAATAACCTCTGGTAAAGTTCCTCAGGGAACTGCTGAAGCTAATGACAAATTAAATACTCCAGTAGTAGATATTACAAAGACAACTGGTTATTATGGGAATGATTTAACAACCGATCCTCTCCCGCTTACTGCTGAAGCGACAGCAAAGATACTTAGAAGAGGTCCTGCACAAAATGAAGATAATGGAGAAACAGGCTTGAAAGCCGGCGAGGAAAGACCTAAAACTCAATCTGCTATTCCTGTAGCCAACGGATCAGCTTATGTCGAATCAGTTAGTCCTTCAACCCCTGCACAGCAGACACCAGACACCGAAGGACTTGATCAACTTAATACCCCCTTATATACGCTTACTGGAGGAGGAGAGACCACTTCGACTAATGTAACTACGCCAAATGCAACAGAAGGTAAAGCAGGTAAAAACGGTACTGATACATCAGATGACTTAGTAGCAAAGCTAAGATCAATGTTGTCCCAGGCTGACAAAGATAAGCCTAAAGAACACACTATAGAAACACCTGTAGCCCAGGATCTCAATCAGGCAGTTACAGCTTTGGCTGCAGAAGTTGCTAAGGAACCTGAAAATAATTCAAAGAAGGAAGAGTTGAACGGCTTAAAGGAATTAAGTCAATCTGTAACGAACCTCTCACAACAGATAAACCAGGTGAAAATAGAAATCACAAATCAAGTTAATACTCAGGTTGCCCAAATTACTGCAAAGATGGAAGAATCTAAAGATAAGCTGGCAGGAACGGTAAACCACTATTATATGCAAGGGGGCTCAGTATTTCACGGGACAGTAGGAGCAGGTACACATATAGAAGTTACAAATACGGCAAGTAATTTTAATACAGGAGCAGCAGGAATAAGCGTTAGAAATACAGCAGACCACGGAAGTACAATAAACAATGGCAATATTGTAGATGCAGGTGTTAATCTGGGTATACTAGATTTGAATGCAATGATGGAAGAAGCTGAAAATTTGGACAGGCTTGCAGACGAACCAGAAGCGCCAACTTCTCTAAGTGAGGCGGCAAGGGACACAGCCGATAAGGCGAGAGAGCTTACAGAGGATATAAAGACAAGAAAAACTGATCGAGTAACAGATCCGGCAGTTACACCTGATTCAAGTTCAACAACTCATCCACCCGTAATAAAACCTCAACCAAATGTAACACCGAACGATAATCCTCCTACACCTCCACAACCGGCAGTAGCAGTAACAGATGACAGTAGTGAGCATAAAGACACCGGAGTAACCCCAGAAGAGCAACCTACTTCCGATCCTAAGAAAGCAGCAGAGAATCTAGTAGGGCCATTGACTCCTGAAGAGTCACAGGAATTTGATAATGCGAATGAAAAGAAAGGTTTTCTCTTCAGCATAAAGAGAATGTTCAGCGGTGAAAACTGGAAGAGATGGGTACCAACAGTGATAGGGTCGATCGCAGGTTCATTCGGGGTAAAACTGTTTGCAGGAGCAGCTCTATCAATGGGTCCAATTGGAACCGCATTACTCGGAGGTGCAATGGCTGGTTTTGCCATATATTCAGGATATAGAGCTATCAAGAACTTAAGTGAGGCAGCCAAGGCGGAAGGTAAATCTGTATGGCAGGTAATGGGCAACTTGGATTTTGTAAAAGGAGCCTTACTTGGAGGATTAATTTCTGGGGTAGGTAAAGCTTCAGCGAAGTTTATCCCTGGATTCGGTTCGCTTATGGCACTTGGACTTGAAGGAGGAACTTCGTGGCTATTTGAAAATCACCTTAACAAGAAACAGCAGGAATTAGTTAACAAATACATGGATACATACCAGGCACGCAGGTATGCAAATCTTAAGGATAAAGGATATGTCATTAGAGGTGCTGAAGGAGCACCTGCTGTAGGAATGGAATCCATACTTAAAGATATGACAAGTGCACCTTCAGAATCAGAAAAGAAGGTAGCAAAGAGAGCTGCACTTGCTTCCCTTATACATCTCTACAGCATAACTAAGGATGATGCCCATAAATTTGTTGAGTATACGATAAAGGAGAACGGTGTCGATAAGGTGATTAAGGTTGATATTACACAAATTGCGATTGATGAAGCAGAAGGAAGTACAGAGAAATACAGAATGCTTCAACTTAAAGATACTGACAAGATTAATGTCGAGAAATTTATAGATACATTAGATACAGCCAAACTTACATCAGCGATTCAAGATGCATGGAACAAAACCGATGCAACTAAGAGGGCTGATATGGCTAAGGATCTTGTAAACCTCTTCGTTGGCTTGGAAGGCACAGAAGTAGAGAAGATTATGTCGGAAGAGAGAAAGAGCTATCTCTCATGGATCAACTTCACAACTGGGTTACACTTTGGTATGGCGGCAGTAAATGTTGGATCCTCTCTTGCAGGAGCTTACGGAGCATTCAGAGACAATTTTGGTGTCAATCATGATGCACAGGGAGTAAACACCTCAGATTCTCAACAAGCAACAGAAGATTATAGAAGTGCCCATCCAGAAGCCCCGCAGGCAGAAGTAGAGAGGGTAGTAAATGCTGAAGGCCACATAATTGATAAGGTAGATGTAGACGGAGGCGGCGTAGACTACTACGTCGACCAAACTACAAACCAATATGTTGTACTTTCTGGGACCGGTGCTGAAAGCGTATTTGAAATACAACACCCGGATCTTGGACAGGTAACCGCAACTGAAGTAACTACCCACGGAGATACAGGCATTGTTGCCACTTTGAGTGATAATGCAGGAAAAGTTGTTGGTGTAACATATGCCGACTCTACTGGACACATTGGAGTTTTGGATATGAACGGCGTAGGTCAGCATCTATTTGCAGGTGGAGGAGAGAGCCCAATACACGGAGTAACTCTCACTGATATACAGCCAAATGGTGATGCAACATTAGTTTTAGACAATGTAAACCATCAAGTAAATCTAGGAAATCTTAACCTTGAACTTGACGGATCATCAACATCAGAGGTTCAGACACAGATTGGTGTATTGATGCCACAGAGTGGAGATTCAGTAAATAGTATGCTTCACCATACAATTGAACAGGCTAAAACTCTGAATCCTAATTTGCAACAATATGACAATCTGGAACTTGAGAGAATGCTTTACCAGGAAGGAAGTGGTATCCATGCTAATGACGCCGCGATAAGGCAGGAGTTAGGTATCAGGGGAGCACTTGATGTATCAGAGGAATGGAGCTGGAAAGATTCACCTACAATTATGTCCTGGCTAACGGAGCTTAACGGTGGGAATACTGTGGAACTAGGTTCACAGACAGTTACAGGCGGAACACCTGGTGTAAACACTTTCTTTGAAGGGCCGGAAGTTTCCGCATTTGACGTTGCAAATGCAGGATCTGCACCTGGAGAATCAGGTGGCTTTATCAGTGTAATGGATAGAATCGTAGAGCCATCACTTCTTGCTTTGGTAGGTGGTGTGATGGCAGGTGTATTTGCTTCACAACCTAAGAGTGGCGGTATTTCAAGGCAGAACGATGTAAATACCGCAACGGCAAAAGCCGGTGATGATAAGACAAAAGATGACAAAGGCAAGGGAGTAAGCAAAGAAACCTCAGTTGAATTAGCAGCAGGAGAAGGAGCTGTTGAAAAGAAAGTCGGAGGGCCAAAGGATGTAATCGTAAATCAGATACTTAAGAACGTTATACCTAATAAATATGTTGAGATAGCTGGAAAGAAATATATTCAGGTAGAGAGTGCACCTGGGCAATGGAAAGAAAAAGATGTTAAAGACGCCCAGCCTATATCAGCTGAAGACCTTGCAGATCTACTCTTGAATCAAACGGATAAGAATCTAAGAAGTAAAGATCTATCTGGAATACTTAATAGTGCGGCCATCAAAGGTGGGGCAACTATAAAATTAACGGAGGAAGATGGTTCTGAGACAACATATAAGAAGTCCGTAAAAGACAATGAACCAGGAAAGAGGCCTGTCAAATTAGTATCATGGATTAACACAGAGACAAAGAAGAGTAGCGATGTTCTAACTAGCGATGCACTTGCGACCAAGATCCTTGATTTGAAGGAAAAGACAGTTACAGTATCAACGCCATCTGGAAGTCCACAAGGAGGACCAAGTGCTGAAGCTGGTGGAGACGAAACAAAGAAAGAGGGTGAGGTAGATAAGGAAAAAGCTCTGAAAGAAACTTTAAACAATATATTAGAAACTCTTCATATTGATAAAAAGCAAGTTGTTATTAATGGTGAAAAATACGAATATAACAAGGATGCCAAAATATGGATAAAGTCAGGTGCATTGTTCAACAAGAATCTAATTCAGAAAGGCTCTGATAATCTTAGTGACCAGCAAGTTGTTGAATCCTGGATTAAACTTGAGTCAAAACAGCTTGGGAAGGATTTGGAAACAACTCTTGGGAACGTCGACAGTGGGAAAAAGATAAATGTTATTGACGAAATATTTAGTAAGACACCGACCTCAGTATTGAAACAAGCAAATTACAATGGCGATGTTTATACTTATGATTCAGAAAAAGATGTATGGAATAAGGATAAAAAGAGTAAAACGGCAAGTCCAAAGAGTATCACAGGATCTGGAATGACAACCTATATAGCGAATGGTACGGCCAACGCACTCCCAAGCAAAAAAGAAAATCTGATTTGGAAATCAGATACCAGAGCTTTTAATGACAAAGATTTGGCATTAGAAATTGCAAAACTGAGGGTAAGCACTAAGGAAGTAAAGTCTGAAACAAAATCCGCAGACAGTAATGCAGAAGGGGAAAAGAACAAGGAAGAAAAAGAGAAGAAAGAAAGTAAGGGCAGAAAACTCCTTAAGACAGCGCTTATAGTATTAGCCGTAGCAGGAGGTATTACCTCATATGCAGTTGGTGGTTGGCAAGTAGCAGCAATTACATCAGGCATCAGCTGGTTGACGACACTTGGTCTAAATATCGGAGAAGGTTTGGCACAAAAAGGTATAAGCAAGAGACAAGCCGAAGCCGCTGAACTAGCAGAAAAGCTTAAAAACGAGAAACGAGCACTGAAGCCTGATGAAGAAAAGTCGTTGGAGGAAAGGAAGAGGAAGGACGAAAGGGCTAGAAATATTATTTATTGGCTCAAATTTGCCAGTAAAGTCACGGGTGCCCTATCAATATCATCTGGAGCTTCTGCACTGTTAGGTTTAGTGATTGATAAGTTCCAGATTAACATAAAAGGAATAATCGGAGGTGCTTTCAATAGACCAGAGATAAACCAAGTTCCTTTTGAACAAACAATAGACGAATCACTTAACTTAGGAAAGTAAAAATTAAACTATAAAAGACTTGAGATATGGTAGAGGAAATTGCAAAACTAATAGATCAGTTAAAAACTTACGGCCTTGATAATGCAAAACTATCAGCTCTATACCAGTTGGCAGTAGAAGATTTTCTTGAGGAGGTTCAAACAGACCTAACAGAAATCTCCGATAGTGACCTAACCGACATAGAGTCATCACTTAAAGACATAACCATTGATAGCTTAGCAGAAGGTAATAATGATCCTTTCATGACGACTTTACGAAAACTATATGGAGCTCAAGCAGAACCGAGATTCTTGAAATTCCTTAAGGAATACTTTGAAGATGCTGTTAAGCAAGCCCAATCAGCAAAAGAGCTACTAGAGAAATATAAAGCTAATGATCCTGAAGTTCTAAAGAAGTTAGAGGAAGCAAAAATGAACGAGGATTATGATACGATGGAGGCTATTATCAAGAGCCTTAATCCTGGAGAATAGTCTTAAAAGAGTTATTCTCTAACCCTTACAAACTCACTTTGTGATACAAAATGTATCCCGGTATCTGCTTGAAACACCTTTCTTCCTTCTTCAAACCACTTACCTTCAGGTGGATTGATCGAAGTCAGAATACCCAAGTATACAAAAGCTAAAAGCTGACATCCTGCCGGAGATTTATCAAACTTCTGCAACTTTGTATTTACTTTTGCTTTCTGTAATTCATTAAGTTCATCAGTTTCAAGAGGGGAGAGAAGATTGAATGAGCCTTTTTCTTCAATCATTATTCTAAATACTGAATTGAACTGCATATTCATATTACTAGCCAACCAATGTATTTTTTCTGAAGGTGTAAAATCGTCCCTCCAACCATCTGGGATTCTATCTTTTCGGATACCACCTTCCATTGGATCCACATAGTGAATTACATATCCTCCAAAGGCTTCATCTTTCACAGGAGTACTCAATATCGCACGCGCATGTCCGCCAATATGACGATCCTGGGAAGAATAGTAGATACCAACCGGAATTCCCCATCTGTCTCCAAGCTTTGCCATATCAGTTACATTTATCTCAGTCTCTCTATTGGCATAGCTATCTAGACGGGGAACATCATCCTGTGCTCTTGGCCAGACATCATGATCAGGAAGTTCATCCGTTGTAATGTGGAATTCGGCTGGCCTACCAGGTTCCCTTGTTTCATGAACGTTTAGGTCATCGATATAAGGAGGTACAAAACCATGCAAAAGGTACTCTCTAACATCGGAACCTTTCTGGGACAAGATTTTCCTGAACATATCTTCAAGATAATTCGCAACGGTCAGGTTCCTATTTACCCAATGCTGAACCAGTGAGGCATCCATAATGGGTTCCTCAAGTAGAACAGCTGGAACCTCAACCATTAACCGGCTATGATCTTCCTGCTCTCGGATTATTAGGATAAATAAAGGGTTTTCTTTAGTATCAGAATCCAGTTCATCTTCTTTTGTCACAACAATATCAACGACGTCTTCATCCTCTTTTGTTTCAATATCAGGGTAAATACTAACCATGTCTTCAAGGTTTTCACCTAAGGCTTCAGTGAGTTGCATTTGATTTTTTACAATTTGTATTTGGTCATCAATGCTATCTATTTCCTCGCTTATGTCTAAATCTCCGTGATCTGTACTCGTATGTGGAGCTGTTTCTTCTCCTTTTGGTCGCAGCGGCTCATCAGATTTTGAAGGAATTGTGGATACCGGAGTTGCACTGTCTACTTTCTGAGGTTCTGGGGTTGAGGTCTTCTTTTCTGTATCATCAAAGGTAGCAGCTTCTTCCATTGTAGTATCCTGTGTCAAAGTTTTCAGACTAGTCTTTGTGACGGCAATATTGCCATTGTTTATTGTGCTTCCATGGTCTGCTGTATTTCTAACGCCTATTCCGACTGCTCCTGTATTGAAATTACTTGCCATATTTGTAACTTCTATATGGGAATCTGATCCTACTGTTCCGTGAAATACTGAGCCCCCATGCATATAATATTCATTTGAAGATTCAACACTTTTCTTCCTTTGACCATTCATGACTTTATATGTGTGATGTATTTTTTAAGTATAACATAACGGAGATTATTTCAGCGGATGCTTCTCCTTATGCGTCTCCTGTGCATACTTATCTGATGCATGCACATATCTTGTTGTTGTATTGAGACTTTCATGACCAAGCAATACCTGTATAGCAGCAGGACTCGCACCATTTTCAGCCAAATATGTTGCAAAACCATGCCTTAAACTATGTGCAGAAGTAGGGACTAAAATGCCTAATCTACGCCTATAATTAGCAATACACTCCTGAAAATAGTTTGTAGATAATCGCGCATTTACATGTTTAGCCCTAGTCCCGCGAAGCGGAGTAAACAGGGCAGGGGAGTCAAACTTATCCAAGTATCTTGATTTCCTATATTCCTCAATGGTTTTCACATACCTCCACCTATCGTTTGCATCACTTATGAGATCAACAATATCCTTATTATCCTCAGATGTTTCACGATCAAGTATAAAAGCATGTCTCAGCCTTATCTCTAAATATCTATCCAACCAATCCATTGCCCGGTCAGTCATATAAACGAACCTCTCTTTCTTTCCTTTACCCTTTATAAACAGCTTCCCGTCAAGGTTTATCTGATCCAGATTGAGATTAATAAGCTCCGAGATACGCATACCAGTTGAAAAAAGCAACTCCATCATTGCACGATTACGCACTCCGACATCATGATCGTGCTCAAACTCAACCGGTGACTCAATCAGTCTAACTAAATCTTCCAACTCAGCCACCTGTGATTTCTTCTTGTCCGCCTTAATTAATTTAATTGCATCAGGAGGAATTGGAACCTCCAAATCTCTATCAATTCTGAATTTCAAATAACTTCTGATTGCACTCAACATACGATTGACGCTTCGGGCATCCAAACCGGTATCAGATCGACTGGAGACATTGGCAGGCTTACCGTGTACCCCAAGACTTCCGAACACCTTGCGATATACATCCTCGAGAAATTTTCCTTTAAACTCGGTACTTTCCGTCTCACTCACAGGTCTCAATACAGTACCCTCAGGCACTTCGACGGTTCTAGACCCCTTGTAGCCCTTTGAGGTATCTTCCTGTGCTGTATCAACCTTTCTTAAGTATTTCTCCCTTATTTTATCCAAATCCTTCAAATGATCACCATTTCTAAGGTAGCCCTTGTACAAAGTCACCTGTTCTTTATTCAACTTCTCAAAGGAATACGAATTAGCATCAAGAAACACTGCAAAAATTGAAAGATCCCGTGCGTAATTAAGTACTGTCTGCATACTATAATTGTTATTCTGAAGCTCTAAAAGAAAGGAGTCCTGATCAGGAAGCTTCGGAATTACTGTGTTCATATTTTTAGAAGACATGGGAGTAGGGGGGTGAAATTTTAGTATTTAGGATAGTAGGGATATAGGAGGTATTAATAACATAATTTACTATCTTTCTATCCAGATCTTCATACATAATAAATAATAGCATCTATTGTGAATATATAAAAATAGCTTAAATAGAGCACTTCTCTGTTCTCCTCTATGCTCTACCGCATATAAGAGCGATTATACTCGGTAGTATATTACCTGATATATACTACTCTGTAAAGGGAAGACCCATCATATTAAAGGTGTGCACACATTCATATAAATAAATATTAAGACCCTTTATTAATAAGTACTAATAATAAAGATTATTCATTGATAGAAGGAGGTACTACACTGTAAAGATATCCACAGATTTACTATAAGATATTAATCACTATGGGATAGCTAGCACTCCCCCTCCCCTTTGCTTATCGTAACATGGAAAAATTAAGAATAATAAATTCCCAAAATAAACGTAAGGACTAATAGAAACACGTATTGGATCAGATCAAAGTTCCTAACCATATTACGCTGTTTCTTGGTTATGTACTCTAGAGAGATGAACCCCCCTACTGTTGGCCCCAAAGCTATAACCTCGTGCCTTTGTGAAACAATCGCCAGTGCTATCACAGAGGTAGAAAGGAAAAGTAACGTTAGAGCGGTATATCCCCCTATCCTCTCCCAGCTTATGTCCATATGCCTTAAGTGGAAAAAGATAAGACCCGTGTAAGTAAGCAACAGAATAGCCATGGTAATAAAGATATTAAAATTGGCATCCATTATCCCAACAGTTATAAAGAAGGTGCATATAAGAGTTCCAATAAATGAAACCGTTCTTGCCGCCTGAACGAGGGGAATTTCTTTCTTGATTGTTGAAACGTTAAATATATTAGCCATCAAAAATGACATATATATACCGCCAAACAGAATTGCCAAGATACCAATGAGAATAAGAACTTCATAAACCCTACCCACCCTTCTGAAGAAGAAGAGCTCAAGAAAGATCATTTCTGCAAAAATAAAAAGACTCGTCTGCGGAACAATGTATAGAAGAGTGTGTAGCGTAACCTGGAACCTAAGTGCCCATATTAATCCAATATATGAAAAGATAAAGTACCCTACTCCTCTCAAAATAATCGTGACAGGATTAACAATAACAGATTGCTGTGTGATTTTAAAAAATAATATGGAGAGTGAGATAACTAATGCAAGAGTCAAGATTCTACCTTTTTTTACATTGTCTATGTTTCCCTGTATTTCCATGTTTTATATTATAGACGTTAATCCTAGAATCTCAATTGCATGACGCATACCCTTCTCAGTCAATACCCGCCCGCGCGATGTTCTTTGTAACAACCCGCATTTCATTAAAAACGGCTCGTAAACAGACTCAACAGTATTAAGATCTTCAGATACAGCCGCTGCTAATGTGGAAAGTCCGACTGGACCACCGCCATAGTTATTATAAATGGATGCAAGTATCTTTCTATCTATTTCTTCCAGACCCAGATCATCTATACCAAGCAATTCTAGGCCTCTTATAGCCGTTTCTCTGTCAATGAAAGACTTAAGTATTTCAGATTCGGCAAAATCCCGAACTCTTTTCAACAGCCTCAAGGCAACTCTCGCTGTACCTCTAGACCTTTTTGCCACCTCTGTTAATGCATCACTGTCATATGCAATATCCCAAAGCACTGCAGCACGTTTAAGAATTAGGACCAGGTCTTCTTCACCGAAGTAATCAAGTCTTTGAATCAATCCGAACCTGTCTCTCATGGGTGAACTGATCTTTCCAATCTGTGTTGTCGCTCCAATTAGTGTAAAGGGCTCCAGTGTTAAGCGGATTGTTTTAGCCGATGGGCCCTTACCCATCACAATATCAATAGCCCTGTCTTCCATGGCGGGATAAAGAATCTCTTCAACAACCCTTGGTATTCGATGTATCTCATCTATAAACAAGATATCGTTGGCTTTAAGATTTGTAAGTATAGCAGCCAAATCCCCCTGCCTTTCAATAGCCGGACCAGAGGTTATTCTCAAAGAGGAGTTGATCTCATTAGCAAGGGCAATAGCAAAAGTCGTCTTGCCAAGCCCCGGAGGTCCGTAAAAAAGGATATGATCAAGGACCTCTCCCCTCCTCTTGGTTGAACTTATCATCATTCTAAGTTTCTTCTTCTCAGAATCTCTTCCAACAATTTCATCAATTGTTGACGGTCTGATTGACTGCTCTATTACAGTGGCGACACCACTTGATTCTATTGGTTTGACCCTCTTCTTTTTACTTATCCCGCTCTTCACCGAAGAGATATGGCTTGATTCTATCACTCAGACTTTAATACCAATTTAAGAACTTCCTCAATTGAATACTCTTTTCCTTCCATAAGTTTCTGAGCACTTCGCAAGTATTCCTTTAATGGCTCCCCGCTAAAACCTAAGGATCGAAGAGCATTATTCAAATCATGCATCACTTCATCTTTCTGTCCTGAAGTGACTTCACCTGCGATTATTCCCATATCGTCAATCTTATTTTTAAGCTCTATTACAATCTTCTGAGCACTTTTCTGACCAAGGCCAGGGACTTTGCTCAGTGTTTTGAAATCTTCAGAAAGCAAAACCATATATAGCTGGGAAGGGGTGAACACGGACAGAATTGATATTCCGCTCTTCGGCCCGATACCGGAAACTGAGATTAACATCTCAAAAAGATCTCTTTCTTCTAACGTTTTGAAACCATAAAGGGTTTGACTGTCTTCACGCACCACCATCAGAGTGTGAAATATTGCCTCTTGACCTACAACAAACCGAAGAAGCTTGGAAGTAACAACCCTGTAACCTATTCCATTACCCAAAAGTACATCCACTTCTTGATATCTATCTTCTGATTTAATGTGCAGAATCTTGCCTTGTAAATACGAAATCATATAGTTAAGTATAAAGGTTATTTCCCTAATATTCTATCCATTTTCGCGGAATAATGACAGCATACTGCAGCGGCGATTGCATCTGCTGCATCATCTGGTTTAGGTATGGTTTCGAGGTTTAGCAGCAGTTTAACATTTTCCTGAACCTGCCTTTTATCCGCCCTACCGTTTCCCGTTATAGCACGCTTAATTTGGGGGGGTGTATATTGATGTATAGGTAACCCATTCTGCTCAAGGACAAGCATACATACCCCTCTCGCCTCACCTACTGCCATAGCGGTTTTTACGTTATTACTGAACAAAAGGATTTCTACAGATGCTAATTCAGGTTTAAACTTTTTGATAATATTATGAAGGTCTTCATATATCTCCCCTAACCTCATGCTATTGCGCAAGCCTGCTTTGGTTGATATAACGCCGTAATCGATAGCTTTAAGGTCAGTATCTGCATCAATAATAGCCCATCCGGTTGTAGCAAGTCCGGGATCAATACCTAAAATAAGCATATAAATGAATAAAAGATTAGATCACCCTTTACTCCTGATCTAGGTCTGTCCAAATTTCTTGAACATCGTCATAATCCTCAAGAGTTTCAATAGCTCCATTTAACTTTTCCAACTCGGCTTCCCCTATCTTCTTGGTCATCTTAGGAACTTTAACTAGCTGAGCTTTGAGTACAACGTATCCCATTTTAAGAATTGCATCTCTAACTTTAGCAAGATTCTTGAACTCACAGTATATATCAAGAGTACGATCTTCGCTTATATCAATATCCTCAATGCCCTCAACATCCATAAACAGCATCATTACCTCTTCAATATTCTCTTCTACGAAATAATCGGGCTCTCCGAACTTTTCTGATTTAACCATCTTTCCAGGTTTTACGTTTATATACCCTTTAGTATCAAAGTTCCAAGAGACTGAACCGGCTTCTCCGAGATTTCCTCCGAAGTCCTCAAACATATTTCTCAGTTCTGATACAACTCTATTGGTATTATCAGTAAGAACATCAACAATAATGGCAATTCCTCCCGGGCCGAAACCCTCGTAGGAGGCCTCTGTGAGCTGGACACCGTCACTGCTGCCAGCACCTTTATCTATTGCTTTTTGTATATTATCCGTTGGGAAACCTTCTTCTTTAGCCTGTGCCACAAGAAGACGTAAAGAGGGATTCATATTAATATCTCCCCCGCCCTGCCTTGCGGCATGAGTTATAAGCTGAGACAGTTTAGAGAATACTTTCCCTTTCTTAGCATCGTTTATTGCCTTCTTGTGTTTAATTGTAGACCATTTACTGTGACCTGACATCAATAGTATTGTAACACAAGAACATAAAAACTGATAAGCCTTAGAATACAAACCTCTTATAGTTACCTACGCAGGTCTAATATTTAAATAAAATTTCCAAATGGTTACAAATAGCTCAAACTTATATTTTTCCTATCTTCTTTCTCTGCTGTTTTCCTCTAAAATATAGATATCTAACTTAATCGCCAACAATAATGAAAAGGAAGAAAGAGACTACACTTGAGACTCTTGATAGGAAACTGGACGAGATCTCGGAGAGATTAAAAGACCATGACAGCAGGTTTATATCTATAGACAAAAGGTTTGATAGTGTAGACAATCAATTCATCAGCATAGCTAAAAAATTTGATAGTATCGACAATCAATTTATCAGCATAGATAAAAGGCTTGACAGTTTCGATAAACAATTCGCTAACATAGACAAAAGGTTTAATATAGTGAATAAAAGATTTGATTTAGTAAACGGAAAACTTATAAAAATAGCTCGGGAGCAAACCTCAAACTCCATGTCTCTGTTCTCATTGGGCGACAAGATTAATAATCTTGAAAGTCTTTACGAAACAGTTAATGATAAACTTGATACATCAATGATTATCTCAAATAAGCTTTTCGCTGAATATTCACAGAAGATTGAAGTACTGGATTATAAAGTCAATGAAATAAGTCTAAAACTTGCTGACAAGGAGACTAATCAAAAGTACAAGAAAAAATAGACCTCTACTCTTGATCCATATTATTCTGAGCCGGAATCACTACAGGTGAACCTATTTCCCCTGCTTTTACAACACTTGGCATCTCCACGTTTGAAGATACTGTCTCTGTTCTTTTTCCATTATTTACATTCATTAATGCCCTATTCCCTTTATCACTATACTTCTGTTCACTCCATCTTCTAATCTTGTCTTCTATAACTTCCTGGTCTGCACTATACCTCTCTCTAGAGTTTTGTATAATCTTCTCTTTATTCCCAAATTTCTCATATCTAAGATCTAGAGATTTGGCGCTGAAAGGTTTTGAAGTCATCCCATCAATACAAAGCTTCACATAAAGAGAGTGGGATTCAAGAGAGACAAGGTCCTCTGCAGAAAATATTGGAGCAAACTCATTAGAGAGAATCGATGCATCTCCCTGGCTAACTACAAATGAAGCCAGTGTTCCCACATTACCAAAAATAGCCTGCCTTACAGTTAAAGGTATCTGATCTATATACTGGTTGGTCATGGTGAGATTAAGTTTGAACTTTCTGGCTTCTGAAAGAATTTTTGCAAAAGAATCTGTTGCAAAGTTCTGAAACTCATCAACATAGAGATAGAAGTCTCTTCTTTGTGCCATAGGGATATCAACTCTCTCCATTGCCGTAGATTGGAGCCTTGTAATTAACATCCCGCCAAGCAGAGCCGAACTTTCCTCTCCGATCTTGCCTTGAGCCAAGTTAACTAACAATATTTTGCCCTCATCCATAACATTTCTCAAATTAAAGGAGGACTTCACCTGCCCGACTATATTTCTAATTACAGCAGAAGATATAAACCGGCCAACCTTGTTCTGAATAGGTGCAACTGCCTCCGAAACCAGCTTAGAGTTCTGCGACATCTGTGCAAACTCCTCCTCCCAGAACTTATATAAGATGGGATCTTTCACCTGTTTAAGAATAAACTTGCGGTAGTTTCGATCATTAAGAAGCCGCATAACCGAGAGAATTGTTGTTCCCTGAGCTTCAAGAGCAGTTGAAATGGTGTTAGTAAGGATGTATTGAAGACGTGGCCCCCAAGACTCAAACTGCTTTTTGAAAACTTCCACAACACCATCCGCAACCAGATCCCGCTGTGACGAGTCATTCATCTCCAAAAGGTTGAAAGCAATTGGGTGCTTCACGTCTGCAGGGTCAAAATATATGACATCGTTCACTCTTTCAGGGGGAATGAAATCGAGAAGCTCATCAACCGTCTCACCGTGAGGGTCTATAAAACACGCTCCGTTACCGGCAATCACATCTGAAATGAACATATTCTTGAATACCGTTGATTTACCTACCCCCGTTTTACCCAATAAATAGACGTGGCGTCTTCTATCGTCCTTCTTAACTCCAAAGGATATTTTCTGCCCCCGATAGTCAGTCTCAGCAAAGGCATTAACGTCAGGCTCCCCGGCAAGAGGCAGATCCATTGGAGGTTCAGCTTTCCTTGCCCTGCTCCACAAAATATTCGGCGTCTCCACAGAAATATTTGGCAGATGAAAAACAGAGGCAAGTTCTTCAATATTCAGAATATCTTCAGGTGTAGAAACCAATTTTCTCTTCAGGAAATCGCCGTATATTGATTGGGCACTCTGGTTAGGTGCCGAATGGACAAAGCTATTCAGGTGAGCAGTTGTAAACTGCTTGAAACTAGCAACAAGATCTCTAAGTATCTGCTCAGATCTTGGCTGATCGGGAGATTTTGTAACAACCCTAATACTCACTTCAAACCCAAGTTTAAGCATTTTGGTTTCAATCTGAGTGAGCTCTTCCTGCTGGCCTGGCGCCAGCTTTACAACCTCTTTACCTCCACCTTTCTCTGTAGATGTCTGAAGGGATTTCGAGATATCCTTAACCATCTTCATAAGGAGTTCCCCAATACTGTTAATAGAGCTCTTCCCCTCCTTAATCTCCGTAATATATTTCTTTGAAGCCTCCTGCCAATAATTAGCTATTGGTCTCATGTTGAACTGCACCCAAGCTTCCTCTCCAAGCTTTAGGCCTGAAATGGCACTTGTAATAGCGGCCAGAGGATCAACTTCAAAGTTCCGAAATGTTTTAATCGGGAATATATAACTCTTATCAAGTTCTACAATTCCGGTACTCACAAAAACCTGTGATTCTCCACGAGTCGCAGTGTAGTCCTGAACATGCTTAATTTCAGCATTTGGATACTGTGCATAGATCTGTCCCTGAACAAACTCGGCAAGATGCGCAGGGATAACGGCATAGAAACGTATCCCATTTTCACCTGAAGACACTATTTCAAACGAAATTAGATCCAACGACTTCTTGGAATCTCTTAGAATTCCATGCAATGATGCAAACATCTGTTCCGCTGCTAGAGGCGTTTTATCATTCTCTCTAGGCACAAGAATTTGTAAAACCTGAGGATTTCTCACCTCTTCAAACACAACAACACTCTTAGGCTTCTGTGCAAAGGTGAAAACAAACAGCACAAAAAATACTGATAGAATGAGTAATATTAGTATTGTCCCTGTCATAGTATTACGATTTTAAACAAAAGAGCTCTCGAGAACAATCATCTCCATCTAAGCTCACTTTCTTTATCTTCACCAAGTATAACAATTATATCACCAGTTGTAATGAAATCAGGTCTTCCATTAATTATTTCACACTTTCCACAGACCAGGTCTTCCACACTATTAAAAGAGTTTAAAAACTTCTTTTTATCCGAAATATATATGGTAGTTTTAGGGAGATTATTCGGTGCATTATCATACCTGACTACTTTCACTCCATAGTTTTGCACCTTTCGTGCATATCTTCCCGCAAGTCCTGAAACCCCGCTACCATTGTAAACCTCTACTCTTGCCTGCTCTTTCTCTACCAGTCTCGTCCTTATAATGTTAAAGTTCTCTTCAATTTTCCGATCGAATTCAGGATAGTTAATAACACTAATGTTTCTACCGTTACTGTCTATGCGTGAGACATACGCCCATTTTTGACTCAAATCTATCATTTTAATCCCACCTGCATCAAGCTGCGAGTATCCTCTGTGCAATAGCTTTATAAGGGCTATAGATGTGAGATTGGAATCGACACCGGAAATAAACTTATTCCATACCTCAGATTTAACAGCAAGAGTAACTAAGTTGAACCTGCTGTAAAAAGAGTTAATTCCCATACTAGCAGCTGATACATCACGAGATGGATTAAACTTCTCTTTAAAATCATATTCACTATACTCGCTAATATCTCCAAACATAGTTGCATACAAACTTAGAGACTTTTCATCCAGCCATATATAGTTCTCAACCGTAAAGCCAGTCATATTTTCAATCTGCCACACTACATACTCAACAGTACGATTAGGGTTGACCAATTTTGCTGCGTATTCCAAATCCGCAACCTGAATGTGGGCGTTGAAAAGCTGGTTAGGATCCTCAACATAAACCCCGGGAGGTATATAAATTACTAATGTAGAACCGGTGTTTTCGTTATTAACGATTAACCAACCTCCTGCAAGTCTATTATCAACAGGAGACTTAAAGATCACCAATGTAGATGATAAGTCTTTCCGCTCTTTAATGAGATTCAGACGCGATTTGCAGACACTACAGTGAGAATCAGCCGTAAGAAGATTATTAGCTACCGTAAACGAGCTGTAGACCCCCAGAGTGAGTACTAAGATAATAAGTACCCATCTAATCCATCTAAGTGGGCTTATCTTCCTTTCATTTTTTCTAGATTTTAAAAATCCGGAGTTTTGTCTACCACGCTCTATTCTCTTCATATGATACCTCCATCTTACTACAAACAAGGATAACTCAGTAGTCCCAATATCCTATCTTTTTGTCGGCCAAAGCACATCCCATAATATACAAGTTACCTGAATTAACACCAATTAACTTCCTACTAAGCCAAAGCCTCCCTCCACTCCCCTGTTACACATAGGATACGCAAAAGCGACATAAGCGTGGATATATTCAGCAACCTCGGAATATCTTATCCATTTAAATCTGGGGATGGGTAGCTACACTGAAACTCACCAAACGTTAACAATGCTAACGTTCAATTAATTTGTACACCACAACTAACCTTACTACTAAGGTTTCCTCCTATTTGGAATAGTACCCTGAAAATTAAAGCGATGTGAAAAACTATTTGTATAAAGGAGAAATATAATATCCGATAAATATAATTATACTGTCCAAACACGAAACCCTAGTTGCGGAAGATTAAGTCCGAGTAGAACCTCCTCCAATTCAAGTTCGTTATGATTTTGCCCGCTGGAAGCTCCGTACATTGTGTCACCAACTATAACAAGATTAAGACTCTTGAGAGTGGCCCGGATCTGGTGCATCCTGCCCGTCTCTATTTTTATAAGAATTGTTCCATCTGATAAGGGTTTTATATACGTGAGCGAGTATTTATATCCGCCGCGGGGAGAGCTGATTAGTTTCATTCTACGTCTATTTCCTACATCCCTCCCTATATATCCTTCCACTTTAATCCATTCTTCTGTGGCACCGTATGAATTCAACTTAAAACTTTCCATAGCCTCAGAATATGACTCCTTACTCCTCATTAGCTCCATGCCCGACTTCATCGGTTCGACTTTCGCTCTATACACCTTAACAACGTTGTGAGCCTCAAACTGCTTTACCAAATATACCTGCATACTTCGGGTCTTAGCAATTATCATTAGTCCTGAAACACCTTTATCAAAACGATGAACAACACCAGCTCTATCAACCGACTTATCATACTCCCCTTTTCTTTCCAGATATCCTTTAATCGAATTGGCAAGAGTACCCTCCCAATTCCCTACTCCAGGATGAACAACAACTCCTTTAGGCTTATGTATGACGAGCCAATCATCTGCCTCTTCAATTATATTTAGTGGGACATGCTCCGGTACTATATAGTTCTTCTGAAGAATACTTTGGTCAATCATCTCCGTTATTACACGAGGATCAAATGTTACTTCGTCACCGATATTTAATCTTTTTCCTTTCTTAACCCTATCTCCGTTCACCTGTACGCACTCAACAACAGCTTTGGAAAGAAAAGACCGGGAGAGCATATCTAAGTATTTATTCTCGACAAGCTTTGGAAGATGTTCAAGCAGATAGAGATCTACTCTCTTACCTTTATCTGTGACGTCTATAAGCTCTCTATACTGCATTACTTTTTACCTTTAGATATTCTTACTGCGCTCCCTATTTTAGGAAGCCTTGGGGCTTTAATGACCGTATCAACAACTATATTTGTCTTCTGCATATCATAGATATACAGAATGCTCGACAGCAGACAAAAGACAGCGAGCGCGTAGAGATTATATCTGTCTATCTTGGTAATTTCACTTGAAAGAAGTGAGAAAAGGATATAGATATTTGCTATGACAAAGTATGCAAAGTGAAGGATAAAGATATTCTTTTCGTAACTATCTCTATTATTCTTCAATGCTTTTTTAAGAAGATAGTGAAGGACTGAATATATTACAAAGATACCAATAATCCCCAGTCCCTGGTTTCTAACTTGAACATTTTCTCCGTAAAGACCCGTTGCAAACAGTGAAAGACCCAACATTATACTTCCCGAAATACTTATTACCCCCAGCATCTCCCTCCATCTCCATTTTTTTACAAATGTAGATAAAGCAAATGTTATAGTTGTGAACGCTACATACATACTAATATACAAAAAACCTCCATCCCAGATTTTCAAAAATTTCCAGGGAAGAAGACGAAAATAATAGATCCCATCGGAATACTTCTCGTAAGGCACTATTGACCATATCAAGCCTTGAAAATCAGCAGGGTTAGCAAGAATATATGACACTCTTCCCCAAATAATAGTTATTATAAAAGCAATAATATATAAATCAAAGATGGAGTTACGGTCTTTCCTTGTCGCATGAGCTTCTGCCCAGAAAATATATATTCCAAGAACAGCAAGAACTACTAATATAGGGATAAAACCTACTCCAAGAAAAAAATTTTGAACGGATTCTAAAGCTTGGTTCACTTCTGCTTTTTATTTTTCTTAGATTTCTTTTTGGACTTTTTCGCTTTACTGTTTACGGGGAGTGGTCTAATTTCAGCTTTCATATTGACTCTAGCCTTGTATTCTTTCATCTGAGTAAATTTGCGGGATACAAATTCCTTGAAGGTCTCATACCTTACAACTTTCTTAACCTGAGGAATAAAAGCACTGTTTATATCTCCGCAAAACGGGCAGTTCTCCCATCTTTTATCTATATTTACACCGCAGTTAGAGCATTTAACTTTGACCTCGGTTTTACAATATGGACAGTATACAAATCCCGGTTGAAGCATATTTCCGCATTTCATACAATCAGTAAGCTCAGCAGTCTCATACATTAGATATCGTCTTTCAAGATCTGACCAATACTGTTCCTGAAGCGTCATTTTAGGTCTGAGGATCAAGTATATGAGAAGCCCAGGGATATTAAAGATCAGTACACAAAGAGTTGCGAGAATTCTAAGATAAATCTTATCACTTCGCTCGCCTGAGTCTATCCAAACCCATGCCACTACGACAATCCAAAAAGCAAGAAAAACAAAAGATGAGTACTTAATGACAACATCGAAGTCCACTTTACTCAAGCCATCAATGAAGTCGAGGACGGATTTTTCTAGATTCATAAGGAGTGTAGCTAAAAATAATATACCTATGGTCGAGGAGGGAGTTGAACCCTCACGCTATTGCTAGCATGGGATTTTGAGTCCCACGTGTCTGCCAGTTCCACCACTCGACCACTATGCGAATTATACTATTTACTCGCCTATTTGTCCTTCTTTTCACCCCTATCTTTATATAGGTTTTTGAAACTGGCTATATTTTTAACAAATGCCAATTCTACATCACCCGTTGGTCCGTTTCTATGCTTCGCAACTATAACGTCTGCAATCCCTTTCTTCTCCGAGTCCGGATTATACGTCTCTTCTCTGTCTATAAAGATGACAAGGTCAGCGTCTTGTTCTATACTTCCGCTTTCACGAAGGTCTGATAGCTGCGGCCTTCTTGAGGTACGTGACTCAACTGCACGAGAAAGCTGCGACAAGGCTATAACAGGAACATCCAACTCACGAGCCATATTTTTAAGCCCCTGTGAAATCTCCCCAACTTCCTGAGTTCTTCCCTCTCTGCTGCTTCCGTGTACTAACTGCAAGTAGTCAACAATGATAATATCTATACCTCTTTCAAGAGCGACACGTCTTGCCTTCGTTCTTAGCTCATTTATGTGCTGGCCTGGAGTATCATCAATAAGTATCTGGGTTTCAGCAAGTTCACCCATTGCAATTGCTAACCTTTCAAACATCTCATCATTTAGCTTCCCTGTTCTGGTATCCCAGAACGATACTTCCGCCTGCATACCCAGTAGCCTATCAAGTATCTGTGTATTGGACATTTCGAGAGAGAATATCAGGACTTTTTTCTTTTGGGTCACCCCTGCGTTCCGAGCCATATCCAAAGCAAAAGCAGTTTTACCTACAGATGGTCTTGCTGCAAGTATAATCAAATCAGATTTCTGAAATCCTCCTATTACATTATCCATATCACGAAATCCTGAGGAAATTCCAAGATATGTCTCTTCTCGCTCCGCCCTTTCGGCTCTCTCATAAGCATCTTTAAGAAGATCCTTGATATGAACAAAGTTCGTCTTAACACCTGTTTGAGCAACATCAAACAGAAGTTTCTCTGATTGATCAACGACATCCTTCAGAGGCATACTCTCATCAAAACTAAGTTCGGTAATTTCAGAGGCAGAAGATATTAGCCCTCTTCGAACAGCATTTTCTTTGACAATTTCTCCATACTCTTCGGCATGCGCGGAGGTTGGAACCAAATTAGCAAGATCTGTAAGGTATGCACGTCCTCCTATCTTAGATAACTGTTTTTTTCCTTTAAGCTTATTTGAAAGAGTCACAATATCTATTGGTTCCCCCTCTTCAAAAAGCTCTAGGATATTACTATATATAATTGAGTGCCTTTCCTCATAAAAGTGCTCTGCAAGAAGCCAGCCCGCTACATTTATAACCGCTTCCTTATCAAGAAGCATCGCACCTAAAACCGACTGCTCGGCTTCTGCATTTTGCGGTGGTAGTTTATATGCCATATTAATCGATTAGCTTAAAAATACGATCTGCATAGTTCTTTCCTCTGACTCCGGCCTGCTCTCTACTTTAAGAGTCTTCTCTTCCGTGAAAGTTGAAAATCCGAAGTACTTCAAAAAGTCTTCTTTGGTTTTTCCACCCTCTTCTTTAGTCCCATACGGAACTAGTATCGCAGGTTCAACATTGGAAATTATATCCTGAAGGGCTTCATATGCGGGAAAATCCTCTCCATCAGTATATGGGAGAAGAAGCACATCTACATCTCCTAAATCTTTAAGCAGTTTCATATCAATATCTTTACTATCTGTTCCGATAAGTACAACCCTGATAAGTTCGTAATCAAGAATGTAGTGATGGGTTCCAAGAGGTCTTTGAATCATGAGACCTGAGATCTCATACTCACCTGCACTATTTATCTCGAAAACATCTTTTCTGCTCACCGGTTTAACATCAGAGGCTTTACTACCGGCAGTATTAATTATGACATCTGCTTCCGAAGGAATCCCCTTTATCCCCTTCTCTTTAGCGAGAACCGGATCGGTAAGGACGGTGAGGTTATCTACTGAGATTGTAAATGATGTATAACCGTTGTACTTAATCTTCATAGTGTTCCGACATAATTAAAATAGCTGTGTCAGACTAAGTATACCAGAGAGTTACTCAATTCTCACTAGGTTTGCAATAATTATTAATCTATTCCGAAGTGTTAAGAGTGGCGTACATGTGTAAAGCGTCAGGGTTTCGTTACCCTCCAATCTTTTTTCATATTTGATCTCTTTCTTCTCTACAATCTCTTTACTATTTACCGTATAAATATACCGATTTCTCCTATACTCCAGATACACAATATCTCCCTTTTCAACCCTATTTAAATAGAAAAAGGGAGGGGGCAATATGCTTGCGTATGATATTCTGTGCCCTGCAATAACGACGTTTCCACCGTCACCGGGGAATGGAGTATAAGGAAGGTGCCAGAGATCTAGAGAAAGCTCCTTTCCGGTATCGACATACTCATTTACCCCTATTACAGGAATGATCAATTTCAAGTCATATGAAAACGTATGAACCCTTGGTAACTCAGGATGAGAGTCGACCTCTTTACGAATTGGGGTAACACAAAGGAATATAACGAGAAAGAGAAAAAATACTAAGCAAAAATATCTTACTATTTTACCGGAAGATTAAACTATTTTAGCATTGCCACAACTCCATCGAGTTGTGCGAGAAGAGATTTCTTCATCTCTCCTTTTACTAATTCAAGTTTAGCACTTTGAAGTGAACTAATTATTGCCTCCATCTGACCAAGTATTTTTTGAGTATCTTCTTTCATTAATATCAATTTTTCGACTCCCCTTAGTTGACCCTCTATCCTATGTAGCCTATCTTGAATGGTCGACGGACCTTTTTTCGCCATAATTAACCTTTTCATAAATTAGCTGTGATAATATTACATACCCGAGTGGGTATATGTCAACAGAGAATTGCCTCTCGAAATTATAGGCCCGAAATGAAATATTTCATTTCGGATTTAACCTTTTAAGAATATGTATTTAAGTTTAGACTATATTCCGGCTCTACCGCTCCTACCCTATTCTCTATCTTATATAGCCAAGCCTTTGATCCACATATTTCAGGATTAATTTGCTGCTAATTTAGACCGGATCGTATTATACAGCCGATAGTTATACCCCATGTCGGTATATTCAGATGACCGCGAAAATAACTATATTGATTAAGTTGAAATTTAAAATTATATTGCATAGGTAAATTTAACAATTAAATAAACTATGCCACCAAGAGATTCAGTATTTTCTGAGGTTATGGGAATCTGCAGAGGCTCTGTTCAGGATTTTGTACTAACACCTGATAGTCCAGCAGAGTTTGCTCAAAAAGCAACTGATATACTCTCGCGCCCTGGAGTGCTCCCGCTCCTACCCGAAGTATGCGTAATTGATTGTAAGTTTACACTAGACCCTTTTCGGGAAGGTAATCCAAACAAGATAGCAGTACGATACACCCTTAATACTGGAGATCCTGATGCAGAGAGAGCTATTGGATCAATAGTAGTAGGTATTGCCTCCAAACAGGGAGCACAAATATTAAACCACGGGAGAATAATCAGAAACCCAGAGGGGTCAAGGATAGGGAGAGAAGACCTAATTGTACAGGTAACATCAAATGAGCATCTTTTTTAACAGAGCATCTATTCACATTAGATATACGCTTCTGTATAATGGATTAGTAATTTAAGCTTATCCTCTAAATATGCCGAGTAATCAACAGGATTTCGGTAATTCTTCCACTCCGCGAGAGTCCTTAGAACATAAGGCTATCTCCCCAGAAGATGAACCCCACATAACGAGAACAACCGTTCCCTTTGATGGAACCATTCACAATCTTGGAGATAATATCGTAGAGCCAGACGAATTTCATTTCGAGAAACTTCTCACATCACAACAATTAGCAGAGTGTATAGCCAGAAGGGTAAAGACCGAATCGATTCATCTTGGTGCTGCGGCAGTATTTGCGAGTCTTGGTGGAGTAGCCTTTGGCAAAATCGTTGATAAAATTTTCGAGACTTATATGCAAACCTCTCATCTGACCTTTAGTTCAATTTTGACTCCTGAAAATGCCGTTGCAGGTGTTCTTGCTTTAAGTGCAATAGCCCTTTCATCTGTTGCCGTAAGAGAATATGGCAGTGAATTCAGGGATAGTGTGTTGGAGCAGGAAGAAATAAAGGGAGAAGCTTAAATTAATGATAAAGAAACATGCCTAACTATTTTGATACTCAAACAGGACTAATAATTCACCCAAAAGTACTAGAGTTTTTGAACAAAGTTAAAGTTGAGACCACACAGCAGAAAAAAGAGTCCCATACCATGATAACAGCCTACATAATAAGTAAGCTGGGAGAGGAGCTTAAAAAGACATCCCTATTCACAAACTTTGATACAAATAACCCTGATAATACCAAACACTTAATAGCTTCCATAAAAGGGAATGCAGAAGTCGAGCAGATTATTACAAACTTCTTTGAAACCAAGCTTGATACAGTCCTTAATGAACTTTTAGAGGGATAGCTTGAAGCCAATAGCTACCAAATAATATTGGACACATTTTAACTCTTTTGTTATAATCCCCTTGCAATGAAAAAGAATATACATCCAAAATATAATCACAATGTCAAAGTTACCTGCTCATGCGGTAATCAATTTATCACAGGATCCATCCTTGACGAGATAACAACAGAGCTTTGTTCGAATTGTCACCCATTCTATACAGGAGAGCAAAAGATTGTAGACACTGCAAACTTAGTATCTAAGTATGAGGAAAGACAGAAGAAATCTCAGGCCATGTCTTTTAAGAGCAAGAAGGAGAAGATGGAAGCAAGAAAAATGAAGGCTAAAAAGGATGAGTCTAAAACAGGCACCCTCACACTTAAAGATATGCTTGCAAGTATATCTAAGTAGCTAATTCCCAACCAATTCATAGCTAATATGGATATAACAACGATAGAGAAAGAGCTGGATTTAAATGGTATTAGAAATAGAAAGGAAGAGCTTGAAAAGTCTATGTCTAATCTCACCTCTCTTCCAAATGGAACTATTTCACAGATAGCCGCAGAGCTCACCTACTACTCTCAACTCTATACCCAAACCCTTTCACTTTCAAAAAAGATTGAATCGTATAAAGAGGCCGTGGAGATTATTAAACAGGGAGAGAGCAACGAGCTCTATGAACTTGCCTTAAATGACAAAAGTACCTTAGAACCTCAGATTGAGGAGGAATATAACAATAGACTGGCTTTGGAGATTGAACACGAATTAGGAGATCCCGACGATAATAGATCCGTTCTTCTTGAAATACGTGCGGGAGCCGGAGGGGAAGAGGCTGCTCTTTTTGCGGGAGATCTTTTTAAGATGTACTCTCAATATGGAAAAAATAAAGGCTGGGCTATAGAAATTGTTGATAGCAGTATCAGTGAAAACGGGGGCTTCAAGGAGGTTATAGCACACATCAAGGGATCGAATGCGTATAAAGCCCTTAAGTATGAGAGCGGGGTACACAGAGTGCAGAGAGTTCCTATCACTGAAGCCTCAGGCCGTATTCATACATCTACAGCCTCAGTTGCAATAATGCCCGAAGCAAAAGAAATTGATATACAGATCGACCCACAGGATCTTAGAATTGATGTAATGCGGGCAACAGGAGCAGGCGGACAAAATGTAAATAGAACTGACTCTGCTGTCCGTATAACTCACATACCTTCAGGTATAGTCGTAAGCTGCCAGGAGACTAAACATCAGGATCAGAATAAAGAGAAAGCAATGGCTCTGTTACGATCCCGCTTGTATGACAAAAAGAAGCAAGAAGAAGATGAGAAGCGCTCTCAATTAAGATCTTCTCAGATCGGCAGCTCAATGAGAGCAGAGAAGATAAGAACATACAATTTTCCGCAGACTAGAATTACCGACCATAGGATCAAGAAATCATGGTTTAATGTTGATGCCGTTTTAGCTGGTGACATTGACGAAATGTTATCTGATATTACCAAAGAGCTTCAAAAGTTGGAGCTGGAAAAGAGACTCGAAGAGAAAAATGTTTAATACGCAGCTCCAAATACTAAAAACCCTCCAGAATGATCTCGAAAATATTGGATATCCGGACTCATACCGTATTGCAAGGGAGATTTATCAATATTCGGAAGGTGATCCTCAAGTAATTGTTGAGACTATAGCAAGGCTTAGACAAAATACTCCTTGGGAGTATGTGAAAGAATCGAGTGAGTTCAAAGGCTACGATTTCATAGTAAACCCAAGCGTTTTGATTCCGCGGATCGAAACAGAACAGCTAGTAGATATTGCAGCAAAAATACTTAGAGAAGACACGAAAATTAACCATATTGTGGATGTGGGGACCGGAAGTGGAGCAATCATATGCAGCTTATTTAAAGAACTTAACAATAAGGCTCTTAAATATACTGCATCAGATATAAGTACAGACGCTTTGAAAACAGCAAAGAAAAATGCCGCCAAACTAGATATAAAGGAGATTAATTTTATAGAAACAAACTTAGCCAAAGATATTAATATTGATCAGCATACCTTGGTCATAGCAAACCTACCTTATATACCTACCGATACTTACATGAAGCTAGATCCATCTGTAAAGGATTTTGAGCCTAGAATTGCACTGGATGGAGGGAGAAAGGGAGTAGACCAGATTCAAGAACTCTTCAAACAGTTACTGCTATCCCCTGCCCTACCTAAATATATCCTTCTGGAAATAGACGCGGAAATTCTTCCTGATGTTAAATTGACAATTAAAAGCAAAACAACCAAGTACAGTATGGAAACTGTAGAAGATTATCGAAAGCAGATCAGGTTTGTTATTTGTTCCCTCACTGCCTAACTCGCCTCTTCAAGCTTCAGCTTTACTTCAACTGTTTTCCCGTCTCTCCAAAGCTTTAAAGTGAGCTCCTCGCCCACCTTATAACCTTGAACAACCGTGGCGAGTGATTTACTCATCTTCTCACCATTAATTTCAGTAATAATATCACCCTTCTTTAAACCTGCTTTTGACGCTGGGCTATCAGATACCACTCTGACAACCAAAGCACCTGCCACAACATTTCGATAGTACAAAGCAGCCTCTTCTGAGATCATCTGATATTCAACTCCAATATACGGCCTTATGAATTTACCATACTTCCTGTATTCTTCCAGCCTTGATTTGACTACATTAATCGGCAGTGCAAATGATATGTTATCTGCCCCCGCAGTTGTTGCAAAGTTAACACCTATAACCTCACCTGAACTATTAATCAAAGGCCCTCCTGAGTTTCCAGGATTAATGGCGGCATCAGTTTGAATAACGTCATAGTATTCCTTCGTGGTCGTACCAAAGAAATCAGCTTTAGTACTGACAGATCTGTTAAGTCCACTGATTACACCCGTTGTTACGCTACCGGCATAGTCACCAAGTGGAGTACCAATTGCAATTACCAGCTGCCCTACCTGAAGATTATCCGAGTTCCCTAATTTGATAGCCGACAGCTTATTTCCTTTGATCTTTAGAATTGCGATATCATTAACATTATCAACAAGTATCTCATCGACTTTGAATTCTTTTCCCTCCGAAGTAATGACCTTATACTCTTCTGTAGAATCTGAGACTACATGCTGATTAGTGACAATAATACCGCTGTTATCTACGATAAAGCCTGTCCCAATGTTGCTGCTTGTATCAACAATCCCCTGCCCCGGCTGAAAATCCATCTGACTAACAGCAATACTAACAACAGATGGCTGAGTCTTCTTAACTACATCTATAACCACATTCTCCTCGCTTGTAACAACCGTTTTCAAATTCTCCGTCACCTTTCCTTCTTTCAAGCCCTCTATCCAATCTGAAACCTTAGGCCTGAGAAGATAGAACGCAATCAGGCACAGGGAAAACACTGTAATAACTAGAACAAATGTAATCAACCCTTTTACAAATGAAAACCTCTTTTTATTCTTAACTTCTATTTCAGCCATAGTTAGATCTAATAATAATTTATCTAATCTCATCTAAAACTGTCTTCACGGCTTTCTCAAGCTGTGGATCTATACCATTCTTAAAATCCTCATCGGTTAATTCTACAACAGTATTTGGTGTAATAGGATTGTCCCTATTAAGCCATTTCCCATCAGGCAAGAGCCACTTAAGCGTAGTCAAATGAAGGCTTGATCCATCAGTGAATGGAAGTACACTCTGAGCAGTACCTTTACCGTAAGTCTTTTCCCCAATGACTTTGGCCCTATCATTTTTCTGCAAGGCCCCTGTTAATATCTCGGAAGCAGACGCACTTCCTGCATTAACAAGAACTGTAACAGGAACATTCAAGAGTCTGCCTTTCCTGCTTACTTTAAACTCTTTAACCTTTCCTAATCTATCTTCCTGTTTAGATATAACTGTGCCCTTTGGAAGAAAATCCTCAGCAGCATATACAGCCGCATCAAAGTATCCTCCAGGGTTACCTCTAAGATCAAGAACGATTCCTTTTGTTTTATTTTTGACTAAACTATCCACGGCTTTATCCCAATTATCTTCCCATTCGCTAAGTGAAGAATCGGTGAAGCGGGAGATTTTCAGCACTCTTACTCTTGAATCATCACTGCTCTTAATTTCGATACTTGGGACTGTAATTTCACCTCTAATAATTTCTATCTCTTGAGCCTTCAAATCACCTTTGTGTAGAACTGTCAAAACCACTTTGCTCCCTGACTTTCCACGTATCTTCTGCACAACATCAAATACATTCTCTGAAGGGGCAATATCCTTACCATCAATTTTCAAGATTGTATCACGAGCCTTAATGCCCGCCTTCTCGGCAGGCGATCCGCTTATCGGCGAAATAACGATTATCTGTCCATTCTCGTAACCAAGCTCCGCTCCTATTCCTTCAAACATCTTCCCTTCATTTGACGAGTTAAAAGACTCTGTCTCTTCAGGATCCAAAAATATTGTTGCAGGATCGTCCAATGAACTCACCAAACCCTTGATACTGCCGTAAAACATCTTCTTGACATCAACGTTCTCTTCATTTACATAGTTATCGGCAACTGTATCCCATATATTCCAAAAAAGATCGAAGTCAATTTTAGGAATATTTTTATCTTTGTCCCCGGTTATTATAACGTCATTAGACCCGCTTCCTCCTAAACCTTTTCCATCATAAAGCCTTCCTGATACAAACCCTATAGATAAGGTACAGATAACAAGTGCAATAACCCCTATCTGCCTTACAAACCCTTTACTCTCTCTACTATTCATCAATTTTCTGCGTAAAGTTAATTATCCATTATATTCAGTCCAGTGAATATGTACAACCCACCTGTAATTAAATATGCACAGGAGTTAAAAGATCCTGTGATATAAAGTATCTTTTTCCATCTTCCAGCTCTATTGATACCATATTCTCCTCTTCGTTCAGATCTAAGACTTTGCCTATTGCCCTGAAATTATCAACATCCATAACTCTTACGTTCATTCCAGGCTTAAGAAAAGAAATAAACCCTGATGGATATTCATGAGGGGCTTTATGCAGGTATGTACCTTGATCCGGCCATATAACGATATTTTTTTCAAGATCGACACTGACAAAAGAGTTGGTTAAAGATTTGCAGATAGATACATACTCCTTAGGGTATGGAATATTACCAAATCCCCCTATTATCCCGACGGAGAAATTAAGAGTTGCGAAGTCTTCATAATCCATTGAATACACTATTATGTACTCTGCTCCTCTCTCATATATCTCACGAAGGAGATCCGGATATGCAAACCGGCCTGCATAAACGATTTTTCCCTTATAATTATCCTTTAGGTCTTTTACAACATACATAGAGTTTCCCTCTCCCAAAACTTCAAACTCCCCTACCCTTACGTTTTTATACTCATTAGGTCTCTCATGATAGTTATCCGTAAGCATTGGCATAAACCAAACCATGGTTTCTACACTCATGCCGTTCGAAAGGTCTACATCAAGAACCTTACCGTGATATTGGGCTGTATACTCGTCATTTTCAGATTCACTTAGTACATCCAGAAACCCTTTTTCAATTCTTGCCGTACTTAGTATTCCGTCGGAAGAAGCATAAAGTCTTTTCATAGCTAGACCACCTCCTGACATCCTCTCGGCAAGAATCTCGCCTTTGAGCACATACTCACCGTTAAGCCTTACCACATAGTCTTGAGCACCCTCAACCTTAACACCTAACTCTTTAGGAATATAAGTGCTTCCTAGAATTCTCTTTGATGACTTTGTAAAAAGCATGCTCCCTGGTTTGATTAGTTCTCCCCTTTTAGTCATAACCTCAACACTACCTTCAAAAGGTATTAGCATTCGATATCTGACCTCTCTATATAGTAGTTTAGACAATTGGAGCATTCATCCACGAACTCATTTTAATGTGATTATCCTTAGGTTCAGGGCCGTAGATAATCGGGCGGTATCTGCTATCAACGATAACACTGTTATACTTCCTCTTCCCCACAATCAAGCCATATTTGAACTCCGAGTATAAACTGCTTCCTTTTATAAACTCGCCTTTAATCTCCTGTATATCAACATCCCTATCGACAATTATCTGAGTGATTTCGTTAGATAGAGCGTAAACATTTTTTTCATCACCCTTTTCATTAGTAATTTTGGCTGTGAAAAGAACTCGTTTCTTCTCACCCTCATTAGCAACATCCGGAATTACAATCTGATCAAGCCTGGAAATGAAATCCTCTACATGTGTTAAGAAACCTGTCTTTGAGACTCCACCGGCATATACTTTCCCCAAATTATATGTACTGAATGTATTATCAACTGCAATATCACAGACATCCGTTAATTCCATTGCATCAATTAAGGATAACAACATAGTTGAATATTGTAGCGAGGTTGTAATAGATCCCGTAACTAAAACCAATGTACTGTATTTATTCTCACCTATCTTATCAAAAGACCCCTTATTATCATTTCTAATTGTCAGAAGCTGAAGAGCCATATACGCACGCAAAAGATCTTTTATAGAACCAACGCTTGACTTACCTTTATCTCCCAAAACATAGTTCGCCCATGAATTCTGCAGCCTGGTTTTATTCGTTTCGATCTCCAGAAAGGCTTTTAATCTAGGGCTATTAATATTGTCGATTACTTTCCATTCGTTCCCAAGCTCTATCTTCCCATGCTTGAATACATAGGGATGAACATTCGATTCATTTAAAGTTCTACGCCTCTTTTCACGATGCAGTCTATACAGATACGTATTATCCAGATTAAGATCGACTAGCACGACATCTTCATATCCCAATTTTTCGGATATTCCCATCAAAAGATCCTGGACATAACCGTTATCTATCTGCAGGATTGAGATGTCTTTAGAAACCTCTCTTATTATTTCTACATATTCTTTTCTAGGATATGCCCGAGTGTCCAAAATAAATATTATTGAGTCCAATCCAAACCCTTCGTCTGCAAATGTCATCATTTCACTTGAATTGTTTCTGAAAAACTCCCAATCGAAGTACTTCTCTAATGCATTTAGGTATTCTACAAGAAAATCTGCTGTAATTTCTGAAGAATTAATTCTGAGAGTATCACTTCTCACATAATGCCTGGCAATCGTATAGTCGTTATAGACAAGTTTAGCCACTATTCTTGTTTGGCTAAGCTCAACCAAAAGGTTTGCTGATTTTTCTAAGTTAGGCAGTTTAATCACGACAGTAGTATATAACTAGATACTACATCAATTTACATTATATTGGTGATATTTTCAATTACTCCCTACTCTACTGCTACATACGGAAGAAGAGCCATAAATCTTGCTCTTTTTACTGCTGTTGTAAGCTGTCTTTGGTGCTTATTACATACACCGGATTTTTCTGTAGCAATAATCTTTCCTCTTACGGATGTAAACTTCTTGAGCTGATAAACATCTTTGTATGATACTGTTTTAACAGCCGATTCACAGAGAGGACACTTAAGATTCAGAACAATTTTTCTTCTTCTTTTTTTATTCTTCTTCCCAAAACCTGTATGTGTCTCTTCCTCTTCAGAAGTTATACTTCTATCATCAAATACATCATCCAGTGTTGGAGGAACTACTTTTTTCTCAATTTCAGCCATTTCTTAAACTTTCTAATATCTTAAAATGGTAGATCTTCTAGAGGATCTTCATCTACCTTCTCCTCGGTCTTTTCAGGAGCTTCTTCTTTGACCTTCCTGGACTTCTTAGGTTTGTCTTCATCAGGAGCGTCATTATCATCAGACGCGCCTGCAGCACCGGCACCAGTTCCGATACCTTTTCGACCCTTATCGTCCAAGAGAATCATATCCTCAACTCTAACTTCAGTTTTATACTTTGTAGATCCACTATCATCCTGCCATGATCTTGTTGTGAGAGAGCCCTGAATATATACTTTCATTCCTTTAGCAAGTAATTGATTACAAATTTCCGCCATCTTGTTCCACGCAACAATATTGTGAAATTCTGTCAACTCCTCAACTTCCCCTTCCTGATTCTTCCATGATTTGTTTGTAGCAAGTCCGAATGTCGCAACTGGAGTACCATTCCCCGTATATCTAAGCTCAGGATCTCTAGTCAGATTTCCGATCAACTGGACTAGGTTTAAAGATCTTGCAGACATTTTTTATATATTAATAATTTATGTTATTTATATTCTACACCATTAACATGAAATCGGAATGAACTAGACCTCTACCTCTAATTCCTTCTTTTTAATTCCTTTTCCGACCAATTCTGGATGCTCAACTTCAGAAATCATAAATCTCAAGATTTCGTTTTTAAGTCCAAGCTTTCTTTTAAGCTCAGCAACTGCATCCGCACTCATCTGGAAATTGTATACTATATAATATCCTTCATCATGGCCTTTAATATTGTAAGCCAGATATCTTTTACCCCATACGTCTACATCTGTAACAACACCATTAGATGCTTTTACATAATCAGACATCTCTTTGTGAAGAGCTTTTCGAACATCATCAGGGAGAAGAGGTTTTAAAGCAACCATCATCTCGTAATTCTTCATATTTTTCTCTCGCTTTGCCATTTTCTATCTATATAATATTAATGTATTTACCGAAGGCGGTAGGATTGTATCAAAAAAGGGAGGATTATGGAAGTATTTACTCATAATACTTTCCGCCAACATATTTAAAACTCCTCACTTCACTCTTCCCACCTCCACAGTTTCGAATATCTCCTCATTAAGAAGCTTTTTCCCTGATTGTTAGCGGAGGTCTTTCTAGAAAGAACTTAAGGCTTTAATTTTTTTAAGGCCTCAACAATACCTATATTGTGAAGTTTACCTGCACCAAGAAATGGTAGGAGAATTTCTGAGACCCTTTTCTGAGATCCAGGGTCACGCATATCTAGTGGCAAAGTTCTTGACGGTTGAACACCTGGTTTCTCTATGAACTCATAAATATTAGAATAATCAGCAATAACACCACCTTTCGCATCTATTGAAAGTACAACCCCCCCACTTCCCTCGTTTGCCATCGTTATAAATACAACGCTTCCCGAAGAAACTCTGGGATTCTCAAATGGTAAAAGGTTCTTTTCAACAATTCCAGTATCAAATCCTATTTCCTCTAATACAGGAAAAAGCTCTTCATCAGAAGCAGATTCGGAAAATAAACTTTCGTTCGGGAAATTTCGTGATGTCATATTTATATTACAAATTAAATTAATATAATCAATTATACCATCTACTAACTATAAGCCAGAAGATGATCAACACTCAATCCTTATAACACTTCCAATGGACATGTAAACCCCGGGATATCTCGACATTCCCTCCCGTCTAACGTAAATAAACTTGCCATCTCCTTTACTAGTTCCCAATACATTATCCGACCCTTTCCCTCCTTAGCAGCGACAACTGAAATTCCACCCAGGGTTTGAGCTTTAATACCGCCTACACACTCCGGAGCATGCTCTAAAAGAACTTGTAGTACAGAATACAATGGAGCAGGATGAGTCTGATTTTCAACCTGAAACAAAAGATATTCACATGTTTGAGCAAATTCCGTCCACGATTTATTACAATCTCTATCCTCACCCATATTTTTATTCCTCAAACAAGCTTTGAATTATTTCCAACATTCCCTGAGTTTGAAGATCTGGATGACTGGTGTGAGGGTAAAAGAGTTCAACGAATGTAGCTCTATCCTGGGAAGACTTCATATCCAAAAATCTCGATTTACCACCTCCCTTTCTCATCGCTACTGCGTTATTAAACATTGCTGCATAGATTCCATTTCTATTAATTAAAAGAGACCAATAGAAATCATCGGAATTTGTTTTTGTAAAAAGGAGGATACTGTCGAGGGTGACTTCAGGTTCTCCGGCAGGAGAAAGCGTTGCATCTATCTTTTCAAAATCTTGATATCCACTCCTCGCCAAGGCATCTACCAGATCTTCCTGGCGACAGGAAATTCCAAAACTCTCAAATGAAGGAATTTTTATTGAATCTGACATAAAAGAAATATTCTATAATTAATCCTATAGGATTATATCACTGTCTAATTCGCATAAACAATCATGTACTCTCCATCCTGTGTTTTGTAATCCTTGCCGACATTTTTAACCATACCCTGTTCCTTAGCCTTTACCCAACCCCCCGCATCAAGCATCTTCTCAACATCTACTACTTCGGCTGTTATAAACCTGTTAGCCAAATCCGTATGGATGGCACCCGCGGCTTCTTTTGCTGTAGCTCCTCCTTCAATCGTCCACGCATTAACTTCCTTTTCACTACCCGTATAGAAAGTAATAAGGTTCAACCTCTCATAGGCTTTAAGAATTATATCCTCCATCATAACAGGCTTGGTCTCTAGAAGGCTTAAGAACTCATTTTTCTCAGCATCATTCATATCGGAAAGTTCCCCTATCATTTTTACATCTCCTTGTATTACAAATCCCCTATCCTCCTCAGGAAGAGTTTCTTTAAATGCCTTTACCCACTCCTCCCTCTCTTTCTCATCTGTCCCCTCTCTTACATTCAAGAGATACATACCCCTCTTGTTGCTTAAAAGCCAAAGCTCATTCATAACAACTTTTTCATCTTCACTCATCTGCATATTAACAACCATCTTTCCCTGTCCCATCCATTCCATAGCCCGCTCCATCACCCCTATTGCAAGAGACAGTTCAGGTGTTAACCCTGATCTGCTATTCTTCTTCAGCTCTCCTAACTTTTTCTCAACAGTATCTATATCCTTCAAGATGAGCTCAGATTGGACAATATCCAAATCCTCTTTAGGATTAACTCTGTTATACACATGAACAATGTTTTCGCTCTTAAATGCCCTTAAGACATAAAGAACCACATCAACCTCTCTAATATGCGATAGAAACTGATTCCCCAAACCCTCACCCTTAGAAGCTCCTTTTACTAATCCTGCAATATCAACAAATGTAATTGCGGAAGGAACTTTTTTCTGAGCTTTAAAAAATTCCTCCAATCTATCGAGCTTTTTATCCGGCACAGTTACCACACCGACATTTTTATCAATCGTAGTAAATGGAAAGTTCTCTGCCGGAACAGCATTTTTAGTTAGGGAATTGAAAAGAGTTGACTTACCTGCGTTAGGCAACCCCACTATTCCAATGGATAACGAGTGTGATCTGACAACAGCCATCTATCATGTATAATATAAAATCTAAATGCAATTGATTATACATCACAGTGAAGATAATTAAATACTTATTAACAACAATTATCCTCCTCTCCTCATCCTTAATTTCCTCAACTCCGGTTGCAGCACTCGCTGAGGACTTTGTAATCAGCACAGATCTGGCTATAGAATATGAATACCCCAATGAATATGTTGACCTGACAGAAAAGTACACAATTGATATAAACAACCAGAGTTACTTTTACAAATCGGGTTTAGAGCAAACTTTTTTCCTACCTGATTTCGGAAGTCCCAATGGCAAATCAGCAGAACGAAAGTTCAAAAAAGACTCCTTAAAGGTTACCGACAGTGAGGGAGTCACACTGAAATACACTGTAAAAGACCAGGCAGATGGGATGCTCCTCTCAACAAATACAAGTATTTTAATAAATAGCCAAAATGAGTACGCTATAACAGTTACATATAGGACTCACGAGTTGGTAAGCATAAATGGAAACATCGCCAATCTTTACATACCGGGAATACCCAAGGACACCAAGTTTGTAGAAAAGGAGAAGCAGTACGGCCTCAACATCAAATACAAGTATACAGCCGCACTTTATACAAATAAAACGGCACCTACACCTTCGTATGTGCAGCCCGAAACGATCTCAACCTCTCAGACCGGTAATGCCATTAAATACTCTGTGCCTGCAACAAGCAGACTTGGGCAAAATGCATGGATACAGCTCGGGACTAACCAGTACTACTACTTTAAAATAGTCCAGGAGACAAAGAAGACGGATCCAATAACCCCTGAATCCATAAACAAGATAACGGATCTTGCTTCTTCAAATATATATAAAATTGCCCTGCCCCGGGAATATGACGAGACTCAGCAGACAACCTTTATTAAAAGTATTAACCCAAAGCCTTATAAAATAGAACGCGATGAAGAAGGAAATGTCTTCGCCCTTTTTAAAGTCCCTGCCAACATTGAAAGTGAGGTTGTAATCGAAGGCTATATTACCCAATTTAAATCTTCTCAGCAAAACAGCAAAGAGATTCCCAATATAGGTATCAGTGAATATAAGGAAATAATAACAGCCGATAATAAAATGGAGCAGTATCTCAAGACAGATAAATACTGGGAAATATATGACCCGAACATTCAAAAGATATCTGCCGATCTCCTCTCTTCCTCTAAAACCTTAAAAGAGTTAATCCTCAATGATTACAAATATATAATTGACCACTTTGATTACAGCTATGAGAAACTCAGTAATGGAAACATTCGTATAGGAGCTAAAGCCGCTATAAGCGGAGGACAAACCATCTGTATGGAGTATTCAGATGCGTTAACGGCAATATTCAGAGCGCAGGGTATACCGGCAAGAATAGCGATAGGTTATGGAAATGATCCAACAGGAGCCGAGAATAAAATATCAAATTCACAGGCACTGAGGCAGGAGATAGCACACCAGTGGACTCAGGTCTGGATTCCTGACTACGGGTGGATATCAATCGACCCGACATGGGGAGAAGCACAAAGAGAGTATATCGGAAGTGATCTGGATCATATTCTTTGGTATGCGGTAGGCTCATCAGAAGAAAAAATAGCAGATACAACGATGTATACGGCAGATTCACTCACCAGTAATAATATCGGAGATTATAAGATATATCTTCAAGCATTAAATAGCGATCTATATGAGAAAGTACACGGGGTAAGAGATGTCGCCGAGCTTGTTAATGAGTATAAAGATGTTAAGACATTTAATGTCGATTTCACAATAAGAACCAGCCTGTTGGGAAGAGTGCTGGTATTCGTCATCCCCGCCGTTTCAATTTTCATAATCGTATTCACCTTAATACTGATAATCAAGAGCCTCGTAAAGCGGCTATCTACTAAGAAAGTTCAACCAACGTATTAAGATTAACCACACTTAATGCATGATCAATTCTGGACTGGGAAGAAGAGTACATTGTAAATAAGACATCTCCCTTCTCGACTCTATCACCTGCAAGTTTTTCAACATAGATTCCAGACTCTTTAATAACAGGGGTTCCAAGATACTTAGTAATCTTTTTGATCTCTCTATTACTCCACATCTTTATAATTCCTCCCTTTTCCGCCTTCACCTGCGTACTGTATTCCCCTACCCTTATTTTTTCCTCACTTACCTCTTCAGTTGCACCCTGTGCAAATGCAATTTCCCAGAATTTCTTTAAAGCACGCCCGCTCTTGAGTATTTCACAGGCTTTATCCTTGCCCTCCCCCTGCTGGGCACTGCCACACAACTCCATCAGCTTACCGGCCATATCTGCAGCAGTATTTTCCAAATACTCAGAGTGTCCTTCCTTCTGACCCAGAACTTTTAGAACTTCAATCATCTCAAGATTAGGACCTATACCGGGACCATCCGGATTTTTGATATCTCTAATGTAGAAGGCGACTTTAATACCTACAGCATCAAAAAGCTTCTTAAAACCCTTTTCAATCATCTCTACATCTTCAATATTTTGAACCTTAGTTCCTCTTCCATGCGGGATATCTATAAGTACATGAGTCAGACCCATACTGATCTTCTTTGCCACAATACTAACAAGCAGTTTCTGAAAAGACTCAAGATGAATAACCCTCTCGACATGAATCAGTAGATCGTCTGCGGGAGCCAGATCAACAGCCCCGCCCCATACCATACACGCACCAACCTTTCTAACAGTTTCAACTATCTGCTCAGAACTCAACGCAACAGGCATAACTACTTCAAGAATGTCTGACGTACCGGCGGGAGAAGTAATTGCCCTTGTTGAAGCATTAGGAACAACAAGACCTGCACTAGCCAGAATTGGAACAATTATAGGGGTTATTCCCTTCCCTGCAATACCACCTATTGAATGTTTATCAATCACAGTACCGTTTTTACTAAACTCTTTAAATGACAATGTACTCCCGGAATTAGCCATACCCTCCGTCATCCAGAGCAATTCGTTATCATCAAAACCGGGATTAAAGAAGGTGCTCAGAAAATACGCGTTTTCAATCATGCCTAATCTTCGACTTCCCATATCCTTCATTATCAGTTCTAATTGCTCCTTGGTTAATCGGTTTCCCAGCATCTTCTTCTTTATATACTCAATAGATTCCGACGGTGAGACAGGCTGTATGAAAACGTAAGAATCATTTACAAACTCATGAACTGTCCAAATATCCCGATACAAGCCGATGTACCCCTCCTCTATCTCTGTTTCGGAAAGACTTACCCGTACATTCAAATCAATTTCTCCGATGCCCATCTCAATCAGATCTCCGTCATGAATACCTTCACTTAAAGCATCTTTGACATGAATCATTACGTACAGCTCATCTCCGTTATCAAGATCCATTTTCTTCAATTTCAAGTACATACTTCAGTATTAATAATTAAAATACCCATTCATAATTTTCCCGGAGGGTTTTAATTACATCTTCGGGTTTAATTAAGCCAAACTCTGTGAGATATCCTGTTACAAACTGACGGTTAACAAAGTCAAAGGCGGGATTAAAAAGCTTCAAGTCATGAGGAGCGTCAGGCCAAAGTTCATTTGCCTCCCTAATTTCTATCTGTACAGCACTATATGCACTCTCCGGATTCACTTTAAGCAATGGCGTAACAACGTACACCGGAATGCTGGCATAATACGCCGCAAGACTAATTCCCCAACTACCCACCTTATTTACAAAATCCCCATGCACGGTTATCTCGTCTGCACCTACAAAAACAGCTTCTATTGGAAATCCTGCTTTCCCTATTATATAAGTCTCGGCAGCACTATCTGCAATCATAGTTGTATCAAGACCTTTCTCAAGAAGATTAGAAGCCGTAATTCGACCTTGGAAAAGAGGGCGAGTTTCTGTACATACAACTTTAAATCCTTCTTTCCCCTTTGAAATTTCCGTTATTAGCTTCTCTGCAGCTGATGAATGGCAATGGGTGAAAACATTTCTAATATCCTTGAACATATCGAGATTCTTTTCTACAAGACTCACTTTTGAGCTCTTAATAATATTTAAGTACTCGTCACAAAGATTAATAAGAACCTGTTTTATCTCCTGAGATTCTTTCGGAGACCTATACTTCACCTTGAAGAAATAGTTAATATACTTTAACCCGTTTTGTGCCAGAGGTTCATTCGGTCTGGCAAAAGCCAGTTTATTACCAACACTCATAGCTTTCTCAAAAATATCACTATCGAGCTCTGAACCTGTATTCTGGAGATATAGCTTTATACCTTCAAATGTTGCAATAGCGACGTTGGTCGCCCCCTGGATCTTTACATCCTTAATATCCTTCAGAATATCCTCAATACTCTGATACTGAAATTTAGCCTGATTTATACTATTCATCCTCGCTATTCTAAAGTTACAGTCTCATACATAGTTGGAACATATGTATCAACTTGAAGTTCTTCATGCATCAGCTGTGCAAATTTTGTAGCAACGGATTCCTCTCCGTGTACCATAAATACTCGTCTTGGAGTATGTCCAAAACCTCTCAACCAGTATCTCAAGTCGTTCTGGTCTGCATGGGCCGAAAATCCTCCAAGGGTATGTATTTTTGCTCTCACCTGCATTCTTTTCCCTTTTATATACACTTCAGGCTCACCGTCAACAATTTTTCTCCCTAGAGTTCCTTCAACTTGGTAACCGACAAAAACAATACTGGTTTTAGAACTTTCAATATTATGCTCCAGATGATGAACTATCCTTCCTCCAGTACACATGCCGCTTCCTGCAATGATGATACATCCCCGTTTAGCTACCAGTCTTTTGGAATCATCAACCGACTCTGTTTCGTGGAAGCCCTGGAAAGCAAAAGGATCGTCACCCTTTTCGAGCAGTCTCTGAGCATCCTCATCGTAGAAAGTCGGGAATTGTTTAAATATTTTAATCGTTTCAGAAGCCATAGGACTATCCAGGTATACCGGCATATTTGAGAGCAGTCTATTTTCAAAGAAAAGGTTAAGCTCATAAATAATCTCCTGAGAACGCTCAATTGCAAAAGAAGGTATCAAAACATTAGCTTCATGTTCTTGTGCATCCTTCAAGATTGCAAGGAACTCCAGCAGAGTATCATCTTTGTTTCTATGTGACCGGTCTCCGTATGTTGATTCGACAATAACGTAATCAGCTTCTCTAACTAAATCAGGATCCCTTACAATCCTCTGCCCTGATTGCCCCAGATCACCTGAAAATACGACCTTACGAATTCTACCGCTGCCGTTTTTAATCCAGAACTCAAACATAGATGAACCTAATATATGACCAGCATCCCTCATTCTGAACTCAAGACCGTTTCTGAAATCGACTGAGTCTCCATAAGGATATACATCAAAAAAAGACGACATCTCTTCAACATCCTCAACTGTATACATAGGCTCTCTCACCTCATACAAAGCCCCTTCACTTGCAGGATCACTACCCCTATATCCTTTCTGTTTTGGTTTCGTACTCCATCTTCTATATTCCTCTTCCTGCAACCCGGCTGCATCTAAAAGCACAATCTTCGCAATATCACGCGTCGGCTGGGTAGCAATTATTCTTCCTTTAAAACCTTGCTTAACAAGCATAGGCAGTCTTCCACAGTGGTCAAAATGCCCATGTGTTAAAAATATATAGTTGAGATCTGCAGGATTAAAAGGAAAAGGGTCGTAATTCATCATCTCTAGATCTCTTCCTCCTTGAAATGCTCCACAATCGACAAGGAATTTGAGCTCACCCGTATCTACATAGAAACACGATCCGGTTACCCCTTTGGCGGCACCACAAAACTGTAATTTCATATAGGCAGTAGTTAGATTATCATCAAATATTAACAGGTCTAAAGGCAAAGGGCAACAAATTAAGGCATGTAAAGCTCTACTGAGCCATTTTCTTCGCCAACTCCAAAAGAGTCTCTTTTGTATTCAGCATAGGATCATCAATAACCTTTTCTAAAAGCTCCTCAAGAACCCTTCCAACTTCAGGGCCGTGTGTAATACCGGCTTCCATAAGATCATGACCGTTAATTTTAAGATCAGTGACTTTTAAGGCCATATCTTTAGTTCTCACTTCGGAAATTCTCTTCTGAAGTTCAGTAATCTCCTTTGGCTTAAATGCTGTCATTGGATTGGCAGTGGCATCGGCAATTCGCAGGGCGAACAGATCTTCCAGATTCTCCTCCCCCACCCTTGCAATGAACCGACGGACAGCTGAATCTGACCACTCTTTCTCCCTAAGTGCTTTTATCTCCTCCTCAGTCATACTCTCTGCTTCGTACGGGAAATAGAACATATGATTGCGTACAAGCCTTGCAACTCTCAGCGTCTCGGCCTTAGAAAATCGAAGCCGGGTCATAATTTCGACGGTCATTTTCTCCCCTTCCGTATCGTGACCATAGAAGTGCCCGTTACCCATATCTTTTCTCGGCTTACCTATATCATGGAACAAGGCAGCAAGCTTAATATTATCCGGAGCAACATCGCATGTGTAAAGCAAATGATGATACACATCATCAGCATGGAATTTCTTCTGCTCCACACCATAACCTTCTAAAAGCTCCGGAAGAAAAAGCTCAAGGAGACCGGTTCTCCTCATCAGATCAATTCCGATTGAGGGTTTTGGAGAGTGCATAAGCATTTTGACAAACTCGTCCCTGACTCTCTCAATAGATACTTGAGCGGCAACAGGTATAGCCTGTGTTATGGCCTTGAATGTATCTTCTTCAATATCAAACTGTAACTGAGAAGCCATCCGGCACGCTTTAAAAGCCCGAAGTCCGTCTTCCTTAAAACGTTCAAGAGGTGTACCCACCGCCCTGACAACTTTAAGGTTCAAGTCCTTCATACCTTCAAACGGGTCATAAATCTCCCAATCTTTCTCAATATTTCCACTGTCTAGGTTGGCACTGGAAAGATCTAGAGCCATTGCATTAAAAGTGAAGTCACGTCTTCCAAGATCTTTATCTAGGTCATTAATAAAAGTGACCTTTGTGGGCCATCTTCCATCTACATAATCTTCTTCGCTCCTAAATGTCGTAACCTGAACCTCATGATTTTCCCCTTTCTCATCGGGCACAATGGCACTTACCATTCCGAATTTCATTCCCGTCGCTACTGATTTAGGGAAAATATCAAGCATCTGTTCTGGCTTCGCATCCGTAGCAAGATCGTAATCATCAGGCTCAATATCCAGGACGACATCACGCAACGCTCCCCCTACTAAGTAGCATTTAAAACCTTCCTTGATAAGCATCCTGGCTACTTTTTGAACGTAATCTGGTATTAGAAATTTAACAGTCATAGCTCATTATACAATAAGGGCCATGCTTGTGGATATTGATGCCGGCAGATGGAAATTCAGAGTACGAATGTAACGACCTTTAATAGTACCGTCCAGACTTCCAGTGTGATCATATGGACTGGGGAATATGTAATCAGCATCAATATCCTTAAGAATTTGCATATTACTTTCGTTAAAACTACCAGGACTTCTATCATATTTATCAGGTATAACTGTTATCCTCCCCTTCTGACCGTATCGCAAATACAAAGACCACATTGAAACTCCCATTCCCAAAGGGATATAACGTTCTTTTCTTTGCTGATTACGGATATAGCTATCAGGTTCCAGAAGGACAATGAGGTCAGGAGACATAAGAAATTCAATTGAAAGGAAATCGTCCATTGTATACCTATGATGACCCAGTCCTTCAGATTTACCCATAAAATTTATAATGCGTAAACTACCCTCACTTTTCAGCCCTACATTCTCAAATGAAAAGACATTAGTTGCAGGTATTAGAGTACTATTTGTCATAAGAGTTTCTTCTTTTTCCATATACTGAGTGAAAAAAGCTATCCACCAACCAAACCAGTCATCTGCAGCTTTAATACGTACTTCTAGATTCTCTCCAGGAGTATTTACAACAACATCCCATGCTTTCTGTAACCCACGTATAAGAAATGCTGGAGAGTATATAAGTTCTTGATTTAGAAGTTCATAAACAGTTAAAGGAGAATCTTCTCCTTCAGAGTCCCAATCCCGGGCAGTCAGATACTTCGGAGTACCCTTTAAAAGTTCATCTGGCATAAAGATATTCTATATTCATATCCTCCTTAACACAACATCTGATATACTGATATTTATGAAAACGATTCTTAACATCCTGAGAGTCCTCCTCACTCTTCCACTCTTCCTCATACTAACAGTCGTTGTCATAATCACTCCCTTATTTGTATCCTTCAAATATACAATCCTTAATAAAGAGTACCTAAAAGATACTCTCACCAACCCTGCCATCTTTAATATTATCGAAGAAAATACATTCAAAGAAGCATCAAGCACTGATGTGACACAGCTTAAAACACTCCTTTTTGAAGATCCAGAGTTTATCAATACTGTTATAAAAGAGAATATAGACAATATCTTTCTCTGGCTGGACAGAAAAAGTGAACAGCTAATATTTACAATGGACCGTCAGACCGCAAAGGATAAATATCTAACATTTGCATACTCGAAACTTGAAGAAGGTATTGTAAAAGAGCTGGGACATACAGTAGACCTATCAAAAGTCCCTCAATGCAAAGAACAGGATTTGAGTGTGGAAGAGCTTAAAATTAGATTTTTAAATGATAAACCGTGTCTTCCTTTTGATCTTTCAGGAGGCGTGGATACATACTTTACACAGATGGGATTAGTAAATAACGGGAAAGATCTAATAATCTCTCAAGTTCCGGAGGATAAGCTTCAGGATTTTGAAACATTCAGGGATGTCTACACTATAGTTAATAACTCCATCCTCCTATCACTTGCATTTACCATCCTTTTAGTTACCCTTATCACCCTACTAACTCCAAATATAAGAATGGGGTATATACTCTCGGGGGTATGTATTTTCATCCCTGCGACAATAAATACTGTGGTTTTCTCATTTATGAAAACCGTAGATATAGATACCATCCTTACGTTGGCAAAAGTTGAAGAAGGAAAGATTCCAAAAGAGGTCATCGAGCAGGCTTATGACTTAATCCTCTCGGATATAATTATGGATATATTCAGGTATGCAAAGATAGCGTCTATATATTTCCTTGCAGCCCCTATTTTGATACTGATATCATTAATCGTTATAAATAGTATTCAAAAAAGGAAACTTAAAAATTCCTTATCTACAAGTTAGGCCTTTATTCACCAGCAAAAGCCTCTTTTCTATACTCTTCAATAATGTCTTGAACTATTTTCACAGCCTCTTGATCAGAGTTAGCTTTCACAACCCCTCCGGCAGACGCCTTATGTCCGCCCCCATTCAAATGAATCGCTAGTTTTGTAAGATCCATCATTCCTATTTGTGATCGAAAAGATATTGTATATTCACCTTTTCTCAAGGGTTTAAGTGTAAAGCCCCAAAAAGCATCCTCCACACTTTTCAGATACCATTGAACAAATATTTTATTTGCAGCGGAATATTCAGCATCTGGAATCTCTTTATGATTTTCAAAAAATAAATCTGAGATATATGAGTAGCTATAATCGTCTACTACAGTCAAATTCTTTAAGTACTCTCTGTGAACTTCCAGCTCATTAAAAGACAATCTGTTCATTAACGTTCTGACTTCATCAATATTTCCTCCCTCATTTAAAAGTTTAATCGTTATGGAGAATGTAGATTCGGCGTTTCTTTCTAGATAACCAAAGGATCCTGTATCTCCGACTATCCCAAGAAGAAGATGGTTAGCGTAATTATCGTAGGGTTTTAACTTCATCCCATCAATAAATACTTTGTACACACTTTCTGCACATGAATTATCAAAGTAGTTAATATAAGTGCGGGCATATGGATGCTCTAGTTCTTCGTGATGGTCGATCATAACAATTTCGTGGCTTTTCGATACCTGAGAAAGGATCGAGTCTATATCAGTTCTCGAAAGAAGCTTTAAACCAGCCATATCTAATGCGATGAGTAAGTCGGGAGAAAAATTGTTAAATGTATCTTTAAATGAATCATTTGATACTAAGTCCGTATTAAAAAGCTTTTTGTACTGGTCTAAACTGGCTCCCTCAATATTTGCCCTTATAACCTTGTGGGGAAAATTCTTCCTTAATATACTCAGGGTAAAAACAGTTGAAGATATCGCATCAGGGTCTGGACCAGCGTGCGAGACAATAAGTATCTTATCTGCTGAGTCAATTAAATTCTTCAAACTTTCTTCCTTCATGCAGTATCTATCTCTTCCAAGTATTTATGGCGGAGAGGCAGGGATTCGAACCCTGGGTGAGTTGCCCCACAACGGTTTTCAAGACCGTCCCATTCGACCGCTCTGGCACCTCTCCAACTTGAGCATTTTATCAAAATATCAGCGGGAAATCATTATTTATCAAACAATATCCTGATTACATTCTCCAATTTCATCTCTTCTATATTGAGATCCTCAACCGGAAAATCCTTAAGCAGTTTTGATGATACATTGGCAACATCACTTCTCTTAACCCTGATTGTTCCTACATGTCCATTAAGAGAAACTACCTCCCCAAGCTTTTTTATATCTTCAGGGTCTATCTGTTTAGCACTGACAAAGGATATGTTTCTATATATTGCGTGCTGATTCACCAAACTACTTATACTTCCGTCATAAATAAGACGACCGCCATCAATGATTATAACCCGCTTACATAACTCCTTCACATCATCCATATAATGGCTGGTCAGCATAACAGTCGTACTATACTTCTTATTGTAATCCTTAAAGAAAGTTCTCAATTTCTTCTGCATAACAACATCTAAACCAATAGTCGGCTCATCCAAGAAAAGAACCTGAGGAGCATGCAAAAGTGATGATAGAAGTTCACACTTCATTCTCTCCCCCAATGAGAGCTTTCTAACAGGAATATTAACCACCCGAGCCAGGTTAAGCAGGTCAATCAGGTCATCAACACGTGGATAGAATTCACTATCAGGAATCTCGTATATCTCCTTATTCAACAAGAAAGAATCCATAGCAGGAAGATCCCACCACAGCTGATTCTTCTGCCCCATAACCAAAGCAATACGTTTAAGATAATCACTTTCTCTCTTCCACGGAGTATACCCCAAAACAGAAACCTCCCCGCTTGTAGGATACAAGAGACCTGAAAGGCACTTCAGGGTTGTTGTCTTACCCGCACCGTTTGGGCCGATGAAACCTACAAATTCCCCTCTTTCTATACTAAACGAGACATTATTTACAGCCTTAACCACGGAATATTCCCTCTTGAAAAGATTCTTTATTGTTCCCTTTAAACCAGGGGCTTTTGTATATATTTGAAACTCTTTTCTGAGATTTTTAACCTTTACGTCATACTTCATTCACTCATTCTATCACATATAATTGACTCTATAACAGTATTAAAATAATATGGAAACATGAAGAGAACAAGTTTGATATTAATCATTGTAATACTAATCTCCTCCTCGTTATCATATTTATACGCTGATAACTTGGAATCTCCCAATTATAAGATTGTAGATGCTACGACAAACGGAGGAGGAGAAACTTCGACCTCGACAGGTTACAACCTATTAAATACAATCGGAAGCTTCTCCGGCGATCCACGAGTCTACTCAACTAATTATAGAGGAGGTCTTGGGGCAATAGAGATATTTCTTGCAAATGTTCCTCAAATATCGTGTTTTGAGACTACATCCAACGGATCATCCAATTGCACAACCGGACCATCGTATTTAAATACCAATGGAATGACAACAGTATGCGGACCCGCCGGATGCTACGACAGAGCCAGATTTGAGATAGACACACAAAACAATCCAGCAGATACTTTGTACGGGGTTCAGATCTCACAGGACAATTTCGCAAGTGACATAAGATATATTGACGGAGTAACGTTTAAGCCTAAAACATCCAACCAACGGACAATAAATGACTATCTAACAAAAGCCGCCTGGGAAACAAACGCCATTAACATAACCGGCCTTATAGCAGGAACAGAATATGACTTAAGGATTGTAGGATTACATGGAGATTTTACAGAGTCTGAGCCCGGACCTATTGCAACGGCAACAACTGCAAGTACATATATGACTTTTGATCTCGATATAGACAACACCTCCGGAATCAGCGCAGAAACAGCCCCGCCATATATAGTAGATTTTAGTACCAGCCGTAAGCTTATACAAACCGGCCCCCCGCAAACCGCTGCAGATTTAATCTGGATGGATTTATCAACAAACGCATTAGGGGGATTTGCCTTAGTACAGAAAGGCTCTTCCGGCGGTCTGCACAGTACGAGCCAAAGCTACACAATACCTTCAGACAACTTCGACTTAGATGGCCAAAGTGAGGGGTTCGGGCTCCAAACATATTACACGGCACAGGAAAGAAATACCTCCAGCGGCAATGGAGATCTTGGAACAGTTGATACGGTCGCTGAATATGACGGTAGCGGCAATGTAGTGGGCAAGGTTGGGCAACTGTTTATCAAAGTATTTGAAAGTAGCAAACCTGTCTTAAACGGAAGAGCGGGAATGCAGTTAAAGGCAAGAGCTTCCGGTACGACGCCTGTTTCATCAGATTACACTGAAGATATTACTTTCATTATGGTGCCACGTTATTAGAGCATATCTTATAACCGAAATCATTTGACATTGGATGTTATATTGCCATATTCTGTATATGCGTAAATATTATTATAGTCTACGATAAGTTAAAGATTACTTGTATGAAATCATTAATTAGACCTGTCCTGATAACACTTGTCTTGGGTTTTGCTTTACTGTTTGTTATTCCAAGATTTGTAGCAAATGCAGATAGCCTTACCTCAGTGTATTTTTACCTATCCAGAATGCAGGCAAATATTAATGGATCTTCTGCCACTGTAGAGTACCTAATTGCATTTGCTCCGACTCAAACAATTCCAACTGCCGGAACAGTATCAATAGTTTTTCCTGATGCAGACGATGGGAACTGGTGCAGAACTCAGGGAGCATTAACCATCACAGCAGTATCATCATCTATAGTAGATTTAACAGGTACCAATTGGGATATTGATGCAGTTCTCCCAAACAGCGGATCCGCACTAACAGCAACATGTACTGCCGGTTCAGGAGCAAGCAGCTCTGACACAATTACCGTTTCAAATGTAGGTGCCTTAACTGGAGGCACAACGTACGGACTCCAACTTGCCAATGGAACTGCAGCAGGAGTCATCGGAACCGATGATACGGCAGGTAGCCACCCAACGACAGTTACATCCTCAAGTGGTGCAACCATTGACTCTTCCACTTTTGATCTGGAACTGGTTTCAAATGATATAGTTACAGTATCAGCTACGGTTACAGATGTACCAACGGTAAACTGTTCAATTAGCAGTAACACTGTTGATATTGGCTCATTATTCCCTGGGGGTGCATATTCAACTGCTACACATACAATATCAACTTCAACCTCCGCAAGCTCAAGCGGTTACTACTGGGCCGCTTACGGAACAGGAGATGGAAGCACTGATGCAGGTTTATATAAATCAACAGCTACAACATATCTCCTCGCCTCAACGGGAAGTGCAACAATTAGTCTCACAGGTATAGGAACAGAAGGATTTGGGATGACGGTATCCGACCCGGACACTGCGGGTGCAGCTGTAGTTCCCGCGGACTTTAGTGATGCATCGGCAGGAACATTCGGATCATTAGATCGGGCAAGTGCAGGAGCTCAATTAATTCTTTATCAAAACGGAGCTCAAACCAGTGCAGATGTTTCTACAATTACTTACGGAGCAAAAGCCAGCGGTTCTGCAGAAGCTGGTTCATACTCTGAAGAAGTTCACTTTATCTGCGGTGCATACTACTAGACCGCCAGAGTTTAAAGATGTAGTATTCTATAAATGAAAATCGCAACTACAAAAAAGATTGTCTACCTTGCTGTATCCATTCTATCAACGGTACTTTTTTTTAGTATTAATAAATCAGCATACGCATTGGGCGAAGCAGGTTTATCAATTGGTTTTGCCCCTACAGCTGTATATTTGGAACTAGAGCCTGGAAAGACCTACAAAGATAAATTAACGTTCTGGAATCTTGCTCCATCAACAATAACTTATGATGTTAAGATCAAGGGTTTCAAACAGATTGAAGATGTACCTGGTACCTCAAGAATACAGACTGATTTTGAAGAGTTAAACGACCCGTATAGTGCTGCCAAGTGGATAAAGGTAGACAAAGAAAGTGTGCAGTTACACCCTAATGAGTACTTCATTCTCCCATATACAATTCAAGTGCCCGAAGACGTCGCAGCCGGAGAATTTCACGCATTAGTCTACCTTGAATCTCAAAAGCCCACAAATAGTTCCAATACTTCATCAATAGCTTTAGCGGATTTAGGCTCCGGACCGGCATTCCTCATCACAACGAGTAAAGACTTAGTAGAAGAGGCAGAAATAGAATTTTTCAAACCTGAACAGGTCTTTTATGAATACCCTCCGGTAAAACTTCTCACAAGATACCTAAACAAAGGAAATACCCATATAACTCCGGCAGGCGATATCATCTTTTACAATTTTTTAGGGCAGGAAGTGGACAGAATACAGTTCAACCAGCATAAACAAAGCCTACTAAGATCAAATGCGGCAACTTATGTAAATGATTGGGAGAGTGATGGTCTATTTCTCAAAAACGGGAAGGTTGCAATCGGACCAATCGAGGCAAAACTCATCACAACATACCGGGCTAAGTTTCCTGGGTTTGCCCCACTTAGTGCAACAACTTCATTCTGGATATTACCCTGGAAAATTATGTTAGCAATCCTTCTGGCAATTGGTGCAATTATCTATATAATAACTAGGAAGAGAGTCAAGAAGAGTTCTGAGAACCCTTCTACAGCATATATAAACAATCCATACTATGACAACAGTCCACACCAAAATACTGCAAATCCTAACTAGAATCTTCGTATCCGCACTCACCCTCTCTCTTTGCTTCCCAGTAAACATTGTTCTCGCAAATACACTCTCAGTAGGAACCAAAGAGTATATCCTAACCCCTAGCGACATTGAGTTTGGAACCCTGGACTTCACCAGTTCAGATAAAAAGAATATAGAAATGGTCGTTTCAGTAAAATCCTATGACCCAAAAAGTGAGAGCTTCCTCGACACAAAACCTTTTATTGGACTCAACAAGAGTTCGTACCTGATAAAACCGAATGAAACGATATCAATATCATATGCGATAGCGATCCCTGCAGAACAGCCGGAAGGAACATACTTTAATGTGATAACTATTGAACCCAAAACAGGAATAAATACAGGAAGTGGAAATACTTTGGTGAGTATAAAAAATGGTTTCGGAGCACTCTTTGCATTTCATATAGAATCCAAAAACAATAATATAGACAAAATATTTATGGATAAAAGCGACACACAGCTAATCCTTGAAGATCGTGGAATCCCTTATATCTCGCCGATGAAGATAAAATATATATATGAAAATAAATCAAATTTTGTTTTTAAGCCGCAAGGAGAGATTAGAATACTAGACAACAAAGGAAAACAGGTATCAAAGAGAATAGTTATCAATACCGATGCTAAAGCCATTTATCCCGGAGAAAAGATTGAGATAACAGAAAAAATATGGCCGTGGAGTAACCCCAAAGAGTTTTTCGATACGAGAGTTATAACCGCAAGAACTTATAATGGATTTACTGAAAACTACCTTACGAACCAAATCAAAGTAAATATTAAGGAACCGCTAATTGTCCTAACCGGAATAACAGCTGTATTGATATTATCTCTTACCTACACTCTGGTAGCAGCCGTAAAAAAAGGATCACAAAAGAGATCTTCTACACAATCATCAGAGTAGTCCTGAAGGATGTTTTGGCAACATTTTCCAGCTCAGCTATGCCATATTTGCTTACAAACTGCTTCCCCTGCTCTATTACGTTTGTAGCTCCTTTGGGGAAAACAAATGCATACTGCTGACTCAGCCTATCCATCTGTTCAACAAAGTATCTGCGGGCAATTACTGATGCGGCAGCCACAGTTAAATCCTGGCTTTCAGCATGATGCATCTGTTTGAACTCAATACCCGACATATACTCCTCAAGCCTCCCTTTATTCGTTGAAAACTGATCAATTACCGCATATTTGTAATCTATATCCATATCCCCCAGTTTACTTATCAAGGCTTTGATATTCAGTGCATGCTCATTTGCAAGTAATTTGGCAATATTCTTAAACTTTATATACTCGAAATTATACTCCCGTGGTTGAATCACCTTTACTGTGTATATAACCGATTTCTTGATCACATCATACATTCGCACAATCGCATCATCACGGAACTTTTTAGAGTCTCCGACACCTGCTTTTATAACTTCCTCATAACCTTCCTGGGGTATATAACATGCACATACAACCAACGGGCCAAAGAAATCTCCCTTTCCCACCTCGTCAGCACCGATATGAGGAATGAAAGGACTCAAAGACACCTTCTCTTTACCTGAAATCATGTCTAAAACGGCTTGGACATCCCCATTGCCCTGAACCACAAGTTTGCCGCTTGTATATAGCAGTGCCGTTACATCGTAGCCGACAAGCTTCCACTTTAAATATGGATTTGGATCCTTTTTATACTTAAAACCCGTATCAAGGAGCTTCCTTTCCACCTCAAAAACCTGTACTTCCGATATTTTAATACTCACCGTATTCATTTCTTCATCCTTTCAAGTTTCTGGCCATCAGAGGTATCTTTAACAAAATAGCCGGAATCTTCAATCTCCTTTCTGAGAATGTCGGATAATTCAAAGTTCTTCTGCTCTCTTGCCATTTTCCTTTTCTCAACCAAAGCGGATACCTCCTCAGGTATATCCTCCGTTACATCTTGCAGTGACTCAGAAAGTTTCAGCCCTAAAACTTTATCAAAATCTAACGCCGTAGCTACAATATCAGCTGGGTTCTCACTTGACTTTGTAAGAGAGGACAAAAGGGCAAAGGCTTCAGACATATTTAAATTATCATTCAAAGCTTCTTTGAATTTCTCTATGTAATCTTGTAATAAATGCCCCCTTACATTACCCGACTTCTCATTAAGAAGTCTCAATCTATTCATGACAGTCTCCCTGGAGTTCCTAGCCCCTTCCAGAGACTCGTGAGAGAAATTTATGGGCATTCTATAGTTGATCGATGCAAGCAGCCATCGCAGATCCATTAAGTCGTAACCCAAATCGATAATCTCGCTTAGATTGTATGCATTACCCAAGCTTTTAGCTAATTTATCACCGCCTTTTGACTTAAGATGTTCGTTATGAACCCACATAGCAACAATCTCATTATGATATGCCCCCCAGTTTTGAGCTCTCTCATTGCTGTGATGTACAGGTATATGTTCAATACCGCCAGTATGAATGGATATAAAGCCTCCAAGATGATTTATGCCCATTGCAGAACATTCAATATGCCATCCGGGGAATCCGTCCCCCCATGGTGACGTCCAATGCATTACATGGTCTTTATATTCACCCACTCTTTTAAACCAGAGAACAAAATCGGCTGGATTTTTCTTTGAAGTATCAACATTTACATCCTCTCTGGCTCCTACAAGCTTCTCTTCAAGTTTCTGACCTGAAAGCTTTGTATAGTCCCCATATTTAGTCACATCAAAGTACAATGCTTTTTCAGTTTCGTAAGTATATCCGCTTTTTTCAATCTCCTTTATTAGTGATATTATCTCCCCGATACTATGGGTCGCCCTTATCCACCCGTATTCCAACAGATTTTCCAGCGGGATCTCTTTAACAGATTCGCCCGATGGGGTTAACATATTTAAACTTAGAAAGTCTTCAATAAAAAGATTTGTGAAATGATCTGCAACTTTAAACGGGTCGTTCATACCCGACTGCCTTGCTCCCTTCTCCAGTTTATCCTCTCCAAAATCCTCGTCACTTGTTAAATGACCGACGTCCGTTATATTCATAATTCTTTCCACGACATATCCGTTGTATAGGAGAGAACGATGAAGAACATCCCAGTTTACGAAAGCTCTGAAATTGCCTATATGTTGACGTGAATATACTGTAGGGCCACAGTTATACATGGTGACAATCCCCTCCTCATTTGGGGTAATTTCTTCAAGCTTTCTGGTTAATGTATTGTATAATTTCATCAAAAAATAGTAGCTAAAATAATATATGGCTACATACTAGATAATATCATAACGGGTATTGAAATAGCATTAATAGCCCTAAAGTTTTAGGACCTACAACAGTATAGATTGTTGTTTCTGCATCTATTCATGTGTCCAATCATATCACAAAGTCTTCCTTCCCTCAAAAGATCTTTTTAGAGTCAACTGATCTGCATACTCAAGATCGGCACCCGTAGGAAGACCCATTGCCAAACGCGTGGTCGTGACAGAAGAGGGATCCAACCCTTCCAGCATATCCATTATGTAATTTGATGTAGCCTCACCTTCCAGGTTAGGATTTGTCGCAATAATAACTTCTATATTTTTACTGCCGGCCAAAAGCTCTTTAACCCTGATCTTCAGTTCTTTAAACCTTAGTTCATCAACCCCGATTCCATCCGCAGGAGAAATTAACCCGCCTAAAACAAAATATAATCCCTTATATATTCCAGCATTCTCAAATGCTACTACATCTAAAGGATCCTCAACCACACAAAGCTTGCTACTGTCACGAAGCGGAGATCCGCAAATATTACACTCCTCACCGTCAGATACATTAAAACACTTCTTACAGTTTACAACCTTCTGATCCATCTCCAAAAGCACATTGGCAAGCCTGGTGGCATCCTTACGTGATGATCTCAAAAAATGATAGGCCATTCTCGCTGCAGACTTAGGACCAACCCCAGGTAGTTTGCCGAACTCTTCAATTACTTTTTCAACCGAAAGAGGAAGTACCGCCATTATCCAAGCATCTTTTTAATTTGATCCAGATCCATATCTTTCATTGCTTCTTTCTGCAGAGTCTTCTGAAAGTCCTTGAAGGCCTCTTCCATGAGCTTTTTAATAAGGCCAAGACTATCAGGTGCGAGAAGTGATTCATCGATATGAATATCTTCAAACTCTTGTGCCAAGTTCATAAAAATAACTACACGGCCGTCTTTCGAGGAGCCCGAGACTTTCCTCTCACGAAGTTTTTTCTGCATCTGCTTCGCTTCCTGTTGCATCTTAAAAATTTTAGCAGGATTAATCATAACTATGTTCTTAAAATTATCTTTACAATGATAACAGATGTGATGTTTTAATTAAACGGGTAAATGGTCAAACCGGATACCACTGATTATATTTAATGCATCAGACTCCCATAGAGTCCTGGAATATTTATGGACGTACAGAAACCTTGCAAGAATCTTCTTTCTCTCCTCTGCACTAACCCCATCAAATGGTACTTTGAAATCCCGAGGCTGAATAGATGCCGTGAAATTACGGTACTCAGCTTCACGTTTAAAGTACATTAATGTCAGTCCTCCTTCAGAAATCATTAAAACCGATATACCAGGGGCATCTCTTTCCTTATGACCATGGTTATTGCACCATTACTAATAACCGGATCTCCATGTTTTGAATACTGACCTGTAAGTGGTTCCATTTGTGAAGAAGAGAAACCGGTTGTTGCTTCTACAAAAGACTCATACCCGGCAAGATCTTCAATAGCATTAGGTATAAGCATAAAGATAGTAATACTCTAGTTTATATAGAGTCATTATACTTCAATTGACCAAATTGCGTAATATGGATCACATATCAGCAAATATCTCTTCAACCACCTTGCTTACTCTCGGCTTGCCTGAAGATACTGTTGATTTCTTTTCTGTACTTTCCTCCCTAGGAGCGGAAGCAAGAATAACATCTGCACTCACCTGCTTCTTTTTCTTAACAGCACCGTTGACTATACAAGCAATTTTAAACTTGAGACCAATCAGATCTTTTATGGCCCCATTTAAAACTTCTCTGCTTTTGCTCTCCTCTATTCTCTCTTTGTAGAAAGCAAATGGAACCTGGATATTCAAACTGTTTCCTTCCACTGATAGCACCTGTGAATTCCTTAGGATCGCAGCAAGAGGACCGTTACTTGACTGAACAACCTGAATAATATTGCTCCATTTTTCAACAATTAAAGACCCCTTCTCAGACGAATCTCCAACTGGCTCTTCAACCGCAGAATCTGAAGGCTCTTCCTCTTCAATAGTGTCATCCTCCTGTATAACTTCAACCTTTTCAATTTTGATTTCTTCCTTGGTTACGCTCTTAGACTTAACTTCCGTGTTTGCTCCCGCTTTGGCATACTGAGCAACAAGAAGCTCAAATGAAAGCGTTGGGAACGATGAATACCTGATCCCTTTATCTAGAGTTATAAAGTCATTAATCGCTTTATTAATGACTTGAAGATCCATCTTCCCTAACTCACTATCATCTTTCTCCATTTCAGTAATTTTATTTACCAGAACCCTCCTGAGTCTTTCTAAGATCTGTTTAACAAATTGTGTAATATTTATACCGTCTTTTTCCACTTGATACAGAAGGTCCAAAGACCTTTTAGCTTCGCCGTTAATTAAAGCCATCAAAAAAGAATCTACAAAGGCCTCACTTGTCATACCTAAGATCCTTCTCACTTCCTCTTCCGTTACAGATTTTGGATTCTCACTCCCATCCTGCCCGCTGACAACTACATCAAGCAACGAGAGGGAATCTCTATAACTCCCTTTGGCATTTATAACTAGTACATCTAGAGCTTTATCCTCAAATTTCACTCCTTCTTTCCCGGCAGCACGTTTAATCACTTCACGAATCTGGTCATCTGTTCCCAGTTTAAAATCATATCTTTGACACCTTGAAAGAATAGTCGGAGGAAGTTTATGAACATCCGTTGTAGCAAGAATAAATACAACATGTTTTGGAGGCTCCTCCAAGGTCTTGAGCAGGGCGTTGAAGGCCTCCTTGGTCAGCATATGAACCTCGTCAATAATATATATCTTATACTGCCCTTCAGAAGGGGAAAACTCAAGTTTTTCCTTAAGCTCTCTAATCTGGTCAATACCCCTATTTGAAGCTGCATCAATCTCAATCAGGTCAAGAAAGCTCCCGCTAGATATTGCATTACAGTTATCACATTCATTACACGGGTTGCCGTCTTTCGCCAGTTTCTTACAGTTAAGAGCTTTGGCAAGTATACGTGCCGTTGATGTCTTCCCAGTCCCCCTCGAACCTACAAGCAGATACGCATTAGCAACCTTTCCCTGTTTAACGGCACTTTTCAGGATAGATGTAATATTTTCCTGGCCGACCAGTTCATCAAAGGTCTGAGACCTGTATTTATTATAGAGAGCTTTGGACATATCAGAATAAGATATGATTTTATACCCTAACCATCAAATGCATTCTCTAGGTTACTTCTATTACCTGATACAAACACGTTACAGATCATTATACAATACTCCACTGTGGGTAGATATATTTATGATAGAGCCTGTCCCCTCAAGGAGTTTACAGCATCCAGCAGCATCTTCGAATATAACCCATACCCGACACTGTTAATAACGCCAGATTGCTCTTTTCCAAGTATATTTCCTGCTCCCCTAATTTCCAGATCACGGTTAGATAGCAGAAAACCGGAGCCTAAATCTTCAGATTCTTTAAGAGCATCAAGTCTTAATTCGGAGTTCCCTCTCAATCCCTCATACATAAAATAGGCATACGCCTGTCGCGTTGATCGCCCTATTCGGCCTCTGATTTGATACAACTGAGACAATCCATAGCGAATAGAATCATCAACAATCAGGGTATTAACGTTTGAAAGATCTAAACCGTTTTCAATGATTGAAGTACTCAACATCACATCAAACTTGTTTTCAATAAATTCACCCATGAGTCTATTTAAAGTATTTCTGTACATCTGACCATATACCATTGCGACACGTAAACCGGGAATTAGGTCTTCGAGCATCTCTTTTATACGATTCAAGTCAGCAATCCTATTATGCAGATAATATACCTGCCCCCCTCTTTCACGTTCATTTAAAATGGCGGAAGCAATTCTATTCCAATCCAACTCCCCAAACCAGTTTTTTATCGGTTTTCTATCTTGAGGAACAGATGCGAGAATACTCATTTCCCTTACACCGTTTAATGCAAGACTCAATGTCCGCGGTATCGGAGTCGCCGTCATCGAAAGAATGTGAGTATCTGTTCGTTTCTTTTTCAAAGCCTCTTTCTGGGCAACTCCGAATCTCTGTTCTTCATCAACAACGATTAAGCCTAGATTCTTAAACTTAACACTCTCATGGAGAAGCGAATGAGTCCCGACAACAATATCTATTTTCCCATTTTCTAAATCACTTACTGCTTCTTTTTTCACCTTTTCATCCACCAGTCTTGATAGCTCTCCTATTTTAAACGGATAATCTTTAAATCTTTTCAGAAGATTATTAAAGTGCTGATGGCTGAGAATTGTTGTGGGAGCAAGAAGTGCAACCTGTTTCCCCGTATTAGCAATAGCAAATATAGCTCTGAAAGCGAGTTCTGTTTTCCCGAAACCGACGTCCCCTACGATAAGCCTATCCATTGGAGTCTCTTTTTTAAAATCTTCCAGAATCTGACTTGTTATTACAGATTGATCTTCAGTATCCTCGTATTCAAAACTACCTGCAAAATCCCAATATTCTTTCTCCTGCCTATAATCATCTACAACAGGATCAAGCTTAGTTAAACTCCTTACCGCTGAAAGCTGTACAAGGTCCTTAGCAATCTCCATCACATCATGTTCGACACCTTTCTTTATCCTCTTCCACACACCGCTGTTAAGCCCTGTCAGCACAGGAATCTTCTTTCCTGCTCCTACGAATTTGGATATCTTTGAGTACTGGTCCAGCGGTACAAGGAGTCTATCTTTTCCTGCGTAAAGAAGTTCAATATACTCTTTCTCCTTCTCTAACCTGATACCATTAAATATCCCTATACCGTGGTCTTCGTGAACAATATAATCATTAACTATAAATCGTTTAAAGATGTCCTCTCCCGTTACTGCCTTTCTATGATCGTCTGAAAGATCAACCTGTCCAAGAATATCCGCACTTGTGACAACAATGATTTTAGGTCTTTGGACTATAAAACCGTGGTGAGAATCCTCCCGGTCGCTTTCTATAAAATAGTCAAACTGATCTCTGAACAGGGCTATGCATTCATCATCTTTATCACCTAAATATACCGTACGAAACCCCTGCCTTCTATAAATATCTAATGTTTTGGTCCATATTGTGGTGTGATCCGAGTAATCCAAAGACGGGATGTGTTTAACACCTAGATCATATACCGTAACACCTAAATCACCGGCGGGGATACTGCCAAGGACATAGAAGAGCTTCACGTCTGGATCACGGCTATCACCGATCTTTTCAATTATCCCTTTTGTATTGCTAATCTCCAATTCCTTGATTTCAAAAGCTTTCTGTCGGGTCTGACTATCAATTTGAGCTATCTGTTCAATCTGCTCACCCATGAGAGAAACCCTAAATGGATTCTCGGAAAGGAACGGCCATAGAATTACTGTATCTCCCAAAACTGAATACTCCCCCTTTTCCCACACCCTTTCGACCCTTAGCAGTCCTGCACGTTCCAGTAATTCCATGTTTAAAGTTTTTCCAACCTCAATTACAGCTTCAATGTTATCACTTGCCCCTTTTATATCTTCCAGCTTTGCCACGGCATTAATCACAACCCTATAACCTTGATTAGCCTGTATAATTGAGGGGAGATACCAAAGAAAGGATCTCTCACAGTTGGTGATTACACCAATCCCCTCTGCAAATTGGATATCCCAGTTTTTAAAGAAATCTCCTAATTTCATATTCATAACTTCTGATTTTATCAATACCTTAAATATTTGTATAATGGTCTGAAACTAAACTCATAGATATACAAATGCTTTTAGCTCACGGCCCTCTAGCTGTAATACTGGTAGAGAGAATAAATAGAAAGTTAAGCCAAGGAATCGTTCCCTTTATATTCATGCTAACTCTGATCTGCGGAATACTGCCTGACTTTGACTTTTTCATCCTTGCCGCACAGTCAAAACCGGCATATTTACACCACAATTTAATCACACATACACCGATATTCTGGATTACGGTGACCATTCTTGTCTACATTGGATTGAAGCTAGTTGAGAAGTATTCAAGGGGGGAAATAAAAAGTGCTCTGAAAAATGGAGGAACTTACGCCATAGCCCTATCTGTATTCATAGGAACCATGTCACATATTCTTTCCGATACCCTTACAGGCCACATAATGCTTTTATATCCCTTGACTAAACTCGGATATACTCTGGGGGCAGACCTTTTCCCTATTAATCCTATTGTCACATACTTTATTCACCCGGCTATGATCATAGAAAGCTCAATTGTAGCCTGGTTTCTCTTCCTCCTGGCCAAGAAGGTCATTCATATTGAGCACCCTGTTTATAACCTTCTCACAAAGTTATCAACGGTTGTCATTTTCCTCTTTGCTCTGTCCTCACTTTATCTATATGCCAATACATACCTCGCCGTATTACCTAAACATCCCGATCACATGATTAATTATGATATAGATAATGATTCGGTTGAAGATTACCAGGATTTTGATATAGATAACGACGGAATCGATAATATCAAGGATGCAGAGGGTTTGAAGGTTGCAAAAGCAGCAAGAGAAATAGCACAAAGCGGTAAACTTGCTGATTTCAAAGGTGCCTACATAAAAGATCTTGCAGGGTATATAACTCCATATGGCTTATTATCCACATCATACTATCTTGCAGGATATACCTTAGAACCGGTAATTAAGCGGGAAAATAAGGAGGATAGCAATCTCAGATTTGACCTGAAAACATTTTACACGCTACTTAGTAAAAGAGATTCGGTTTTAAAGTTTACCAGACAAAATACAGATCCATACGTAGGCAAACCACTGTTTGTGATAAATGATGGCAAAATATTATCGGCCGGGATTATAGTAAGCAATGACGAGATTGCTATCGTATTACCTGCTGACAAGCGATTAAAGGTTCACACTTTCAATGAGATTGAGAAGGCATTCGGAGAGATTACTCTTGAAGTTGGGCTATAAGTTCCAAGATTGCCTTGTCTACAGCTTCCGTAAGGGCACTAAGCGTCTCCTGATCTAGCCTTTGCAATACATATTCGTCCGGAGGCATTAATCTATCTATTCTATCATCTACCCCAATACGTACCCTGCGATAGTTTATACTGCCAATCTTACTCTCTACATCATTTACCCCGTTATGTCCTCTGGGACTAATTCCAAACTGAATTTTATACTCCCCCATTTTTATATCCAGATCATCATGAACAAGAATCAGTTCTTTTTCAATATCTTTGATCTCCTTTTTATCTAAGTACTTTGCAACTACTTCACCGGATCTATTCATAAAGAGCTGAGGTTTTAACAAAACCAAAGGTATACTCATGTACTCACATTTGGCAATCTGGGCACTAAATAGATCTTCCGTTTCCCATTGGGAAGCAATATGATCTTCTCTTTCCAGGTAATCCCTTAAACGCTCTACAAACATAAACCCGGCATTGTGTCGGGTTTCTCGATATCTCTCACCTGGATTGCCTAAACCTACTACTATCATTTATTCATTGCTTTATTAAGTATAGTCTCCTGAAGTTGAAACATCTCTTCAGAATCCTTTTCCAGTTTATCAAATTTCCCTTTATGATCAAAGCCATATATATGCAAAAGTCCGTGAATGATCATACGGTACACCTCTATAATGAAATTCCTTCCCCTATACCTTTTATATATATAACTCGGACAGATATAGATTTCGTTGATTGTTTCATCAATATTGAAAGATAGCACATCTGTCGGTTCATTAACCTTTCGATACTCCTTATTTATCTTTCTCATCTGGGAAGAGGTAACAAAAATAACCGAGACAGGCTTTTTCTGGTACTTAATTGGAATGTTCGTAAGGAAATTCTCCAGATCAAGGAGTTTAAGATCTGAGTATATTGATATATAGTCGGGATTTGCCAGTGTAACTATATTAGTGTGCCTAACAAATTACTTTGATAACATCTCTTTTACGATATTATTTACAACACTCCCGTCAGCCTTCCCTTTCAATTCTTTCATTGCAGCTCCCATGACTATTCCCATCTCTTTCATTGTAGCACTAGGCATCGTTTCTAGCACTTTTGAAACAACTACCCGTACCTGATCTTCACTCATAAGGGTGGGGAGGTATATATTCAGGGCTTCAAGCTGCTCTTTTTCGTGATTAGCAAGATCGTCCCTTCCACCTTGTTTGTATTGATTATATGCATCTTCAAGCTTCTTAACCTCTTTACGCAGTACCTCAATCACCTGTTCGTCTGTAAGCTCACCTTTCTCAATCTCTACATTCTTGACAGAAGCAAGAGCCATCCCTAGTATCTGGGACTTGGAAATTTGGCCTTCTTTTCTGGCCTTAAACATATCTGTTCTTAATGAATCTACTATACTCATGTATATGAATATATTATCAAGTTACTTAGCTCTTCTGCTAGCACTCCTTCTTCTTCTCTTCGTCTTGGCATATGCCCTTCTCTTTTCTGCATCTAGAACTGCATCCTTAACTCTAAATGCTTTTGTTCTATATGTTTCTAGAATCTTCTCTCTTAAAACTTCTCTATGGAGTCGTCTTAATGCACTGTCAATATTTTCATTTGAGTGTACAATTACTGCCACAAAAGTATATTTCTAAACTAAGTTCGAAGGGATTATAGCATAAGGGGGACTAGCTGACTACCCTTTTTTCAAAATTTTCTCTACTTTTTTCAAGTCTTCCCTTTTTACTCACTCTATATCTCATCTCCCCAAATATCTGATTAATTCCTGTCTGGAAAGGATCAATATATGCATATGCCAATGCTACCAGCACCAGAAATATCCCCACCGCTAATTTCGCAGGAGTATTATCAAGAAGAGCCGTCTCCGGAACAATATCAGGAACATCGCAGGATGCTATTATTGATTCCGAGACCTCTATCTCATTCTCACTGTCAACAGGCGTTATTACAGCCTTGTTAGCATATGTACCAAAAGCGGTCTTTGGAAGTATCACTGTATATTTAAATGTCTTAGTCTCTTCAGGATCAAACTGAGCTGCGGCACCGGTGAGTGTCCATGTAATGACATTACCCTCAACTGCTGCATCAGGCGTTATGCTCTCAAGCTGTATATAGTCTGTTTCAACTTTACTATCTAATGTATCAACAATCTTGCTTATACTTTTCACATCCGTTGCAGAGTTAGTAATGCTTATTACGTAATCAAGCTTTACAGTTGGATTTTGCGGATCGTCTGTTTCCACACACATTCTTCCAGCGCTTTTATCTGCAATCCAGTTGTCCTGAATTACAAGAACTGAAGCTGATACTGTCCTTTGAGCTTTACATGCGTCTCCTGTTTGACCCTTTGTATCTTTCCATGTAGCTGACAAAGCACGGGTTCCTTCAGCTGCTGCTGTAAATTTATAGCACCACTTAACAGGCTTCTTCCCGGCATGGGCAGTACAAATTGGGTCTGAAGCATTGGTACATGCATCCGTAACCGTAGCTTTCCCAACCGCTGTACCGTCGACAGAAATAACTATATTATCAACATCTATACCGTCAGCATCAAATGCATATCCACAAAAATCAGTAGATTCCCCAACTTTCAATTCAACAGTACTCGTATCACCAGTTAATCCACCACCTTCACATGTATTAGTTACAACAATAGGAGGCGGACATGGATTCTCTGCCGCTGGGTTACCACAGACATCTCTTGAATCCCAACATTTTGTGCCATCTCCAATATCTACCTTTGTGTTACCAAGTGAATCGACCTTACAATATGCCATAAACTTACCACAGGAGTTCTTAGCGGCTGCCTCTACCTTTGCTGCGGTACCAGCAGGAAACGAGCAATCGACCCCACATCCATCAAATGACTTACACCAACAGGCTTTATTTTGCGCAGGTTTATCATCACAACTTCTATTACCACATGCATCTTTCTCGTCTGTTCCATAACTCCACGTACCATCGCAACAATGGTAACGTCCCTCTGGTTTCTTACCGTCACATTTAGGCTTCCCTCCTCTACATGACACTTTGCCTGTAGTATCATTACATATTTGTGCGGAACATTTCGTACCTTCATTTTCACACTCTGTACAACAAGCGTCCGGATCATAATCACACTTCACAGTGACGTTTCCACTTCCTGCGGCATCACTATCAATTGGTGAAAGATACTGTGAACCTATAATTTTCCAAAAACCGTATCCTAATCCGAAAGATATTAGAGAAAGTGCTAAAACAAGTAGTATTGCACCTTTTGTTGTTAACCTAATCTGTCCCATATTTATTCTCCTCTCTCTACTGATTTCATTATTTTATCTAAATCCAACAGATCTGAGTTATTCCTAACCCTATAGGCGAAATAGTCATTTGGATCAAATGTATACACTTTGGGCGTAGAAGGATCCTGAACCTCAGCTATATGCCAAATTGTTAAATCCAAATCTGAATCGTCAAAGTTTTCGTATCTAGCAAATTTTGCAATTCCTGTAATAAACTGACAAGGGAAATTTCCATCTTCATCGCCATTAGGATCATCTTCGTCACATGCTGTATCAGTTTCAATAGGTGTATCTAATACTGCATGATAATAGATAAACTCAGAGCCAGAAGAGCTCTTAACCGTAACAGATCTTGCACTTTTAACTTCTTCAGCATCTGTTTCGTTTGCCTCGGTAAGAGTCCAATCAGAAGGATAATCAAATTTAATCTTAAAAGTACTGTTAGAATATTTCTTGGTTGTCGCCACTGACTGATTCTGAGAATTTTTCTTTGCTTCCTCAAGATCTAAATATCTGCCTAAGTAGTATCCACCAACTCCCATACCGCCCACAAGCAGAACTATTAGGATAATCGGGAGTATGTTAGATTTCTTTCCTTCGTCCATTATTAATTAGGTAGTATATAACTGACTATATCCAGAATATGAGATATTTTTAAAAATGTAAAGTATTTAATAACCTGTAGAGTTATCTGAGTAATTTTCGGATATCGTCAAAAAAGATAATATCCTTGAAAACAATCGCAACCATAAGCAAAAGCAGAAATACGAAGCTAATATTTATCGCCCATATCTCTACCTTCCTATTCCAGTATTTACCAAAGATACTCTCAAGAATAATCAGCATAACTCTCCCTCCATCAAGAGCCGGGATTGGTAGAATATTCATAATCATTAAGGTAAAGCTGAGGTCTGCAGTCAAGCCAAGAAGAGATAGAAAACCGTACTGCTTGAAAGCTTCAACTATCAAATATATTCCTATAGGCCCCGAAATATTATTGGCAATTGGAGAATAATCACCGGTCTGCTTGGCTTCGCTAAATAAAGAACCCAGCTTCTCACCCATAAGTTTGAACAGATTTAACGCATGCCCTACTCCTGAAATTACTTTATCTCTAGAGTAATCCAGAAAGATAATGTAGTTGCTGGCAACATATATCCCAGCCTTACCTTCCTTAGAAATATTCACCGAGTAATCTTTACACTCAGTATTACATATATCTATAATAACGTTCTCATTTGGCCTTTTGGAAACGTAATCCCTGAACTCATATGAATACACCAACTCCTTTCCGTCAACCCTCATGATTTCACCGTTCTTGGGCAAACCAGCCTTATCGGCCCCACTCTCTTCAACCAACCCGTCGTATTTAACTTTTCCGACCTTTTCAACTTCAACCGTCCCAACCACAGGCTCAAAATCGCGGATATCCTCACCCAGTGCCCATTTATAAGAGAAGGAGATAATGAAGCCATAGTAAATAACCAGTGCAAACACAAGATTCATTGTAATACCGGCAAGAAGAATAATAACTTGCGCTATCTTACTCTTGTTTTTGAAGTTCCCCGGATCTTTCTCTTCCTTCTTATCCCTCTCCTCATCACCTTCCCCCAGTATCTTTACATACCCGCCCAAAGGAAAAACATTAAGTCTGTATTCAGTCTCACCAATCTTCTTACCAAAAATCTTCGGGCCTAGTCCAATTGCAAAAGCCTCTACTTTAACTTTAAATAACTTAGCTGCCATAAAGTGCCCAAGTTCATGGATAGTAATAAGGAAACCAAGAATAAGAACAACTATTAATATGTTTACTACAACACTAATCATATAAGATGTTAACAAATATTTATGCTAGACCGTCATAAGTTCGGACTCTTTCTTCTCACGCATCTCCTCCACTTTTTCATTTGCAGCTTTTACCATTTTCTCAGCTTCCTCTTTTGACCTTTTACCCTCATCTTCAGACATACCAGATTCAATCATCATATCTGTTTCCTGCATAAACTCCTGTCTGACATTTCGAATGGAAACCCTGCAAGCCTCAACTCTTTCCTTCATTATTCTTACGAATTCTTTTCTTCTCTCCTCAGTAAGATCAGGAATTTTAACCCTAACATACTCACCTTCAATTGAAGGCAGGAAACCCAAATTAGAGGCATTTATACCCTTTTCAATAGCCTCAAGGATAGATTTATCCCATGGCTGTACTAAAAGAGACTTTGCATCCGAGATTGATATATTTGCAAGAGCTTTCATCGGTGAAACAGCTCCATATGCATTAACCTTAACCTCTTCAATAAGCTCAGGAGTTGCACGACCGGTATGAATTTGCGACATATCATTGAGCAGATGCTCAATACACTTATCAAGACTCAGTTGAAAATCTTTTAAATCCATGGACTTAAAATGGTATATAAGTTAACTATCTTAATTATATCAGATAGTTACTTCCCCAGCTCCCAGATCATAATTCTCCTTATAGCAAGAGGTTCTCCAAGTTTCTGTATATGCTCATCAAGCAGACTCTTTATAGTTTTAGATTCATCTTTAAACCACTTCTGCTCAAGAAGACAATTTTCGGAATAGTATTTTGAAAACTTTCCTTCAACTATTTTCCCCAACATATTCTCCGGCTTACCCTCCTCTTTAAGCTCTCTTTCAAAAAGAACCTTTAGTTCATCAATCTTCTCTTGAGGAATAGCTTCCTTAGAAATATATGCAGGTTTCATTGCTGCAACCTGGAGAGCAATTTCATGTACAAAAGCCTTAAATCCATCATTTCTTGCAACGAAATCCGTCTTGCATGTGACTTCCACAACTGAAACAAGTCTCTTATCAATACCGTGAACATAGGCATCAATAATTCCTTCTGTTTTCTCTGAAGTATCATTTCCGACCGGATCGTTCCATCCTCTTTCGTTGATGATTTCAACGGCTTTTTCAAAATCATTCCCGGCATCTTCAAGAGCCAGTTTGCAAAGACCAATCTTTGCACCGGTCAAATTTCTCAATCGGCTGACTACATCACTTTTGGAGTTAATATATGCAACGGCTTTTTCCATATCACCTTTCGAGCTTTCTAAAGCCTCTTTACAGAGAGCCATTCCGGCAGAAGTTTTTGCACGCAGCATTTTTATATCATCCAATGTGTACGCCATAGTTATTTGATTAAAAAATTACTTAGCTTTAGACCTGCTTATAACCCTAACCGTCTGAGCCTCTTCAACAGCTCTTCCTTCTTTAAGTGCTTTAATTCTTTCTCTTTCCTGCTCTTCCATTGCTCTCTTCTTTTCTACCTCTGCTTCGTAAGATTCTTTCATCTTAACCAACTTATTCTCTTCTTCTTTTCTAAGAGTCAGAAGTGCTTTAGCTTTGATACCTTCTTTAATAGCCTCACCAAAAATATTAATAAAGAGGGCAATGCTTTTAATTGAGTCATCATTTGCTGGAATTGGAAATGCAACGGCATTTGGATCACTGTTGGTATCAACAAGAGATACAACAGGCATGCTAACATTCTTTGCTTCCTTTACTGCATTCTTTTCAACCTTGCTGTCAATTACAATCATCAGTGAAGGCAACCTGTCCATGAACTTGATTCCGCTGTAGATCTTGTTAAGCCTCTCAACTTCTCTCTGCATCATGAGCTGTTCCTTCTTAACAAGTCCCTGTGCACCTGATGCAAGTGTCTCTTCCATACTGATAAGTTTGTCTACACTCTTTTTGATTGCTTTGAAATTGGTAAAGAGACCACCTGCCCATCTTCTGTTAATGTAGAAGGCTCCGCAGTCTTCTGCCATCTTTTGAACGAGTGATGCCGCCTGTCCTTTTGTCCCGACGACAAGTACATTTCCTCTGTTTGATGCTTCATATATAGCTTCAAGAGCTTTCTTAAGCTGCGTTAGGGTTGATACGAGATCAATAATATGAACTCCGTTTCGGTCTGTGTGAATATATGGTTTCATTTTCGGATTCCAGGCACTGGTTTTGTGTCCAAAGTGAACACCTGCACCTAGTAATTCCTCTAATGTAGGGAGTTTGAACTCGATTGTTTTTGAGTCTTGCATTTGTTTTATCCTTTCCTTTTATCACCTATCTCATAAGGGATTTATATCCCAGGAAAAGGTATGAGATATGTGAGATATATAATATTAAATACAGAGGGAATCATAACAAAATATTATATCAATGACAAGTATTCTATTCTTCTACCACTTCTAAATGTGAAGACCGTTCTGCTGTTGCAAGAAAGTCGCGAAGGACAAAAGCAAGTTTCTCCTCGAAACTATCAGAAGACAATAGACTACTAAGTCCGGAGATATCTCCAACTCTTGCCTGGTCTCCATATTTAGATTCCCAAGCTACCAAATATACAAAAGTTTCAGCAATCCTCCTCCTGATATCTTCTGAATTATCATTTCCGCTGAAAAATAACGGATATGCTACTCCGTCAATCGACTCATTGGGGTTAAAAAAACTTGAAAAAATAGATTTAGTGCACCTGCCTCCGTTTATATTAATAAGACTTGGTCGACTATCAAAAGAAACCCTAATATCTGCTTTAGACTCACTCCAAGGATGACCTTCTCTGAGAAGTTTTACTCCTCCATCTGCCCTCACTATCATATTAGGAGTGAAGAAATCTACCTCACCCACCCAACCATAATGTCTAGATATAAAGCCGCCATCATTTTTCTCACAAACTTTAACTACTACAACAAAAGGAGATTGAAGTGATTCAAGGTCATTTCTATTTTCAAATATATCTGAAACAATTCTATCGTTTAATTCTGATGGAGAAGTAGCTACAAAAATTTCTGGCTTTACAATTCTAGGATTCATGAGAAGTCTCTATAAATAATATGGGATATATTATACTACTTTTTTGGAAATTGATTATAAAAAACGTTATCGGTAGTCCCCCAGTATCTTACAAATGCTCCTTGCGGAACAATTCTACTGAGGGACTACCCTTCTTATTATTGAAAAATAGCTTAACTAGAAATTAAAGCTATTAATATATCTCACAATTTCTGAGAAAAATTCAATAACAAGGAAAATTGCCCCCAAAACTAAGAAGCCCGAAGCTTCCTTTTTTCCAGCCGTTCGGGAAAACCCGACGACGAGAAAGAATAGTGCGAGTCCTGGGATCAGGATCCGCTCAGGTTGATAAAACATGATTCGGTGATCAACAAAAGCAAAGACCGCCAAACCGATTAGGACAAACGCAACCGTTGCCCATGCTAACCAACCCTTACTTGATTCGATACTTGCTTCCATTTCCTTTTCTCCTTTTCGATTTTTATTTTTCGTGCGTTAAAACACTCAATAGACTGGGATGTTAAAAACAAATATTAAGTACTTAAATGCACGAAAATAAAATCTTTCGAAGATAGAAGAAAATGGTTATAGGGGGCATTTTAAAGGAGCAGTCTTGTATTTATACTTAGATAAATACGTGATAATTATAACAAAATCATGGGATATTTTCAACATTATAGGTTGGAAATTATTATTCTATATCTTTGACCATCTCGATTTCGATCTCATTAAAACCTTTGGATTTATAGAAGCTACATGCAACACCATTCTTTACTAAAGCCCCTACTTTCATTTTCTTGAATCCTCTTCTTCTGCATACCCCCTCAGCAGCCGCAAGAAGAAGATTACCAATCCCTTTACCTCTATGCCCTTCTTTAACTATAAGGTCACTAATATATAGTACTGGGGATTTATTTATCATCTCCTTCTCATCAAATACCCATATAAACCCTAATACTTCACTACTTTCAACAGCAAGAAGGATGAGATCGTTATCTGCGGCATCTTCTTGATAACCTCCTACATAGTCTAGTGCAATATCATCACCGGGTTTTCTATCCGGATAGATGACTTTTTCAAATTCCTGAAGTTGAATAAATAGGTCAATAACTTCTTTTTTATACTTATCTGTATACTCAATAATCTCGATCATTTCTCATACCCCATCTCATTTAAGATTTCTGAAAAATCATTAATAACGAAATCTGGAATCACGCGTATCTGACTATCCTGCCCCATCGGATTGCCGTCCTCCGGAGGATCAAACATACCCGCTCTAATACCTACAAGCTGAGCCCCCCTAATATCGTTCTTATAGTTATTGCCCAGCATAATTGTATGTTTAGCCTCAACTTCCAACTTAGAAAGAGCAAGCGTGAATAGTGCTCCAAAAGGCTTTTCAAATATAACTTCCTCAGAAGCAAATACCTGATCAATATAAGGCTGAAGACCTGCGGATTTAACCTTTTTAATCCTTAAACCCAAAGACCCGTCTGAAACAATGGCAATCTTAACTCCCAGTTCCTTTAATTTTTTTAGGGTTGATATAACATTGTCATACAGCTCTATATGAGAGATAAAATATTCCCAGTACATATCCTCCACCTCAGGTAAAATCGAGTAGTCATAGACTTTTAAAACCTCATCTAAAGCCATTCTGAACACAAGAATACGGCTATGGCGCGTATGAACAGTCGGGAAGCTTCTCTGAATAATCATCTCTTTATCCATTACGTTATTAAAAAAGGTTTTATCGTCTAATCCAAACTTTTTAGTGATGTACCTGGTTACGTGGAGAAGTGTTTTATCATAGAGTTTATTACTCTTAATCAGAGTATCATCAAGATCTAAAAGAAGGGCTTTATATTTATGGGTGCCTGCCATTACATTCTCATCAAACTTACTCTGGTCATTCTAATATATCCGCAGTTATATATCTACCCTGCTCCATCCGTTTCCGCTGATAACAAGGTGATCAAGCAGATAAATACCGACCATATCAAGACATTCCTTAAGTGTTATAGTGAAATCAATGTCTTCTTTGCTTGGGATATGATCACCGGACGGATGATTATGAGCAATCAGAACATAACAACTATTATTCTGCAAAGCCGGAACTAACACCTCTCTTGGCTGAATACTTATTTTACCTAATTGACCAATAGATATAGTCTGTTTTTTGATCAACTCATACCTTCCGTTAAGCAGAAGAGCAACAAGTCTCTCCTGTTTGAATTTACCAATGTAATTCAGTAAGTTCCACGCCTGCTCACTATTAAACACTCTTGTACATTTATCCTTTTCCAGATTGTATAATCTTGCTCCCAGCTCTATACCTGCAACTACCTGCATCGCCTTGACCTTACCTACTCCTTTGATACTTATCGGCTCCCCATAAGGGTTCAGGCCTTGTGAAACAGAATGCCTTAAACTGGCGAAGACCATTCTGGACAACGTTCTAAAGTTATACCCTTTTACTCCTTTTGATAGTATCAGAGCAAGTAATTCTTCAGTACTCAATGATTGAACTCCTGACTGTTGAAATTTCTCTCTAGGCTGCATACCAGAGATTGTACTAAACTAGTATGAAATACTTATGAACCTTTTTTAGGGGCTTTTTTAATATACTTACACTTAGGATATGCACTGCATCCAGTGAAGCTCCTGCCCCACTTTCCTTTTCTCTCAACCAAATTACTACCGCAGTCAGGGCATTTTTCAAGCAGCATTAATGGTTTTGTAGTTTTACACTTAGGATAATCACTGCATGCCCAGTATCTGCCAAATTTACCATTCTTCATGATCATATCTTTACCGCATTTCTCACATTTGGTCTCTTTCACATACTTATTCTCATCAAGAACAAAATCGTCGTTCTCCAAACTCTTCATGCCTTTGCAGTTAGGGAACTTTGAACAGCTAAGGAACTTGCCGTATCGACCTAATTTAACAACCATTTCAGAACCGCACTCAGGACATTTTTCATCCGACTTTTCAAAAGTCACCACATCTTCTTTTTTTACCTCTTTATCAATTCTTTCAATATCAGCCATAAGAGGTTTATACTCCTTGTCTATAAACGGTTCATACTTAACTTTTCCTTCTGCAATACCGTCTAATCCATCCTCAACTTTTGCAGTGTATTTATAATCCACCATCCTATTAAAGTGATTAACAAGAAAGGAATTAACAAGCATACCTATATCTGTAGGGGCAAGCTTCTTTTCAACCTTCACAACATAACCTCTATCCATTATTGTGCTTATTATAGTGGCATATGTTGATGGTCTACCAACACCCAACAGCTCTAACTGCTTAACCAGCGTAGCTTCAGTATAGCGGGATTTAGGAGTTGTGAACTTCTGTATTGGAACTATCTCCTTATTTTCAAGTTTATCACCCTTCTCTATCTTACTTATTTCCTGTACATCTTCATCGTCCTTTCCAAACTTCACATTCCAAAGTTTCTTAAAACCCTCAAAAGTACAGTTTTGTGCTGAAACATTAAAAGTATAGGTTTGCTTTGTGTTCTCAGGCTGAGCATCTATATTAAAAGTGTCATAGAGAGCCTGACTCATTTGTGAAGCTATCGCTCTATTTCTAATCATATCGTAGAGTTTCTTTTCCTGGGGATCCAAGCCCTTAAGCTGAGAACCTGATTTGGTAACATCGGTTGGTCTGATAGCTTCATGAGCTTCCTGAGCGAGCTTGCTTTTCTTTCTAAAGAAATTTGGCGTAGCAGGAACATATTCTTTACCCAAAACTCCTCCGATATATCCACGGAAGGCCTCAATTGCCTCTTTGCTCATATTCTGAGAATCCGTTCTCATATATGTAATATAGCCTTGCTGATACAAGGATTGTGCCAGTCCCATGGTTCTTTTAGCAGAATATCCTAAGTGATTATTTCCTGCCTGCTGCAGAGTTGAAGTTGTGAAAGGTGGAGGAGCATTTACAGCCCTTTTCCCCTTCTTTACATCTACTATATTAAAACTATTATTCTTTATATCTTGTAGTATTTCCTCTATTATAGACGAGTTATCAGCCTTAAACCGCTTACTTTCTATCTTAACCAGTTTAAACCTCACGACTTTTCCGTCAGACGTTTCCAGATCTGCATAGACTTCCCAATACTCCTGTGCGACAAAATTCTTAATCTCTTCCTCTCGCTGTGCAATCAATCTAAGAGCAACAGATTGCACTCTTCCTGCAGACAGGCCATATCTGATCTTCTTCCATAACAAACCTGAAACTTTATAACCCACAAGCCGATCCAATACCCTTCTGGCAAACTGTGCCGTGACGAGATCCATATCAACCTCACGAGGAGATTTAACAGCCTCAAGAACTGCATTTTTAGTTATCTCATGAAATGTAATTCTCTTAGGATTCTTAATCTTAAGACTCTGTGCCGCATGGTATGCTATCGCCTCTCCTTCTCTATCAGGGTCCATAGCCAAATATACATCTCCATCTTTTGGAACTTCTTTCTTAAGTTTTCTTATAAGAGCCGCTTTACCTTTAATAGTTACAAACTCAGGCTCATAACCTTTATCAACATCTACAGCCAGCTTGTTTTTAGGGAGATCAATTACGTGACCTAATGTGGCAAATACTTTGAAGTCTTTGCCCAGATATTTTTCAATTGTTTTCGCTTTTGCAGGCGACTCTACAAGTACTAAATTCATAATCTTTATTTATAACTTTTGAAAACAAACTAGCATATATTATACACTCTGGCTACTACCTTCCAGTTGATAGTATAAAATATCAGCCTTCTGACAACCTTTTTTAAGGAGAAGTTTATTTCCTCCATACCCTCTATCTTCCTCACTAAATGCACCATTTATGTAAACCTGCTTGCCTGTTTTAATAGCCCACCAGGCGGTACTCATTGATCCGCTTTTGGCTTCACCTTTAAAGAAGACCAACATATTAGAGAGCTCAACAATTATACGATTCCTTTCTAAAAAAGAACTTTTGAATATCTTCACTCCTTCGATGTAAAGCCCGACAAGAAGAGTCCTATTCTCACTAACTAGACTTCCTTCTATCTTGGGACGGACAATAATAACTCCTACCTTTCTTTCCCAACATTTTTCAATAACATACTTATCTATTCCTCTCGCCCCTCCGCAGACTATAACATCACGGTCAGGTTCAAGAAGTGAAATAAAAATGTTAATCTCTCTTTTTACCTTGAAATCTATACTTCTTGATCCGGTAATTCCGATTTTCCTATAAATAGGCTCTAATAGTTTAATCTCTCCGTACAAATTTAATCTCGTAGCATTAAGATACGTGTACACATATATAAGTATAGGGGATAGATGTGAAATATTTATTACTTCTTGCCGTAGCCGACCCACCAGTCTATGAACTCACGTGCCAGCTTAGCTGCGTTATAACTCTCTCCACCGTCTTCCATAAAAATAGTAAAGGCATACTTAGGCTTATCATACGGGAAAAAACCTGTAACCCACGCATGTGTATGTTCATAAATACCCTTAGAGTTAACTTTTCCGAACTCTGCCGTACCCGTTTTCCCGGCAACCTCAACCTTGGCATCCGTAAGAGGGAAAACGACTCTTCTCGGACCGTTAACACTGGCCCACATACCCTCCCGAACTATTTTTAGAGCAGAAGAGGATATGATATTCTTCCTGAGAGGTTCAGATTGCACATCACTTTCCGAGCCATCAGGTGACACCAACCTTTTTGCCACATGTGGAGTATTCAAAGTACCTCCATTTGCAATAGCACTAATCCAGTTAACCATCTGTATGGGAGTGACCGTGGTTATACCCTGCCCTATTACTGAGTTACAGGAGTCGCCTTCAGGGTACCAGATAGGGTCCAGCCAGGGGTTTGTACTATTTGCCAACTTTATCTTATTCGCAGGTGACGGAAGTGTTCCTGACCCTTCTCCGGGAACATCAATGTATGTATACTGGCCGATTCCGAATTTCTCAAGATAAGGGACCAGCTCATTCATATCCCAATTTCGAATTACTTCACAAAAGAAAAGGTTTGAAGAAACTGACAAAGCATCTACAACCGTTAACGGTCCATAAACATGATCCTGATACTCTTGAAATCTTGCCCCGTTAGAGAAGGTGTAGTTCGCACGGCTTACGTATACAGTACTTCTGTCTATTGCACCGGCATCAAGGGAAGCCGCTGCAATAATAGTTTTAAAGGTAGAACCGGGAGGTATCTGTGCTGCAATCGGTCTATTATTCAAAGGAGCTCTCTTATCATTAAGTAGTCTGCTGTACTCTTTAGCAGATATTCCTCCTATAAACTTGTTATTATCGTAACCGGGATACGAAGTCATAACAATTATTTCCCCAGTATTAACATCTTCCAATATCCCTGCTGCACCTGTTGCTTTATATGTCTTACTTCCTTTCTCGAGAATCTTATACATTTGGTTCTGAGCATTCTTATCTATGCTCAGATAAAGACTCTGTCCCGATTTGGGTTCACTTATAATAACATCATTATCTGCAACAACATTGCCCAGACCATCAACCTCCACAGCTTTTTTCCCATCCAGGCCAAACAGCTCCTTATCGTATACTTTCTCAACCCCGCTCTTACCTATAACATCATCAAAGTCCACATAATCCAACTTTTCTAAATCCTCCGCATAAACATCGCCTGTATAGCCTAAAATATGAGCAAGTGATAACCCTCCTGAATAGTACCGCTGGGACGCATTATCAACAGTAATACCTTTAAGCTCGTCATACTTTGATTTAACCTGTATAGCGGTCTCATTATCTACGCCGTGTGCAAGAACAAATGTCCTTGCTAATACCTTCTCTGTCTCGTTCATCTTGTCTAAGGCCGTAAATACTTTTTCAGTAGAACTCTGTTTTTTATACTTTTCGGGCAGAATCTTATCGACTCGTTCAAGAGTCCCTCGTAACAGATTGTAATCGATACCGTCATCTTTTTTATACTCTCTTAAATCAATTGTTATATTTATAGAGGGTATATTCTCAGCAATTTTATTCCCATTTCTGTCAAAAATAACTCCCCTATTGGCAGGTATATTTGTAACTTCTAGTTTATTATTAACCGATCTCTCATAAAGTTCCTTTCCTTTGACTACCTGCAAATTGAAAAGGGAAGAGAAAATCGTAAGAAAAAGACCGGCAAAAATTATAAATGGAACAACATAATTCCATCTGGAAATAGTTACAATCTCCCTTCTTTTCTTCTTAATTGATGAGATTGCCTTCTTTGCAAACTCTTTCTTATTAATACCATCGAAATACTTGGCAAAGCTGCCTCCGTTTCGGGTCTCACTCTCTAATTGTTTTGAAAGTTTGATATTCAAAACTAGAACCTTATAAAGTTAGATGTCTTTGAACCACCAATATATACCCGCACTTGATCTAAAATGATCGAGAAAAGTGCCAGCAGCAACGCCCCTGCAAAAGCATTCACAATATCATTTACTCCTATAAGATCTTTTACCCTGTCTCCCAGGGAAAGGCCTTTAAATAATGTGATAGCGAGATTGAAAGAAAAATATAAAACTATTGAGGTCAGCGAACGAACTATAAAAGATTCTGCAGGTAGAAATCTCTTAAAGGACCAATCTAACAGAAACATAAAAGATAAGGATACAAAGGTACCCCCCAGAGGTAAATGAAGTACAACATCGTTTATAACAGAGACCATAAAGACTAGCTGATAGATATACCCCACCCGGTTACTTTTAACCATCTGTAAAGCAATCACCGGGAAAATATTAACCTGAAAGAGGCCTAAGAAAAAAGCGTTAATCACTGGGGCAAATACAAGACTAATTATATATATAATAACAGTTGTCATTCTATTTCAATAAAAAATGTATTTATATCTTCGTAATTAAGAATTGTTTCAACATCTGCAGATACGGAAGAGGCAGCTGGATCACTACTGATCCCCTTTATTCTACCAAGAACTAGGTATTTTCCGACCTTTTCATCATTTACAACTACAATATCCCCATCAGCAACCCCCTTATCTACAGATATATTTTCAATAACGATAGAATCACCTTTTCCAATCGCAACAGCAGTAGATCTAAATAGAGAGGCTACATTTTTAGAAAGCTCCTGAGCAGTTTTCCCTTGCCATACAAATGGTTTTAAAATTGAAACACGAAGAAAACTCGCTTTACTATAAGGGAGTTTTACCATTGCTGATGAACCATCTACACTCTCAATATTTCCCACATATATTAACCCGTACTGAACTACATCTCCCCGCTCTACGCCGTCTTTCTCTCCCCTGTTAATATAGGCATTTTCGGGTGTGACACTACTCACAAACATATTCGCCTTCAATAATTTCCCCGTTGTATACTTGATGGATTTGATAGATTTCAGCTGCTGATTCTCCTCAAGAATAAAGCTCATATTAATCAAGTCAGAGGTCAGTCTACTGTTTTCTGCCTTTAGTTTTTCATTTTCGCTTTTTATACTTACAAGATCCGAATATAGAGTGAGATATCTATGAAGCTCCTGCCCAGATCTCATTGAAGTCTGTGACATCCCGGAATACATATACGAAATACTATTCCTTAAATACGATAGGCGGGTACTAAAAATAAGCAATACAATACTGGCAAGAAGCAGGACAAAAAAGGATCCTATTTTATTCTCTGTATTCCTATCCATTTACTCTACTGCTATATAATCTCATTCCACGACCTCTGAATTCTCTCCAGAAGTTCTATATGGTCAAGCATTAATGCTGTCCCTCTAGCTACCGTTGACATCGGATCATTTACAATATTTACCGGGATATTTAATTCGCTTTGCCACAACTTATCCAGTCCTGGTATTAAAGCTCCCCCGCCTGTTAAATTAAGACCCGAAGTAAGGAGATCTGTAAGAAGCTCGGGAGGCGTTTCTTCTATAGCGTCTTTTACAGCATCAGTTATCTGATCAATTGAGCTGAGAATCGCTTCCCGAACCTCTACGCTTGAAAACTCCACCGACTTTGGCAGGCCTGAAATAAGGTCTCTCCCTTGTACGATGACAGACTGTTCTTCCTGCAAAGGAGCTGCCGAACCGATTGCTATCTTGACGTCTTCAGCAGTTCTTTCACCTATAAGCATATTATATTTATCACGTACATAATTAACTATATCTTGATCCATTTCATCACCCGCTATTTTAATCGTTTTATCAACCACAAGATCTCCAAGTGAAAGCACAGCAATATCAGATGTTCCTCCTCCGATATCAACTATCATACTGCCTGACGCCTGTTCGACAGGAAGTCCGGCACCAATAGCTGCCGCCATTGCCTCTTCAACTATAAATACTTCTCTTGCCCCAGCAGTCTTACAGGCATCAATAACCGCCTGTCTCTCGACCTCAGTTACAGAGGAAGGAACCCCAACGATAACTCGCGGTTTCGGAATCTTAAAAGATTTAGCAACGTAGGAGTGGGCTTTGTTTATAAAGTGATGGATCATTGCCTGTGTGGTATCAAAATCCGTAATCACGCCATCTCTTAACGGCCTCACTGCAACAACATTGGCTGGTGTTCTACCAATCATCTGCCTAGCTTCCTTACCCACAGCTAAGACTCTGTTAGTCTTTTTATCAATTGCAACAACGGAAGGTTCTGACACAACAATCCCTTTACCGCGCAAATAAACCATTGTGTTGGCTGTACCAAGGTCAATACCTATATCGTAAGTGATTAATTCAAGCAACGAACTAAGTATATTCATTAAAAAATGAAACCTAAATAACTGTAGCTATTGTAGCATTAAAGGGGGATTATTTCAGCAGACTTACTTCTGGTCTTTCTTAAGTCTCTTATAGCATTTCATACATACGTCCGCTCTCACGACATTACCATCGACCTCAATATCGAGCTTCCTAAGGTTTGGCTTGAATACTCTAACTTTCTTAGGTCCTTTAAACCTCCACTGAATGGAGTGATGATGCTGGATTCTTCTTCCTGCCATCCTGCTTTTTCCGCAAATTACACAAAACTTTGTCATAATATTTGTTTGAATACTAAAATGCTAGGTGATATTATCAAAAAGTATCGTATTTGACAAGACACTTTGATGGAGACTCTCTATTGGATAATATTTGCAATCCCTTCTATCATCATTGCCTCTACCGTACACGAGTTTGCACATGCGTTTACAGCGGATAAATTGGGAGACCCTACCCCACGTTCAGAAGGAAGACTCTCCCTTAATCCATTGGTTCATATCGACCCTATCGGAGCCATCATGCTCATCGTCGCTAAGATCGGATGGAGCAAACCCGTTCCTATATATGAGCAAAACTTCAGTAATCCAGTACAGGGAACCGCCCTGACTGCACTTGCAGGGCCTGCAAGCAATCTTGCTCTCACACTATTAACCGCCCTCATTTATAACCTCTTCTTTACAAATTCTTCCCCAGTTGTTCAGGCTTTTATATTTGCATTTGTATCCATTAATCTATCCTTGATGATCTTCAATCTACTCCCCATTCCTCCCCTTGACGGGCACAAAATAGTACGGGCTCTGCTTCCGCGGACTCTTAGATACATGTGGGAAATGGCTGAGAAATATTCTATATGGATTATCCTTTTGCTATTTATTCCTTTCTCTCCTCTTTACCAATTTACCTCCACTCTAATATCATCAATTCTGAATTTCTTTCTCAACATACTCTTTTAAAGACCATACAATATTTATTCGAGAGTATTGTTTTAAATATTTTTCTGAGCTAGAATTAAATGCTCTAGTAGGTTAAAAGAGAGTGTTTGGCTCCGTAAACAAAAACATGGGATTTCAAAATCGCCCAGCTCCTCGGAGTTGAGTTGAGAAGACCCACTTATTTGGAGCAGAGCTCCAAAAGCTCTCTTCTGCTAGGGCACCTTTTTCACTATCCATTTGAAACTAAGCTTGGAGGAAATATTTAAACATTATATTCACCATTTCTTTCTTTTGTGCAGGACTCAGCATGCTTGGAACTTCAGGATTCAGGTACCTCTTAAATACCTTATTTACAATTCCCCATGTCTCATAAGTCCCATGACTGTCATCTGTATAATCGCCGGGAATACTAATATAGCCATCAACTGCAACGTGACCCAAACCGGGATCCTCAGTGTCATCAATACCATTTAGAGCTTGATATCCTTTCGACAAAAGATCCCTACGCATTTGATCTAGATACCCATTATTATCATTTTCAGAGCAGGTTGTGCAGTCGTAAATATAATATTGAGGTACTCCCCTATCTTCTAAATCTTCATGAAAGGTAATACATTTATCAAAATGTTGTCCCTGTACGATCTCCATATTTGCAATTGCTTCAGGCTCTGTAACGCCTTTCTTAAACGACCTATTAAGATCTACTCCATTAATATTTTTTCTTGTTTTCAAATGTACAGCACTAGGACTGACTTCCGGGACATAAATAAAATCCGGGAGCTCATTATTCTCAATATACTCTCTAATATGTTCTATGACTCCATACTCATCTCCATGAGTTCCGGAGAGTATTAGGAGTTTTGGATTGGTTCCCTTCACCCAATACTCAATACCTTTATGATTCTTTTTAATAATCTCGGCCATTCCGGGATTATACACTCAAATACCTGGAATTGACTATATGTTGTTGATATAATAAACTTACGAAGTTAGCCGAAGTAGCTCAGTTGGTCAGAGCAACTGTTTTGTAAACAGTAGGTCGAGAGTCCGAATCTCTCCTTCGGCTCCAGTGTGCAAGGGTGGTGGAGTGGTCAAACACATCAGACTGTAAATCTGACGCCTTCGGGCTTCACAGGTTCAAATCCTGTCCCTTGCAATTTATACTGCCACCCTATAGTTTTACTTTCAAATACTCTTATACTATAATCTTCCCTTATGAATAAGAAATTATTTGGTTTACCAGAAAAAATTGATGAACGCTCATTAACTGAGTGCAGAATAGGTTTCTTAGAACTACCTAATGGACTTGTGCTGGAGAAAGACGGATTTGTAATACTTGGAGATAACTCGCGATTTATGATACACGCATTTTATGAGGCAGATTTGGGTAAAAATATTTTTGTAGTGTACGGCATAAGTGTAGAAAGAGGAAAGTTGGAATACCATTACACAGACGAGATTATTGCAACAGCTTCCGACAGATTTGATGAAGCTCAGTATATGGCTAATGTAGCGTTCAATAGAGACTAAGCAAGTTTCATTTTCTTTCCCTCCTATTACGACTAGATGATTTCACTCTCTTGTTTTACTTGCCTAAATCTCAATGAAAAAGGTTATGCCTATAGAAGTGATCTGTTATATGTTTAGTTAACCTCTCCGTATTATTTTCTATAGAATTCTCTCCGTTGATAGTTAACAGCCCACAATTCGTCGCTGGATGAAAATATTTAAGCCATCTTTTATATCCTAAATTAACCGAGCCGAAATCGTCTTCATTCCCCATGACAGCCTTATGCTTAAGACCTTGACGCGTTCTCCTTTGGAGAATGACATCGAGATTATCGATGTAGAATAATGCTACAGATTTAAAATACTTTGTTTTTTCAAACGCGAAAAGCATTTTGTCATACCAAATATCCATCTCCAGTTTCCTATCTAATTTTCTACTAATACCTTCCAGGTATGAGAGAGCCCACCCTGACAATGCAATGTAATCATTAGGACCCCGTTCAAACAAATGAACAACATTTGTCCCTTTAACATATCCATCTTTACGAATACTTTCTTTCAAACTTTCTTCAACAGCCAGTAATGAGAGAAGTTTAAGTTCTTCGACCATTTTTAAGAGCTGATCCTTGAAAATATAATCATCTTCAACTTTTAAATCTCTAGCACTGCTCAAAACAATCTCTCTAATTCTCCTGTCAAGTTCTATTTCTCCAACCTCAAATTCCCTATGCCACTGACATTCAATCCCAAGCTGTCTAAGATTACTACAAACCGCTTCAGCAACAGTTGACTTTCCTCCATCCCCTATTCCTATGAGCTCAATAGATAAAATATTAGGAGGTATTACAAAATCAGGACACATTCTAGGAATAAACTCGTGCTCATAAAAACTAACATCAGAAGCATCGCCTCTAGTCACGTCATAGACTAAATCGCCCATACTTGGATGAATCACACTTTCAAACAAATAGTGCTTGCGAATCGGTGTTATATCTATCACCCCCTATTATATCCCATAGGATTGTCCGGAGATACATTTCTCTCCAAACTCTATACATTTACCTATTTATGATATAATGAGAAAGTAATGCGCGGAATACGTGAACATATTTCTAAATAAATATTTCTCTATTTACGTAGGTTACGCAATTAATTTATTTTATTTATAGATATGTCCATGAAATTATATTTGGGCAATCTTCCATATACGGTAACAGCAGAAGACCTTAAAGCTCTTTTTGCAGATTACGGTGAGATCGAAGAGGCAGTTGTCATTATGGACAAGTTCTCTGGTCGATCCAAGGGTTTCGGTTTCGTAACTCTTGCAAGCGATGAGATGGCTAGAAAAGCTATTGAAGAGCTTAATGGAAAAGACTTACAAGGTAGAAGTATCGTTGTAAACGAGTCTAGACCAATGGAAGAGAGACCAAGACGAAGCGGTGGTTTCGATAGAAACAATCGTGGAGGTGGATTCGGCGGTGGTCGAAGAGACTTCGGTGGAAATAGAGATGATAGAAGGAGTTCCTTCTAATCTTCAATATCACATTGAATTTAGAACAAGGGCAGAAATGCCCTTGTTTGTTTTTATCCCCCAACTTATAGTTTGATTCAAATCTGTGCTTGGTTGTATCAAAAGCAAATTACTAATATAATAGCTTCGTACGCTGGATTAGCTCAGTTGGTAGAGCATTCCCATGGTAAGGGAAAGGTCCTGAGTTCGATCCTCAGATCCAGCTTAGTCACAATATGCCCATTAAATTAATGGCAAAATCATAATCATGAATACCTCTAAGCCTGTTTTTACATCAGCAGATGTTCAACCTTTCACTCTCTCCTCTGAAATGAACCTTGCAGAGAAAGACGTCTTAATTGTCATGAACTCAGCAGAATTTGAAAAGGTCACGAAAACAATCGGCTCACCATTATTAAATATCATTAAAGAAAACCCTACTCCAGATGGATTAAAAGAGGATTTTAACTTTGCACTTTACCAGTACCTTTCAAATAGAAATTTACTTCCACCATCAGCATTAACTACATATGTCACAACTGATGATTTTGTATCTTATATTAGAGATGAAGAAAGTGTCCAAGAAGTATTTATATCACTAGACCTTACCAAACTAAATCCAAAGCAAAGAAATGCAGCATTGGCTTTGATCTATAACATGACTGCGGAAGATGGAAAAGGAATAGGTAAAAAGCTCAAATTCATTGTCCATGCAGATCAAATCCCTAATGAGCTAATATCAATATCCGGGATATATTTCACAGGTACAGAATAAGACAGAGACGATATTTATAATTTCTTCTAAGGAAAATATTATTTGACCCCTCCCCTATTTTCCCATATAATCACTAGACTATTTGTTTCTAATTTAAAATCCCAAGGTTATGGCAAAGGTAAAAAGGAATATTATTGCTCTGAAGTGCGAAGTCTGCGCAGGCAAGAACTATACCATGTACAAAACCAAGAACGTTAAAGAAAAGATCGTTAAAAGTAAGTTCTGTGCTAATTGCAAAAAGCACACAGATCATAAAGAGACTAAAGCCAATTAAAGATAACTAGGGCCCATAGTTTCAATTGGCAAAACAACGGTCTCCAAAACCGTATTTTCCCGTTCGAGTCGGGATGGGCCTGCCAAATATTATATAATTAAAAATATGTTAAAGTTTTTTAAAGACACATTTCAGGAGTTAAAGAATACATCCTGGCCAAGCGTAAAAAGCTTGTCGGGACTAGTACTGTACACGCTAATACTTTGTGGTATAATCAGTCTGCTAATTCTAGGATTAGATATTTTCCTTTTGAGAGTAAGAGATATAATTTTGAGGTAACGTTTACATGGCGAAGAAAGTTAAAATTGAGAACCCAAACCTGAAGTGGTATGTGCTGAATGTACAATCAGGACATGAAAATAGTATTGCAAAAGCAATTCAGCAACGTGTTGAAGCCACTGGAAGCGAGAGCAAGATATCTGAAATACTTATCCCGACACAGAAAAAAATTGTTGTTAAGGGAGGAAAACAGCATATCAAAGAAGAGAGAATATTCCCAGGCTACGTCCTTATAAAGATGGATCTGAGCGATGAGACATGGAGCCTCATTGCAAACACAGAGGGAGTTAAGGGATTTGTTAAAGTTGATAAGTTCCCAAGACCACTACCGGAGAACGAAGTAAAGGCAATAATGAAGTTCATGGAAGTTGAACAGCCATCATACCAGACTTCATTCAGTGTCGGCGAAGCCGTAAAAATTACTGAGGGTGCCTTTGCAGACTTCATTGGAAGTGTACAGAGAATTGATGAATCTAAAGGAAAGATAACAGTCTCAATATCATTCCTGGGTAGAGAAGCACCTGTAGAGTTGGATTTCTCACAAGTAAGTAAGATAAAGTAATACATTAAATACAATGGCAAAGAAAATAACAAAAGTTTTGAAATTAATGGCAGCAGCAGGTGCAGCAACACCGGCTCCTCCTCTTGGACCTACACTTGCCCCTTATGGAATCAGCACACAGCAGTTCTGTATGGAGTTCAACGAGAGAACAAGAGAGAATAACGGAGTTTTAACTCCTGTTGTTCTAACCATTTATGAAGATAGAACATTTACATTCATAACCAAAACTCCTCCTACTTCAGAATTAATCAGGAGAGAACTCAAGATCAAAGCAGGTTCCGCAAAACCAAACCTCGAAAAGGTTGGAAAGTTAACAATGGAACAAGTAAAAAGAATTGCAGAAACTAAAATGGTAGACCTTAATACTAAAAACATCGATCAGGCAGTAAAGATAATTGAAGGTACTGCAAGACAGATGGGTGTAGAGGTTGTTAAATAATCTTAAAGATATTATAAACATGGCACGCAGAGGTAAGAAATACGTAAATACAGCAAAGAAAATCGAGACCAAAGAATATACTTTGGAACAGGCTTTAAAGGTAGTAAAGACAGCATCATACAGTAAATTCGGAGGTTCAGTTGAACTACATGTTGCAATTTCTCTTCCAAAGGATAAGGATGCTAAATCTATAAAAGGAGCAGTATCCCTTCCCCACTCTACTGCTAAGAATGTTATAGTTGCAGTATTCGCCACGCCTGAGAATGCAAAGGCAGCACTAGCAGCCGGAGCAGACAAAGCAGGTCTTGAAGATTTAGTAAAAGAAGTTCAAAGCGGGAAAATAACATTTGATGTTGCAATTGCAACTCCAGATGTTATGGCAAAGATTGCGGTACTTGGAAAAGAATTAGGTCCAAAAGGACTTATGCCTAATCCAAAAACCGGAACAGTTACAGCTGATGTTGCAAAGACCGTAAAAGAATATAAACAGGGTAAGATGACATTTAAAGCTGATGAACAAGGCGGTATTCATATTGCAGTAGGAAAATTGGATCTTGATGATGCAAAGATTGTAGAGAATATTAAAGTTGCAGTAACGGCAATTGAAGAAGCCATTGGCAAATCATTTTCAACTGTAACAAGACGAACATACTTAGCTCCTACAATGGGTAAGGCAGTAAAGTTCAAATACGAATAATACCGCTGACTAAGTCAAATTAGCTACCCCATAGTTTTATATCTCGCTCTATTTGTAGTATAATTATCGATCATTGCGATTAATAATCGTATGATGATCTTTAACACTATTTACTTATATAGTGTCTGGAAACAGCACTAAGTAAATATCACAACTACATATCACGTGTAATCTCTAAATTATTTAACGAGACACGGAGTATACAATCCTAAGAAATTGTATATTTGTGTTTCGTTAAACCAACCCGTGGGGTTGGTACATTAGGGCTATAAGCCCGGGAGAAAAAATGTTCAAGAAGTTCGTTCGTTCGGTTTTTTTCGTGCTCGTTGCAATCAGCCTTTTTTTGGTCGCCTGCGGGCCTCAGACAAACCCGACGCCTGTTTCGGGGGAAGAGAAAGAAACACCTCCCCCTCCAGGCACTTTGGTAAATCTGACACCGACTGAAGAAACCCCAGTCGCAGCTGAAATCCAGGCAACCCTCGCTCCGGACTCTTGCAGTGGTTGGTACACTGGATTCCCGGCAACGTGGTCTAAACTCGCGATCGATAGAGCCGATAGACCAGCGGCCTGGGTTTCAAATCCTATTTTGCTCACTGAAATCGTCTCCTACCCGAATGGTGCCATGGTTCTCATGGTTCAGAGTGACGATTTTGTCACTCCATTCGTTATACGAGACCTTTCTGGGAAGGAGCAAAAGGCAGATCCAAAGGACCTGCTGGAACAAATTAATTCCCTCATGGAGGGTAAGTTCTCCCGAATCGGGCTCATTAACCTGACGTTCGCCGCAACCATGAAAGCGTTTTGCAATGAGGATCCTATGATCCCGTTATTTGTTGCAAAGCAAATCATGATATCGGAAAAGAACGAAAGGGAAATGAGAGATGCGTTCGAGTTTAACTGGGATGGTGAGAAAGTTACCATCTCTGACTGAATGCATCCTTCGGGTCACGTGACCATGTAGTTATGCCGGAGGGTTTGCTCAAAACAAGCCCTCCGGAACACGTGTAATAACAACTTCCCTTTACAATCCCTCCAATATCTAGTATCATCCCTACAGCCTAAGAAACATGGTACAAAGATAAATCCATGCGAGGCAAAGAAAGATTTCTAAAATAAATATATAAAGATATGTCTAAGAACAGAACTCAAAAAGGAGAACTATTAACCCAGTATCTTGATATGATCAAGAGCAACTCAGGTTATCTTCTCGTTGATACCAGCGGTTTAGACACCTTAACTATCACAAACTTCAAGATGAAGTTAAATGAAGTCGGTGCCAACTATGCAGTTATCAAAAACTCGGTATTTAAGATAGCTCTTCAGGAAACAAATCAGCCTGTTGAGACACAAACATTTGACGGCCCTACAGCTGTAATCTCATACTCGGAAGACCCTACAGCAGCAGCAAAGCTTGTTAAAGAACTCCAGAAAACATCTGAGAAATTTAATGCAAAACTTGGAACAATTAATGGGTCTTACATAAACGCAGACAGAGTTATGCAATTGGCAGACATTCCTTCAAGAGAAGAACTCCTTGCAAAACTTCTTGGATCAATGAACGCTCCTCTTACAGGTGTTATGAACGCAATTACAGGAAACATCAGAGGATTCACTATGGTACTTAAGCAGCTTTCAGAAAAAGAAGCTAAGTAATAAATATTTAATTTATATAAATATATAGCAATGGCAGACACAAAAGCATTACCAGAGCTATCAGCAGAAGCTAAAAAAGTTCTAGAGGCTGTAGAGAAAATGACAGTTTTGGAACTTGCTGATCTTGTCAAAGTAATGGAAGACAAGTTTGGAGTATCCGCAGCAGCCCCTATGGCAGTTGCAGCAGCTCCAGCAGCCGCAGCAGCTGAAGTAGAAGAGAAAACAATGTTCAACATTGTTCTTCAAGATGCAGGTGCAAACAAGATCAATGTAATCAAGGTTGTAAGAGAGATTACAGAACTTGGACTCAAAGAGGCTAAGGATCTTGTAGACGCAGGTGCAGGAACAGTTCTCAAGGAGAATGTTCAGAAAGATGCAGCTGAGGAAGCAAAGAAGAAGTTTGAGGAAGCAGGTGCTAAAGTAGAACTTAAGTAACCCTACTCTATTCTTTGAATATGGAAAGGCCGGAGAAATCCGGTCTTTTTATTTATCTCTTCTTTTCTCATATTCAATCATCTCATTTGGCCCCCAGGATTCAACTAGCTCTTTTGTTACTGGTGTTCCCCTATCCCATTCAAGCAGGAATATTGATTTAAGGGTTGAACTTAAAGAGATACTATTCATACTTAGTCCCCAATTCTCTTCCCCATTTGCACATGCAATACGTATAACATTTCCTACAATGTTTAGCTCAACTGATAGGTTAAATACTGGATTTTCGATATACCTTATCTCTCTGTTTTCAATATACAATGGATTTCTTCCATATTGATAACTAAGGACATGCTTAGTCCAATCATTTAGAGAGACAATTTCTTTTGACGGATATTTCCTAAGTTTGTATGCCTCATTTTGAGCATCTACTATCCTATTTATCTCTTCATGACCGATCATATCCATCGGCATAAGAAGGTCCCACGTATATCTTTCGGCTTCAATCAGGTCAAAGCTTCTATCTCTGTATAACTTCCTTAATCCTTCAACACCGGGATAGAACTTAAAGTTCACATTGGCTTTTTCCTTGTGAAAGTCTTGTTTAAGGCTAGGGAGTATATCGACAACATCTAATTCTAGATCCACAAGGTAATTCCTTTTATCCTGTAGTATCTTTCTTAACACAGAAGGATTATTTGCCTTCACCTTAGTCTGCTGCTTGGTAAAGCCGTCACTCTGTTCCAATTGTACAAGCCCCTTAAGAGAGAGATTTAGAAGGATGTCATAGATGGTTGTCCGCGGAATTTTCGTAATTTTCGATAGTTGATAAGGAGAAGTGATGTCTTGTTTTAAACATGCTAAGTATACCTGAATCTCTTTTTCATTAAGGCCGAATCGTTCTAGTGTTCTATATGTTAGTTCCATACTAACCTTCTAGCTTTGTCGACATCGTCCGTCAAGTTAGACCACCGCGTATACTAGAGGATATAATTACATGATTCCAAATTCGTGTTCACAGAAAAGGAGAAACCATCATGAACACAGCTCTTTTCCAGTTTGACCATATGGCGTTCGTACTTAGCAGATCCAACCTGGATCTCGCCGTAAGCTTCTTCAAGGAAGTAATTGATGCTCCTTTAACAAGGGCTGAAGACTTTCAAAAGGAAGGGTGGGGTTTACGCTTCAACAACCTTGGTTCACACCAAGTCTCGATTCAACAGAATTGGGAAACTGAAGCCGATCAGATTAAACCTCACATTGGTTTCAAGGTCTCAGACCTTATCCAAGCTTTCAAGACCATTAACGAATGGTGTGACCGGTACAACCAGCCCCACCCTTCCATTGTATGGATGAGCGAGCATAAGGATAAGATGATCATCTCGTTAGCATTTTTGCCTTATAATATCGAGATGATGTTAAGCTGATTAAGGGGGAATCAAAAAGAGGGAGACACGTTGTCTTATGTCATGTGTCTTCCTCTTACAGCTTACTTCTCGCACATAAAAAATATTTCTCTTTCAGACTCTAATCTACTTACTATTTTCAATTGGGATTTCTTTGCAATCTCTCCAAATATACTAGAATATGAACTCACCATTCCCTTTTCCATTCCCCCTATAGATTTAGTAGGATATGAGACAATCAGATTCTTAAACTTCATCTTCTTTATTATATCAACGCTTCCCCCCCGCTCCTGCTGTTCAATCACAGGGAGCAGTTTTAACATCATTACAACATCTGCCTTTGGAAAATCGATAAAAATATCCCCTACTTCAGCCTTAAAGTTACTTAATTTAAAATGATCAAAGACGACCTTTAAAAACTCAATTTCCTCAACATCTATATCGCTAAAAACCATCCTCTTGGTGTGAAATCTAGTATCAAGGACAAAAAAGAGAGGATTTAAACCGCACCCAGCATCATAGAAAGACTCTTTATCCCCTGTTTTCTCAAATACCCAGTCTAAAAACATTTCATAGTCATCTATTCTCTCGTTAGTTGAACTATGTATACGTAATGTATTGATCAAAAAGCTTCTTTTATCAGGACTCTCTAGAAAGTTCTTGGACAGTTTTCTGAAATCCGGCCTTGAAGAATAGTACGCTCCCCATATCTGATGAAGAAGTGCTCTGGCATTCTCCTCAATATCTTTCTCTTTCTTATATTTATTCTCCAGGCCATTAACTATTCTCTTTATCACGCCCTCATTTATTCCTTTATACTTTTTGCTCGTATAAATGCGATTAACAATATCAATCATCCCCTATTATACATTTTTCTTTATAAACTCCCTAAAGACTAGGATAAAGCCATCAGGATCTCTTATCACAACCTCTCTGGTACCCCATGGATACTCTACAGGATCCACTGCTACTTCAAAACTATTGGCTTTACAAATCTCAACTACCTCATCTACGCAATCAACATCTATCATTGCAGATACTTTTGAACTTGTTATATCAAGCTTGAAAACCTCAGGTTTAACTGCAACATGTCCATCGGCAATCTCAAATAGAGAATCTCCAACATTAAAAGTTACTCCCCGATACTTTTCGGCCGCCGTAGAAAGTTTCGAGTCACTCTCTTTTAGCATTCCAAGCCACTTCTCATCTCCATAGGCAAATACAGGTTTAAGATCGAAAGCCCGGTAAAAATTATATGACTCTAAAATATCCTTTACTTTTATGTGTATTCCAAAGCGTGTTGATTTCATATGCCCAGTAATGATAACTTATGTATATATTCGAATTATATATCGAATACCCTTTTTTAAACTAGTTAATGAGATACGTATATACATATGAAAATCTTCTTTACCTCATCCTTCTACGGCAAAAAGCAGTACCAAAAGTACTATGATTTAGTCCTTGATACTATCCTGAAGTTCGAGAAAGATATTATCTCCCCAGAACTGGGGAACTATCTAAAGACAATTAAAGACTCCGAAAAGCGTAAAATCAGAGATCTTCGAACCATTCACTATCTCGCCGTCAAAAAAGGTATTCAGCAGGCAGATGCAGTGATTATTGAGATCAGCCATCAGGATTTCCAGCTCGGTCATGAGGCCACACTGGCTATACAGTCCAAAAAACCTGTTCTATGCCTTTCTATTAGCGAGGATATGAGTCTGAAGGTAAAAGATAGATACTTCTACGGAGCCAAATACAATGCATATAGTATTGACGAGATAATAGAAAACTTTATTAAACAAGCAAAAAAGTCAGTTCTCTCCCAACGTTTCAACCTCTTTCTATCCCCTACTCAGTTAAAGCATGTAGAACTTGCTTCACTCAAGAGCGGAATGAATAAATCCGAGTATATAAGAGGGTTGATTGATAATGACAGAACATTGAAAAAACTGCCTTAAAATAGTATAATTAGCACGCTAAATCTTCATTTGCCCAAGGTTATTTAACCTTACAAAATCAGTTAAATTAGAAAAATAAAAACATGCAGGAACTAACACAATGGTTGCTATCTCATGGTGTATCCATCTCCATGCTGCAGATAGTTGTTTTCATCCCTATTCTTGCAACTTTGGTGAATATCTCCAGATATTTTATAGGGTTTAAATCTTTTGGGATCTACGCTCCGATAATTCTCGCTCTTGCATATAGATACACCGGATTAAGCTACGGTCTGCTCATTACAATGCTGGTCGTTCTCTCCTCATTTATAGGATATACTATAATGAGAAGAATACGTATGCACTACCTTGCCCGTGTAGCTATCAACTACGTCATTGTTTCTATAGTCGTTATCTTTGGAATTGCTCTTTTAGACAGCATTGAGATACTTGGATTTACAAATTTTGAAGCCGTAGATCCTTTGGCATTAATCTCTATTGCAGCTATGTCGGACTTCTTTATCAAAATGTATGTAAAGAAATCAATAGGGGCAACTGTCAGAGTTCTTGCGGAAACGGTCTTGATAGCCGTTATAGGTTGGTACCTTATATCTTCTTCACAGATCATCGGCTACCTGCTTGATAACTTATGGATGCTTGGAGTCTTCCTCATAGTAAATCTTCTCATTGGAAGGTTTACAGGGCTTCGCATCAAAGAGTATTTCAGATTCAGCTATATAGTAAAAGATGACAATAAGTGAATTCATAAGACTCAATAAGGAGGTTCTTGGGGTAAATAAAAGAAACGAAGACTTTATAAGGCCTCTCAATCCGAGATCGGCAAAGATAATCGCCGACAACAAAATAATCACGAAAAGAGTACTTGCTAAGGTCGGGATAAACAGTGCGGAGCTATATAAAGTAGTCAGGACAAGAAAACAGCTGCAGTTCCTGGATTGGGACTCTCTTCCTAAAAGCTTTGTGCTTAAACCTAATCAGGGAACCGGCGGTAACGGAATTATAGTCTTCTACGGCAAGAAAAAAGGTAAGTATGAATGGATAAGACCTAATGGTACGACCATGACCAAAGGAGACATAATACTGCATATTGAGAACATTCTGGACGGAAGGTTCTCAATGGGCAATCGTAGAGATGTGGCTATAATAGAAGAAAGAATAAAAACCGATAGTACTCTTAAGCCTTATACATATAAGGGTGTTCCGGATGTAAGAGTCATCGTATTCAACAGAATACCGGTAATGGCAATGCTCCGACTCCCTACCAAACGCTCAAACGGTACCGCAAACCTGCATTCCGGAGCAATTTGTGTGGGAATTGACATAGCTTCCGGTATAACCAGAGCAGGTATGTACTTAAAAAAGAGTCCAATAATTGAAGATACATATACAAATACGGATACAACCCTGGATCTTGAAAACAACCTTCCTTTGATCGGTCTTCAGATCCCCTTCTGGAATGATATCCTTGATATCGCAGTAAAAAGCCAGGAGGTCAGCGGGCTTGGATACCTTGGAGCTGATATTGCAATCGATAGAGATAAAGGACCTCTTGTGATTGAAATAAACGCAAGACCTGGCCTAGGCATACAGGTAGCAAACAAAATCGGCCTTAAAAAGAGACTGGAACAGGTTAAAGAGATAGAAATAAAAAGCATGAAGCACGGTATTAGGGTAGCAAAAAATCTTTTCGGCGGTGAAGTGGAAGAGGAAATAGAGAGTATCAGTGGTAAAACGGTAGTTAACCTGATTGAAAAGGTAACTCTCTTTTACAAGAGTGATACCGATGAAACCGTCTCAAAGAAGAAGGTGGAAAGAAATAAAGAGATAGTAAAGGCAATGCTTGATACCGGAATTACAACTTCAAGAATAGACTGGGGAATTGCTTCAAGACTAGGATTCTACAAAGCCCTGGATTTCTTTAAAAAGTCTAATGTCCCCGATACCTTCCCTACCCTCAAGGATGCACAGATGTTCATAGACACTATCGGCAGTGAAACATTACAGCACAAAGATATACTGAGGCTCGCAAAAGTAAGTGACGAAACGGGTTTACATGTGTTACCTGTCGTAGAAATTGAAATAAGAATAGCCGGAGAGACCAAAAAAGTTGAAATGGTCGTAAGTTCACAAAAGGCAATGATCTATCCTCTTCTAATTGGTAGAAAAGAGTTAAATAATTACCTCATAGACACGAGTAAAACATTTACAAAATAAAAATATAATATATTCTTATACTATGAATAAAGACTATTTAAGAATTGCCGGTAATGTACACTTATCATACTATGTGGAAGCTGCAGATATTCTCGGAATTAAATACAATATAATTTTTAAGAACCTAACCGCCCGATTTGAATATCAAGGCAGACACTGGTTTATTAACAACACGGCTCTTCCGGTCAATAACGCCCCAAGTTCAAGGTTAGCCAGAGCTAAAAACTATGCAAACAGGATACTCGATCTCGCTGGCGTCCCAGTTCCAAAACAGGCTAAAGTAGAAACAGTTGAGGAAGCAATAGACTTTTTTAATACATATAAACAGGTCGTTTTAAAACCATCTCAGAACTTAGGGGGCAAAGGAATCTCTATCCTTCCACAAACCGAAGAGGATGTTAGAAAAGCATATCAATATGCTGCAGATCACGATAAACACCAAAATGTTCTCATCGAACAGTATATTCACGGAGAAAACTACAGGATACTCGCTATTGGAGAAAAGGTAATAGGAGTAGTAAAGAGACTCCCAGCCATAGTCACAGGAGACGGAGTATCAACAATTAAACAGCTCATTGAAAACACGAATGAGCTGAGAAAGACCCGGCTATTAATGCCTATTCCCATAGATGAGGAGACTGTAAAACACCTCACCCACTTAAATCTCTCCCTTGAAACAATCCTTGGCAATGGTATAGAAACAACAGTCCGATCCAACACAAACCTCACAACCGGTGGAACAACAGAGGAATGCAGTGAAATAGTTCACCCATTCTATAAAGAACTTGCGGTCAAAGCTTTAAAAGCTCTTGACCTTGAATTTGGAGGTGTCGATCTTATTACTAATGATATAACACAACCAACTGAATGTGCTATTAATGAGGTAAACTACAACCCCGGACTGAGGCTGCACTACAAAGTAGATAAAGGAGAAGTAAAGAAGGTAGCCGTTCCAATTATGGAATATATAAGAGACAGATATCTAGCAATCAAATAGCCCTTTACCCCGCTACTCTTTCAATGTACTATTAACTAGCTAATATAATGCTCAGCTGTTCATGAATGTTCAGGTCCTTCAGGGAATAAACTTGGAAAACACTATCACCACAATTAAGATCACTACGGACAAAACACCGAGAACCGAACTTGTTGACCTTGTAAAAGACCTTCATCCAGTCTTTATGGAAGAGTATTCCATAGAAGGCAATACCATAAGTATACAATCCAAGCTCCCCCACTTCTGGAAAGAGACTGCAGTTGCACTAAATAATTTCAGCTCTAACGAATGGAGCTTTGACCTTGCCAAATCCTATATTCTCGGGACAGTGATCAAAAAACAGATACTATCCATGTCAACCATCCCAATCCTTCATGCTGCACATGAGCTAGGTTATGAAACAACTCAGTATTTCATAGAGCAAGGTTTCACTCCTGAAAATGCCGCCTCAAAGTTCAATAGATACTACGGAATAGGAATTGGACAAGAGTCTGAAGTCACTGCATCGATTGCAAGCAGTCGAGACTCTCATTTAGCAATGATGACGCAAAGTGACAAATGGCTCACTAATATCATGCTGGATAGACTCAAATTACCGATAGCTCAATGGGAGCTGATAAATTCGGAGGGTCATCTTAAGGAATTGCACGAAAAATATCGTAAACCATATGTAATAAAACCCGTGGGTCTAACCGGAGGAAACGGAGTTACTACAAATATTAATACTTTTGATCAAGCACAAGCCGCGTATGAAACCGCCACGAAAGCTATCAACTCAAGAGAGAGGGCCGAATTTCAAAAGAAGATAATGATTCAACAGACTGTGCAAGGGGAAGATTACAGGCTCCTCGTTATTGCCGGTAGATTAGAGATAGTTACTAAAAGAATCCCTGCTTTTGTAACGGGAGACGGAGCTCAAACAATTGAAAAACTCATCGCAGAAATAAATAAAGATCCTAGAAGAGACCTTGCCAACCCCACCCATATTCTTAAACCTATAATCATAGATGACCAACTAACTACATACTTAAAGGAACAAGGTTTAGATATAAATTACGTCCCTAAAAAAGACGAAAAAATATATGTTAGAAAAGTTGCCAGTATGAGCCAGGGGGGAATAACTGAAGACTTTACCGATCGTGTAAGCAATCAGATTAGGTATGTCGTTGAGTCCCTCGCCTCCTCACTTCATGCATATGCCCTTGGAGTTGATGTTATCTGCAAAGATATTTCCAAACCCCTAACTCAGGAAAACGGTTCTATCATAGAATGTAATACTATGCCGGAATCATATCTTAATGCCTTTCCAGTTATAGGAGATCAGTATCCTCAAATCGGAAAAATTGTTGTAAAGGGTCTTGTCGGGAATAAACCATTCACAAAAAAGATTGTTTATATAGGCAAAGACATTAAAAAGCTCCATGCGTTTTTAAAAACCCAAACCGATGCTAGTGAAAAGACCGGGATTCTTTCTAACGGATCTATCTATATTAATGAGGAAGAAATAAATGCAAACCTGGAAACATGGAAAGCTCTAGAAGCTATGAAACTTAATGCCTCACTCTCAACTATCGCAATACACTATGAATCAATCGACGAAGTTCGTGAAAGCGGTTTAGGATTCGATCGTATAGATGCTATCCTTATTGATAATAAATACGAAAGTGAAGATTGGACAAGCAAACTAGAAGGATATAAAAACCTTGGGCTTATTAACACTATTAAGACGGTTTAACTCTCTTTACCCTTTTAAGGGGCTTTGTAAGTTTCAAAAATCCAAAGACTGCAACTGCAACTCCAATGGTTAAGCCCGCCAGCATAAGAGTTTTCTTAGGCACCTTCCTCCATATATTGACACTTTTTGCAGTTTCAAAGCTCCCCTCACGCAATCTATCAACCATGTCCAAAACATATGGTCTACCGGGAAAATCAGGTAACGACGTTATCATTCTGTTAATGTTGTCCCACGATGATTTCACAGTCACTTGATTCTTTTTAACATACTTTTCATATATCTTTAATGTCCTTGCTGAAATAATGCTCCAGTCAAACTCCTCAACTCTTGCCCTAGCATTATCGGACAGCCTTATATACTCTTTCTCACTAAGTTTCATCACATTCATTACCGCATCAGCAAATCTTTTAGTTGAAGTCTCTTTTTCGAGTTTCTTCCCCACACTATCATCGACAAGCTCATCAATAGTCTCGTTGGAAAGGCCAACAATCGGCCTGCCGGAAGCCATTGCCTCAATAATAGAAAGCGATTGAACTTCAGATTTCGATGCCGATACAACCAAATGTGCTTTTTCTATATAAGAAGGAATCATATCTGGGTCAATACCGCCAGTAACTTCTATATTCTTATATTTTTTAACTAGATTTCTGAAACTCTGCTCATAATCGTCAAAGAAAAACCTTCCTACAAGAATAAGTCTGTAGTTTTTGGGTAGATAATCCATTACCTTTACTAAATATTCCTGGTTTTTCCTCAAACATATGGAGCCTACAAAGAGAAGCCTTTTTTCTTTGTCTTTTACGCTTGGAACCTTGAGATTATTGTACTTTGAAAGAAACCTACCGTTAGGAACTATATGCAAATCTCCTTTATATCCATAGTCCCTGATCTCCTTATGGGCTACACTATTCAAAGCAATTATTGCCGTACAATTCCCAAGAAATCCCGACATGTATGGTTTTGATATACCCTCATTCACAAATCTGTTTATAATCTCCTTATTACCAAACTCTAGGAAGCTTGCGAGTCTTGATGGGAGTAAATGAGTTGTATAAAGATACGGGACATTATTGCTTAATGCCCATAACTGTGCGACAAACGGTGCCAGCCAGATGCTATGAGAGTGAATAATATCAGGCTTATAACTATCCAGGAAATCAAAAAGGAACTGCAACGTAGTCGTCGTGAATACCGGAAGGTTGTCATTCTCATATCCCCCTCCTTCTAATGAAACCTTTAAAAGCTTTCCCTCCTTTTTGATCTCATTGACCTCACCGGTATATACAAGAGCAACTTCTGTAATTTGAGACAGAGAACTGGCAAGCTCCAAAGCGACTCTTGTCTCTCCTCCCAGCGTGTCTTGTGCTCCTGCGGCAAGTATGGCAACTTTCATACTAGCGAAGGATGAAATCACGAGTTATATCGTATGACCTTTCGGGTTCAAACGAGAAATGCCTATGGCTAAAAGCCTCAATTGTTACTGGTTTAACTCCTAACATATCTGCTATCTCCTGGGTAAACCTAACAAAATACCATGGCTCTTTGGAATTATATAATACCAACGACTTACCTTTATAATCCTTGAGTTGTTCACCATGCAGCTCTTCAAGTGTTAACATCGGCTCCATTACCGAGTCAAAGTCAGCAAAAATCGAGGTCCCTACAAGTCTGGTGAAATATCTATATTTCCTTCTATAGATGTCATTAACTATCATCTCATATAAATAGAAATTTGCGAGTATAAACTTAAGACCACGTTTAGGAATCCTAAGTTTTCTGGTTAGATAGTATATCTTAAGGTTCCTGTTTAGATCACACTCCACTTCAAATACATTACTTCTACTATGAAACCCTGAGATAATAATCAATTTTTCAGGATTAATGAGTTTTTTTGCAATGGCGTGAAGAAGAAATGTATTACCAAGCGAATATCCCAGTACAGCATACTTTTTAAAGCCAAAAGAGTTAATGAAATCCGAAATAAACTCTACATACGAGCCAAAGCTTTTATCTTCGAGCTTCTGCTTGGTTTTTCCTCCCCATCCTGGAAGATCCGGTCTAATGATTTTTATCGGATAGTCTTTTAAAAGTTCGACGAGACCATCGAAGGCCATATTAGAAGCTGTCCATGGTGGAATCAAAAATAGTGGATACCCCTCCCCGCTCTCTTTGTAATAAACATTAATCCCCGCAATTTCTTTGTTAAAGTAATCTTTCATTGCTCTTCAGTATACCATAAATGATGTGCATACCTAGAAGCAAATTGCTATAATTAAAAGCATAATTTAAGCCCATACGGTATGAAATATTTAGTTCTGGATAAGAGACAGAGGATTGAGATATCTAGTAAATACGGTTATGTACTAACCAGAATTGCAGAGGAACTTGAGAAAAAGAACCTCGACTATGTTATCGCCTACAATGATGAGATTACGATTGATTTTATTAACAATGCGATCACAATTACTGTTCAAGGACAGAATATAACAGACTTCACTCATATAATGTTCAGAGGAATGAGACTAGATAAGCCTTTAGAGTATGAAACCAGAAGACTGATTGTAGACTATATCGAGGAATACAATACATCAAACCCGGGAAAAAAGATTGAAATACAGAACTCTGAAGCGATCAAAGCCCTAATCTTCTACGATAAGATATGGATTTCAAAAATATGTACCCAGAATAATATTCCAATGATAGATACACACTATAAGGCAAACGGCAGATACAATGTGGAACAGCTACCTTTCGAATACCCCGCAATTATCAAACAATATGCGGGAGAAAACGATTTAAGAGTAATTGACGGTAAAGAGAAAATCAAAAAGAATGTCTATCTCTTAGAGTCTCCTAATGATTACCAACAGGAGTTTCTGAAAGACAAAAACTTGGATGAATACATAGTTCAGGAGTTCATCCCAACCGGTGAAGACTTTAGAGTCTTTGTTAAAAAAGGATCCGCTATTGCGGGATTTAGCAGAAAGTCCACAAAGACCTTCTTAACTGTGAATTCAGGTGAATATACTAAACTGGATATGAATAAAAGAAAGGATTTGAAAGAGTTCTCAGAACGGGTAGCACAGGTATTTAATGCAGACTTCATAGCTGTCGACGTAATGATGAAAAATGAAAAACCGGTACTACAGGAAATCAGTTTTAATCCCGGATTTAAAGCATTTGAGACAAAAACCGATGGTGAGTTTATTAACCTTGCAAAAGAAATAATCGAGGCTTTTTAAATACCCAATTTCTTAAATACTCTTTCAAACTCTGCTGGATTGGGTGTGAGTTTAGGCTTTGGTATTAAACCGTCATCAACCCACTCCACCTGTTTAAGACTTATCTTTCCGCTGTAGAGCTTCTCATACAATGAGGAGTCTTTCTCAATTGCTTTCCTTACCTTTCTATAACCTCTAAAGTACATAACATCTTTATAATATAACCCCGGCAGAGAAGTATCGCCCAGCCCCCTTTTTACTCTATACGTAAAATCAAAGGCTAAGTTTCTTGCAAGAAAAGATGTTAAAGCATTATAAAGCTCTCTAAAACTCGTTTGTTCCGCCCAATATAACATCCATGTAAAACAAGCCTTTCTACGAAGAGCATCATATGTTAGTACATTCATATACTCCTCATTATAGGTGGCTAAACCCTCTTCGATATCCTGGGAATCTGGAAGGTTCGGCTTATACAGAACTGGAATACCCGAAACAAGACCATTGTATGATCTAAACACGTGCGTCCCTATTTCATGCACAATGGATTTTCTTAAATCCTGTGGACTGCGAGAGATGTCAGGAGCAATCAAAACCTCTTTCCTTTTAATACCAACTTTCATAGCTTCATCGGCAATTCTTCCGGATTTAGCAACCGTCCAGTCAGTAAGGCCTAGCTCTTTTAAAAATTCCTTCATTATCCTTTCTATCTCATCATATCCAAATTCCCTGGCTTCATTCTTTTTCTGTACCAGCTTGTAGCTTTTAATCAATCCTCTAAGGACTCTCGAGGAGTTTTTAAAAAGCTTTTCCGATGGCTTGCCGAATCTCCTTCTTGATATCTCCGTAATCTTCTCATTATGTCCGACAGCATTTAACATATCATTCACTTCGGATTTTGAATCAATCAATTTGAGATAGAAATCCGATATTCTAGGATCAACGTCCTCAACGCTAGAGACGGAGCTTAGTTCCCTGAGGATCTTATCATTTATATTCTTCACAGGGTTATATTTAAATACAGGGTTATAGTCGTCTGAAGCGAAAAACTTCTTCTGTTCCTCTTTCAGGTTTACAGGTGTAAAAACGTATGAAGTGGGTAATCTTAGAATATCCAGCTTCTCTTCCAACTCGTCCTGCGTAATCTGTTTTTTACCTAAACGATTAAAAATAAACAAGGAGAGAATATAAGAAGTTAACTTTATATTTTATCACAAATCTCTTTTAACCCGAAATCACCTCAGGCAAGCCCTATATCGACACCCTATATTAACTTGATATCTCTTTGGTAAATACACGCTCACCGCTGGCGATTAGTTCAAGTGCCATACCCGTTCCTTTTGCAACACAAAACATTGGCTCATCTGCCACATGAGCGGGTACTCCTGTTGCTCTAGAAAACAGCTTGTCCAGGTTTCTCAAAAGTGATGTTCCGCCACTCATTACCATCCCTCTATCAATGATATCTGCAGCAAGTTCGGGAGGAGTTTTTTCAAGCACCTCTTTTATTGCACCGATAATCTTGGATAGAGGAAGTTTCAGGGCTTCAGCAACTTCATTCGAATCTATTTTTATGGATTTAGGCATACCCCCTGCCACATCCCGACCTTTTATCTCCATCTCCTTAGGGTTCTCAAGTTTAATAGCGGACCCGATCTTCATTTTAATCTGCTCCGCACTCTGCTCTCCAATTAAAATCCCCCTCTTCCTTCTCATATATGCAATTATAGACTCATTAAGGGCATCCCCGGCCACTCTCAAAGAGTTAAACTCTACAATCCCATCCAACGATATCACTGCAATTTCAGCCGTTCCGCCCCCGAGATTTACAATCATGTTTCCGGAGGATGTTTCAATAGGCAATCCAGCACCAAGTGCAGCAAGAAGCGGTTCAGGAAGAAGGTTTATTTTCCTTGCCCCTGCTTCTGTAGCCGCTTTAAGCACAGCCCTTTCCTCTACCGATGTTATTCCTGCAGGAACACTTATCATAACTTCAGGCTTAAAGAGTTTGGAATATCCTAATGCCTTATTCAGAAAGTATCTCAATAATGCTTCCGTGACTCTTGAATCAGCTATTACACCGCTTCGAAGAGGTCTTTTAGCAACAATATTATCTGGAGTCTTACCAATCATCTCCTTTGCCTGCTGACCGACTGCAATAACTGTGAACTTGTTTACATCAATTGCTACAACGGTTGGTTCCATGAGGACGATACCTTCTCCCTCAACAAAAACTATTGAGTTAGCGGTACCCAGATCAATTCCAACTTTCTTTCCAAACATAGTTGATTATATGATATTAAACAGAAACTACCAATACACTCTATTTACAGTAAAAATAGAGCGATGTATAATAGCCTTATAGTATTAAATATGTAAATATGCCAAACCTAGAGAGAGAAAAATGTAAAGAAAAAGGGGTTTCAGATCTTGCTTTTCAATTTGTTTGGGTTATAAAAACTGCTGCTACAGAAGAACTCGCTCTGCAGATTTGGGCAGAGGTTCCTGGGTTTAAGGGAGTAAACACATATTTTGAAATGGGTTTTAACAGCTTCGGTTCTATAAGTCTGAGACAGGAGAATCATCGTTCACAGACATCAGATTGGGAAAAAAACCTAAAGGATAGACCCTTGAATATAGGCAGAAGAGGAGATTACCTCTTAGAGTATGGACACGACACCCCATGTTCAGATGACAAGGAAGGACTAGCAGTTCTTAGGCAGGCATATGAGCTCGTCAAAGACAATGCCGATATTGAAAGCCTCAATGAACTGGAAAGAAACCATATTAAAAGACTTCTTACAAGAATAGATGAGACATTGCAGGAATATGAACACCCACACCCTGTTAGTAAAGTTAAGATTCCTACTTAGAGCTTGAATAACTATTTATACGACATAATTGCCAGCTCTTTTTGGTTATCCATGACTTTCTGCTCAATATCAGCAAACAATGGAACAAGACACGCTACCCCCGCTACATCATCAGCTATTGACCTTTTGACCATGATCTTCGAATGAACATAATCAGCGGCAATAGACTCCATTAAATACTTCCGGGCATAATCAGATGTACGATAATACTTTCCTCGGTTCTCATCTTCCCCATTTTTCTCGAATTGCTTGTTAACGGCATGCTCAAACATCTGGTTTGTAATTCCCACATAACTTCTCTCATTATTTCTTACCATACTTATAATTGTATTGTAATCGCTAGCTCTTTGAGGATTCCCAAAATATTCCAACGAGCTGACTACATTCCCTCGAAAGTTATTATTTAAAGCCATTTGAAAAATATACTCACCAATATTATGAGAAAACTCTGAAATATCTACACTGCTGTCTCCTGGAAGAGTGAGCAACTCATGATCCATTATTGGTGCCACGACTTCAATCGGTACCCCTATCTGTCCTAAAGCCTTGGCTATAGCAAATTCCTCTTCTAACTCAAAGAGAAATTTCCCCGCTTTTTTAACAACGCTGCCACCGTTTAGATTTCTATAATGAAAATCTTTTAAATCAGCTATTATTCTTCTCTCACCTGTAGAATCATAATAATGTCTTAAACAGATAGGGATATATATCCTTACGGGTTTATCAGTTAAAAGTGAATGATAAATATAAGACTCAAATAAAGCCTTTTTGGAAGGAGTGAACTCCATATTCAAGTGACAGAAGAGAACAGCCGTTGTATATATCTCAACCTTTTTAGGTTCTCCCGGGAAATAATTGTAAGCAAGCTCAACAACCTTGCCAAAGATAGGAATAATAATCTCCGGAAACCTTTCCCACGAGAGAGTTGTATAGAAATTCCCTCATCTCCTCCGATGATATATTATTCCTCATCCTTTCATTCAAAAGCGAGGACGCTCTTGCAAAAATATTCATTGAATCTGATGAAGCTGATAGGCCTTTAAAATCATCATACTTAACATCTTTTAAAATACCTATTTCGGGACTGATCCCAGAGCTAACTACCCGATTGTAAAAACACTCAGGATCTCCCCTCTTAGCCCTCAAAAAACTACTTGTAAAATATCCCGCATTAGCCGGATCCGCCAAGACCCTTGCATACTTGCCCTGAGGATCATCAATTCTCCTTGATACGTCCTGGGCGGCAAGTTCATCAAACTGCTCGGCGATCGAGACAGGAACAAAAGGCAGTTTAGAACTTAGAATACTTTCTTTGATCTGACTTATTTCTTGTTTTTGCATTGCTTCATACATAATAATTTATTTAAAAAGTAAAATAATGGTAGGCCGAACGGGAATCGAACCCGTAACTGGAGTTTTGGAGACCCCTGTTTTAACCAATTCAAACTACCGACCCAAAAGGTGTATAAATGTGAAATTTCGGAAAATACTCCCTCTAAATTGTTAGAGGAGTCGCCAGAAAAGTGTGTATGTTATTACCTGTCTCATTATTCTTTCTCAATCAGCTTATTTATCCCTACCATGCTCTGAAGCTTCTCAAGAGTTTGTACAACAACCTTTCTCGCCTTTTCTGTCCCTGAAATAAGTATATCCTTCGCTTCATCCGGTCTTTCTTCATAGTATTTTCTCTTCTCTCGTATAGGCTCAAGGAAGGTGTTAAGGGCAGCAAAAAGCTTCTCTTTGACTTCTATATCCCCTACTTTCCCTTGTGTGTATCTTTCTTTAAGATCGTTAATCTCGTCCTTATTTGTATTAAACGCATCATGATATATAAAGACGGGATTTCCTTCTACAGTGCCTTTATCACTGGCCTTAATCCTATTAGGATCGGTATACATAGACATCACTTTCTTCTTTAAAGTTTCTTCATCATCAGAGAGAAGTATGGCATTATGACCGCTCTTACTCATTTTCTCTTTACCATCCGTACCAACCAGCCTCGCAACCCTTCCAACTCGACCCTCTGGCATTACAAACAGATTTCCATATGCCTTATTAAAGTCTTTTGCTATCTCCCTTGCCTGCTCAATCACAGGAAGCTGGTCTTCTCCAACCGGCACTAAACTGGCGTTAAACTGGAGAATATCTGCAGCCTGTAGAATCGGGTAACTTATAAAGCCTAAACTCGGGTCTAACTTTTTATACCTCACCTCATCCTTTACAGATGGATTTCTCAACGCTCTTGAGTGCTTTACCATATTAAGGAAGAAACTATACAAAACATGCGTTTCTGGGATACCTGATTCAAGGTAAATTGTAGACTTGTTAGGATCTATTCCTACAGCCAGATTATCAAGGAAGACATCATATACATTCTGGTTTATCAACTCTGATTTATCAAAGTAGTTGGCATATGCGTGATTATTTGCCAAAAGAATATATGTTTCGTATTCATCCTGCAATTTAACCCTGTTCTCCAATGTTCCAACGTAATGTCCTATATGCAGTTTCCCGCTAGGAGTATCACCTGTGAGAATTCTTTTTTTACTTACAACCCCGGCCTGTCTCTTGAGGTTAGGCTCTGTAATTTCAGCCACTTTATACTTACCAAGCACTTTAAGCAGGTCCTCAACTTTGATTTTAAGGCCGTAACCCTCCCTGCCAATTCCACATATAACCTTCTCGTTATCCATAACCATACTATCAATATAGATCTTTACCGGAAACTTTTCCTGAAGCTCTCCGAGTAGTGCTGGTGAGACTAAACCTGTTTCAAATCCTAATTTTTCTAAGTCATTTTCCTCTGCAAAGTTAAGACTCCTGCTCCCGCTTAATTTCTTCACCTCCTGAGTTCTTACATTCCGATCGTCCCTTCTAAGAATAACAATGTACTCATCCCTCTCGTTCTTAAAGAAAAGTGTTGACATACCATCTCCGTACGTCATAACTGTAACCCTCACGAGTTCATCAACCGACCTGTTTTTTGCGGCTGTCTGATCTACCTCCTCATACTTTATTCCAGTACTATTCAGTTTTTCTACTATTCTTTTATATGTATCCATCACTTATGGTATATAAAATAAAAATCCCCATATAGATAGACTAACATATTTTCAAAGTTAATCTAACTACATGGGGACGACATATACATCGTGGTACCACCCCACTTCATCCCGCTAACCCATAAAAAGAGAATCTCTATAAGTTGGCGGACCTTATCGACTTTATCCAAACATCGATTTGAACTTTCACGCTGTTCCTACGGCTCTCATACTACTCTACTAACTACAAGCTAGCAGGGTTTCTGTTCGCTGCTCCCGGACCCATTCTCCCGATCAATGCATTTAAATATTCAGTTGTAATTAATTATACCATATCTATATTTCTTCATGATATACTTTTCTGTTATGCGAAAGAAACTCGCTTCCGTACTAAAAGCAATTGCACAGATAATTACAGCCCTTCTGGCTGCCGGATTCATTATTGTTGGGACTATATTGGTTTATATGTATGCCAGAGGATACCGGTTGGATTTCGACGGCAAAGATATAAGGGAGACAGGCGTTGTCAACCTGGAAAGCAAACCCACAAGGGCAGAAATAACCATAAACGGGGAAAAGAACGGCAAAACCCCAAAGACAGTAGCATCAATTGATGAAGGATATGCACAGGTAAAACTCAAAAAAGAAAAGTATTACGATTGGATAAAAAATGTCCCAGTGATAAGAGAGAAATCTACTCCCGTTACAGCCAATATGTTCCTCAAAGAGCCCGCAACAGAAGTTTTGGTAGAAATACCCAAGGAATACACTTTCGTAAAAGGCCAGGTATCTGAAAACCGCCAGCATATACTTTATATTACTAAAGATAAGAAGAATATTTACACAATCTGGAGGTACGATCTAAATAAAAGTTTCTGGAATCTTAGTAATAACCCTCATATAATAACAACAATCGAAGATCCAGCCGTTCAAAACCTCACTATGATTCCATCGCCAGGAGCAAGTAATCTACTTCTCCACTACTCTTTCACACAATCTGATATAACAAAAACAAAGGTTCTTCTTTTTAATACAGAGCAGGTTGATACAGATGGCCAACTTTTGAACCTAGAAAAGTTTTTAGGAACCTATTCCATTACATGGGCAAAATCAGGTTCATATATAATACTCGAATCAGTAAATGATGTTCTCTCATACAACATAGAAAGCACGGCAAAGTCCCTCCTATATAAGAAGGCAGAGACAGAAAACCTTGTATGGACAACAGATACATCCCTTAACTTCTACTACCTACAGAAACTTAGTGATAACACGGGCAACTACTTCACCCTTGAACAACTAAACCTAGACGGTACGAACGCGAAAACGTTGATTCCAAGAATATACTATCAAACAGATAAAGCATATATCGAGAACATAAGGAAAACGGAGTTTACTTTTATACCGTTTAGCAATACCCCTCAGAACACCAGATTCATTGGAGAGATATCAGCCATATCAATAGATCAGACAACAAAAGGTATATATATTTCTACTGAATATGCAGCATACTGGTATGGGACAGAAGAGGATAAGTACATTATGATAAATCCATATCCATCACAGCTTATATCAATATCCGATAATAAACGAATGGCTCTTTTCAAAGATCTGACGAATGGATACTATGGAATATTCACCTTTGATAAAACACAAAGCGATCCGGTGACCCTGCTTGGAACCAAAATAGTTATAAAAGATGAAAAAGAGGTAACAAATGTAAACTGGGTGAACTCTGCAAATCTTTCGTATCAATCAGAAGGATCCGTCTATATTATGGATAAGGACGGAGACAATAAAGTCATGATGAAAACACTCACAAGCCCAATATACTTCTCTCTCTCAACCTCAGGAAAATATATCCATACATTAGAGTCCATTACGAATCAGACAAAGGTTGTGAAATACACAATACAGTAGGAATACGCACCCGGCCGGAATCGAACCGACAACCTACACGTTAGGAGTGTGTTGCTCTTCCAATTGAGCTACAGGTGCATCAACAACGCATTTTACCAAACTTTCCCCATTATATACAGAACACTTGAGCTCTCCATGATATAATTAAAGATCATGCAGGAATATATAGAAATCAAAAATGCAAAGGTTCACAACCTTAAGAATGTTTCCCTCAAGATACCTAAAAATAAAATGGTTGTTATAACAGGAGTATCCGGAAGCGGTAAATCATCCCTTGCTTTCGATACTCTCTATGCTGAAGGCCAGAGAAGGTATGTAGAATCCCTTTCCTCATATGCAAGACAGTTCCTCGGGTTGATGGAGAAACCTGATGTAGAATCGATCACAGGGCTCTCACCGGCTATATCCATTGATCAGAAAACATCAGGTTCAAACCCCAGATCAACAGTGGGAACCGTTACCGAGATATATGATTACATGAGATTGCTTTACGGACATATAGGGATACCACACTGTCCGAACTGCGGATCAGAGATTAAAGCGCAAAGCATCCAGGAAATAGTTGAAAATATTAATGAAACGGTTAAATCAAATGACAAATTAATAATTGTCTCTCCTATCATCCAGTCCCAGAAAGGCACTTTCAAAGAACTACTTGATTCCCTTCTCTCAAAAGGATTCTTAAGGGTAGTTATTGATGGCAAAAACTATAACCTCGATGAAGTCTCCGATCTTAAACTGGATAAAAACAAAAAGCATAATATAGATCTAATCATTGACCGATTTGTGATTAAAGACACTAACGATACTGACTATATCAGAAGATTAACAGATGCAGTTGAGCTAGGGAGTAATATGAGCAACGGCGAGATCAAAGCCTCCATTAATGAAAATCACTTCCTATACTCGGAAAATAATACCTGCAGAGTATGTAAAATCTCTTTCCCTGTTATCAAACCGGCGACATTTTCATTCAACTCCCCACATGGAGCATGTATAAAATGCTCCGGACTGGGGATGCTGAAAGAGATTGATATAACCAAGATATATAATCCCAGACTTTCAATAAAAGAAGGCGGGATATTCCCATGGTCCAATATGACAACAACAGACTCCTGGACACTCAAGGTACTCGAGGCTGTAGCACAGGAGCATAGTTTTGATCTTAAAGCTCCAATAAGTACATACTCACCTGAGATATTCAATCTCATTTTCTACGGTAAAGGAGCAAAACAGAAATATACTCTTTCATATGTAAATAGGAATGGTTACAGGAGAATCTATGATTCAAAATATGAGGGAGTTGTATCACAGCTTGAACGAAGATATTTTGAAACAGATTCTGAGTATATTAGAGACGAAATTAGCAAATATATGGTTGAAAAAGAGTGTTCCGAATGTAACGGCAGAAGGCTTCAGCCCTATGCTTTAGCAGTTACAATTGGTGCTAAAAACATTCATGACCTCACTTCAAAACAGATTTCAGACCTCATTTCTTTCTTCAAAGAATTGAAACTTTCCGGCAATGCTAAAGAAATTGCACAACCGATTGTAAAAGAGATATTAGTTCGCTTAACGTTTCTTTTTGACGTAGGTTTAAGCTACCTTACATTATCACGTAAAGCAAATACTCTTTCGGGAGGAGAATCTCAAAGAATCAGGCTCGCATCGCAAATTGGCACTGGCTTAACAGGAGTGCTATATGTGCTTGATGAGCCCTCTATCGGACTACATTCTCGGGATGTTGATAAGTTGATCAGATCACTTGAAAGGCTAAGAGATCTGGGTAATAGTGTGGTCGTTGTAGAACATGATTACGACACAATTTCACGAGCAGACTGGTTGGTAGACGTAGGTCCGGAAGCCGGTAATAACGGTGGCTATATAGTCGCAGAGGGAACGATAAACGATATTAGGCAGACCGACACATTGACTGCCAGGTACCTCAACCAATCCCTTGTAGTAGGGCAATCCCTTAATACACAGGCGGGCTTAATAGAAACTAACTCCCTTATCAAAGTCTCTGGGGTCAGGACCCATAATCTTAAAGACGTCTCAGTAGAAATTCCTCTCGGAAAGTTTGTAACTATCACTGGAGTATCAGGTAGCGGGAAATCTTCCTTAGTAAATGATACTCTCGTACCAATTCTTTTGAAATACGTTGGACAGGAGGCATCAACAGAGGGTATGTATGATTCAGTAGAAGGACTTGAAAAGGTTGATAAAGTAATAGAAATCGACCAATCCCCTATCGGCAGGACTCCACGGTCTAATACAGCAACATATACCGGAGTATTTAACTACATTAGAGATCTGTTTGCACAAACCCCCGAAGCAAGATCACGCGGCTATACATCATCAAGGTTCAGTTTTAATGTAAAAGGCGGAAGGTGCGAAACCTGCAGGGGGGACGGGCAGATAAAAATAGAGATGCAATTTTTACCTGATATGTATATAACCTGCGAAACATGTAATGGAAGCAGATATAATAGAGAGGCTCTTCAAATTGATTACAAAGGTAAGACTATCGCCGATGTTTTAAATATGACGGTAGAAGAATCTCTGGAGTTTTTCCAGAACTACACTCCTATCAAACGCAAACTCGAAGTGCTGGCAGAGGTGGGACTAGGTTATATCCGACTTGGACAGCCCGCTACTACCCTTTCAGGAGGTGAATCACAGAGAATTAAGCTCTCCAAGGAACTCTCTAAGGCAACAAGAGGGCATACTATCTACGTTCTTGACGAACCCACTACTGGACTGCATTTTCATGATGTTGATAAGCTTTTGATCTTACTTAAGAAGCTTGTTGAGAAAGGAAATTCTGTCTTAGTGATTGAGCATAACCTTGATATAATAAGGTATTCCGACTGGATCATTGACCTCGGGCCTGAAGGAGGAGATAAAGGAGGAGAAATAGTAGGAGTCGGGACAGTTGAGGACATCACTAGTAATCAGAAAAGTTACACGGGACAGTATCTCAAGAAATACCTTTCGGACAAGAAGGAGTAACTGGAGCCCGAAATACTCCCTAGATTTCAGAGTATATGTTCCACCGATATTACGATATCTTTGCGAGCTCTGTTTTTAGATCTGCCTTAGAAACAATCTTAGACTCTTTGCTGTTTCTGAGCTTAAACTCGTAGCCCCCATTCTGTAGACTTCTATCACTTATAACCAACCTTACTGGTATACCAATTAAATCAGCATCAGAGAACTTTTCACCTGCGGATACATCAGTTCTATCATCCCAAAGGACCTCTATCCCCCCGTCCATCAATTCGTTGTAAAGGGTTTCAGCCTCCTTAACACCTTCTGAACCCAGTGACACAATATGGACATTATAAGGGGCAATGTTAGCTGGCCACAGTATACCCTTATCGTCATAGAATTTTTCCGCGATAACACCCATCAATCTACTTGTACCTATTCCATAGCTACCCATATATATTTCTTTCTGCGAGCCGTCAGCATCAGTAAAGTAATAACCGACTGCCTTAGTAAACTTTGTATTCAATGGGAAAATGTTCCCAACTTCTGAAGCTTTAAAGACATCGTACTCCTCTTTTGTCTCAGGATATAGGTCTCCCAATTTAGCCACTTTTATATCATAAAACATATTCGGTTTCTCGAGATCCCTCCCCCAGTTTACATTTGCTAGATGATAGTGAGTTTTGTTTCCCCCGGTTTCAAAATTCACTAATGGTTCAACTGATTCATCAATATAAACCATAACATCCTTAGGTAGATTTACTATACCTGCATATCCGATTTCAGCTCCTGTAACTTTTTTAACTGTTTCTTCTGTTGCAAGTTGTAACTGTTTAACACCTGCAACCTTCATGAGTTTAAGTTCGTTAACATCGTAATCACCTCTTACCGAGGCAACAAGAACACCCTTCTCAGACTCAAAAATAAGAGTTTTTGTCGTTTGGTAAGGTTTAATACCCATAAACTGACAAAGATCCTCAACTCCTATAATCCCTTCACCAAAAACATCCTTAAACTCTTTCATCTCTTTGTCTTGCTCGTAAGCTTTTGATAATGAAGGGGCAATCTCCTTGTTAAAACACAAACCATTACTTTTAACCCTAAATACTACATCCTCACCTGTTTCAAGCTTTGTCTGAAACTCATGTGAAAAATCTTCCGTAAAATCTCCTCCGGATGCGGCTGTATAGTAAGTATCATCACCTATGCCGAGTCTTTTATATACTTTCATGTAAGCCTCCCTGGCAACCTCATAAAATCTCTTAAGGTCTTCAACGTCCTTATGGAAGGAATAAAGATCTTTCATCCTAAACTCTCTGGTTCTCAATAACCCTGTTTTAGGACGTACCTCATTTCTGAACTTAGATTGGATCTGATACACTGCAAAAGGTAGATCTTTATAGCTTAAGTTGAATTTTTTAGCAGTCGGAGCGATTATATCTTCATGAGTAGGATTAAGCACATATTCAGCACTATTTCTCTCAAGTGAAATCTTATTAGCCCCAACCACCTTAAAAAGAACATCAATAGTGTCAAATCTACCAGTCTGTTTCCAATACTCTGTTGGAACAATTGCAGGCATTAACAATTCTACCCCTATTTTATCCATTTCTTCTCTTACAATCTGCTCTATTTTTTGAAGTACCCTCAATCCAAGTGGTAAAAAGGTATATCCACCTGCCATCACTTGATCTATAAAAGCACCTCTAAACAAATACTCTACGCTTTTAGATTCATATACTTTTCCTGCTTTACTAGTCTTTCCAAATAACTTTGTATATTTCATTCCTATATATTATCTATTAAGTTATATAAAAGCAAAACGCCCTTACAAAAGAATAGTTAAATACACACTATCCTTTTGCAAAGGCGTAAGTAAACGCTGTACCACTTTGCTTTTTCTAGTTATGTCACCATAACTATATTATTTACTGACTAATATCAGTATATCTGTATATTGCACTCTACAGACCTAGAGAGAGGTTATGAGCAATGAGTCTTTCCCTCTTCACTCCCCATTGGGATGGATCATAGTGATTGGTTGATTATAACTAGAATAGAGAGATGTGGCAAGCAAAATCTCCCTCTAATTATAGGATAAACAACAAGGTTGTTCATTTCAATATAAATTAGTTGTATTATAAGCCATTCATTTAAAAACGAATCATTATGAATTTTTTTAAAATATTTAGCGGCACCCAAGAGAAACCTACACGGGAATTCTATCCTGAAGAACTCATTGGTGAGTATATTAACCCTCAAGGAGTAAAAATGAGCGTCGGATGCAGTGTTAATTTCCAGGATAATGAAGGAAGGAGCCGTACAGGTATAATTAAAGCTTTTGTAATAGAGAAAAACCTCAAAATACCGTTTTTCCGTACTACAGATAGACCTGAAGAAATCGAATGGTTTTCTTCAGATTCTGTGTTCTTCAACAACTCGTACTAATAATTCTTTTTGAAAGGAAGAATTCTCAACCAATATCCTATAAAGCCGACGGTAATTAATGCCCCATAGACATCTATAAGGTAGTGGGATCTTCCAACCATAATAAGAACAATCACCACAAACGAAAGAAGAAAGGCAATTCTCCCTACCCTCTTATCCATATCATATATAAACAATGAAAGCATTGTTACAAATGCCGTGTGTCCTGAAAAGAAAAACCCGTTGTTATCCAGTATTAAAGCATTAACTACATTCGGTATACGATTTTCATAGATGCTCCATGAGTGACCGACCGGATTCATCATTATAGTAAGGGCTCTTAAGAAGTAGACTATTGCTAACATAAGGAAATACTTATCAAACTTCTTAAACTTATTTTTATATCCCAAATATAGAAAGGCACCAATGAAAACTAGCTGTAGCAGATCATTAATTAAATGAGTCTGGTTCCAATATGGCAGTATCTCAAAACTTATATCAGGAATAACAACACGGTCTGGAAAAAGCATGGGGAGCAACACATTACCAAAGTAGACATTAAGAGTTGCCGCAAGAATATAGAGAAGAAGTGCTCCTGTTAAAGAATGCCTCCGAAGGAGTAAATAAAGTCTCTTTCTCATTTAGAACAAATAATAACAAAATCCCAACCCTAAATTATATATTGAATATACACATCATACAAAAACGAAATCCTTCGTTGGGTCTTCAGGGTAAACTCTTTTAGAAACAGTCTCTACTATTTGACGGTATCCCTCAACACCAAGTTTTATATCTTTGAGTTCTATTTCAGGAAGAAGTTTCGGTATTGCACAAAACTTTGCTCTGTAGGCATTTAAAAACGGCATACATGTTGTAGAGTAAGGATAAGGCTGTCCCTCATAATCAATTTGACCACAAGTAATGATCATACCAATTTCGTTTTTTGAGAACATTAGAGAAGTTAAGTCCTCATAGGTAGGGACTCGATTATTTTTAATTAGTAGTCTCTTTAATATCCCTTCTAGTTCTTTCTGCCCTGAATAACAGAAGAGCAAGTTCAAAATCTTTTTATTTCCTCGTCTACAGGAAGTTTCCGAAAGGACTTCTCTATAATCGTTTCGATAATTGAATAAATTTTCATGCTGACCAAAAACATTAATTGTAACTTCCGATTTCTCCAAATCTCTATCTTTTGCAAAATTCGGTAAACCTAAAACCCCGGCATCAAAAAAATCGTCAATTGCAAGCCTCTTAGTTGTACCTGCAAAGTTATAGTAATAAAGAGCGGCAACAGAAACTTCCTGAATATTTAAATCTAAAAGTAAGTATTTTGAGAACTCTAATATTTTGCTGAAATATATATCGTACGACTCTCTATAAGATATTTTATTCTTTATTGCATATCTTCTATTTCCATCGGGTAATAGAAGAACATGTTTTAAATCAATAATCATAATCGGTAGGTTCTATCGTAGCATCAAGTTTTGTATTCTTACAGAAAGACTTATAAATGTAAAGAGGGAATATCGGGGTGACTCGACTCGAACGAGCGACCTCTACGTCCCGAACGTAGCGTTCTAGCCATCTGAACTACACCCCGACTGGATAATTATACTCTATAATTAAGGAGTATATAATAATTGAATACGTTCTAATGCTACATCTTGTCTATACTTTCTATTCCCAGCAGGTTCAATCCGCTCTTGAGTACAGTTGTAACAGCTTCCACAAGAACCAATCTTGCCTCTTTTTCCTCTGCTCTATCAGCATTTAATACCTGATATTTTGAATAAAAGTTATTAAAGAGATTTGCGAGCTCAAAAACATACGTACATATTAAATGCGAAGCAAAATTTGTCTGAGCACTAAGTACAACCTTCGGAAACTCTATAAGCTTTTTAATTATAGCCTGCTCTTCAGGACTTTCTAATACACTCCCTTTTAATTCCTTCGAGTATTCCCCTGCCTTCTTTAAAATAGAATTGGCTCTTGCGTATGTATAAAGGATATATGGACCGGAATACCCACTCATATTAAGAAAGGTGTCTGGATTATAGTTAACATCCTTATGGAACTCATGAGACAGTATGCCGAATTTCAAAGCTGCAATAGCAACTTTTTTAGCTATAGAATTGGTATCCTCCTCGCTAAATTCCTCCTTATCTTTAATCCTCTCTTTGGATACAGCTATCAGCTCGTTAAGCATATCTTCGTAAGAAAAGCTCTTTCCCATTCTGGCAGAGGTCTTCTTCCCCTCGAATAACAGCCAGCCGAAACCGATATGCGTATACCTGCCTTTGAACTTTGGATCGATAAGTTCCAAGGCTTTGATCATATTCTTAAAATAATCAACCTGCTCTACTGAAGTAGTAATGATAGAAAGGTACAGATCCGGGTACTCTTCAAACTTTTTAAAAGCCAGTCCAAGATCTTTTGCACCATATGTAGGAGCCCCGTCAGAAGTGATAAAGGCAAACTTCTTTAATCCGTATTCTTCAGCATCGAATATTACAGCCCCTTTATCCTCTTTAAACACTTTTCCAATGTTTTCTTTCACTAGTTTAATCCCTTTCTCCATATTTTCGCTTTCCGGATATTGCCTGTCATATACCACACCAAGCTCTGCAAATACATGATCCTGATACTGGATACTCAAGTCTCTGGTATATTGATAAAGCTCATTAATCCGGTCATTTTCCTTGCTGTACAAAAGCTTATTGATTTTTCTAACCTCTTCCTCCACTTCTTTATCCTTATCCATACTTAGATTTCCGAAGACATAACAATCGCTGAAGAACTTCGCAACCTTCTTTATCCCTTCTTTTTCCTTAATTTCATCTAAATAATCCTTTACCATCTCCATATCTTTATCACCAAGCTCAAAGATCTTGCTCTCTGGACTTACCTTCATAATTACACCCCATAATGCTTTGGCGATCATTAACCCTACATCACCAAAGTAGTTGGCCTTAATTACTTCATAGCCTGAATATTCAAAAAGCCTTGTAAGCGAGAGACCTGTAATACCACTTTTGATATGCCCCATTGTAAGCTCCTTATGTGTATTTGGCTGTCCGAACTCAATCATCACTTTCTTACCGTCCCCAGTTTGATTCTTTCCCCAACTCTCATCCACACTTAGTAACTGACCCTTAATTGAATTCTTATTTACATACATATTAACAAACCCCGGCATAACAGATTCAGCCTTAACTACAATCCCTCCAAGCTTCCCAGCAATCCCTTTTGCTACCTCAATAGGAGATTTTCCTAATTTTCCTGCTACCCGCATTGCTACAGTACTTGTATAATCTCCATACTTCTTATCTTTAACCGGTGAGACATCAATTAAGTGCGCCTCAAGAGATTTATTAAGAGAGATATAAAGCTGATTTTGAATCTCACTTTCTATACAATCTGCTTCGTATATAAATTGTTTATCCTTTTTTCCCTCATTACTCTTTGATGATTTCTCCTTGGAACTATTGCCAACCTTAGGTCTCACGACCCCTTCTATATCTCTAGTCTTATAGTCTACTTCTACAAACTCATGCTCTTTATCCAGAACGATAACTTCTCCTTCTCCGCCGAAATGTGATGTGATGAAAGCAACAAACTCATTAGCCGCTTTGATAATATTCTTTTCATTGATCCCTTTAAACCCGTCCATTATAAAATAGCCATCTTGGGAATCCTCTGTAAGCTTAGTCCTTTCACATTGTCTCCAGTTAAGAGAAAGTGTTGATACATCATAATCATCTTCCCAGATTAGATCTCCTTGTTTTGGTGATTTTCCCTTCTCTTCCCCAATTCCTAGCCAATGTTCATCTCCTTTAGCCAATTTCAAAACAAAATCCCCGTACACAGTACTTAGATCCTCTCCTCCGAAAGGAGTTATGTAGTTAATGCTAAATGAGTTATATAGATCAACAATCGGGTTGATTCTTGGGAGATTACCTCCTTCTATTACTCTAGATGCTAATGCGAAGTGGGTAGGTTTAACCTTTTTAGGATTTGCACCAAATTTTCTAAATGCTTCAAAATATACTTTTATATACTCGTTATTTTCAATATCCTCTTTGCTCTTGAATCTTTCCAAGAAGTCTTTTTGGGAGGCCTCTTTAAACATTGAGACCAATTTTTCATTCTCACTGTTCCAATGATTACTGAAATCCCTAATTACAGGAATAGCGATGAAAATATTAGGGAATTTTTCAAAAACCTCTCTCTCTATCTTAAACTTCATTGTTATACCTGTTTAATTAGATGCGCGCCCGGAAGGAGTCGAACCCACAACCCCTAGTTCCGAAGACTAGTGCTCTATCCAGTTGAGCTACGGGCGCATCCCGCTACTTGTAGTTTGGCGTACCTGAACGGAATCGAACCGTTAACCTTTGGTTCCGCAAACCAATGCTCTATCCAATTGAGCTACAGGTACATAATAGAGAAGAATGGGATATTTGTTAAATTGCACTGCCGCCTGCTATATGACAAAGCTAGATGGCGTGCCCGGCCGGAGTCGAACCGACAACCTACTACTTAGAAGGCAGTTGCTCTTCCAGTTGAGCTACGGGCACACGACCCACGTATTATATAACAAAAAACCCCATCCTTAAACCACATATACCTGTGATCTAGGGACGGGGTTACCGTGGTGCCACCCTGGTTCACTAACTATATAATGAGATAGTTAGCCTTAATAGATTACCCTACTTTACTCGCCATCCATAATCTTATTATAGATTAGCGGTATTTCTTCGGATATATGATAGAAGCTCTATTCCAATACTTAAGATGCCGGTCTTCCACTATCACCTGCTCGCTAGTACCATAACAAAGTATTGTACTTTTCTTCCTGAGAGAATTATAGCTAAAAGTAACAAAGTTTACAATAAACTTTAAGATCCCTTTACCCAGACCTCCCCCATAAAGACCTCCTGCCGGTGAAACACCCCTTTATTTTAACAACCTTGAACCATCTTAAAGCAATAAACGGAGAGCTATAGAGCTTAAATAAGAGTGGTGCAGGGCTAGATCCCGCGGTTTACAATGACTGAACGGATTTTCAAAGGTGCGTGAAACAACAGCCCAAGGCTAAACACTCTTCATTACACTCAAAATAGACTTTGCTATTTCCAATGCACCCTCTTTTGTGATTCCTTTACCTGTCGGTAGGTTAATTACATGCCTTGAAGAATCTTCCGCAACTGGGCACTCTCCCCACCTATACCCCATCGATTCAATATTAGTAGAGGCAGGATATATTAAAGGGTGATACCAATCGCCTATATATATATCCTTATGATACAGAGCTTTTTTCACTCTATCTAGCACTTGCATATCCTTAATTATAAGCGGGAAACGTACGGCTGATACACTCTTAAACTGTGGAACATTTAAAGCACTTGAATATATGTCTGAAATTTCTCTTCTATGATTAAGGTTTTCTGAAATCCCTTCAAGCTGATCATTAACTACCCTGCTTAAAGCATCTGGAAGCCTCCTCGCATACTGTCTGGGTTTCAAACCTTTTGTTTCAGACCTGTAAAATCCCATATTAAGAACACCTATTTTATTCAAAAGCAGTGCCAACGGTGTTTGGAGCAACCCGAGTTTCCTCAAAGCTCTCCATAAGATCGGGTTCAAGAGCCATAGAAACACTTCTATAAAAGGCATTTGTCGTATCCCAGAGTATTCTTTATCAAGATTAGAAATAAGCTTTTCGTTATTGACTAGCAAAGCCCCACCCACCCTGGTCGATAAGATTTTTTCAATTCCAAAGCTTACAATAGCAGCATCTCCACTGACCCCTAGCTCCTTATTCCCAAGACTGTGAGCACAATCTTCTAGTACTAAAAGATCCTTTTCCTTAGCCAGTGATGCTAAATCATCAGTCTGAGCCTCTTTGCCGAAAGTATGCTGTATTATTAAGACCTTCGCATCTTCCCCCATTCTATTTCTCAAAGACTCCGGATCCATATTAAAGGTATCTGATTTAATATCAATATATACCGGAGTATGTTTCAACCAAAGTATTGGGTTAATAACAGCATTGCATGTAAAGGCTTGAACTAAAACTTCCGAGTTTAGAGGAAGATTTAAGGATTTAAGGAATACATACTCTGCACTCCTAGCGTTGGAGAATAGATACACCTTTTTACAATGATATTTCTCCATCAAAGTATCTACCAGGCGACTCGCTTCATCTCCTTTATAATACTTAGTAAAGCCAAAAACTACTTTTAAATACTCACTATTTGTTATCAGAACATATAACTCACTTTAATCTCTATATTATACATTCCTTTAATTCAAATTGATAATAATATCTCCTTCTTTTACCGTATCTAAGTGTTTTACATTAAAAGAATTAAACCTTCTCAGAGTTTCACTACCGGGATGGCCATATACATTATCTTTTCCATAACTGCATATAATCAGGTCCGGCGAAACTGCTTTTAGAAAGATCTCGGAAGTGGAACTGTTTGAACAGTGATGACCCGCTTTTAATATATTTACTCCATTTCCTAAAGAATACCTATTTATAAACTTCACCTCTCTTTCCTTCTCAACATCCCCCATAAAAAGGAATTCTTTCTCCCTATATTCAATTTCAACTATCACGGAGGAGTTATTAACATCCTTCTGTGTAGAAAAGCACTTGGAAATACCGGTATCTCCATACTTAATCTCAAATTTGTTACCACCATCAGCTTTAATCGAGAAATAATCAGTATACACAGTCCTTGCTGCCCGACTTGTCCTTAATAGCTCCTTATATATTTCCGAATTAACACAGGAAGTCGGTAGAACTAAGGTGAAACCGCTATATCTACGAAGTATCTCTATCAAGCCCAAAATATGGTCCTCATGAGGATGCGTAAGCACAACATAATCTATTTTCTCATCAATTTTGATCCTTTTCTGCAGCTTGTGAACGAAGTCCGTTAAGGGACCTCCATCGATAAGAACCGTAATATCGCTATTTAACACAATTAAATTTGCATCACCTTGCCCTACATCGAAATACACTACTTTATCCTGATAATTAAGGCCTAGTAAATATCTATATTGAAAGATAAAGAACATAAGCAAATACAAGGCCAATCTGCCAGTTGTCTCCGATATTCCGTTCACAGCAGAGTCTCCCATTTGCCAGCACGGATTATTGATATCAACGTCATCGAAATAATTAATACCACTATAACAGAGAGAAGATATGGAATAGGCACTAGACTAAATCTAAATCTACTCAGGTACTCTGTGATAGAGACAAAAACAAACAACTGGCTCTCTATTAAAATAACTATCGCACTTTGTAGGAAGTCGCTAAGGAATAATGATAATCCTAGAACTACGCCAAGGGGCATAATATATTCAAGACTGCCGACAACCATAGCATTGCTCAAGACTGAAATAACCGAGACTTCATCAAAATACTTAGATATAATAGGCATAACCATTATGGAACACATCGCGGGTAATACAATAGCCTCTGAGAGATTATAAGCTTTGGAAAAAACTGGTAAACCGTAAATAATACCCAGGGTAGCAGCGATTGACAACAGAAATCCTATATCAAAGACATACAAAGGGTTAATCAGCAAGAGAATCCCGGTTGTCACAATAATATTAAGCATACCTGGCAAAGGATGCCCACATCTGTCAAAGCACGTGTATAAAGCTGTAGATACAAAGGCTCTTAAGACCGACGCTGTATTGCCGGCGATAAAACAGTATAGAAAGACAATAGGAAGAGTAATTATCCATCTATACTTGATATTAATAAAGCTAACTAACCAACTAATTGAGTTTTGAACAAACAAAATGTTATACCCGGACGCTGCGACAATATGGGATAGGCCTGTCGCCTTAATAGACTGCTGGAAGGCTTCTGTATAAACTCTGTCGTCTCCGAACATTATCCCTATGAGAAGAGAAGCATACGGCTCATTAACAGCTCTTTCAACTCTAATAATGAACTCTTCTTTAAGACCATACAGTCCATAGAAGACGCTAAAACCATCTCTACGCCTTAAACATTCGTCTAAAACGCCTTTACCACTCAAATACGTCTGATTATGTATAAGATATAAACCAAAATCATTGTTTTTATCTACAGCTTCCAACTTCCCTTTGAAAACACAATTACGACCTCTCGCCAACGAAGGGTACCTTGGAATTGTAAGATATACATTCACATGGTCATCAATCCTCCCCCACACGACCTGTTTATCAGACTTCTGCTTCACCCTCGTTCCTATCGCAATATTATAGGATCGGAGATTCTCCTTTAAATACAGGCCTGAATCCTTTTTCTGATCATTTACCTGAATTATCATGATACCTAGTGCCAGAAATGATATGAAAACAGATGAGAGAAAGTATTTAAGCAATAACCTTCCCTCTTTATACTTTAAGAAAATATAGATGATAAAGAAAACAAATCCTAAGCAAAAGGAGTTTAACTTGTTATCAAGAAGGTAAACAAAGAAAACAATAGTGCTGACAATTAATAAAGGTATCGTGACAAGAGGATTTCTGAAGAATCTGGAGAAGTACCAGTCTGTATAATCATTTAGAGTATCCTTAAACTTCCTATATTCTCGCTTAATTATAAACATAGTTGAGATTTAATCTGTTCAAAAAGTTTTTCAGTAATTCCAGCTTTTTCTACAAGCTGTTCAAGGCTTCCATACGGACGAACAGAAACTATTTTCCTAGCCGTAACCTCACCTATTCCGGACAACCCCTCCAATTCGTCCATTGAAGCATCATTAATACTTATACATTCGTTGTTATTCTCGATTGCAGTGTCCAAACTAGTATCCGGTATGAATTTGATCTGCTCGCATTTCAAGTCATCTTCAAATGGAATGTAGACTTTCTGGTTCGGGGAGAGCTTTTCTGCCATGTTTATCCTCTGTGATACATACCTTTTTGCTGCCAATCGATTTAGACCTCCAGCTTCTTCAATTGCCTTATTAACAATGCTTCCTTCTGTGAAACAGAAAACTCCAGGTGTGTTTATCGCACCCGCAACCTCAACTTGCAAGTCACAATTTTTCAAAACCTCAGTTTCTGTTGTTTTTGAGGTTTCTTTATCGGCTATCTGTCCGAAATCTAAAATCTTCTCCCCGGATTTGGTATTTACAATCTTTTCTATACTGAAGTAGTTCCCAGCTATATAGCCAATTAACAAGCCAGTTATGAAGACTAGACTATAGTTAAGTACATTTTGGAATTTAGCTGGCATATCTAAATGATACGCCATTAAAATGAAATCTAGATGATCTCTATTTTTCGACTATCTTTATCTCTTTAATCTTGATTGTAGCTGTAGGTTTGCCGCTTGAGTTTACATTTACAGCTTCTATCTTATCTACGGTATTAAAGCCCGATGTAACTCTCCCAAAAACAGTATGCTTACCGTTCAGGTAGTCACCGGTAAAGCCCCGGGTAGTAATAAAGAATTGAGAACCGTTTGTTGCCGGACCGGAGTTTGCCATTGCCAATACATACGGTGCAAACTTAGTCGTCCCTTTCCCGTTTGTATATTTGTATCCAAGCTTTTCGTAGAAATCTTTGACACTGAGATTGCTATTGGCATTAATCTGCGAACTGCTGTAGAAAGAGCGAAGATACGTCGCCTCGCTAACCTTAAGGTCTCCAAGCCCTAAGGCATCTGCATCTATTTCGTCCTCAAAGCTATAACCCGGATTACCCTCTCCTGTGCCTTTAGGATCACCGCCCTGTATCACGAAGTCTTTAATAACCCTGTGGAAGGTCAGTCCGTCATAAAAACCTTCTCCTACCAGAAAAGCAAAGTTATTAACAGTTATTGGAGTATCCTTCTCAAATAAGTCTATATCTATCTGCCCATAGTCTGTATACATCACTGCCGTATAATCTTTGGAAGTATCAATCTGCATCGCTGGTAGTGAACTATATGTTTTACCATTACCTCCGTTATTAACAAGGTCATCCACTCCTCCGCCGGTTAAGTCATTACTCAGCGTGAAGAGATTCGAACCGCTGGATAGTACTACACCAAGTATTAAGACCAGGGCGACTATTCCCAAAGTCCCTAGTATTATCTTTTTATGCTCTTTGAATATATCTCCTAAGTTTACTCCCATATATTTTATTCTTACATTTTATTAAGTGAACGGTGAAACCTTATCTTTCGATTGTCAGTTTCACATATATAGCCTGTCCAGTTTTATTATACACCTGGATCGAATTATTATCATAATACTCGTAGTAATACTCGCTTCCTAGTCCTTTAGAAGTAAAGCCGTAACCTTGTATATTATCCGACTTGATTATACTGATCTGCGAAGGGGTTGCATTGAAATTATGTGACACTTTTATACTGTCATTAGGATTTATTTTTGTCCACTCTCCTCTGTATGTACCCTTTCCGCCGATCTGACCGGAAGGATTTACGCTGAAGAGAGTCTCACCTTTAGCATTCTTTATAACAAATAAGTCATTTTCACCATCTCCAATTTCAAGAACGATGCTTCCATTGTTAGACTTCAACCGACCATTAAGTGTCAAGTCACCGGCAACCCCAAGATTCCCTCCTGAATCTGCAGTCACAGATCCGTCACCAATATTCAAAAGGCCAGTATTTAAGATATTAAAGTCTCCTTTCGTTCCGGTAATACTTGCGACATTAACCTCTCGGCTTGTCGATATGCCGTTTTCCTCAATCTTCCATCCTCCTCCGCTTCCACCAAATGCCCCTGCGTTGTAATCACCAACCATCTTGGCAATATCATCACTAATCCACTGAGGCTGATACCATACAACATCAACAAAGGCCATTATTTTTCCGATATAAATACTATCTGAAGATGTTAAATTATATTGTGCAAACAAAGATTCTCTGACACTCTTATCAAATGAATCAACCGGTACTACAAAACATGGCTTAAGTTCATTCTTTCCATTATCCTTGGGCCACTTTATATCCTCAATGCCGCTTACAGACTGGCAGACACTATCAGCCCAATCCAAGGTATCTTCCAAAGCCTTTGCAACGACCATTCCTGGGTCTTTTCGCACAGCCCCTATTCCTGGAAGTACAGAAGCAGTGATTACATCTCCCTTGGCTACACTTCTACCGGTAGTCATAACCTTCATAGGAAGACGCCCAATAAGACCTACAGGTCTAGCATTATCGCTTCTTTCATCATTCATAAGAAGGCCTGGTGCCGTAGATACTACCCCCATAAGGTTGGAAATATTATCAAGGTCGGATTTTTGAACTTCCCCTACAGTATTTGGATCCAAACTTACAAGATCGCCTGGTTCAATTGTAAGATCGCTTACCTTATACATTTCAGCAAGGTCAGCACTTTGTACACTTGTATTATTGGCATAGATAGTACCGGCTGTTGCCCCCGCACAGTCATCAGCATTGGATTTAACACACAGTGCTCCTACAACCTTTAATTCAACGTCAGGCGTACTATCACCTATTCCTACTTTCCCGGTAGCCCTATATATGTTAGCGCCAACTGTAGCCCAATCAGAATCCCCACCGCTTGAACCCCCTGCTCCGGTAACACTTAATCTAAGTTCCTGAGATTCCCCTGAGTAGTTATAAATACGTGCTGTGTTCGCATCGGTCATTTCTACCTTATATCCATTACTCCATGATAGCTTCACATTATATAGGGTTGGCTTATATCCTACCTCAGAGGTACTAAATATGATTCTATACTGCATGTAATCACTTGCTGTGGAAGTAACAGTTGATCCGCCTTCACTCCTCATATACCTGCCTCCTACCATATTATCTATATAAAAAATATTGGAAGAGGAAGTCAGATTAGTTATCCGAAGCTTAGTGATAGCATTTCTTTGATACGAAGGGACATCTGATATATCCCAATATACTTTCTGCCATGTATCAACCGTATCCATTCCAACCGTCATCTCATTTTCCGTAGAAGTACTTTCACCAAAACCTAATTTGATGGTACCCCCTGTTTGAGATGCTCTGACCCAAATACTAATGTAATCAAAATCGGCAAGGCTTAAACTCGAAATAGTAGCTTCTGAGTACCCACCGTTAGTTGATGAGACCATCTTTGTTATATCTGCAACAGTTGTCTCATCTTCGTCTTCGTAGTAATCGACGTTCCTAGTCACATCGCCTTCCGACACGGTTACATTAGTACCGCTCCAGTTTGTGTGGGTGTCTGCAGTCTCAATAGACTTTTCATTAGTATCTACAACCACAGGCTTCCACCCTTCCCAGGTACCATCTGTAGAGTTATTTGAGGCTCCGCTTCGTGTTTGAATCTCTATTAGTCCATACTTATTTAAATCACTGTGCCATCTAATCTGCCCAAAGCCTGAAGCTTTTGGTGTATTAATTTCATCCGAAATATAAACTCCGTAAGTATTAGACGGCTGAGAAGCAACCTCTGCTCCAGGTGTGACACCGGAACCGGAATATGAGTTCAGGTAGAAGACCGCTATTCTACCATCCCCACCGGCACCACCATTATACGAGTCATTTGTTGCTCCGGAGTTATACCCAATTCCTCTGATTCCTCCTGTTGCACTGGTCTTACTTGCACCAAGATTTGCAGTATTACTGACTATCTTGATTGATCCACCCGCACCACCACCACCTCCTCCTCCATAAAGGCTTGCACCATTAACCCCATTACCACCATTTTCACCATTAACCTGAAGATTTCCTGAAACAGTAACGCTATTTGCAGCAATTGATACTATTCCACCCCCGTCCCCACCTTTTCCAGGGAAGTGATCAGAAGCATTATGCGTGTATTCTCCACCTTCGCCTCCGGCGGATCCAAAGAACATCTTACTTAAATCGGCAGTCCCGTAGCTTCCACCACCTCCTCCTCCACCTATTCCCGCACCTCCATACCCACCGTTACCTGAAGTATTGATTCCACCATCTACACCTCTTTGTGTACTTGTAAGGGAATAACTTCCCGCGATACCGTAACCTCCATAACCACCACCACCACCACCGCCATCATAACCTGACCCACCACCTCCAGCACCACCTGAAGAGGAAGAACCTACTCCCCCGCTAACTGAATTAGTAGATCCACCACCTCCACCGCAATATCCATTTCCACCCTGATAAAGGGTTGTATTATAGTACCCTGCACCACCACCGGCTGCACCGTTACTACCGTAAGCAATACTACCCGCAGCAATATATCCCCCGGCTCCACCAACTCCACAAAGACTTTCTCCTCCGTTACCTCCTGCTGCGCTCCCGTTCGTATCATATCCAGCGTCGTTATCATAGAATCCTATATATCCTTTAGCATTTGCATGGATTGTTCCATTAATAGAAACTGATCCAGTTGCTCGGAAGAAGATAACCCCTCCTTCTCCCTTACCATTGTTAATAGTACCATCCGGTTGGATCCAGTCATCTGGATACCAGTTGATACTTGAATTCACTGTTACATCTGTATAGTTAGGGACTCGCTGCAGCATCAAGTCCAATATTCGTATCGTCACTCAGTCCGTCTCCATAGTACTTTGTTTTGGATGTTGTAAATGTAATTGTCTGCCCTACGCTGGATATTCTTAACGTTTCGTAGTTACCTACATTTCCAAAAGCTGTGTTAGTCCCACGAAGATTTATCAACAATACCTCATCACCCACCGCCAGACAACCTGTCGAAGGCGATGATTCCAGTGTTACATTATAGTTAACAGCATCTCCACCATCACCACACGAACGTCCAGTAATTATGTTCGATACATTAATACTCCCATCTGATGTTACTGTAATACTCCCATCATTACCTGTTCCTAAATCTACAGAAGAATTAAGAGTTACACTATTATCCGAAGAACTTACGTGGACTCTCCTATCAGAATCCAGGTTCTTCTCAACTACGGTTAATCTGGATACCGATGGGTAGTCCTCACTATTAATTTCTCTTATTCTGTCAGCATCTACTGTGTAAGTACCTGATAGATTGGTAAGATTGATCCGAACAGCGGATAGCGTTGGGGTTGAAGCTGTATCTGTAGTGGAAAGGATAAACCGGTACTGCATATACTCATCTGCTGTTGAAGATATCGTTGAACCAGCAGCATTACTCAAGTAGTTTTCACCTTTGATATTGTCTATGTAAACAACTGCACTATTAGGAACAGATGTCACCCGTAGCTTTGTAATTGCATCACGTGCTGTCGAAGAGATTGCTGAGATATCCCAATAGACTTTTTGCCACGTATTTACCCCGTCAATATAGACAGTAATTTCGTTCTCAGTGGCTGCAGCCTCGCCTATTCCTAACTTTACTGACCCGCTAGTAGATGACGACCTTATCCATGCAGTCAAGTATTGATATGTTGAGATGTCCGATGCAGAAATGGTCGCTTCCGCGTAACCGTTAGAGGCCGTAGCAGTTAACTTAGTAAGATTCCCGACAGTGCTCTCATCCTCATCTTCATAATAGTCAATGTTTCGAATAATATCTCCCTCAGCTACTGTCATGTTGCTTCCAGTCCAGTTAGTATGCGTATCTGCTGTTTCCAATACTTTATAGTTAGTTGTTAACGTGGCCGGTTTCCAGGCTTCCCATGTGCCATCAGTAGAGTCCGGTGTTGAACCGCTTCTCGTTTGAACTTGTATCTCTGTATTGGTAGGGAGGTTTTCTGTCCAGGAAATGTTATTTAGTGCTGTTGAACTTGGAGTGTGAATCTCGTCACTTACGTAAGCGGCATATGTGTTATAGGATAGGCTATATGATACAGCCTCAGCCGGAGATCCTACTAATGACGTACCGTAAAATGCTGCAATTCTACCATTACCTGCTGTTCCTCCTGCTGCTGCTGCATAAGGGGTTGTAGAAGCCGCATATCCGTTACCGCCAGTTCCTCCCGTTACAGTGGTCTTTGTAGTACCCAAATTCAAACTGTCTCCTGCTACCCTGATTGACCCACCCGCACCACCTCCACCGCCAGCATCAACGTATGCTGCCCCAGCACCTCCATTACCGCCATTTTCACCATTAACCTGAAGATTTCCTAAAACAGTAACGCTATTTGCAACGATTGATACTATTCCTCCACCATCTCCGCCTTTACCTGAAATTGAAGATGTATACGATACAGTATTAGTATATTCTCCCCCTTCACCTCCGGCGGATCCAAAGAACATCTTACTTAAATCGGCAGTCCCGTAGCTACCACCACCTCCTCCTCCTGCATATGAGCTGTTTACACCATTATATCCACCGTTACCAGAAGTATTTGTTCCTCCATTAATTCCACTATATGGCAAACCACCAGTGGGGCTTCCTCCAATACCGTAAATTCCATACCCACCACCACCTCCTCCTCCATAGTGGTTCGCACCACCACCACCAGCTCCACCAGATGTCGTGGAACCCACTCCGCCCGATGTATTCAAAGATGTTCCACCACCTCCACCACAATATCCATTACCGCCTAAATAGCTGGTTGTTGTATTCTGACCAGAACCACCACCAGCTGCTCCGTTAGCTCCTGCAGCAATATATCCTCCTGCTCCACCAATACCACAAAGACTTTCTCCTCCGTTACCTCCTGCTGAATAGTTACCTGACCCATAGTTAGGGTCGTCATCCTGAAATCCTATGTATCCTTTAGCATTTGCATGGATTGTTCCATTAATAGAAACTGATCCAGTTGCTCGGAAGAAGATAACCCCTCCTTCTCCCTTACCGTTGTTAATAGTACCATCCGGTTGGATCCAGTCATCTGGATACCAGTTGATACTTGAATTCACTGTTACATCTGTATAGTTAGGGACTCGCTGCAGCATCTCGTCACTCAGTCCGTCTCCATAGTACCTTGATTTAGCAGAAGTGAAGGTAACCGTTTGGGAGGTAACATTCGAGACCCTCATGGTCTCGTAATTACCTACATTTCCAAAAGCTGTGTTAGTCCCACGAAGATTTATCAACAATACCTCATCACCCACCGCCAGACAACCTGTCGAAGGCGATGATTCCAGTACGTTACATTATAGTTAACAGCATCTCCACCATCTATACATGAACGTCCCGCAATTATACTTGTTGTATTAATACTACTATTCGCAGAAACGGTAACTGCTCCATCTGCTCCATTACCCAAATCGTTCTGTCCAAGACCCAATTTAGCACTTTGAGCCTTCCGTTTTGATGCAAATGAGGTATCAAACTGATTTCCGAGGTTATGAGTAATATCATTCCATATATCGGTAGCCTGTTTCCACTGACTTCCAACTTTAACCCATGCAGTTGATATCAAGTCAAAGGAATTCTCGTTATGTACAAGTTCAAGATATGAACCGTTGGGAACAACACCTGTAGTAGAATGCAGCTGACTTGTAGACAAGGCTTTCCACTCAGAGCCATCATATACAAAAAGACTCCCAAGAGTCGTGTCATAAACCAACGACCCGCTTCCTACCCCAGTAGGTTTGGATGAATAATTTCCAACCTGTAGTTGTCCAGTGACGGCTAAATTAGTCCCGTCATTTGTCAGTACACTACTCGCTTCCCAATCAGTACCATTATGTCTTAAAGTTTGTCCTGAGGTACCTGCATAGATATTACCAAGCTCTTTCCACTGAGTCTCGTCGTAATAATAAATACTTTTTGAAGCAGAATTGTATACTAATGACCCACCTCCCAAAGCCGTTGGATTTGATCCATAGCTTGCCAACTGGAGCTGTCCACCGTTTAACACTACATCACCTGAGAAAGTTCCATCTACAACATTGGTAATACTATCCCCTGCAAAAGATATATTGCCTGAGGCAGAATCAAAAGTTATATCACCCGAGGTATTAGATATTATTGACGATCCGCCTGCAATATCTAACTTTCCTCCCGGAGTACTTGTTCCGATGCCCACATTTCCGTCTGCGTCAATGACAAACGGGGTTGTATCTCCCGCTTCATCATTTACCCGAAAACTAAGACCCAGAGTGCTATTAGTTAGAGTTAATAGTTCATTACCCTCATCAAAAAAGAGAGGAGCACTTGAATCCATACCACCCAAGGCAAAATCATCCACAAGAGAAGTCAAATATGTAACATCACCGCCATCAGTGAATAGACTGCCTCCCGTACCGCTTCCCACTAAAAGATCAACAGAGCTTGATCCATCAAAAAAGTAAAGATTTGTACCGTTCCACCATAAATCCCCGGAATTAGGTGTAGCAGGATTAATACCAGCAGAAGTCACAAAGTTGATCTGAGCAGAAGAGGTTGTTGCAGCTTTTATTCCAAGAAAGGCTGCAGGTGAAGCAGCCCCAATTCCAACACGTCCGGTACTGAAGTCAGTAACCTGATTATCCCAATCAAAAGACATAAACGTATACGTATTAGTCCCGTTATACCCTGATACAGTCATATCTTTATTGTTTGAGACATGCGTGAAAGCCCATTGAATATGGGTAGAATCAATAACTCCCTTTCTCATATTGATAGAGGTATTTCCGTTACTCACCCCGGTTTGGGTAAGGTTCCCCGTATCTGAAAGGGAAAAGCGGACTACACCCGAATTATTTACAAAATTCAACGATGGAGAAGCAGATGCTGTAATGCCTAGCCAATATCTACCTGTAGCATCAGATCTGCCAATACCAAGGGTTTGAGCATCAGCAAGTGACTCGAGAACAGTTCTCCCTCCCTTTACCTCCAACTTTGCCCCGGGAGCGTCTGTTCCGATACCTACATTGCCATCTGCATCTATAGCAAACGGAGTCGTATCGCCTGCTTCATCATTTACCCTGAAGCTTAAACCTGCCGTTGTATTACTAAGTGTTAACAATTGGCCGCTGACATCATAAAAAAACGGAGATGAAGAGTCCGAACCTCCAAAAGCAACATCTAAACCTGTATAGCTATATATAATATCCGGATCAGTTGCCTCATTAAGAAGCCAGTATGATGGCAGATTACCAATCGCCGCTTGAACTGCCAGCCAGTTCGTACCATCATAGACTCTTAATACATTATCATTACCATCATAAAAGACCTGGCCGGCGGCAATATCAGAGTATCCTGTAGCATCATTAGCTGAATCGAATTGAAACTGCTTACTCGCACCCTGAGCACTTATAGCAAATGCCGTTCCACGCACGGCCATCCTCTTACTATTAGCATCAAGAAATGTCTCTGTGTAAGTACTTCCGTCAGGAGCAAAGTCAACCTCAACATATACCGAAGGATTATTCAAAAAGATGTTTCTAAAAGATGTTTCACTACCACCAGTGAAGGTTCCCGTACCTAATGCAAGGTTGAATATACCGTTGTATTCACCAATCTCTATATTACTAAAAACCTCCGTAGCCAAAACGGTACCCAAAGTATCAACGCTGTAGTACTTAACTCTGAAATCACAAGTATCATTGCTCGCACCAAGAAATACACAGGCCGGTGACCCTGCACTCACATTTAGTCCTTCATTCCCACTATCATTCCTTACAATTTTTCCCTGAAAATTGATCGTTTCAGAAGTGGCAAACACTGGAGACGAAAAATACACCGCCAAAGCGATTCCGACTAGAGGCAAGAAAAGAAGTAGTAGAGGGATTTTATTAAGTTTTAGGCAGTAATCGGCAGTGCTTCTCATTTAGACAGTTTTAAACCCATACACAGAATTTGTTCAAAAAACACACTCTGTCCTTTTATAGTAAAGGAAAAATGGAGTTCTGTCAAAAGTTACTCACTTTCGATTTTTAAACTATAATGTTAGCTATCTTTCCTTTTATATAGATGATTTTTCGGATTTGTTCACTCTCCAACAGCTTACCCAAATTCTCATCCTTCAATATAACCTCTTTAATCTGACCCTCATCGGCATCTACAACCACTGTAATTTTCCCTTTCAGTCGCCCATTTATTTGCACAGGAATCTCTACAACTGAGGAGACTAGGTACTGCTCATTGTATTCTGGCCAAGCTTCAAGATGCACGGTTTTCTCATACCCTATAATACTCCATAACTCTTCAGCAAGGTACGGCATGATCGGAGCGATAAGCTTTATAAAGATCTCATAGCTTTCTTTTGATATATTTTTTGGATCTGTTTTTTCAAAAAAGTTAAGCAGTTCCATATATTTGGCTACAATAGTATTGTACTGAAACTGTTCAAAGCCTTCAGTAACATACTTAGTTGTTCGATGAAGGATTTCATTTACTTCTTGGGAAGACTTGTTGCCGGCGGTTGCAGTGTTTTCGGCAAAGAACTTATACAGTCTCTCTGTAAATCTTTTTACTCCCATAAGTGCATTATCGTTCCAGGCCATAGTGCCTTCAAAAGGACCAATAAACATCAGATACGCCCTAATGGCATCCACCCCTACCTTATCAGCTACTTCATCCGGAGTAATAACATTTCCTTTGCTTTTGCTCATCCTTTGATTATTCGAGCCAAGTATAACTCCATGGGATATACGCTGGTAATAAGGTTCTGGCGTAGGAACTTCACCAAGATCATAAAGGAATTGGTATATAAATCGGGAATACAGAAGATGTAATGTATTATGCTCATCCCCTCCTATATAAATATCAACTGGAAGCCAGTACTTCATCTTGTCCATATCAGCGATTGCCTTATCGTTTTTGTTATCCAGATATCGGACATAATACCAATCACTTCCTGCCCAATTAGGCATTGTATCAGTCTCTCTCTTCGCATCTCCTCCACAATTCGGACATTTTGTATTAACCCATTCTTCGATTTTCGCAAGTGGACTTTCTCCGGTGTCAGTGGGTTCGTAATGCTCAACTTCAGGAAGGACAATTGGCAATTGATCCTCAGGAACAGGAATCCACCCGCATTTCTCACAGTGAACCATCGGAATTGGTTCTCCCCAATAGTGCTGTCTGCTGAAAATCCAATCACGCAGATGGTATCTCACCGTTTTCTTTCCCCAGCCCTTCTCTTCCATGTAATCCATTATTCTCTTGGTTGCAGAACGGATATCCATTCCATCCAAAAATCCTGAATTAATCATAGTTCCTTCATCCTCCTGAACCTGTTCTTTCTTAGTAATCTCACCTGTATCCCCATCTTTACCTACCACAACCCTTATTATTGGTATTTTAAACTGCTGAGCAAATTCAAAATCTCTTATATCGTGTCCTGGAACTCCAACCACAGCCCCTGTTCCAACCGTTCCAAGTACAAAGTCGGTTATCCATATAGGCATTTTCATATCGGTTAAATGATTCACGGCATAAAGCCCAGTGAAAACTCCTGTCTTATCCCGACCAGTTACTTCCTTCTGCCTTTCAAGTTCAGACTTATTTTTAGCCTTAACGACATACTCCTTTATAGGCTTTATATCCTGGCTTGTGTTTATTTTACCTGTGATGAGCTTTTCTACAAGTTCATGTTCCGGTGCAAGGACTATAAATGTAGCCCCATAATTCGTATCCGGACGCGTCGTTGCGATAGTAACGGTTTCTTTTACACCATCTATAGGATAGGTTATATCAATCCACTCCTTTCTATCAATCCAGTTAATCTGGGCTGCTTTAACTTTATCTATAAATGCCGTCTCTTTTAATCCCTCTATTAATCTATCTGCATATGCAGTGATTTTTACAATCCATTGGCTTATATTACGTCTTTGAGTCTGCGTGCCGCACCTCTCGCACTTACCATCAATAACTTCTTCGTTTGCAAGACCTATCTTACATGACGGACACCAGTTTATTGGCCACTCCTCTTTATACGCTAATCCTTTCTCAAAAAGCTTTATAAAAATCCACTGTGTCCATTTATAGTAACCGGGATCAGTTGTATTAACTTCTCTATTCCAGTCAAATGAGAATCCTAATTTCTGCATTTGATCCTTAAACATTGCCGTGTTTTCTTTAGTTACTTCTTGAGGCTTACGCTTTACCTTGATTGCATAGTTTTCTGTTGGTAGGCCAAACGCATCGTATCCCATCGGAAAGAGTACGTTATATCCTCTCATTCTTTGATAACGGGCGTATACGTCACCACCTGTAAAAGAAAATGCATGTCCTACGTGCAGACCACTACCGCTTGGATACGGAAATTCCACTAAAACGTACTTTTTCTTTCTTTTATCAAAATCCTTAGCAGAATAGATATCGGAGGAAAACCACTTCTCTCTCCACTTATTCTCTATTTCTTTAAAGTTGTAACTCATATGTGTGAAAAAATATTAATTTAAGGTATTAGTCAGTTTTAGGAAAAAATATACTCCCCTAAGGGAGGAGATTAAGAAGAGTATTTACTTGTATAACCTTAAATCTATACATAGTGAGTATTATATAGAGAATGTAGGGAAAAGAAAATGCCTGGAGGAATCATAGTCCCGGGAAGCGTCTTAGCATACATAGCTCCAGCCCGCTAATCCCCATTTTTTATTCGTTTACACTATACGTATTTCAAGAGTCAATCTCTCAGCTATCGGCTGATCCGATTCTTTGGGTTTACAACCTTGGAGTAGAAGTATGATTGTGGACCTGATGGGACTTGAACCCATGACCCCTTCTATGCCATAGAAGTGCTCTAGCCAAACTGAGCTACAGGCCCGTAATTACCTCCGTTAAGTATAAGTTAGCGGGATAAATGGACTCAGCCGGAGTCGAACCGGCGATCTTCGCAATGCGAATGCGACGTTCTACCAGCTGAACTATGAGCCCAATACTTGTGATTATACTATATCTTTGAGAAATATAGAAAAGATTTAATACCCACAAAGGTGAGTCTTAAAATATGGGGCTGGATTAAGTGAACTCCACCCGCCATTACTCCTTATCACCATGAAATGAACATGAACTCCGTACGCTGTACCTGTCTGCCCCATCTGGCCAAGAGCTTGTCCTGCACCTATATACTGACCGTTTCTCACATATATTGAATGCATATGCCCGTAAACAGTAGAAAGCCCGTTACCGTGGTCAATGATAACCGTCCACGCCAAACCATAACCGCCAATAAGGGAACCAAGTCTTGGACACGAACCGGACTGACACCCCGCAAACGTTACCCTACCCGGAGCTGCTGCTACAAGATTTGGATACGACCTGTCCGCGATATCAATACCGTTATGCCATCTGCTATAACACTGAGAGACCTGTCCGCCGCGTGATACAGGCCAATTCAAGAACCTCCCCACCCCTGGAACGATAGGACTTGAATATATTGGTGTATACGGACGGGTAACTATTGTTCCGGAGTATACAGGAGTTGTAGGCCTTACAGGTGCAGGCGGTCTGCCATCCGGAATGAAAAGACTGCTGCCTGCTCTGATGAGGTAATCCGGTGGAAGAAGCTGCTCTATATTAGCTTCAAGAATCAGCTGAGGACTAGAGTTATATGTTTTAGCAAGCTTCTCTACGGTATCACCCTTCTTTGTTTCAACGAGTACACCATCACCAGGGGGAATTGTAAGTTTGTCACCAGGCCTTATGAAACTAGCTGCCGTTAAATCATTCGCCCACATAATAGTCTCAACACCTATTTGATTTATCTCGGCAATTCTACTTAGAGTGTCCCCAGTCTTTACTACATAGGTAGTTGAATCATAACTCTTTCTGTCTTCAGGAATGGGAGTTGCAACAGAACGACCCTGCGTCAAAAGATCCTGCTGGGCAAGCACTACTGCATCACTTCCAGAAAGGATATTGGAGGTTATAGGGTTAAGCCTATACGGGTAGGAAACAACGATAATAACAGTGACAACTGCGGCAACAAATTGTATTGAGAAACGAAAAATACTTCCTCTTCCCCAGAAAAGGTTCTTAACAAAAATATTCTTAACGGACTCAAAATACGCTCCTAATACCTCAAAAAAAACCGCAATTAAAACGGTCATAACCCTTAACCTTAGAGATAGGTAGAAAATGAAGTCATAAAGAAAGGCCATGGGATTTACATGCCCCCTGAACCTCTGTTCAAAACTCTCCATCCACTTCTTTACTTTACTCCCAAACTTGCTGAAAACAGACCTGTCATCATCAGTGAAAACATCGGTATCCTGATAGAGATTAGACCCCTCAACTTCCAATGTATGGGCTAAGTTTCGAAAGCTAATACTCGTGATACTTTTTAACGATTCGTCATCGTTTCTTTTCATAGTCTCTTATTATATCAGATTTAGGCCTCGTGCAATTTCGCTAAAAATTCTGCGTTATCTTTGGCCTTTTTCATCTGACTTATAAGAACCTCGGTTGGATTCTCATTGCTATCAAGAACCTCAAGCATTCTTCTAATTCTCCAAGATTGATTAAGAACCTCTTTGCTTAGAAGGTTTTCTTCATTTCTTGTCCCTGAACTTACAACATCAATTGCAGGATAGATCCTCCTGTTTGCAAGATTTCTGTCTAAATGAAGTTCCATATTACCGGTTCCTTTGAACTCCTCATAAACAAGGTCGTCCATTCTACTTCCGGTCTCAACAAGGGCTGTTGCAATAATAGTCAAACTCCCACCCTCTTCAAAGTTTCTAGCAGCTCCAAAGAACCTTTTTGGAGGATACAAAGCAACGGGATCAAAGCCTCCTGAGAGGGTTTTTCCCGATGTTGGCATGGTAATGTTATATGCACGGGCAAGACGAGTAATACTATCCATTAGGATTACCACATCCTCACCCCATTCCACCATTCTCTTTGCTTTTTCAAGTGCCATCTCTGCAACTCTGCAGTTATGCTCTGGAAGCTCATCAAAGTTTGAAGCATATACTTCACCTTTAACACTTCTCTGCATATCCGTAACCTCTTCAGGTCTCTCGCCGACAAGCACAACCATAAGTTTAGCTTTAGGATGATTTTGAGCAATGCCTTCGGCAATATCTTTCAAAAGCCATGTTTTTCCAGCCTTAGGAGGAGAAACCACCATTGATCGCTGCCCAAAACCGATGGGAGCAAGGAGATCAATAACTCTTGTAGACACCTTACTCGTTTCTGTCTCGAGTTTAATCTGCTTCATTGGGAAGATTGCTGTCAGCCTGTGAAAGAAAGGCCTGGCCGCTGCTTCAGCAGCAGGTTTTCCATATACAGTATCAACTCTTAATAAGCTCAAATACTTCTCCTTATCCTTAGGAAGCCTAGCAGGTCCTGTAACAACATCGCCCGGTCTTAAACTGAACTTCTTAATTTGCGAACCGGAAACATAAACATCATTCTCACCCGGAAGCATTCCATCAGTTCTAAGCACTCCGTGTGATCCGTCATTCATAACTTCAAGGATTCCTTCTATAAAAATAAAGCCTTCCTTTTGAGAGGAAGCCTTAAGAATCTCTATTATAAGTTCTCTTTTGGGAAGTTCCATGAACTCCTTCATTCCGAGATCTTTAGCCCGAATACGAAGGTCAGCAATCGTTTTGCTTTCTAAATCTTTTATCGTTAATTCCATAAGATATATAGGGGAAAAATTAAAGCCAATTAATGAAATACATAAATGTTATTTAAGTATAAGCAGAGTAATAAAAAATGTCAAATTGAGAAAAGGGTTGGGATCGGTACTGCCCCGACCGACCCCGATTTCTTGATACAGAATATAAAAAAATCGAAGTGCAAATTAATGCATCCAATCCCCTTTTCCGAGGGCCCAGTAAATGGGGAAACCACAACCAAACCCTGGGAAAAAAGGATTGACGTATCAAAGAGTTTTCCTTTTGCCCAGCGATGTTTACCATACCAGACAAAGGGAAAAATCTTCGATATCCACACTTCTTTTTAAACAACGATTAATTATAACCCACTCATGTATAGAAGTCAACCTATAATACTTGTACACATATCCAAACCCTTATCATTATTATAATACATTGATCGGCAATACGATGTCAACAAGTTTATATATCTGCGATTGCAAATACTTTTCGACGAGATCTAAGGGTGAATGTTACGGAATGGTTTTATGTAAAACCGTGTTACGTATTTTATGGATAAGGTTTGATAAAAAAATATTTACAGGGAAGATATATCACGCAAAACCCTTATATTAGAGGCTGTTTTCACCTTTGCTGATTTTGGCATTACAATCTGCGAATATCCTAGTCTTTTAGCTTCTTTTAATACCATTTCAGAGGCAAATCCTCCTCTAACTTCGCCCGTAAGCCCAACCTCTCCCCAATACACAACCTCATTACTCAGTACTTTTTCCTCAACCGCTGATTTGATAGCTGCGCATATTGCAAGATCTATTGTAGGATTATCAATACTTATACCTCCAACAACATTTACAAACACATCCTTATCGCCTAAAAACACCCTTCCTCTTTTTGAGAGCACCGCACATAGCATATCCAAACGCGGTTTCTTAATGCCGTTCGCAACTCTTCTTAATGGTCCGGACTCCATACCTCTTTCACTCACAAGGGCTTGCACCTCTACAAATACAATTCTTGACCCTTGCATAACAGCACCTATGGCACTGCCCGACATATTCCCCTCACCCTCAAGAAAAAGCTTGGACGGATTTTCTATCTCGCTTAGTCCGGATTCGACCATCTCAAAAACCCCAATCTCATTGGTTGACCCAAACCTATTCTTCGCCGACCGCAAAACTCTGAAGGTATTAAACTCCCCTCCTTCAAAATTAAGCACCGTATCAACAACATGTTCAAGGACTTTAGGGCCTGCAATACTCCCTTCTTTTGTAATTTGACCAACGAGAATAACCGGAATTTCCAGAGACTTTGCCGCCCTGGTTAAAACCGAGCCACATACCCTTACCTGACCTATGCTCCCTGCCGAGCTCCTTACCTTTTCCGACTCAAGAGACTGAATAGAGTCAACAATCGCAAGCATAGGTTTCTCAGCGTCTAAAAGATCAGCTATGCTTTCTGCATTTGTTTCATCAGAGAGAATTAGGCTATATTTACTATAGGAAGGTTTATTATCTATACGTAATACCCTAGAGTGTATCTGAGCAATTGATTCCTCTCCTGATACATACAAAACCTTACCAATAAGGGATAATTTCAAAGCAATTTGAAGAAGAATCGTTGACTTACCTATTCCAGGCTCTCCGGCTACCAGAGTAATACTTCCCGGAACAATTCCTCCTCCCATTACCCTATCAAACTCATTAAAGCCCGAACTAAGCCTCTCAAGCTTCATTGTTTTCTGCGTTGAAAGTTCCTTTAAGCTTACCTTACTTGCTACTCTTGCAACCCTATCAGATTTATTACCCTTACCCTTTACCGCATCTGGAGCTTCTGCAATGGTATCCCATTGGTTACAAACCGGGCATTTGCCGGACCACTTAGGGAACTCACTTCCACAGTTTGTACAGTAGTACATATTTAGGAGACTATTATTTCTTTATCCTTTATATTAATTTTCAGAGTTTTTATAATGCCTTTCTCCTCCTCACCATGAATTAGAAGGTAGTTGGCTATAGCGTTTTCAACAGAATCCTGAAGCATTCTTCGTAATGGCCTTGCCCCGTACTCATCACTAAATCCTTCATTTGCAATATATTCTTTAACCTTTTTATCTATAGTAACCTTGATACCCTGATCTTTCAACCTAATATTTAGCTCTGTAATGAGAAGTTCAACAATCTTCTGAGCGTCTTCCTTAGTTAGGGATCTGAAAATGACAATATCATCCAGCCTGTTAAGAAGTTCGGGTCTTAGACTCTCCCGAAGTTCCTTTGTTAAAGCCTGTTTCATTGACTGATATGCATTCTCGACATCTTCTTCATCTTTTTCTTCAGTCTCATTTATGAACCCAAGTACTTTATCCTTTCTAATTTCTTCCGCACCAATATTAGAGGTGAGGACTATTACTGTGTTCTTGAAATTAACCCTCCGGCCTTTTCCATCAGTTAGATGTCCATATTCAAGGATCTGAAGCAGGATATTAAGAACATCAGGATGGGCTTTTTCAATTTCATCAAAAAGAATAACGGAATGGGGCTGCTGGCGGATTTTCTCCGTTAGTTGACCTCCCTCCCTATATCCTACATATCCTGGAGGAGACCCGATGAGCTTGGAAACACTGTGCATCTCCATCATTTCACTCATATCAATTTGAATCAGTCTGTCTTCATCACCAAAGAGAATCTTTGTGAGAACTTTAGCCAATTCGGTTTTGCCTACTCCGGTTGGGCCAAGAAAAAGAAACGAGGCCCACGGCCTATTTTCGTCCGATATCCCTGTTCTTGCACGCTTTATGGCAGAGGCAACTGACTGCACGGCTTCTTCCTGACCCACCACCTTTCTGCCAAGTGTTGATTCCAGGTTTATAAGGGACGATCTCTCATCGCTGCCAAGCGTAGCAACAGGAATACCTGTCCATTTAGAAACAACGTTTCTAATCGTGGTTATATCAACTTCATACTCCCTGCTCTTCTGACTGATACTTCTCTCTTTTTCAAGCTGTTTAATCTTCTTTTTCAGTGTACCTTCCTGCTCTTTCTGTTCTAAAGCTTCTGCCATTCTCCCTTTTTTGATATCTGTTTCCTTCTCAAGCTGAGTCGTTCTCAACTCATTCATAAGATCAGAGATCTGCGAATACTCTTTTTCGACCGCCAGCTTCCTTGTTGCGGCAGCCTCATCCAAAAGATCAATTGCTTTATCAGGTAGATATCTGTCACTTACATATCTATCAGACAGCTTAACGGCCGTTTCAAGAGCTTCTTTTCCGATTCTTACATTATGATGCGCTTCCAGTATAGGCTTAATCCTTCTCAGGATCTTGATGGTATCGGCAATAGAGGTTTCCTCCACAAGTACTGCCTGGAATCTTCTGACTAAAGCATTATCCTCTTCCATGTACTTTGTATATTCAGACATGGTTGTAGCCCCAATGCACCTGAAGTCTCCTCTTGTCAGAGCAGGTTTTAGTATCCCGGACATATCTGAAGGGACTCCGGGAATGCCAGAACTTAACACATTATGAATTTCATCAATAAAAAGGATCGTATTAGGAGAAGATGTGACTTCTTTGATAATAGCAATCATTTTTTCTTCCACATCCCCTCTCATCTTACTCCCCGCCATTATACTGGAGATATCTAAAGCTACAATTTTCGCGTCTTTAAGGGCTTGGGGTACATTTCCATCTGCAATCCTCTGAGCGAGAGCTTCTACTAAGGCGGTTTTACCTACCCCTGCCTCACCGACAATTAGAGGATTATTCTTCTTTCTACGCGAGATAATGTTAACCATTTTCTCAATTTCCTCTTCCCTCCCAACTATCGGATCAAGCTTACCCTCCCTGGACTCTTTAACCAGATCCCTCCCGAAAGCGGCAAGAGCAGACTGTTCCATAATCATTGAAGGACCATTTTCAGGCTTTGAGAGTATACCTGCCGGGTATGTGGCAAAGTTAAAAAGGGCTTCCTCTACTGATTTATAGTCTAAACCCTGGGTATACAACTTCCTACCAAGTTCCGTCTTATCAGCTTTAAGCAAAGCAAGCAGTATATGCTCAGTTCCGACATATACATGTGATAATTTGTGAGCTATAGCATATGCCTCCCTTAATACCTCCTGAGATTCAGAGGAGAGACGAATATCAGTTTCTTTAGTCTTCTCAATGGTAATAAAGTCGGTCCCTGTCACTCCCATAATCTCCTTTGTTATCTTTTCAATATCAAATCCCATCGTTAGAATCGTCCTGGAAGCAAGTGATTTGCTGTTAAGCACAATACCAACAAAAAGATGGTGAGGTGCAACCTCATTGGCAGACAGAAGTTTGGAAGCCTCTGACGCTATTTTCAACGAGGCTTTTGCATTATCGCTAAGTTTTGATAGTACAGAAACATCCTTACTCCGCATATGGATATGCTTTATATTATTAGAAAATTATACCACAGGCCCCTTTACTCCTGAGGAACTTCCTGTGCTATTGCTTCGTCTACAGCCTTTTCTAATTCTTTCTTAGAAAGTTTCTTTGCCTTCTTAGTTGTTTCTTTCTCACCGACAGCCTTAAGACTGAGTCCGAGATGTCTTTCTGTTGAAGATATTGAAAGGATCTTTACCTTTACATTGTCTCCCTGCTTTACAATATCCGCAGGATCTTTAACAAGCTTATCTGACATTTCAGAAATGTGTACAAGACCGTTAAGCCCATTTCCAACTCTAACAAAAGCTCCATAAGGAACAACTCTTTGAACTTCTCCTTCAACAACATCACCAATCTGATATTTGGCAATTGCTTCTGACCATGGGTCTTTCTGAAGTCTTTTAACAGAGTATGCAACTCTTTTTCCTCCATCAAGAATACCAATAACCATAACATCAACTGTTGAACCCGGTTGGTACAATGCACCAACATCCTCAACTTTATCCCATGATAATTCTGACAGGTGAACAAGACCCTCAAGTCCTGCTGCATTAACAAAGATTCCGAATGGTGCAATACCGCTGACAGTACCATGTAGTACATCACCCTCTTTAACCTTCTTCAAAGTCTCATCTCTCTGTTCAATATCACGAGCTTTTTCAGAGAGGATAACCCTGTTCTTCTCTCTATCAAGTTCAATAATTTTAGCCTTAATTGTCTGGCCGATTAATGATGTAAGTCTCTTCTGAACTCTGGCTGAAATATCTTTTCCGACAGTCCTGACTCCATTTGCATACACTCTTGAAGCATCAAGCTGGGAGGTTGGGATAAACCCGCGGACATCCTTTCCAAGTTCTACAATTAACCCACCGTTATTTGATTCTACGACAGTAGCTTCAACAACCTCATTCTTATTCTTAGCTTCTTCAAGCTTCAGCCATAATCCTGCCTGCTTGGTTCTTCGGACTGAGAGAACCAATTGTCCCTCATCATCTTCAGGTTTAACAACGTATACAAGCATGCTGTCTCCAACATTTACCGTAGATGGATCAAATCCTTCTGTTTTCAACTCTCTTCCTGCCACAATACCTTCAGATTTATATCCGACATCAATTACAAGCATTCCCGGTCTTACATCCATTACTTTTCCTTCAACAATATCTCCTCTTGATAGCTGTTTTAATTGATGAGCTGTATCAGAGATATATGAGTCAAGTCTTGAATATAGATCTTCAGGATTAGTTGAAAGAGGAACTACAACCTTTGGTGTTACAACTTTTTTGGTAACTTTTGCTTTAGGTGCAGCCACTTTCTTAGTAGTAGTCTTGGTAACCTTCTTAGTTACTTTTGACTTTGTTTTAGAGGTTTTTTCCATAATTTTAGTTAATATATACACTCCACGGAAAGAGTTTAAATATACTTAAATATTAATATTATTTATCCGTGCAAAGGGGATTATATCAGAAAAAAGCTTTACTGCCAAAACTTAATCTTTATAATCCTCCTCAAAGAAATCTAGATACTCCTGAGGAGTAAACAGGGTTCCGTAATCGTTTACCCAGCATACTAAGTGACCTCTTGCATTCTCTACGATATACCTATCGGGATAATGTGAGTCTCTAAGACCATTGGCGACAGAGTTAGAATCAAACTTATTACCCTTTCTAAAGAATAAAATTCCTTTACCATCTAAATAGCATGCGAACAAATCCACATTAGGATTATCTATAACGACAGCATTACAACCTGTTGGAGAGTTTTCTAGAAGAGTCATAGTCGTAAACTTCGTCTCTACTGACATAAGGGCTGTTATAGCTGAAAAGCTAAGATTCCGAAGATCTCCATATAAAGCCGACATATCATCCTCAATTGCATAACTGTCCCCTCCTAGAGTCATCTTTTCATGTAAAGAGTTAAGTGCTGCTGGTAAATTCCTAACTTGATTTACAAGTCCCTCCTCTAGCTTACTTAGGTCACGCCCAATTATTATCGGATCAAACTTACCCTCGTTCCGAGTCATTGCCTCCATTCCAAAAAGGAAACAACCGCTCCCTTCTTTTTGCGTTAAACTCCTGATTGCCATAGCAAACCCGAATTAGTATTATAGGCTAATTATATCTCTCCCCTAGGCTGATTACAAATAGATAAGCCTACATGACAGTCATTCAAGAGATTCGCTTAACGATACAGTCCCTCGTATCAGTGCATTCTCAGTATATACCCTGCGGGGTATATACTACTCAATAGGCAGGCCTTTACAGTATGAACATATATCTCTAAATACACATCTTGTTTTCTTCATCTTCGCTCTGCATATATACCTTCCGTAAAGTACAAAGTATCTATTTATCTTCCACCAGTCTTTTTGGGGATACAATTTCTCTAAATCTCTGGCTATCTTATCCGGGTTTGTTTCTTTCGTTAATCCTAGACGCTGTGAGACCCTCATTACATGAGTGTCGACTGCTACACCCTCATTAGACTTATACAGATCGTTTAGGAATACATTGGCGGTCTTCCTTCCCACACCTTTTAAGGTTATAAGGTTGTTCACATCTTTAGGAACTTCCGAGTTAAAATCTTGAACAAGTTTTCTAGATAGTTCAATTAAATATCTCGATTTTGAATTAGAATAATTTACAGTCTGAATTATACTGTACACATCTTGTTCCCTAGCCTTTGACATAGATAAAGGATCGGGATACTCTTCAAACAGCATAGTCGTCACCTTATTCACTCCTTTATCTGTAGTTTGGGCTGATAATACTATACAAACAAGGAATTGAAACGGTGTTTTCCAGTTTGCAAGCTCTGTAGCTGCGTTAGGAAAAAGTTCTTCCATTTTGGAAAGTATCTGCTTAGGTGACACAAAAAATTATACCATTAAAATCGTCGCTCTAATTTTGACGACATATCTCTGGCTTTTACTAGTTCAGAATGGATAAAAAGAAAAGCTTCATTCTGAATCTGATGAGCTCTAAAGCCATGTCTCAGATCACGATAATTATCAACATACCAGTCATACTCCAAGTCAAAAACGGCATCATCTGAAGGATTTGCAATTGAATGATCATAACTATCGGAAAGGACTAAGACATTACCGCCTTGAAGACCACCCGTAAAGCCCGCCATCTTTTTTTCATACCCCCAAAAACCATTAATAAACCAGGGCTCACGTGCATCCACAAAAACTACTGCCGGGTCAGGAGTTTCGTTTATCATTCGTAGAATCCACAAGTATAAGAAATCACTGTCCCGCTCCACTATCTTATGCTTTAATTCAGACATTGCCCATCTCCAAAAATTATCTTTTGTCTCTCCGTCCCAATCCCTACCAACCAGATCAGGAATTGAATCCTTAATAGATCGGAGCCAAGGATATACGCTATCAGGTAGAAGCACTCTATCATGCTTCTCTTCCGAAAGCAGAGTTTGTTTAATTGGAGTTATTGATGATAAATGCCTAAAGTTAATACTATATACGCCTAATTCTCTCTTAACTGCAATTCCGAAAGTATCTTTCCCTGCTCGTGGCTTACCATTTACTAAAAAAACTTTTTTATTACTGAAATCACCATTTTGACCCATATACCAAAGACCTATGATAATAAAATACCCCTTAACGGGGCTTAAAAAAGTATACTACAAGTCTTAGTTTTCTCCAACAAAATAACTAGCTTCTTAATCTATTAAGAGCCTTAAGATATTCAGGTTCAGAAAGAAATTCATTTAAAGCACTCTCACGTTCTTCATCATCATTAATAAGCAATACTTCTAATGATTTCTCAATGACTTTTGTGAGATACGAGGGAGAAAACATCAATGGGAAAGGAGATTGTACAAACGGTCTCGAAGGCGTTGCATAATAAATTACATGACTAGTATCTCCGCTTAACCACTGTATAACAAGAGGAGTTTTCTCTTGCTGTGCAATAGTTATAACTCTGGAATCTTGACGCTCTCTTCCACGGTCAATCTTAAGAGTTCCCTTCTCAGTTTGAATTATAGAATTCGTAGGACCACCATTGCCTCCTACCAATTCATCAGCCTGTTCATTTATCATAGCAAAGAACTCCTCGGCAATTATTTTCTCTTTTTTAGCCATCCATTTACAAAAATAATTAATCTTTATTAATTATAATCTAACGCAGAAATATATTCTATAAGGCTGATATGAACAATAAAAAACCCACTATTTCTAGTGGGTTTCCAATTTCTAAAGTCCTGGCAATGACCTATCTTCCCAATTCCTTTCGAAATAAGTATTTTAGGCGCTGGAGCATTTTACTTCTGAGTTCGGGATGGGATCAGGTAGTTCCACTCCGCTACAATTGCCAGGCATAAGCAATCAGATTCTCTAATTACTCATGCCTGACAACCTCTATTACTAGAGATATCAGGACTTTAAATTCATAAAGAGCTATTAAGAGTGTTTACACACTCAAAACTGAATAGAAATTTGAAGCATTTCAAAAAGTTTTTTGATCTATTAGTACACCTTGGCTCAATACATTGCTGTACTTACACCTAGTGCCTATCAACGTAGTAGTCTACTACGGATCTTCCGTTGCGCGAACGCAACAAGCAAATCTAATCTTGGGACAGGCTTCGCACTTATATGCTTTCAGTGCTTATCCCTAAATAACATAGCTACCCAGCAATGCTCTTGGTAGAACAGCTGGTACACCAGAGGTTTACCTCGCCCCGATCCTTTCGTACTAGGGGCCACTTCCCTCAAATTTGCTGCGCCCATACCGGATAGAGACCGACCTGGCTCACGACGGTCTGAACCCAGCTCACGTGCCACTTTAATGGACGAACAGTCCAACCCTTGGGAGCTTATCCACTCCCAGGATGTGACGAGCCGACATCGAGGTGCCGAACGGTGCCGTCAATATGAACTATCGGGCACCACCAGCCTGTTATCCCCGGGGTAACTTATATCCGTTAAACAATGGCGATTCCACATTCTGCCAAAGGGTCACTTAAACCTGCTTTCGCAACTGCTCGGGATGTCTCCCTCACAGTAAAGCCACCTTATGCTTATGTACTCTTCATCCGATTTCCATCCGGATTGAGGTGACCTTTGTACGCTTGCGTTACTCTTTTGCAAGCAACCGCCCCAGTCAAACTGCCCGCCGTGCACTGTTTCCTTGCCGGGTAACGGCAAAGGTGAGAAATTAAACGCCAATAGGGTGGTATTACACTGGTGACTCCCCAAATCCTGACGAATCTGGTTCAAAGTCTCCCACCTATGCTCTACAACTAGAGCCTAATTTCAATGCAAAGCTGCAGTAAAGCTCCACGGGGTCTTTTTGTCCTGGTACGGGTAGGCCGCATCTTCACAGCCATTTCAATTTCGCCGAGCACGCTGTCGAGACAGTGAGAGAGTCGTTACGCCTTTCATGCAAGCCACTAATTAAGTGGCGAGGTATTACGCTACCTTAGGCATTCCTGTTACTTAGATCTAAGTATCTATTTACTTAGATGACCTAATTTCTTAGGCGGATATACTTTTGTATATCTCTCTACATTACTGTAGAGGTCGGACTATATCTTCTTCCACATATTTTTGTAAATGGAAGTCTAACGTTTAGCCTCTGAGGATTCTTGCAACTAATTCTTTCTTTTCCCACTTTTTACCTTTTCCCATCTGATTCATCTCATATGAATAATCTAACAACTTCAGCATTCCTTTCGGACTAAGATGTTGCTTATTCTTCATCATCACTATTGCATCTCTAAAAATAGAGAATGCTTTTAGTTTTGTTTTCAACGGATATGTTTCGAAGAATGGGATAACTCTTTCATAACACGGATTAATTCCGGATATTTGGTATGTATAAACACTATATGGGGAAGTTTTTCGATGTATACTTCCGCAACCAAATACTTTCATAATCTCTTCTAGAAACCATTTATTCTTTTCATGTTGATAAACATAAAAAGCTGGTTCTATTCTAAAACCGTATTTAACATTAATACGATTTTTAATATTAAGACAGAAACTCCCTTCTCCATCTACAAATCCTGAGATAAACCATTTAGAACTTTCGGTATTAGGGATATTAGTTACAAATCTTTCCTGCTGATTGTCCAAAAACATGAAGTTTTTACTTAATAAATTAAGTATCCATGCCGTTTAGGATGTCCCAGCATACAGTTAGATTTTACAACGGCCCGATATCTGGTAGCAAAACCAAGTAATAATTATCATTACTACTTAGTAGATATTTATCTACCACCGTTATAGTTACAGCCGCCATTGACCAGGGCTTCAGTCATCCGCTTTTCAACAATTGACACACCGAAGTGTGGCAAGAGTCGATGACAAACTTCCTTAACCTTCTGGCATTGGGCAGGCGTCAGCACTTATACATCTTCTTACGAATTTGCAAGCGCCTGTAGTTTTGGTAACTAGTCGCTCTCTCCTATTCTGTGCCACTGTAATCACTGCCTGAAAAAATCTGACAGTGTACAGTCCCCCTTCTCGCTAACTTACGGGGTGAATTTGCCGAATTCCTTAACAACGCATCACTCGTACGTCTTAGTGCATTTACACCAATCTACCGGTGTCGGTTTGCGGTACGATTACCATAAATATTGCTCAAGACCGAAGTCTTAAGCGCTAGAAGCTTTTCCTGGAAGATTAATCTGACAGATCGGATTCCTTGCGGTCACCTTTCCATAACAGTTCGTGTTCATCCCGCAAGCGGGAAACGTTTTCGTGGATTTACCTGCGAAAACTAACTTGCTGTTTAGACCCCAATCCTTAAGGGGCCTGCCTTTTCAATCCTCTCACTCCATTGCTAAATATAGTAGTACAGGAATATTAACCTGTTGTCCGTCACCTACGCCTTTCGGCCTCGGCTTAGGATCGACTTACCCATGGGCGACTGACGTAGCCATGGAAACCTTAGATATTCGACGAGCAGGGTTTTCACCTGCTTTGCGCTACTCATCCATGCATTCTCACTTCCATACGCTCCAGCAACTCCTTACGGGCTGCCTTCACTGCTTTTTTTAGCCTGCTAAGGCCAACATGTATGGAACGCTCCTCTACCAAATGTATTAACCGAAGTTAATACACATTCGCAGCTTCGGAATTTACCTTTAGCCCCGTTATATCTTAAGCGCAGAATCTCTAGACTAGTAAGCTTTTACGCACTTTTTAAAGGATGGCTGCCTCTGAGCCAACCTCCTAGCTGTCTGAGAAACTCCACTTCCTTTGCCACTGAGGTAAATTTAGGGTCCTTATCTGACGATCTGGGCTGTTGCCCTTTCGAACGTATTAGCTTAGCCCAATAGTTCTAACTGCCACAATGTACATTCCGGTATTCGGAGTTTTACAGAACATGGTACTCTTTCGAGCCCAAGATTCTATAAGTGCTCTACCCCCAGAATTTAAATTGCAACGCTAGCCCAAAAGCTATTTCGAGGAGAACCAGCTATTACCAGGTTCGTTTGGCATATTACCGCTAACCACGTGTCATCACATAATTTTGTAACATTAAAGTGTTCGAGCCTCCATCCCACTTTCGTGGGACTTCACTCTGCACGAGGTTAGATCACCTGGATTCGGGTCCAGTGCATACGACTGAATTCGCCCTATTCAGACTCGCTTTCGCTTCGGCTCCACCGTTTCCGGTTTAACCTTGCCGTACACAACTGACTCGCATGGTCATTCTTCAATAGGCACGCCATTATCCTAGCAAGCTAGGACTCTGACTGTTTGTAAGCATATGGTTTCAGTTACTATTTCACTCCCCTAACAGGGGTACTTTTCACCTTTCCCTCTCGGAACTTGTTCACTATCGGTCGCAAAAAAGTATTTAGTCTTACCAAGTGGTTTTGGCAGATTCCCACAGATTTTCACTTATTCCGTGGTACTTAAGAATACTAAAAGAAAGACACATACCTTTAATGTACACAGCTTTCATGTTCTATGGCCGACCTTTCCAGATCTATTCCATTAGATATGTATTTTGTAACTTTCCGACCAAATTGCTGTTTGATCTATTAGTATCTTACAACTCCAATATTGCACGAACAGCAACCTACGAGTTTGTCTTTCCAATCGTCGCAACGCGACTCATGAATTAACGCCCTCTTACACAATATTGGTTTAGACTCTTCCCGTTTCGCTCGCCACTACTAAGGGAATAAACTTATGTTCTTTTTTCCTGTTGGTACTGAGAGGTTTCACTTCCCAACGTTCTCTCCTCTACAGATATGTATTCTCTGTAGGGTAACTGGGTATGACCCCAGCTGGATTACTCCATTCGGAAATCTCCGGGTTATAACGATTGTTTGACATCTCCCCGAAGCATATCGCAGTCTACTACGTCCTTCATCGACTTTTTGCGCCAAGGCATCCACCATATGCCCGTAGCTTTACTTTTTGAAATGGTTCATTTCTATTCAGTTTTTAAAGTGCAAACACTATATTTTCGTAATCTATTTCTAGACTACATATCTTGTGGAGCTGGGTGGACTCGAACCACCTACCTCTTCATTGCAAATGAAGTGTTCTAGCCTGCTGAACTACAGCCCCTAAACAGCCTCATAACAGATATATTCATGGTGGGCGTACCAAGAATCGAACTTGGGACCTCAGTCTTATCAGGACTGCGCTCTAACCGACTGAGCTATACGCCCGAAACATTGGGCGCATCAAACTCGGCTTAGCCCAAGTTCTATCAAAAATTGTAAAGAACTAGCTCTCATATTGAAAACTAAAAAGTGGCAGGAAAGTTTGGGTTCTCCTTGAAAGGAGGTAATTCAGCCGCAGATTCCCCTACGGCTACCTTGTTACGACTTCATCCCAGTCATAAGCGTTACCTTAGTTATCCAATTTAAAAACCGGACACCTTCGGGTATCACCTACTCCCATGACGTGACGGGCGGTGTGTGCAAGACCCGAGAACGTATTCACCGTGACATGGCTGATTCACGATTACTAGCAAATCCAACTTCATGTAGTCGAGTTTCAGACTACAATCCGAACTGAGGTCGGTTTTTTAGGATTGGCTCCACCTTGCGGTTTGGCTACCCGTTGTACCGACCATTGTAGCGCGTGTGTCGCCCAGGACATAAGGGCCATGCGGACCAGACATCATCCCCACCTTCCTCCCCGTTTTACCGAGGCAGTTTCCTAAGACACTTGTAACATAGGATAGGGGTTGCGCTCGTTTCGGGACTTAACCCTACATCTCACGACACGAGCTGACGACGGCCATGCAGCACCTGTGTAGCACCCTCGAAGGCGGCTCTAGTTTCCTAAAGCTTGCAGCTACATTTCAAACCCTGGTAAGGTTCTTCGATTACCATCGAATTAAACCACGCGCTCCTCTGCTTGTGCGGGTCCCCGCCAATTCATTTATGTTTTAGTCTTGCGACCGTAGTACACAGGCGGGACGCTTAACGCGTTAGCTACGGCACTCAATACTCTCACTACAAATCCGAAGACTTGTAGCAATTGTATCAAACACCTAGCGTCCATAGTTTACAGCGTGGACTACACGGGTATCTAATCCGTTTTGCTCCCCACGCTTTCGAGCCTGAGCGTCAGAAAAGGGCCAGTGAATCGCCTTCGCCGCTGGTGTTCCTCTCGATATCAACGTATTTCACCACTCCACCGAGAATTCCATTCACCCCTCCCTCTCTCAATTCTCGTAGTTTCCGATGCCTTCCCTTAGTTAAGCTAAGGTCTTTGACACAAGACTTACAAGAACGCCTACGCATCTCTATACGCCCAATAAATCCGGATAACGTTCGCACCCTACGCATCACCGATGCTTCTGGCACGTAGTTAGCAGGTGCTTATTCATATGGTACCTTCATTTATTATTCCCATATAAAAGGAGTTTACGATCCTTAGACCTTCGTCCTCCACGCGGTGTCGCTGCGTCAGGGTTGCCCCCATTGCGCAAGATTCCTAATTGCTGCCTTCCGTAGAAGTATGGACCGTGTCTCAGTTCCATTGTGGCTGACCGCGCTCTCACGCCAGCTACCCGTCTTAGCCTTGGTGAGCTATTACCTCACCAACTAGCTGATAGGACACAGACTCCTCTCGAAGCGCCGGAGCTTTACCAAAGAAAACTTGCGTTTCCTTCAGACTATCGAATATTACCCCGTCTTTCGACGAGCTGTATTCGACTTCGAGGCAGATTATCCATGTGTTACTCACCCGTTTGCCACTAACCAGCGAAGACTCATCAACCGAAGTTTCAAAGTCTTCAAGGTTCGTTCGACTTGCATACCTTAGGCACACCGCCAACGTTCATCCTGAGCTATGATCAAACTCTCATTGAAAAATTGCTTACAAATGACATTTGCATGCCATTTGACTATCGTCGCAAATTGATAGATTTATGAATTGTTGGACTATTGCACTTTGCAAAAAAATTGCACTCAACAAGAAGTCCAAGATATTTATTACTTGACTTCCTGCCACTCTTCAATTTTCAACGAGCAAAATACATCGCTGTTATACCACTCGTTAATCATCATGTCAAAATCTTTTTTTAGGAATTCGTTAGAGTATATTTTCTAAGAGGAATCCTGCTCCCACAGCTTCCCGAACTTGTGTGAAAGGATTATATCAGAGCCATATAGGATATGCAAGAGAATTTCTTTAATTACTCGTGTATCTCTCGACTAAATCAAATAGCCGGTCAGAGACCACAGATCTATTACCATGAAGCAGGGTAGCAAGTTTGACATTTCCATAGTAACCTATCCCAATTCTTCGCTCAATATCACTCATCTTTTTACTCTTATTTACATCGGCAAGATCATCAAGAAGAAGTAGATTATCGTAATAACCATCCGGGACTATGACAATAATGTCGTGGCCATTATCTTTAAGGATAATAATGTTTCCATCATCTAAGTTCTCAAAAACCAGAGCATCAACCGCAGGAGCATTCGTCTCTTTACTTGAACTAAAGGCTGTAACTTTCACTCGTGAATTAATCCCCTCAGGCACTTCGTCGTCTGCATGCATTTTTACGAATGTCGAAACATCCTCGTAAAAGCCAAATAGAAATCCTGCTTCAACATCGGTAAGAGCTCCTTTTTCAGCCTCATATCCCATATCTAAAAGGAGGTCATTCCCTAATATCTTAATAGTCATAGCTGCTACTCGGCAAAAAGGTTTTAAAGCCTCCATTGTCTCACTTGCATCAGATGCCACCATATCCTGTCCGAAGATTTCAGAACCAAAAGCCATTACCGGTGGTATTGGAGTACCATATTTCTGAACTGTATACATGATGTAATAATATGAAATTACGTGCCACAATTATACTACAGGCTCAATAAGAAGGGAATATGACCCTTACTTTTTCATGAGAAGAAGCTCATCGATTGTAGTAGCATCTTCCGGATTCTTATCTCTATCAAATTCAATTAGCCGCGGAAACCTTAAAGATAAGCCTCTTGCTACACTCTCAGACTTTCTATTTACACTCACTTCGTCGGCATCCACCGTAATAACCACTTCCGGGCTGACAAAAACATCTGGTTTCATAATACCTTCTATAGCAACATTCTTAGGTTTCTCTTTAACAACAATGGTATCCAGCCTGCCTTTAATGGTCCCCCACTGCTCGTCCGTAATACCCGTTCCAATCTTTGTAACAGACTCATAAGTTTCGCTATCAGGGTTATATACCCCGCCAAGTATAGCTCCTATTCCAAACTTTGACCTTTTTCCTGAACCTAAGTAATATCCCAGTACAACAAGATCCACCGTATCAACAAGATTATTATCGATAGATTTTTTGATCTTTATCCATTCAAAATCCCTGGCACCAGGTGAGTATCCTCCGTCAACATCTTTAACTATTACTCCTTCCAGTCCCATACCAATATATTCTTTAAAAAGTTCCCTTAACTCCTCGACCTCATTGGTAATGTATACGGGTGACAGCTGGATACTTGATTCTCCCTTTTCAAAAAGCTTTTCAAGATTTTCGAATCTCTCACCTGTCTTTCGATTAAGAATCTCTTTTCCGTCCAAATACATAACATCAAAGGCAAAAGCATTAACCGGTATATTCTGCTGCCTTTCCTCTATTCCATACTTTCTCCTTCTTGTCATCGTATCCTGGTAGGAGAGAAATTTCTTTTCTTTAGCATTCCAGCCGACAACTTCGGAGTCTAAGATAAAGGAGTCCCCTCCCATATTTATTGCAGATTCAACAACCTCAGGAAACATATCGGTGATATCCTCTAGATTCCTGGTGAATAGCTTAACCTTTGGAACCTGCACACCGCCGAACATATCTATATGCGAAGGAGCCGTCTGCCTTCCAAACCAAATTCTTTCACTTAAACTCTTTTGACTATCCCCTATCTTATGAATTTGACATCGCAATCCATCATACTTGGGCTGAACCATGAAGGTAGAGGGGAACCGGTCTTTGACCTCATCAAAACTCTTAACCCTTTCTACCAGCCTTGAGAGGATTGGAATACCAGGTATCGGGACAACCTCTTCTAAATGCTTCAGCGGGTTATCTTCCTTGACCAGTGATGCTATATAGCCTATATCAGCACATGATCCGTAGGCTTTATCCATAACATCCCTCTTACTCTTATCTCCAACCAAAAACATTGAAAAAGCATCAAGAAGTGTCCTCGTACTACACCCAAGCCTCAGACTCCCTACAATTATGCGCGTAAAGTACCTGGCCTCTAACGGCGACATCTGCTTTACAGTATTAAGAAATATCTGAGCTTTGATATCTACAGATCCCGATCCCTGCGAGTTAACAACCGTCCAAAGTGCTTCATAGACTCCAATTAAACTTAACCCTTTCGTCTTATGATCCACTAGTTTCTCCACGGCACTTCCAAGATCTCCTTCTTTTTTTCTTAAAACAGAGACCTCGTTGCCGTAAACATTGGAAAGTGCGTTTATCAGTCCCTTCTCTGAGAGATTGTACTCCGCAGGGATAAACATGGGAGCGACTCTGCCCTGTACAAGATATGAGAACACTTGGATATCCTTTTCATCCAAAACCCTTACAGCTTCAGCCAAAATAACAGTCATCTCATTACGAGATGAAATACTCTCAATACTTTGGAATATTTCAGATGCCTTTAAAAAGCTTATCATTTTGCAAAATACTTTGATGACTTAGTACTCCCCTGTTTATATACTAACCCCATTTCCATCATTCTATTTAGATCCCTTCTTAGTGTTCTGTCTGTAGTATTTCTAACAACTTTAAGCATAGACATAGTATTCAAACCGTTAGAACCTGATATGGCGTCAAGAAGCTTCTTCTGCCTGGAATTTAAACCTGCATCTGCACCTTTTTTAACAATTCTAATATTTCTTCTGGGTAAAGCCTCTTCTTCATGAATTGAGGGCCTATCTTCTATGCTTCTCTTTTTCTTTAGTAGAAGGTATGCAACTGCCCCAACCCCTATAATACCTAAAATAATGCCCAGACCCTTTGATTTTCTTTCACTCATCTACTTCAATTCACTCATATTATTTCCCGTAGAGATATGAACATCTAAAGGAACAGATAATTTTACAGCATTTACCATAATTTCTTTAACCTCTTTTGAAAAGCTCTCTTCATATCCCTTCAGAACTTCAAATATGAACTCGTCATGAACCTGAAGCAGAATATATGCTTTATCTTTGTACTTCCCCTCAATCAATCTGTCTATCTTGATCATGGCAATCTTCATAATATCGGCTTCTCCCCCTTGTATAGGCATATTCACAGCCTCTCTCACAGCCGCATTGCGTACATTGAAGTTTCTAGATGTTAAACCTGCTATATACCTTGTCCGGCCTAACATGCTCTGTACATATCCCGTCTTCAAAGCGTTTTTTGAGGCTTCGTCAATATACCTTTTAACCCCCTTATATATTCCAAAATATTCTTCAATATATTTCTGTGCCGTCTCCCTGTCTACTCCTAACATGCTTGCAAGTCCATACTGAGTCTGCCCGAAAAGAATTCCAAAGTTTATTGTTTTTCCAAGACTCCTCTCCTCTTTAGTGACATCCTTTTCATCTTTCTTAAATATTCTTGAAGCTGTAGCCCTATGAATATCCCCGTCTGTAGCAAAATCATGCAAGAGTGCTTCATCCATTGAGATATCCGCCATAACGCGAAACTCAATTTGAGAATAGTCGGCGCCTATAAATACATATCCGGAACGCGGAATAAAGATCTTCCTAATCTCATCCCCCCATTCTCCCCGAACGGGAATATTCTGCATATTAGGGTTAACGGAGCTAAATCTTCCCGAAGAAGCCCCCATCTGTTTAAAATCAGTATGAATCTCAGCAACCCGGCTTTTTTCAACGACTTCTCTATAAGGGATAACGTAAGTATTCTGTACCTTGGAAAGCTCCCTGTATTTAAGGATTTTCGATATTGCAGGATGAATATTTTGGATTTCAATAAGGACTTCTTCCCTTGTTGATCTTCCCCTTTTGCTTCCTAATACATCGGGCACTGAAAGTTCATTATATATAACATCGGAAAGTTGCTTAGGAGAGTTTAGATTAACTTCATGACCTATGTCCTCATATATACTCTTCCTTATCTTCTCTATTTCCGTGTTAAGCCTTTCTTCCAACCCCTTTAACACCTCTACATCTACTGCAATTCCTCTTTTCTCCATTTTTTGAAGTATTGCAGAGACAGGCATTTCAATACACCTAACCATATCTTCTATAGAAGCAATCTCCTCCTTCAAAGACTCACCCGCATTTTTCCACCCTTCAACTACATACTCGGACATCTCCAACCCTTCCACCTTATCTTCGATCACCTTAATTACATCTACAAGTGCCTTACCGATTCTCATATAGTCCTCCGAATCAGACTTAAAAGATAAGGAATCAAACAGCACCGTTTCCAGAGAAAAGTCCTTCTTGCCAGAGGAGATGGAGAAAACAAGCAATTGAAGATCCACCGATTTTGCTTTCATAAAGGCATTTACAGTTCCCACCTTAATCTGTGAAACCAATTCTTCCCAGTCCCAGATATAGGTTTCACAATCTATCGAAATCGTGGAACATAGTATATCCAGGGTTGAGGGGGTTGTTAACGAGACGCTTACTTGTCCCAAGTTATCCACAGTGCTACACAAAAGCTTATCCTTAGTGCCTATATAAGCAATAATGAACCTCTTGGCCTGCGTTACAGACGGTACGAGATCGCTAATCTCCTCCACTCCGTCCATCTGTTCACCCGGCTCACTAAACATATCGAATTGAGGTTTTGACTTTTTTGCACCATTAATCGATTTAGGTATCTTATTTACCAGAGTTCTAAACTCAAACTTGGCAAAGACATCTAAAAGCTTCTGCTCGTCAAAATCCAGGACCACACAATCCTCCAACTGCAGACTAATATCTACATCACGTTTAATTGTAGCCAGATCCTTGCTGAAATAAGCCTGCTCTGTACCCTCAGCTAGTTTCGTACGGTATCTCTGATCGACTTCATTCATGTTCTTATACAAATTATCCAGAGTTTGATATTTATACAGAAGCCCTAAAGCCGTTTTCTCCCCTATTCCCTTAACACCGGGGATATTATCCGAGGCATCGCCCACCAATGCTTTATAGTCTGTAACCTGCTCAGGAGAGTATCCGTATTTCTCTATGACTTTCTCTTTATCGTAAGTAATAATATTGCTGAATGATCCACTGGGTAGACATGCTGATACATTTTTATCTACCAATTGTAGAAGGTCACGGTCTCCGGTAACCAAAAGCATGGATAGGTTATATGAAGCCCATTTACCATCACTAACCCACTTAGAAACCGTTCCGAGAATATCATCGGCCTCAAATCCTTCCTTTTCTATAATCGGTATGTTAAAAGCCCTTAAAACCTCCTGTACAAGGGGAAACTGGGCTGTCAGAGAGGCATCCACCGGCTTTCTATGACCTTTATAATCGGTAAACTGCACATGCCTGAATGTAGGCTTGCCGGTATCAAAGGCACAGAAGATATATTTGGGGTCAAACTGTTTAAGAATCTGCAAAAGCATCACGGTAAAGCCGTATACTGCATTATCCTGTAATCCTGTGGATGTTGCCAAAGTCGGAGGATACGCATGAAATGCACGGTGCACTATAGCATTTGCATCAATAGCAATAAAAAGGTCTTTACCGTTATAAGTCATGGTAGATTATAACGCATCCGAAGAGTTACTCAAACAAAGCGTTAAATTCTTCCTTCCCAACCTCTTCCTGCTTAAGAAGCAGCTCTACAAGTTTCTCTACCACAGCCTTGTTTTCTCTAAGTATCTTTCTTGCATTCTCGATAGCCTTTTGAATAATACCCTTTACCTCGCTGTCTACAACCTCAGCAGTCTTCTCGCTGTAGTCTCTGCCGCCGCCATAGGTATAACCAAGGTGCTTTGTCTCTTCTGCGTCTCCGTACTGAACAAAACCAAGTTTATCACTCATCCCCCACTGCCTTACCATCATCTTAGCAACCTCTGTAGCGTGTCTAATGTCTCCTGATGCACCAGATGATATATCACCAAGAAATATCTCCTCAGCAACTCTTCCGCCTACTGAGTTCTGAATAGCCGCAAGAAGCTGCTTTTTGGTCTCCATACTTCTATCATCCTCAGGAACATAAACTGTTACACCACCTGTACCTCCCCGTGAAATCATCGATACCAGTTCCACTGGAGAAGAGCTCTGTGTAAACTTAGCAACGACAGCATGACCGGCTTCATGGTATGCGACTCTCTTAAGATCATCTTCTACCCTTTTATTCTTCTTCTGTCTCCCCAACTTAACTTTTAAGTATGATTCCATTAAGTCTTTCTGCATAATCTCTTTCCTACCATCGATAACTGCCATGATAGCAGCCTCGTTTAAGAGGTTTTCCAAGTCGGCACCTGAATATCCAATTGTCTTTCGGGCTACAATATCAAGATTGGCTTCCTTATCAAACTTCTTATTCTTAGCATGCACATTCAATATTGCTAATCTCTCGTGATAATCAGGAAGATAAAGGGTAACCATACGGTCAAACCTTCCCGGTCTCAAAATTGCAGGATCAAGCACATCAGGTCGGTTGGTAGCGGCAACAACAATAACGTTTTCACGACCCTCCAAGCCATCCATTTCCACTAATATCTGATTAAGAGTCTGCTCACCCGCCCCTGAATGCAATACCGTACCTCTCTTTTTAGCGACTGCATCAATTTCATCAATAAAGATAATAGATGGGGAAGACCTCTTCGCCTTAAGGAAAAGATCCCTAACTCTCGAAGCTCCAGCTCCTACAAGCATCTCCTCAAACTCCGAGCCTGAAGTATGGAAAAAGGGAACACCCGCTTCACCCGCTACGGCTTTTGCAAGAAGAGTCTTTCCCGTTCCCGGTGGCCCGGAAAGAAGAACTCCCTTAGGAATTCTCGCACCAATATCCCCATATTTCTTTGGACTCTTGAGAAAATCAACTATCTCAACCAACTCATCTTTAACTTCTTCAATTCCCGCAACGCTGTCAAATGTAATACCGGTCTTCTTTCCAAAAAGCATCCTAGCTTTGCTCTGTCCAAAATCCATCAGTCTTCCTCCCTGAGAGTTCATTCCTTTGATCAGGTTGTACATCAATACTAAACCGAGAGCCAAAAGGATGAGCCAAATGATGTCAGTAATTGATACATTTACCGCAGGTTGATAAAAATCATTACTCAGAGTTTTGATGTCTACATCAGCATCCGATAGAGTTGAGTAAAAATCTGTACCGGGGGGGATAAGCGCAAACTTTCGAGTAAGATATTTCGTTTCTTTTCCGTCTGTTTTTTCAGTTTTTTGCTGTTCAAGAATTACAATATTATCCTTAAGAATAATTTTTTTATAATCCTTTTTAGCAATACTATTAACAACATTACTCAAAGAGACTTCCCTTCCCTTTGTCTGAGTATTCACTACTATGCTCCATGCTGAAAATATAGCAATTGAAAGAATTATACTTGCAACAATTCCCCACATATTAACTCTAACTACGTTCTTAGGAAGTTTTCTTATATCTGCCTTTTTACTATTTGGATTCTCCATTTTATCTACTATTAACACCATTTATTATATTAAATATTTTACTACTATTAAGCTTCAATGCGTCTGCTAAGAATAATACAACAGAATCATCCACCCTATCTTCCAAAGAACGACTGCAAAAGACCTGCCAATCATCGATATTCCGTACCCACAAAACCCCAATTTCCAAACCTATTGGATCATTTACATTCTTAATGTTAATCTGGGAAAGATCTCCGGAGTTAGTTACTCCATAACACCACCCCCTTGTCTGAGACTCCGTAACAAAGGAGTCCACTCTACCTTCAAGCTCTTCTAAACTAAGACTCTCTGAAAAACCTCCTAATTTTGCCATAAAGCGATTATAAATATTTAAATCTGGTGACGACTGGAATCGAACCAGTGACCTTGGGTTTATGAATCCCATGCTCTAACCGACTGAGCTACGTCACCACGCTAGAATTATATCATTATAGAGCTTATATTTGAAAACTTTTCTAGTTACTTACTCTGCCGGTATACTCTCCAGTATCGGTATTAACAGTGATAACATCACCTTCCTTAACAAACATCGGCACATTAACTTTGTACCCTGTTTCCAATGCAACCTCTTTTAAAGCGTTATTTGCCGTATTTCCTTTGACTGCATCTGTAGCCTGTACAACGGTAAGCTCAACAGAGGCCTTTCTTCTGATATCAATAATAACTCCGTCAACTAGAAGTACTAATGTTCTCTCTCCCTCTTTAAGGAAATATTTGTAATCACCTATCATCTTCATCGAAACAGTCACGGTCTCAAAAGTGGTCGTGTCCATAAAGTATGCCGCTGATTCATCACTATAAAGGTATTGAACCTCCTTGGTCTCAGTCTCAACCTCTTCCACCTTGGAACCAGATTTAATTGTTACCTCAGAGTTATTGCCAGTATCAAGGCTTTTAAGCTTAAGTATTATCAATCCACCCTGTCTACCCTGAGTCTTCAAAAGACGATCATTAACATAGAAGATCTTCCCGTCAATTCGAAGGTACGTATTTTTTCTTGGTTGGACTGTAAAAGCCATAACTTAAAAGCGTAAAAACTAAATGGATTTCCTGCAAACTATAAGTTAGCCGGATAAATTGCGGGGGTTGGACTCGAACCAACGACCTTCAGGTTATGAGCCTGACGAGCTGCCTCTGCTCTACCCCGCGTCAAACGAGCAGAGGAATTATAGCCAAATACCGCTTTAAAAGCAATCCTTAATTCTATTTTGCAACTCTATCGTTAGTGCTAAAACTTCTGAACGAGAAGTTTATAACAGCATTCTCAGAAGCACTAAAGGTCCCCTCTTTTGTGAATGCGACGATTGCATCAGTACACTTCATTAAGGTCTTAAGAGGGTTTTCAGAGGCGGTGATGCTCACTTTCTCTGGCTTGCTTTTAGATACAACAACTGCAGGAGTTACATCATAACAGCTTGATGATTTAAAGCCTGTTACTTTATATGACCATGTACCATTTCCATTGTATTTATACTCTAATGTACTTCCATTGCTTGTTAATACATTCTCCTTTGTTCCCTGATACTTGGCACATACAATTTTACATGCAGCAGTATCTGTTACAGGTGTAGTTACCGTAGTTGATGTACAGGTTTGCCCTTTACTATCTTTGTAAGAGCTTTCATTGATTAGTTTCTGTAAATGAGTCAATGAGGCGGAGAGTGCTGTTTTCAAAGCGTTTTCCGACTTTGTAAGCTTGACCTTTTTACTGTAATTAACCTTTATAAATGAAGCTATTGTATCTCTAAGGGATGTAAGCTTGGAGACTTCAGGATTTTTAGTAGGGCTATATACACACTTCTTCGAGACTGCAACATCGGTTGTCTTTACACATACGTCAGCATTAGCACTTACTACTGTAAACTTTCCGCTGATATTACACGAACATTTTACAGGTCTGCAAAATGGCTGCATTCCAGTGCCACAACTTAATTTCCCATTATTACTGCATACACTCGGAAGAAAAGCGGCGCTGCTATCTGAAGAACTCAGATATGAGCTGCTATTAATGTAATACCAGCCTGCTGCTAATAAACCAACTAAAACAAAAGCCCCTATGAATAGGAGCTTAACTTTATCTCCTCGGACAGTTCTCATTATAAAAAGAAAAATAACAAGTTATCTATCTAAGATAGCATTAGCGACAATCTGTTTGCAATAGGGGGTTTTCAGTTGGTAACCCGAACTAAATCCACATTAAACAGAAGCTTGCTCCATTGCTGAATAGGTGGCTGCTCCACGGATTCTTTTTCCGGATTTAGTATCTCCTCTACCCTCTCTTTCCCCACTTCCAAAAACTCATCAGGAATAACAAAGACAAGTTCACTCTTCTTAGCCAGGTTTAACCTGTTTCTCGCCTGTGTTTCTATATAATCATCCGTCTCCACTTCCTCTCTACTTAAAATCAATGAAATATTCTTTAATCTGAGGTTATCAACCTCTTCCTGTGCCTGATGCAGGATCTCTATCTTCTTTATTGTTAGGGAAATAGACTTCCATACATTGTAGATCAAAAAGGCAGATACAATGACAAGAAGGAGGTTAGTAAAAATAGAAAGTACTTTCTTCCTTCCCCCATCGTTATTTTCCAGGTTTCCATGTGTCTTAAATTGTATTTTGGGGTGTTCATTATTCATACACTATCAGCTTATCAGACTAAATATATTTATCAATACTATTTTTAATCATTGACCCCCCTATATCACAATGCTATAATCCCTATAGTAAGCCCCAACAGGATATGTAATTTAAGTAAACCTTGAATGAACGCAGTCAAAAACAGCGAGTTTGCACAGCTTCACAGAACATTTACAGATGAGCTTAAGCAAAAGAGCAGGTCTGAATCTACCGTTATAGCGTATGCTAAAGACATCGAGCAGCTTCTCAATTTTTTCACAACTCGAGCAATAGAGACAATCAAAAAGACCGGTATTGAGGACTTAGAGGCATATAAGACATACTTGCAGGATAACAACTACACTCCCAAGAGTATTTCGAGAAAAATCAACAGTACAAGAACATTCTATAGATTCCTTCTTGAAGCCAATATTATCCAGGAGAACCCTTCAGACAAACTTTCACATCCTAAATTCGAAGTTAAGCCTCCAAGAGTCCTAACCGAAATGGAGTATAGAGCATTAAGAGATGTAAGCCGTGTTGATACAAGATTATATTCAATCATTGAGCTTCTTTTGCAAACCGGAATTAGAATCGGAGAGCTTGCTGCATTAACTCTTGACGATGTGAGAACATCAACCGAAAGTAAGATACCATACCTTTATATCAAGCCGGCAGGCAGCCACCCAGCAAGAAAGGTTCCTCTGAATAAGTCCGCATCAGCCGCAATTGAAGAGTATAAGAAGATAAGACCTGAGAGCGAAGACGAAACCTTATTTATAACAAAGAACGGACGTCCCCTACTCGTCAGAAATATAAGAACAACAATAGATAAAGCCTTTGAAAAGGCCGGTATTAAAAATGCCAAAGTTAATGATCTCAGAAATACTTTCATAGCACATCATCTTTCAAACGGTGTATCATTGGTAACCGTATCAAAACTGGTAGGACACAAGAGATTATCAACTACAGAGAAGTATCTGAATCTTCTAAATAACAAGCAGGAGGATCAGGAAAAAGATTTGAAAGAGCTATAATTATATCCTTCTCGTTATTTTTTCTTGTACTCACCGAAAAATCCTTCATTCAACCATCTTGCAACAGTTCCCCCGATACCATTTCCCTTGCCTCTCGCGTGCTCCGATTTAATAAAGGGCCAAGGATCTGAACCATTAGGAGGCTTTAAACTACCTTTGCTTTTTGGAGGAGTAATTGCTTTCAACCATGCATCTGATGGATCATTTGGATCAGATTCTCGCACGCTTATTGTTGTTCTCGGTTGAGATTTAGGAGCTATTCCAGCTTCAATAACAGCTCGTTTAACAACCTCTCCTACAGGTGCCTGAGGCTGCTCTCTCAAATGATCTTTAACCTTTTTATTCCCTCCCTCTCCGCTCCCCCCAGAAGTAGTTACACTTCTACCGTCAGGTGTCGGTTCCTCCTTGGAAGATGACCGGGCACTTGATAATGCTGCAGCTCCCCCCATCAGAGCAAGAGCTCCAACACCAATTGCTAAGGGTACTACACATACAACAACTGGTATAGATGTCCCATTTGTTTCCGGGACACCATTCGATCCAGAAGTCGCGACTGGGACGGGAGGATTAGAGTTGGGAGAGTCACCCTGAAATGGAACATCTGAGGGCAGAGTAGTATCTGCAGGTATTGTTGGTTGAACAGGAATAGGTTCCTGAGATGGCACAGCCGTATTAGATAGAGGTGCTTGTGTTTCTTCCAGCGGTCTGTATGACACGCCAAATATCGAGACCATATCTGCTACCGTAACTCGATACCTATAAACAACTATAAATTCCACACCATTTTCGTTTACAACCTCAAATTCAAACGCTCCTCCATTAGGAAAAGATGCTACCCAATGCCCAGTTGCAGTGTCAAAGTAAGCATCGCCGTACAAAGATCTGCTTTCACTATGATCCATAATAGGATCTTCTCCATTGCCACTCATCCTTCTGACCTCTCTCATTATCACGTCTAAATCATATGCTCCAGGACAAAGGTTGAACCTTCTCTCATATCCGAAATCGATACTTTCTACACTTTCTACAATATTCCCGCCACATGTCTCAGAAGGATCCTGATATTCAATACCAGATATAAGCCCAGCTTTTCTCGCCTGTTCAAGACCTTTTCTGGTTGCATTGAAATTTGGCCTTCCCATTGCAGCAAGATCATCCCTGTCTACATGAAGTATATGCTCATTGGCATTTCTATCCATGGTCATCGGATCATATTGTTGTGCTGTCATTCCTTCGTACATATTCAAACAGGATTATAATGGACTATAGGATATATTTTATCATTTTAACCGATAAAAGGCCACTGTTTCGCAAGATCAAACGATGCCTAATGTTCTCCAGTTTAATGATACCAGATAAAAATATCGGAAATCCAATACTCTATGACAAATAATTCACAATTGAAGGCTTTGACGTTTCAACCGTAGCAACAAGAGAAAATACAGGCTCTACCATCTCTTGCCTCTATTATCAGTGAGTGGGATGGTGGGGGTGGGCGGAATCGAACCGCCGACATCGGCTTTATAAGAACCGCGCTCTAACCGACTGAGCTACACCCCCCGAAATATGCGTAATTCTACCAAAACTTAGGATATTTTTACATACTCCCCCACTCTTTTATCGCAGAGTCAAAGGAGGTGCCCCGTCTCCACCTGCTGAAGCTCCTTCAGGAGTAGCAAGATCTGCTCTCTGATTAATCTCCTGCTCCACAACTTTAACATCTCTACCATATTTAAGCCTCGATAAATCCTTTATCTTCTTTGAAATCTCTTTATTCACAGGCAGTTCAAATCCTGACTGAGGATAGTTAGGCCCGTAAGAAGAATCAAGGGAGAATGGAGATGGATACTTACCATCACAGATAAGTTTTACATACCAGTGAAGGTTAGCCTGGTTCATAAGGTCATTAGCCGTAAATATCGGCTCGTATTGAGACTCCAAGAACTTAGCATCTTCCGGACCTGTTCTTGCAATCATCAAGGTTCCTACGTTACCGAAAATAGCTGCTTTAACATGCTCTTCCATCTGAGCAATGTACTGGTTGGCAACCGTAAGGTTGAGGCGATACTTTCTAGCTTCAGATAGAATGGAAGCAAACTCTTCCGTAGCAAAGTTCTGAAACTCATCAACATAGAAGAAGAAATCCCTTCTCTCCTCTTCCGGAATATCTTCACGGGAAAGGGCTGCTGCTATCATTTTAGGAATAAGCAAAGTCCCCAGGAACTGCATATTCTCCTCACCGATAAGACCTTTGGAAAGGTTAACAATAAGGATTTTTCCGCTATCCATAACCTCTCTCATATTAAATGAAGATTGTGACTGCCCTATAATATTTCTAACTGCAAGGTTGGTTACAAAACGGTCAAACTTGGAGGTAATATAACCCAGTGTCTCGGATTTGTGGAAGTCGCTTGTCTTGGCAATCTGGTCCGTCCAGAACCTCTTGACCATATCATCCTTAATCAAAGGCATCCATTTCTCATCCACCCACTTCTGATCGGTAAGAATACGGAGAACTTCAACAAAGGTAGATCCATGAACCGACATAGCAGTAAGCATTGCGTTACGAACCGACCTCTCAAGAATAGGTCCTACGATTCCCTGGTTATGAGGGTCAAACAGCTTTTTAAGAAGTCCTATAAATCCATTAACGATCCTATGTTTATCCTGCTCATCCGTAAACTCCATGAGATTAAAACCGAACGGCCTCTCAAAGTCAGAAACGTCGAAATAGATAACATCCTCTGCCCTCTCATGCGGAATACGGTCCAGCACCATCTGTGCGGTCTGTCCGTGCGGATCTATAAAACATACTCCGTCCCCATTATAAATATCCTGCATTATCATTCTCACCTGAAGCCATGATTTACCTGAACCTGTCTGTCCAAGAATATATGCATGTCTTCTTCTATCATCTCTCTTAAAACAGATTCTCTTTCTCTTTCCCCTAAAAATATTGTCGCCTATCCATACCGTATCCTTGGAGTTAACCTCTGAGCTTATCCAGTTGGCAGCAGGAGCTTCTTTGGCCAACAGCCAGTTTATATTAGGAGTAGTTATATTCTTGTTCGGGAAGTGATACAGCGAAGCCAGCTCTTCAATATTTAGAATAGAGCCACTCTTCAACGGCATTCTTCTGAATATAACATCATTCATAAAATCCCTACCCTTAAGCTTGTTAAGTTTCTCTTTCTTAAACTCATTAATACCAGGGTTAGCAAACTGATCAAACGCCCCCACAATATTATTCAAGTGCATATTAGCGATCTCAATATCAGATGCAGCTGTAACTATTCTTATTGCTGTCCTAAAACCAATCTTAGAAGTCTTTTTACTAATTGCCTGAAGCTGTTCCTGACTTACTCCAATCCTCTTTTTTTCAGGATCAGAGTTGGTTTCCTCAACTCTTTGAACAAACTTTCTGCCATTCTTCTGCCACTTGCTCCCCGCTGGTGTTATTACAAGCTGAATCATAGCTCCCTCTTTATCCTCCATCTTGCTTAAAGTACTTAATACATTGGCAATTGGGTCACCGGAAAAATCTTCTGCAACTTTCATAGGGTAGTACGACTCATCAGTTTGTACCAAACTTGCATATGCAACTTTGGAGTTCTCATCAAAAATATTGTACTCATCAGAAACTTCTATCTGAGCTTCCTGATACGACCCAAGGATCTGTTTTTCAACCAGATCGGCAAGCTTCTTCGATGCATGAACGTAAAAACGTATTTCACCAGGAAGCCCTACTATTTCAAAGCTGATGCTATTACCCACAGTTAAATATTTCTGAATACCTTTCCCTATCCCGCCGATTCCGTAAAGGTTGGCAAACATCTGTTCGGCAACTCCGACTTCAATCTCATTTCCTCTTGGCGCCCTAATCTCCATCAGTACTCCGCGGGAACTTTTCTCATCACGATCCTTTCTTTTAAGAAAATTGGAGTAGTAGTAGAGAAGAGCTAATACACTACCTACAACCATGGCAAGCACAAATATCCATGTAAAGACACTCAAAAAGGATACCCCAAAGGTGGAATCGTCGATATTTGAATAAGAATCATCAGGATAATTAACACTTTCACCTGGGGTAACTTCACCAGGTTGAATAGGCCCAACAGTTTGCGAGTATATTAGGTTAGTATAATCGAGAGCAGTTCGCATTTGCTAATCGAGATAGATTATTATAGAAAGAATAGCATAAAAAGCCCTTATTTTCTATTCGCTCAGAATAGCAAAAATCTTTTTAATAAGGGTTGCGGCCCATGTTTTGCCATCTTCTACTTCACCTGTTTCTGAAATTTCTTTTGAGTTTCTTGCCACATTATCATCTACCTGATAGCCGAAAAGCGTAAATGTCTGAGTATTGGCATGCGAAGCTGTCTCCTCCGCTATTCTTGCCTTCTCCTCTGCAGAGACCTGAGGCTGCTCAGGTTTAACTTCTTCCAAGCTCTCTTTTTCCTTAACCTCACTAACTGCCTTTGCAAACTCTCTTGATTCATCACTAACTTCGTTTATCTTTTCGACAGTCGGGGCTGATACCTCTTTAACAGCTTCATCTGCTTCTAACGGAGTTTGGGAGCTTTGAACAATCTGCTCTTGAGGCTTAGGACCTAAATATTTATCTAAGATATTATTCTGTCGAAGAATATCCTTCTTCTGATCAAGGGTAAGAGTAGTCCAGACACCCTCAGGAAGTATGCCTACAAGCTCTTTAGGAAGAAGGTGAAGCCATTTCCCCTCCTCTGATCTTTTAACCTCTAAATTGTTTGCTATAGGCGTATCATTCATACGGTCTATTTTACCATATACTTTAGCTTGTCTCTATGGAGTTCTCTATCCAGGTCCCTCTCTTTCTGAACGTTCTTTTTTTCATAGGTTTTCTTTCCTCTTCCTACTCCTACAAGTACTTTAGCTCTTCCATGCTTAAAGTACATTTTAAGTGGAACTAGAGTCCCTCCCCACTGCTTACTCTTACTGGCAAGCTGGATCAGCTCTTTTCTGTGTACAAGCAATTTGCGTGTTTTTTTGGAATCATATTTGGGGTCATTTGCATATTTAAATCTCGCGATATCTGCATTAATAAGGAAAAGCTCCTCCCCAATTACTTTAACAAAAGAATCTTTAAGATCAACCCTGCCGTCCCGTATCGACTTAACCTCAGCCCCTGTAAGAATTATACCGGCCTCAACGGTCTCTTTGATGTCGTAATTGAATTTTGCTTTACGGTTTTCTAACATGCAGGAATTATACCACTACTAGTTGATATTCACCTTCCAAACTACTGTGCCATCCAGAATATATGCCTGATTCTCCTGAGAATCTACAACCAGGTCTGCAACATTTTTAAAAGCCTCCTTCTGATCACCACGGTATTGGTACTCATTTATAAGAACCATTTCGTTAGGATGTCTCAGATCTCCTCCTCCTTCTTTCGGTTTTTCGAACACCAGCATTCTATTCTTCTCCCCTGACTCAAAGACATAAAGAAGGTTATCAAGCGTAGCCCCCGTATAACCAGCAATCGGACTCTCTACTTCCGGAATTGGCCCCGATACCGTCACAGGAGACTTATCAACCTTCCCAGTGCCGTAGTTATATGAGAACCTTTCCAGTCCAGTTGTTAAGACATATATTGCCAAATCCCCGAAGAAATCCTGGGAACCGACAAAAGTATCGGAAGAGATATACACAAAAGGAAGTGAGTATCCCCCACCTGTGAAAGTAGCTTTGTATATTGCCTTTTCAGATTGGCTCAAGAGATAGATATTATCATTCTGAGTAAATACAGCAAACTCAGCCACCGTCCCTACACCCAAATCATCAGCCCCCAAACCAGTGAGAGATTGGAAGTCTTTGTTATTTCTATTGTTATCAAACTGAGATCTTACTACCCCTGCTACGTCATCATAAACATAGACCCCTTTTGCTCCTATATCAACAAATCTCGGTGACTGAAGAACTCCATCCTTATCCGGCAGTTTTGTAACCTTTTTGTCAAAAAGATTTATTTTATACACAGCCTTTAAACCATTATCAACTACGTAGAGAAACTCGTTTTGGAACTCATCCTTGTCAGTGGTAATATCACTCGGTTTAGATTCTGAACCTAAAGCAATGCGAGTGCTCATAAACGTCTCTATGCTACCATCTTTTTCACTTACCCAAATCCTTTTGGATACCTTATCATCAATTTCTGATAGCTGAGATTTAATCTCATTCAACTTTTTCCCATCGGTAACAGACAACTCCTTCCCAGCCAGTTTCTTAAGTTCCTCATTTGACTGGAAAAGATAATTCTCTGCTGATTCCACATCAGCAGGTAGGCTTGATTCTGCCTGCTTAACAAGGCTATCTACCGTACTAAATACTGCATTTGCCGTCTTACTCAATTCCCGAGCTTCTTTCGCTTGGATACTCAACTTCACACCTCCTAACACCACAACAACGAGAAGGACAAGAAGAATGATAATCCCAAATCTCTTGCCTCTCACTCCCGATTCCCTGTACCCATCAATCTTCATCCCATACGCTGACTGGCCGCCAGTAAGTTTCATAGCTGACAATTTGGCTTTAATTCGTTTGTACCAAAGCTTTCTCCCATACTTATCATCAAACAGCCTCCAAAGCACCTGCCCCAACCTATCAAACAATCTTTGAACAAACTTTCCAACCGGTGAAACAATTAGAAGAATAGCGTTCCACACCTTCAAAAGGATGTTTCTCACCTTTCCCCAGATATCAACGACCTTAACCCTAAAAGCCTCCCATTTTTCTTTGTCAAATTTGGGCATTGAGATTCTTCCGATTCTCAACACAGGCTTCTTTTCAATTGGATCCGAACTAACGGCTATCTCTGAAGCCACTTCATCTGCTTTAACCTCTTCTACCTCTGCCTCCTGAGGTGTTGAAATTACTTGTTCAACGGGAGCGGCTACTTCTTCAACCTCAGGTTCTTCTTCATAAAACTGAGCACGGGAGAGTATTAAAAGTCCTTCACCTGGGCTCAAATGATCTGACAATTTTTCTAACCTTCCCGTCCATTCTTCACCCGTAATTTTACCCACAAAAGAGCTGAATAGTCCCTGAGAACTTATAATGACCTTATCATTCTGCCCTAATGCAAAACTCCCTGCTACAACCCTATTTTTATTTAATATCTCTGATATATTTACAAAGTTCTCCCCTTTGTTCACAAATACTTCCTGCTCTCCAAAAACTCCTAGATACGCAGTAGCGTTCTTCACGGCAACAATGCCGAAGCTTAAATCTATACCCTCTTCCTGAACCTTTCTGTCGTTTTTTAAAAGCTCAAGAAGTTTTTTAGAACCGGCCGTTATTGATCTTTTAACATCTTCAGTAGTTGAAGCCGAATTGGAAGCGGAGTACGTTTCGAGAATCGCCTCCCATACGAATTTTAAGGCAGTAGAAGCATAACCTTCGGGGGTTTTGGAAACGGTTATAAGAGCATACAACTCTCCTTTTGCCATAGCAGCTTTCCGATCTGTTGGAGCATATTTATACACATTGCTAACGGCCTGAGTATCTACATCATCACTGATGTATCTCTTTACATATAAGGGCATGTTTTTAACCTACAAGAATTAATATCACAGAGAAAAGACCCCCAACTACAGCAAGCAAAAGATGTATATATGAAAGAAGAAGCATCGTTTTATTCGAAGAGGTCTTAACTGTATCATTAAGTATCCTTACTCTTAACGTTAAAAGGAAGGAGTATATGACATAACCAAATATAATAACAAGGAAGAGGAGTTTAAAAACTCCCTCAGTTCCTGCAATCGGCCAGTTAATTGTATTTATTCCGTCCAAAAAATCCATTATATTTGCCCTTTCTGTTTTAATTCAAGCAGATCAAGAAGAGTATCCTGAATATCTCTTGGTCTTGGGACCCCAGTAAACTCAAATTCAGGCTTGGTTCCCGCAGTCTGAATATACACATCACCATAATCAAAAATACTGCTCAATAACCCGCTTGGAGCATGTGATACATCTTCAATCTTTTCCAACTGTGCTTCCGAAAACCTGTGAAAGAGGACATTATTAAAGTCCACATCTATAATTCTCTGGTCAGTAACAATGTTGACTGAGTAGTACCATTTAAGGAAAGTATCTATAGCCGTACTAATAGCAAGGAGAAGAAAAAGTGTTCCCACTCCTAAAGCAAATGCAAAATTAAGCCCCTCAATATCTCTGAAAACACTTAGTACAAGCACAGGGGCGAACAACAAAACCAGAATCAAAAAATACTGGGGTATAAAAACAGCCGGATGTCTTCTGACTACAAGAACAACACTCTCCCCTTTATCCTGTCCATTAAAAGAGATATTCGTAGGGAAGACCCCGAAACTCCCTACCCTGTTCGTTCCGGCTTCACTCGAAAGATTTGCTATGAATGATTTTTTCCCTTTTAAGAATTTCTTTGGTATGTGTCCCATGCTAGTTCAAGATAGCATAAATACATTAGAAGGACAAGATTAAAGCGATGACATAGATAGACTTTTTTGATATATTACTGATAACACAATAAGTTTATCTATAAGACCGATGGCAAAACATAAGGTAGAAACTCTAGGCGAAGACCTCACACTATATTTAGCTGGATTTGACTCGGATAGTAATGAAAGACCTTTTAAACCGACTCCCGACTCTGCCGTTGATACATCATCTGTGTCACACATTGTTAGAAGCCAGGTTGAACAATATCAGGATGGATTTTACATATTCTATCGTGCATCTCAATCTGGAACCGCATTAGATAAAACTCAAAGAATACTTGAGGCCGCTTTAAGGGAAGATTCTTTTGACTTCGTCCTCGGTGGTCTATATGCTCTAAGACTTCTAGAAGATGATAGCGGAATAGAAGCAATAATGGAAAAGATTTTAGAGCATGTAGACTCAATGAATAGAGGCTCTGGACGTACTACACTCTTACAAGCAATTGCCTTGGAACAAGACTTAATCAGGCAGGGAATCATAGAAGCGGATTCATCGACTGCATCTGGTAACTGCAAAATACTAGATCTCCTTACAGCCTAATTTCCCTATGACTAAAATTCTATCTTTATAATAGATATCAGAGTATACTTCAGCGCTAAGCTATATCATTATAACTTTGACTATAACCGGAGGCAGTACCTTACACAAAATATACTACGAAGTCCCTCCAAATGCTGTAAATGTTTGTGATATATTAAAGACCCAGATAGGAACGATAAAACAAGAACACTCAGTCTCTTCTGACCTCTACCTAGACTCAATCATTAGAATCCTTGAAGGAGGAGTTCTCCACACCGATGTAGACAATTTTCGAAACGGGCCGAAGGATTTGGAACGCACACTCAGACTCTGTGGAGCACTACTAGCATTGAACATATCTATGAGAGACGAAGATCCAGAGAGGAAAGCAAGGTCTACAGAGTATTGCTCGAAGATGATAGAAGCTTCGGGAATACTATCTTTAAGACTAAGCAGTTCTCGCCTTGATACAGCACTTGAGATTGTCGCCGGATTTGAACATACTCTAATAGAACAAAAAGTAATTACAGAAGATGAGGCTGTTGCAGTAAAAATAGTAGAAGCCAGACGCTCTTGATAGCTCCTACTTTTTCTCGATATTTATAAATGTTACTCCACTTCCCTGTGGCGGAATCTGGAGATAACCAGGAGCCCGAAGATTATACATAGCCTTGAAATCCGATGCGGATACGGTTAGAACTCCCCTATTTGTCCCAAACAATATATTTGTGGTCTGCCCTTTGCTATTAAACGATGCGGCGATCGAAGAGACAACCGTAACAGGACTCTTAAGAAGTGAAGCCAATGCCTCTTTTGAATAAGGATTTCCACTCATTCCTGATATGTGACAGTCATTGATGGTAACCGGAATTATTCTTGAATAATCTACACTACCTTTCAACGGATCATTATTATTAATAAGCCAGACATTTAGTATATCCGCCATCTCTTTGTTAGAAAGATAATTCCTATTATTCCCCGTTACATCTTTCTTCGAAGAGTTACATACCGACCCATTAAGGAGGGTTGACCATGTTTTGTAAAACCAGGGACTATTGCCATAATTAACCCCTTCATAAGCATTGGGAGTCCAGTTACCCGTCCCCTGCTTATTTGTAGTATCCCATCCGGAAGTATTTAAATACCCTCCCGTAGTAGAAGAAAACTGAAAGTTTCCAGGACCGCCAGCCAATACCCATTTACTAGTATAATCTACGGCATTCCTCCATGCGGTAGCATTTACCTCCTTTTTGACTACCTGACAGCTTTGACTTGGACATATTGTCGGGCCTCCGCACTCCTTATGTGTGCTCGAATATCTAATTGCATAACTCCTTGCCGCAACAGACTGTGCTCTAAGAACCTCTGTCGGCCAGCTTGCAGGGACCTCATACAGGTGTTTTACATAATCATCAATTGAAAAAGCCTGACAATTAAAAGTCTGTCCATATTCATTAGTTCCGTTAACATATATCTTAGAGGGGACGCCGTAGTTTTTATTCAGTGTTTCAGCCGGATAGTATGCTTTCAAAATCTGCTCGGCATTCTGCCCGGCTTTTGCCCTTCCATACGCCCCGTACTGGCTCATGCCATTTCTATGCGTGTACGCACCAAAAGCAAAAACAGCAAAATTTCCGGAGGCAGCATTTGCCATGAATCCACTTTTTGAGGAAAGGTTATCTGCAGCTCCAGGCACATCACCGACTCCAAGTATTCCCCCTGCCGCTTTTGCTAGTAGAATCGCCTCTTGAAGCTGAGATATTTCCCCTTTTAAGGCGGTGATATCCGTACCTAGTCTTGTAGATAATCCCCGTTTTTTGGACGCCTCTGCGAGCAGTGCATTACGCTGAGCCACCAGATCATTCTTAGACTTTTCCAAACCATTCTTCTCGCTTTCCAAATCTACCTTATCCTTTTCTAATTCCATCTTCTCCTGCTTCATTTGTGCATAATTCTGAGAGAGAAGTTTCAGTTTATCAACGTAATCAAAACCGGAAAGTTTTCTAAGAAAAACCCCTTTTATTATATCCTCCACACTTTTATTCGCTAGTATATATTCCCAAAAACTGAACCGTGAGCTTTTATACAATTGGGCAGCTACGAGATCGAGCTTCTCCTGTTCCTTAGATAGCTCACCTTCTTTTTGGGAAATAACATCAGATTTCAGTTTAATTTCTAACTGTGCAGACTTAATATACAAATCAATCTCATCTAAAGCATCTTTCATAAGGGAGATCTTTTCATCAACACTCACACTGCTTCTATTTATCTCCGCAATCTCCTTTTTTATCTTATCCAACGCACTCTCCTTCTCTTTAACCGTCTGACTTTTCTCCTGGACTTCTTGCTCAAGATCATCTATATCTTCCGAGTATATAGGAAAGGAATATACGGTTAATGAATAGATCAAGATAATAACAAGCGAGAGGACAGTTTTAATCGTCTTACTTACACACATACCCTATTATACAGAAAATCTCTATCTAGTTTCCGAGGAAGTCCAATATCAGCTTTAATACACCGCTGAACAGGACAAGAAAGATTAATCCTAATATAGCCCAAGTTAAAGTTCCCTGAGCCTGTTTAACTTTCCCGGGATCACCTGAAGACATCATCCACATATAACCACCGTAAACAACCATTATCAAAGAGATTAAGGATCCGATAGGGATTAGAAGCTTAAAAACGCTATCAAGAATCCCTCCGATCTCGTCTAATCTGGGAGGTGCTGCATATACCGCGTCTGGGACTAGTACCATTGAAAAGAGTGTTAATGAGGTTATAAATCCTTTAATCTTTTTCATTATAATTGACCCAGTACATTATTTAAAATAAAGCGGATAATAAGGGGAGATATAAATACTATAATCAATCCTATCATAGCGTATATCACAGACTTCTGAGCTTTCTCAATCTTCCCCTCGTCTCCTACTGATAGTATATACTGAATTCCGGCACTCACCAATACTGCCACGGTAATTAATGCTGAAATCATTATAGCTAGATTGAGAGTTCCCTTGACCATATCAATCAATGAACTATACCCCGTATTGTTAAGGGCAGACAGGTCAAAGAGATTCATAATAGAGAGAATAAAAATAAGAGGCAGGAGAGTTTCCCCTCCTGCCTTCCGATTACAACGTTAGACTTTCAAAAGCTGTGAAAGTACGAAGTTTACAACCAATACTGAGACAAAACATAGAACCAGTCCGACAATTGCATATGTAATACCCTTTGTTGCTTTCTCAATCTTTCCATCATCACCAGAAGCAACAATGTACTGAACACCGCTATAAACCAATACACCAACAGCAATCAATGCTGCGAGGGCAATTGCAAGGTTTAATGCATTCTTGATAAATCCAATAAGATCGTTACCATTACCTGATGTTACAATTCCATCAACAAATCCACTTGCGCTACTTGCTGCCATTACTGTTGCTGCGGCAAAGTATAAAGCTGATCCTAATGTGGATACTGTTGCTCCTACTTTTGTTACTACCTTCGCTAATTTATTCATTGTTACTACTAATAAAATTAATATGTTATAGGTTGACACATTATATTATATGCAGTACCAATCTGCAATAGCTAGACCTTTAATACTTCGGTTAAAACAAAGATTATTATCATCTTAGCTACGAATATGATGATCATACCTACAATTGCGTTTGTAATAATTTTTTGAGACTGGTCTATTTTATCCGGATCTCCTGCTGCTGTAATCATAAGAATCCCTCCATATACAAGCAGTCCTACCAACACCAGAGCAGAGAGATTCACAGCGGTATTCACAACTGTCTGAACCTTTCCAACCGTTCCCTCTACTGTCGTAAAAGAATCGCTTCCAAAAGGATTACTGATACCAAACCAACTGGCAAAGAGGCCCCCCTTTTTCTCTACATACTTTTTTATCTCATTAATTTTCATTTATATCCTATTAAAATATTAAGGATTTAAACCCGGAATATTTAATGTATTCCTTATTAACAATAGTATAGCAACTGAAAGAGCAATTAAAGCGAATCCAATAACCGCATTAGTAACGACCTCTCTTGCTTCATTCAGCTTCTCTGGATCACCCTGGCTGGTAATCATGTTATATCCTGCAAACGCAAAGAGAATAATTGCAGAAAGAACCCCCAGCGGAATTGCAAGCTTGACTAAAGCATTTACAAGTGACGGCAGATCCTGAGCATTGGTGACCTCTGTAACGTTTCCGGATATCGCATTACTCAACGCATCCGCATAAACAGGCGAAGAAATTGCGTGAAAGATTTTTTCGAGTATGCTCTGTATCATATTATTAACAACGAATTATACACTACAGAATAGCCTCTTCACAAACATCCTGATAATCGCAGTACATACAATGATGGGATTTAGGGATAGTGAAATCCCCGCTCCTGATCTTAGCAACGATTCCCTTGATCTTTTTAACCACATTATCTCTTCTCCTTGGCGTAATGCTTATATCCACTTTCTTCCCGTGCTCTACAAATACATAGGATGCTTTATCTACTTTCAACCCCCATAACTCTTCGGCTACAATAGCGTAGAAAACCAGCTGCCAATTTGTATTGGCTTCCTTTTGTGATTTAGCCTTTCCCGTTTTATAATCCATAATCTCTACATGCCTAACCCCATCCTTAACCTCCAGCAAATCTATTCGGTCCACCTTTCCTAAGATTCTAAAATCAGCCATTCCAAACTTAAAACTTTTCTCTAAAAAGATCGGCCTTTCCTTTCCGGTATGGAACTCATCAAAAAATCTCTCTAGACCCATTCTCCCATACTCCAGCCTCTTCTTCTCATGTTCTCTTGATTCATACCCTTCAGACTGCCAGTATGTCTCGTACAAGTTAAGAAGCTCTTCTTTTGTAGGTTTCTCGATAAAACCTTCAAGGCCCTCAAGTGATGCCATCTGTTTTTCATAGAAGGTTCGGAGCGTGTTATGCACTGTATTTCCAAAAGACAGTGCTGAGTTCGGAGGAAGAGGAATTTTAAGAATGTAGCTGTATTTATACTGACGGGGACACATTTCATAGGAAGCAATCTGTGAATAGCTGAACTGGTTACTCACCTCAATTCCGGCTTTCTTGTAATCTATAATGTCCGAGTTATCCTGCCTCTGAAAGATTTGAAACTCAGCGCTTCCTTCCTCTCCTTTGATAAGTTTAAGATCTTCATTTACATCCCTCCCGAGTGTCTCACTTAGAAATCCGCTCACCTTTCTAACTCTGCCTGCCCCGCTATATGACTGGGCAGCACTCAAGTATAGTTTATCCTTTGCCCTCGTCATACCGACATAAAAGAGTCTTCTCTCTTCCTGTATATGTTCATCTACCTGATTGTCCTCCGGGATCACTTCCTTAATCAGATCATCAGGGATTGATAACCTTTCAAACTTAGCACGGGTAGGGAATCTCTCATCAACAAGATTAACAAGAAATACAACAGGAAACTCCAGTCCCTTAGCTCCGTGTACTGTCATAATATTTACTCCGTCAAAATCCAGAAAGGCCTCTCCGTTCACGCTGGGGTTTTCCCCAATTTCAAGGCTGTAATCAAGGTAGTCAAGATAGTCGTAGATTGTTGCTCCGGGATTATTTCTTTCAAACTCCTTAAGCATTTCAAAGTATTTACGAATATTCTCAACCCTAAACAGGTTTTTAGCAGACTCTTCCTTTACCAGATAGTCCTTCCAGCCGCTTTTATCAAAAAACTCAAAAAGTATCTGCCCTACCCCACGCCCTTCCTTTACCAGTTCAAAACTCTTATTTACCAATTTCACAATTTTATTGATAGACGTTAAGGCCTCATTACCCAACTTTCTCCTTATTATCTCCCCTCCTTCATTTTTATCCACAACATCTTCAAAAAGTGTAAACACAGGAATATGCTTAAACCGGGCATACCTCATAATTTCAACCACTTCACGGGCACTAAGTGACCATACCGGCATACTTAAAATGTTAAACATGGAAACACTATGACTATAGTCAACAACGAGACGAAGATACGACATTAGTACTTTGACTTCGTCCGTATTGTAAAGGCCTTTATACCCCCCAAACTTATACGGGATTCCGTTAAACCTCAATGCCTGCACAAAGTCATCACTCTGAGCATTGGCACGTACCAAAATCGCGATATCCGAGAAAGAGTACTTACTTTGTTTCTTTATCAGATCTAAAATCTCCTTTGCCACTAAATCCGCCTCACCTGAGCCGGACTGTGCAAGCAGAAGCTTCACACAGTCTTTTTCGCCTTTCTCATTATCTGCCTTTGCAATTAACCTTTTACTTACCTGTTCAGTTACTTCCAGCCTATACGGATTATTGTTCTGAATTAGCCTATATGAGTTATCCAGAATTTCCTGTTTTGAACGGTAGTTCTCAGTTAGAACCACACGTTTAGCCGTTGGATACAGTTTCTTAAACTGAAGGATATTGGAAATAGCCGCTCCCCTGAACTTATATATTGACTGGTCGTCATCCCCTACAACTGTAACATTGGCTTTGTTTGTATTAATCTTCTTTCCCTTCTCCGTATCCTCTCCAAGAGCCAGCATATTCACAAGCACATTCTGTGTATAGTTGGTGTCTTGAAACTCATCTACGAGAATATATTTAAACTTTTCGTGATATTTCTTGAGAATATTAGGCCTTTCTCTAAACAGCCTAAGAACAGTATTAATCAGGTCGCCAAAATCCAGTTTAGATTCCTTAAGTTTAAGCTCGGTAAAGAACTTATAGGTATTGGAAAGTTCCACCGCCTGTCTCTTATTCAGAGATTCCTCAACACTCTCTGCCTTTAAGCTATTCGCATACTTAATATAATCATCAGGGGTAACATCTTCGTCCTGCAAACGGGAAAAATGGTTGAGAATCTGAGATATAAAGCCGCTGGGGTTGCCAAGAGGACGGAATATATCGAGCGGCATTTCGAATATATGCTTTCGAAATAGCATATACCCTTCGGCTTCAGTCATAAGCTTGAAGTTGGGATTAAGACCAATAAATATACCTTCCTGTTTAAGAACCTTGTCACAAAAGGAATGGAATGTTGATATCCAAACCTCCTCATAACCGTATGGCATTTCAACATCTACCCTCTCCAGCATCTCTTTGCACGCTTTTTCAGTAAAGGTGAGAGCGAGAATCTCAGAGGCTTTTGCCCAGTCCTTCCTCATTATATTGACCATTCTCTGCGTGATTACTGCTGTTTTTCCGGTACCAGCACCGGCAATAATAAGAAGAGGACCGGATTTGTGCTCTATAGCCTCCTGCTGAGATTTGTTTAATTCCATATACTAAGTATACAATATCATTCGCCAATAATCGCCCTCAGATTCTCTATCTCAACTCCTCTAGTGCTATCAGCCTTTAGCCCCGGAGTTTCAAGAATAAAAGGTATATCGTTAAGTTTAGGGTGGTTCACTATTGCCTTAATGGCTTCCTTCCCTATCTTTCCTTTTCCGAGATTGTCATGCCTATCCTTATGTGAATTTAATTCAACCATCGAGTCATTTAAATGAAAGCATTTGACATTTTCTAACCCTAAGTACTCATCAATCCTTTTTACAATATTTTCCAGATCTTTCACCCAATCGTAACCTGATGCAAACATGTGCTGTGTGTCCAACACATACCCTACCCTCTTTTTATCTTCAACCCCGTCTCTCATTGAGGCTAATTCCTCAAGAGTATCCCCCATAATATTGCCTGACCCTGCAGATGATTCAAGTAGCAGCATCCCTTTCCCAGGCACCTGTTCAAGAATCCAGTTTAGCCCGTACTGAATCCTTTTAATTCCGTCCTCAGGCGTAAGGTCTTTTGCGGAACCGGGATGAAAAGTGACTCCCAAAACTTCAAGTGTCTCTGCTCTTTTGGCTACTTCCTGAGCATATTTAAGATATGTAACTATAGACATCTTTCCAAGATGAAACATCTGTTTATCTGCTCTGGCCAGATTGATAAGGTAGATACCGTGTAAGAGAAGCTTCTTTACACCGGATTTCTTTTGCTCGGTTACAAATGCTTCTATCTGTTCCTCGGATATATCTTTCAATGCCCATCTCATAGGAGGTGTTGGCATTGTCTGTATACTATTTATTCCATATTTCTCTGCTTCTTTAATAGCGTTTTCATGCCCTCCGGCAGAAGTAACGTGTGCACCAAAATATCGCATTGTGTTTATATATCCACAAACTTAAATATATTAAGTTTATCATTTATATACCCTCCCCTCTACATCATCTTAATTTCATTTCTATCCCGTACAATTAATAAATGCCATACTTCAAAGATTTTAATAGCTGGAATAAATTGAAGATTAAACTAAATAGATCTAGACAAAACGTTCCCTTTTTTTAAAGAAAGAGAGGTATGGTGGGCATCAATAGGTGTCAATATTGGATTTGAAGAGGATGGAAAAGGAGCTCAATTTACACGCCCAGTATTAATATTGAAAAAATATAGCAAAGCCTTATTATTCGGAGTACCTCTAACTCGTCAAAACAAAGAGAATCCCTACTACATTTCCATTGATGCGAAAGGAGAAAGGGTATCAGCTATGATTTCACAATTGAAAACATTAAGTTCCAAAAGACTTCTGAATAAAATATTTGAAGTAAGCGAAAGGGATTGGTATAAAATTACATCTGAATTGCTCAAAACTTTTTCTTTTACCTCCCCCCAGAGCGGGAGGAGTCGTGGCTAATGCCAATTTGAGTAGATTATACAAAATGAAAATAATCAAATCAAATACATTCTTACCCTACAATGAATTCTTGTATTCATTTATAACGTTTTGAGTATATTTCGAGTTTGGAAGAAACTTCCACCAGAATATCCTATTCATTGAATACAGTTTAAACAGAAATGTGAATATCCGGTTCCTGCTCATGTTTAAACTCCTGAAAAACCTGTCTGTACTTAGCTCTTCTATAGTATCTGCTTCAAAAAGGATTTGGGATACTTGAGGGTACTTCCCCGTCAAAAGGAAGTACCAGATAGGGAGGTTATGATCCCGAATTGCTCTTGCAGCTTTTTCAAGCCTTTTTGGGCTGACATATTCCTTCAATTCTCTTCTTACAATTTTCTCTGATTCATAGGCTTCCATTATCAAACCATAGAGTGTCCAGCCTTTGATTCTTGCTTTGTATGAATCGTGCCACCAGACGGAGATAGAAATAAGTTCTTTGTCAATTTCTTTTTCTAATCTCCCTTCCCTCTCTAATGACCTCATTATTTCTATAGCGTGCTTTTCAACTTCAGAAGCATGTTCATAATCATGTCCCCTGTTTATACCGTTTTTCATCCATATCTTTCCCAGTTCTATTGCTTTACCCTCATCATACTTCTCCATATCATTCATTATATCAAAGAGTATTATAAGTTGATTAGATATGATAATAACTATATAATTCAAGTGTTTCTATGGAGAGGTGCCTGAGTGGCCGAAAGGATCTCACTGCTAACGAGACGTAGGCTTTAAACCCTACCGCGGGTTCGAATCCCGCCCTCTCCGCCATATATTCACTGTATCGACAAGACCCACCTCCCTTCCTTAGGAAGGCTGATTGGGATTGAGTTATTTCCACCTTAAAAACAGTGTTTTCAAAATAATAGCCAGGTGGATAAAAAGGCTAACAAGTGGTAGTTTTAAAAAGCTTTTGGTTTCATTAACTCTCCAACAGACATCTCCAGACTTGTATAGCAATAAATTTGATAGAAAGAACCAGATATTGAATTTCTTTTCAAATTAAAAAAGCCTATACTTATGACATATAAAGTAAGAAGGAAACAAATGAATCAAGAGAAGGACAAAAAAGAATTAGTATTGGAAGAACAAGTAGAACACACAAAAGAAGTGAACCAACTTGCTTTAGGCGAAGATATAACCCCAAAAATCAAAACTACAGAGCAACAAGGGAAGTCAGAGGCTAAACAGAAAAAGCTAACCATGAATAAATTGGTAGTTTTTCTTGCTGTGTTATTAATAGTAGTCGGCGGGGTCATCTATTACTTTGTGAGTGAGAAGATCAAGATAAACCCTCAAAACACTAATAAAGCCCCCCAACAAGTATACAAGGCGGATAGCCAGGCCATAATAGATGGCAAAGCACTAAGCAACGGATGGTGTGAAGGCGAAGAAAAGCCTAAACTTAATACCCTTCCAATGAAGTACGATGATTTCAGTTTTATAATTCCTTATGGCCTCAGTGTCGGAGGGCATGTGACGCCGATAGATCATCAGTATTTTTCCCCAACGGTCTTCAATTCCCCTCGTGATACCTACGATGTGGTCGCTATGGCCGACTCAACCATCGTTGACATCGGACCACGAACCACTGACAAGGGTACTGAGTACCGCTTTGTCTTTTCACTGAGTTGTAAACTTTTTTACTATTACGACCTTGTCACCAGCCTCGCACCAGATGTCCAAAAAGTCTATGATGAAAGCAAAAACGGGGGCAGGCCACTAGTATTAAAAGTCAAAGCTGGACAACTTATCGGCAAGATCGGAGGGCAAACCTTGGACTTTGCCGTGTGGGATATGGACGAAAGACTAAAAGGTTTCGTCGTGCCAGAGCATTATGATGGCGAAGGTTGGAAAATACACACCGTTGACCCTCTAAATTATTATACAGAAGAGCTAAAATCGCAGGTATTAACCAAGTACATCCGAACAGCAGAGCCGATTAGCGGAAAGATAGATTATGATATAGATGGCAAATTAGTAGGAACTTGGTTTAAAGAAGGAACTGTGGGATATATTCCACCTGGAAACGTGGGTGGCGAAAGCTACTGGAAAGGACATCTTTCATTTGTTTACGACCATTTTGATCCAACAAGCATCGTTATCTCAATTGGAGATTATGCAGGAAAGGAAATGCAGTTTGGTGTAAAAGGCAACAAACCGAACCCAGCCACCGTAGATACAACCACAGGGCTTGTAAAATACGAGCTAGTAGAGCAAGACTGGGAGAGTTTAAGCGGAGACTTTTGGGATAGAAATACATTAATAAAAGGCTTAAAAGCAAAAAATCATGAAGAATATGTTGTGGGGACTGTCCTCGTCCAAATGCTTGAAAATAGAAAAATAAAATTCGAAGCATTTCCAGGTAAAAAAGCATCTCATATCTATGTTTTTACCACTAACGCAAAAATTTTTGAAAGATAGAATACACCGAATTGCTTCACTGACACGCTTGCAAATTTTGGCGAGAAATCCGGAAGCGAAATAGAAAAAGTTCTAGACTCATATATTCACGGTAGTGACAAGCCCTACTCACCCACCATTCTCATTTTGATATAATTAAAACCAATGAATAACACTCGCATATTTAAAACCTCTTTCGCCAGTGTCTACCCTCTTTACATACAGAAAGCAGAGAAAAAAGGCCGTACAAAGAAAGAGGTAGATACAATTATTTGCTGGCTTACAGGATACAACCTACAAACACTACAGGAACAAATTGATAAAGAAAATAGTTTTGAAACGTTCTTTCAGGAAGCTCCTCAAATAAATCCAAAGGCATCACAAATTAAGGGAGTGATCTGTGGATATCGTATAGAAGAGATTGAAGACAAACTCATGCAAAAGATTCGGTACCTTGATAAGCTGATCGATGAACTCGCCAAAGGACGAGCAATGGATAAGATTTTAAGGGAATAGAAAGATTAAACCTCTATATTTTCACCGCCCTATCTAACACTGCACCAGCACCCTTTAAAAGTGCGTACGTAACTTTATCCATCCTTGTACCATCAAAAATTGCCTGTTTAACCTCACTATAGTGGAAGAATACATTTCTCAGAGTTGCATTTTTAAATGATGTATTCTTAAAAGAAGAACTACTGAAAACCACTCCCTCAAATTCTTGATTATCAAAGGAGACATTATCTAAATCCAGATGACGAAACTCTGTACTATTAAAAATGGTGCCATCAAAGGTTGCACCATGCAGAGCTGAGGCATTAAACTTTGTCCCGGTGAGATTAGCTCCGCTAAAATTACCGTTCGTCAAATCACTTGCGGCAAAGATAGCATTCGTCAGGTTTGCGTTTATAAACGATGCTCCTCCTACAGCAGCGGCCCGAAATGTAGAATTGGTAAGGTTTGAGCCGTCAAAAACTGCTCCTATCAATGCACTGTAGCTGAAATCTTCATCAGATAAATCAGAGTCGCTCAGATCAGCACCCTCTAAAACCGTAGACGCAAATTTAGAAAATCCCATCAACGATTTAGCCTGTTTAACGGTGTTCTTTATTACCCCACGCAACCCGGACACCTGCTCCTCCCTATTTTCCGGCTTTTCCTTGGTATGAGGAATCTGTTCCATGATCTCTTGAACATCCCCAAACGAATCAACCGCCAACTGATATGCTTCGTCATCACTCTTGCCCTGTTTTTTTAAGTCTTTATATTTTTCAACGAGATTGGCAAGTAACTCTTTGGTGACATCTGCCCGTGCAGGAAAACTGCCGTAAGGTGCAAATGCTTCATCTAAAAATTGCTGTAATTTCTTTTCCATAGTTTTATTTATAATAATTTATCTAATATTAATTTTGCGAAATCCCAGTTTCTCTTATTACTTTCATACAATTCACGACCGCTTTGAGTGATGTGGTAATACTTTCGCCTGCTTCCCTGAGTCTCATCCCCCCAATACGAAACAATATGCTTATCATTTTCCAGGCGCTTCAGACTTGAGTACATAGTAGCTTCTTTTAGTTCGTACTCCTGATCTGAGTTCTCATATACAAGCTTCGTAATTTCGTAGCCATATTTATCGCCCCCTACTAAAAGGGAGAGAATAATAGTATCGGTATGTCCGCGAAGTAAATCTGCTGATATCTTTTTGCTATCCATGACTACATCATACAATAGAATACTACGACTGTCAAGGTAGTGTACAGAATACAGACTTACAGATTTGTATATTTCGGCATGTCTTTACCATAACGGTAAGATATTAGGCTGTGCTGTAAAGAATGGCAATATTCAAAAATATCTTATTACATTTGTGCCATAGTCTTTCGAAGCAGAAATTACAATACCGATTACCTACTCAAATTCTGAAATTAGGAAACTACCCTTTTTATCCAAGAAGAATTTAAAAGAATCACAGTAATCTACTTTGTGTTTATATCCATTTAATGAAGTCATCAAATATTTAAGATCAATATTTTTTCTATGAACCAATCTTAGTAGAAAAAGTCGCATGAACTTAGCATGCGTAAAGATGACTATCTCATCTTGAGGAGACTTTTTTATTTTCGCTATTGTGTTGTCAACTCTTTTCACAAATTCTATAAAATTTTCAACGTCTGTATCTGTTCTATGTTCTGGATCGTTCCTTAGCCAATATTCCTTTCTCAGAATTTTCTTTGCTTCCCCTTCCAATTTATCGGATAAATAATAGTATTCACTTACTTCTTCCCACGTTTCTGCGGCAGAATTAGGATATTTTACTCTTAATGGGTTCGCGGTTTGCTGAGCTCTTTTATACATAGAACTTACAATCAAGAGAGAAGTTGAGCTTGAATTGAAACTATCCGCAAATGTTTGTGACTGTAAATTCCCTTCGTTAGTTAAAGAATCTTTTTCCTTCCCTTCGCCTTCATTGCCCTGCATATTCGAAAATGCCTCTCCATGTCTAACTAAACGAATTGTCTTCATTATTGATGAAGTAGTTGAATAATTGAGTCGGTAATCTCATCTGCGGTATTTGTTTCAGAGCTAAATACTTGGCAATTTGGATCCCTCTTTTCCAGATACTTATTATACCTAATCATAAATTGTTCTTCATTATTTACGGATACAGACTTACCTTCGGCTACTCTAATCGCTAACCTCCGGAGCAATTCTTCCCTACTCGCTTCGATATTCACTTCTACATATTTATATCCTTTAGTCTTTGCAAGAGAGGTATAAAACTCTCGCATTTCATTCATAATACTTGCGCTTCCTTCAACAATGATTGAAATATCTTTATTTACAAGTTCCTTACAAAGTACAAATAATAAATCCATAATCAAAGCCCTATCCTTTTCGGCTTCAAAATCAGAAAGTTGCACTTTTAATTTATCAAAAGAGGGTCTAAAAAGTCTTTTCTCCTTTTTAAGGATTAAATCGGAGACAGTGGTTTTACCTGCACAAATTGGCCCACCAATCATCAATATATACTTATCCATATACAAATTATATCACAACAAAAAGAATGTACCCTCAGTCTTAGCCTCCTCTAAATTTACAAAATCTGGACTCTTGCTATAATGAATCAGGATCAAACTAGATAAGAATAGAAAATGAACAAGACGCTCAAACTCGTAATTCTAGTACTTGCTACATTGGTAGTCTTCGGAGGGGCCTTTTTATACTTGTCCCGAGATTCTAAAGAGCCTCCGAAAGAAGAAGGGAAAAAGACAGAAGATATCACAGAGCCGATTCAAGAAAAACCTGTAAACAAGTTGTGTGACTGGGTTGATGATTCTGACATCATTATCAAAATAAACTTCGCGGAAGGTGTTGAGAAAGAAAACTCCTACGAAGCGGGTTTCTATTTCAGTCCGATTATATCCACTATGCGAGTAGCGAGAAAAGAATGTGATTATAGAACAGGTTTTTCATTCACAGAGCTAAAAGGGAAAACTGCCGCAGACGTTGGAGTTAGGAACTACTCAGATAATACAAGAAGAAAACTGATTGGGGAACCTATTGATGTCAATTTCGATTCAAATGGGGTACCAAATATAGGGACTAGCATTGAGGTAACTATTGCAAACTAGGTAGAAAGCAGGATTATACTCCCTTACTAATATCTCCGTTTTACTTTTATTAAGTTTGAGGTATATTGTCAGTATACATATATATAATAAAAGGATTATGAAGAAACTATTAGTAACTCTTTCCTTCTTTTTTATTATCTTTCTTACCCCTACTCCGCTACATGCAGTAGACAAAATGGTATTTGATTCTACTGATAACTACCTTGGGGGCTGCCAGTTAACAGATGAATCCGAATGGGAATTAACAAAAGATTTATCTGTTACTACTTTTCAAATGTGGTATAGATGGACAGAAGGAGAGACTTCCTTACCAATAACTGTTTATAAAGACGGAAAGGAATTTGCAAAATTTGATGCAAAAAGAAGCTCTTGTGACCCATATCAACAACAGTGGTGCAATGCTGATTATGTAATGAATAAAACGTTTCCTAAAGGAAAATATTCTACGAAAATTGACAAGGAACAGCAGTGTTTAAAACCTGGTAGCACAGGAACAATCCGTCTATATGGAGCGGAAGCAACTACGACATCAACATCTTCTACAAAATCTACTTCATCTTGCAAACAATCGATCGTATTACCAATCGTATTAACAGCGGTGGTATCATCAGCACTGACAATAGCGATTCCTCGAATGATATCGAAAAAGAGATCGGCACAATAGAGAAGATATCAGTTAAGAGGAATCTTTCTTCTGATGCTCTATAATATCCTATGGAATTACCCTCTCATCTTAAATCTCTATACTCTCACCTCCTCAAACATACTATTAAACCTACAAAAGATTTAAGTTTCAATTTCGACAATGATCTGTATAAATCCATCATCACTTTCTCTAATGAGCGAATGAGGATATATGAGAATAAATCCCAAGGTTTAAAACCTCCCTATACCTATAATCCCATACTAAAGGAGTTTAGATTCTGTAATATTTACAGAGAATTGGATAAACAAACAATAGACTTTCACACTCTACTAAAACCTTATGTAAATGATCTTCCTCACTGGTTGTTAAATATGCTTTTATGCAGATTTATATGTAAACCTGAAACCATTGAAGAGATCGGGTTACTGAGTTTCGATGAGAAAAACAACGCAAAGGTATATGAAAAACTTCTTTCACTCCCCTCTCCCAAGTATGGCAGTGCATATATCTTTCCTATTTCTCTAATTCAAAAATCCAATCATAATACCAGGGAGAAGTTCTTCTGTTTCTATCTTCCAGAAATTGTTCACAAAGTATCTGACGTTATAAGAATGTTTAAAGATGTATCCGTAATTAATGCCCTTGAAAAAATCCTTCCTATATTCAAATATAACTTCAAATTTCACTGGACAGAGGTATTAATAGATATTGCATATCAATATCCTGATTACATAGATCTTTTTAAAAGATTTCCCATAGGTCCGGGCTCTCTACCTACAATGAAAAGGTTGAATAGTTCAAAACATCCTGAAGATGTATGCCTGGATCTTGTATCAACGGTTCCCAGTAATTTTGAGTACCTTACATACAATGGAATACCTCTATATTTAAGTGCAGAAAACTGGGAGGGAATTGGCTGCGAATATAGGAAGTATACAAATCTTAAAGAAGGTAAAGGGAGAAAGAGAAAATATATAGTATAATAATGTATATGTCAGACTTGTTTAAATACGATTCACTCCAAGAATTTTTCAGTATATACCAAAAAGCTGTTCTTAACTTCCTAAACCAATATGATCTAGATATATCCGAATTAGTTCCAGATCACTTAGGAGCACTTACACACAATAGTGAAGAGTTTGAGAGCGTTACAACAATACTTCTTAGCCACTCTCAAATGATAAAGGAGATTCAACTAAATAACAGAAGGGTTCGTGTTTTCAAATTAAACCATCCTCTTTTAGGAGATTTCACAATTCCTAAAATTGAGATTTTCGAGCCTAAGCCCGAGTCTGATTTAGCCAAATTAAGGTATGGAATAGAGCATATTTCCTTTACAGTTAAGAATTTTGATAACTTCGCAAGTGCTGTTGTAAATATCCTTCCAATTGCTAAACAGGGACAGGTAGGAACTTCAAAATTCATGAAAACAGAGATTATTAATACTGTTGAGATAGAATTCAGAAGTGATTCATTAGGAGAAGAATATGCATAATTACCTCACCCTATTTAAAACCTTAAAACCCCTTACCGTTGTTTGTATAGGTGACAGTATTACTTCTCAGGAATGGTGTCATCCTAATTGGTATGACTGGCTTAACTTCACATTCAGACAGAATACAGAATGGGAAAGCGGTGTTAAAAGGAAAATAATCAACTCTGGACATGACGGGGCAGATGTAGATGATTTTCTAAATAACTTTGATTTGACTATCGCCATTTATAAACCTGACGCTGTAATCGTATCTCTTGGAGACAATGAGATAGAAAAACCAGAAGGATTTGAAGGCCGAACACGAAAATTGCTCTCCCGAATACAAAGTATAAACGCTGATATTATCCTTTGGTCAACTTACGAAGCACCAAATCCTAAATATTCACAGGCTCTTTCAAAGGTAAATGATACATACAAAAGACTGGCTCAAGAGTTCAATGCCGTATATATAGATATGTACTCTGAATTTAAGAAGTATGATCTTTCTAAACTCTTTACATTTGTATACCCATGGGAAAACAGGCAATGGGGAATGAAGCCGGGAGATATAGATTTTCTGCACTGTAACGAAATTGGCAACCAAATCATTGCAGAGAAAATACTAAAAGAAGCATTTGATACAGACCTAAACTTTATAAATGAATGGAAAGATTTTGGAACAATGCACAGGCAAGACACAACGACTTTCAAAAGACCAATTTCCAATAGTTTAAATTAAACTTCAGAAAAATATGAAAAAGGCAGAACAAACATCAATAAACAATATACTCGATAATACCCATCTTCTATCTATGGCAACCATAAAAGAAGGCACGAGTTATATTAATACAGCCTTCTTTGCGTACGATGATATCTACAACCTATACTACCTCTCCCCTTCTGATTCACAACATAGTCTAAATATTAAAGAAAATAATAGTGTAGCTGTTACTGTTTTTGACTCACACCTCACCTTCTCAAATAAACTATCCGGTCTGCAAATGTTTGGAACAGCTCAACAGGCAAAGGGGAAAGACCTCTTAAAAGGATTTCTTCTTTACGAAAAAAGATTCTCAATCTTTGGTGAAGAAATAAAAAGACCAATAGATTTAAAAATATGGCATACAAGAATGTATGTTATTAAGCCTAAAACAATAAAGATATTAGACGAGGCTGCGTTCGGAGTAGAAACATGGATAACGGTAACAGTCTAATAAGTCTCCTTCTATTTCATTGATATAAAAGGATTTTCAGAGTATAATGCCCATATCCACGGCTATAAAACTTGTAGATAAATTATATAACTTTTACTCCTAACGTTTATGACTGGTGAACAACCCGAAATAAGTAGAGAAGCGGTCACAGGATCAATAATGTTGGCCGCAAAAGAATTTGACTTTGTTAATCTCAACGATATTAGTCTATCCTTTCAGAATGGAAATATATATCCAACCGTTGCAAACGTCACAATTACTTTTAAACGAAATGCTGAAATAAACCAAGGTGCAATTAGAAGGTCAATGGATTCGGTTGCCAGACAATTTAATGGTGCTATAGGAAAAGATGATATCGACAGTGACTACTATATGTTCGATATAACATTTGGAGAAAGGTTCTAGAACCTATTTCCTTCTCACAGTAATATCCTTAGCTATCACCTTGCTCCCCTTCTCTGATATATTTATAACTCCCGATCCATCTTCATATTTAACAACTTTATACTCACTGGAGACTAGTTCAAGCTCGTAAGCCCCTTTATACATAATGAACCGGTATCTCCCTAACCTATCCGTTATTCTTTTCCCTACGTACCTATCAAATTTTAATTCCTTAATTGCTATAACAAGGTTGGGAACCGTTTTCCCCTTAACATCTCTGATCTCACCAAACTTTACACGGTTACCAAAAAGAGTGGAAAAAAGCATAATCACCGCCGGTATATATAAACAGATGATAATAAAGTTCATTGTAGTTTGGTACCTGGTAACCGCATAAATTGCAAAAATAAGGCCGGACATGAAAACAACAAAATGTAGAAGTTTCAACAGAAAACTAATCCGCGACCTTGCAGATATACTAAGTGCCCTAGATCTATCCACTTTCAAAGGATCAAGGGGAATAATTACGTTAAGATCTTCCTTTCTACTCAACCTTATCAAATCTCCTTTGTAGATGGGTTCCAGCGGGTAATCTATCATCCCCTTTATTAGCTCTGTAGGATATTTATAGCCTCCCTTCTTGACTAAAAGCTTATATCTTCCTTTTGGCAGTTCCACATTAAAGGCTCCGTATACATCCGTAACGTCAGTCCATGCCAACTTGTCGTTAATATCATATATCCTCACAATAGCTCTTGATAGAGGCTCTTTTGTAACGGAATCATACACATATCCATATGGCTTCCCCCTCTTCCTAAATCCGAGGAACGAAAGTATGCTCAAAGAAATTTGCACGACATAATATGGTAGCGATGAGAATCCTCCTCCTAAAGCGGCCAAGCCTATTGTGACAGTTGCTGCCGTTGTAGTAGCTGTAACGACAGTGAGCTGGGGTTCCGGCAAAGTCCCAACCGTATTATCCAAAGCAATCTTAACACCATCTATCGCCTGTGCCGCCTGTTCAGGAGCGGCTTGAGTAACACTATTAACAACATTCTGTACAACTCTTACGATCACAGGATTCTGATTTCCTGTGACAGGAGTTGGCTCAGGCTCTTCTTCCACCGGAGGCTCATTATCTTCAGGTTCTTCAACAACCTCACCGTTGCTCTCAACCTTCTCACCTAATCCACCTGTTCCCGTTAATCCCTTTACGACCCAATAACTCACTCCGTTAATAACCGACACAGAAACTTCTACTTCTTTTCCGTTAATCTCAATAGTCTGGGGATACGGCCCGCTGAAAATAACGCTTCCTGCGCAATCGCTATTAACATCCTCAATACTCTCTGCTTTTGTACATAGTTTAAACCTGTTCGTTTCATCTTTGGGAACATACATTGTATATGTCCCTACAAATCCCGTATCATCCGGGAGATTAATGACAACCTTCCCTTCATAATTAGTAATTACTGCCTCGCTCCAGTCTCTGTTTGCATTAAACTCAACCGGTACATCGGCAATAATAAACTCCCCTTTCATTACACGAATATCCTTAACACCTCTCTGACTCCCTACATCCTCGGTCGGGTCGATATTTCCATTCTCTTTGAGCCTTAATTCCAATCCAAGAGGAACATTTTCAATTATTGCATTTGTCCCTAGAATTCTCCTTGTTCCTAAACCTGTTTGGACTCCTGCAGCATTTCTTGCATTAATTCTAAACGAATAGTCAGTAACTGGACTAAGGCCATAGATAGTAATCCCGTTTGATCCTCCGAACTCTGAGTATGTTCCCCAAACTACATTATCTATAAGCAGACCAGTAGATTTATCTAAATATCTCCTCGATGATTCTTCATATATCGAATACTCTACAGATGGATCATTAAGCTCGGTATCGATACTTATTCTTACAGCACGAACCGTCACCGTATTTGCAGTTAAGACGCCAGGAACTGCCGCCAGTGTGTAGTTAACAAGACTCTGTGATGGAGCTGTTTCAACACCGTCTCCATTTCTTGCTTTTACAACAAACTCATACTTACCCCCAGGACTCAGATTTTTAAGTTGAACCCCTCTACTTGCCCCAAACTCTGAAGCCCTTCCCCATTTTGAAGTAGAGACAAGCTCACCGGTTCGGGGATCTATGAATCTGTTGGAAGAAACCTCAACCACACTAAACTCCGTTGTAGAAGGATTACCATTAGAGCTTAACGCCAGAAGGGAGGAATTAATAGTATTCTGAGACATAACAGCCTTTCCAGGAATAGCAGCCAATGTGTAGGCACTTGTTGCCTGCGAAACAGCAGACTCTATATTATCTCCATTCCTTGTATAAACAGCATATTCGTACTGCGTATTTATGCCAAGACCAGGGATTTCAAAACCCGTATCCCTACCCCAGTTAGTATAACTCCCCCATGCCTTGCTCAACTGCCAGGCTCCGCTCGCAAAATTAAAGTATAGCCCCGAAGAAACGTCTTTCAATGCGAAGGTTGTAACTTCAGGATTACCACCGTTATCTACAATTACCTTTATCTTGCTTTCAGACAGTGCTGTTACATTAGGTGATGCAGGGACAACAGCCAACGTATACACTTCTACGATACTTGAATTTCCCGTTACTAAAAGCTCCTCATTTCTTGCTTTAACAGCAAAACTATACTGTGCATTTGCGAACAGATCCCTGATTGTTACACCATTGCTTCCTCCAAAGTTTGAGTATGTGCCCCATGACTCTGTAGTAGAGAGATCTCCGGTAGAGTAATCGACATATAGACCCGATACTGTCTCGGTCAGAAGATATTTGGTATTTAAAGGATTAAGACCATTCCCGATCTTTACATTCAGTTGTGATGTAGAAGAAGCCGAAGCAGAAGCAACTACGGGTTGTGCCGCGGGAGTATAAATACTAACCGTCTGACTGAAATCACTTCGTCCATTGGTATTGTACGCAGCAATTTTTCTTGTGTATTGAGTATTAGGAACTAAGCCGTATTCAGTACAGCTTGATCCCGCAGCTCCCACGCATTCAACCTTTTGAACTCCATTTTCATCAAAGACCCGATATCCATGATCATTTGCTTCATTATCTGTAAAATTCCACTGAATAGAAGAGGAGGATAGCAGTGTGGGAGTTCCAATTGTGGGAGCATTGAGTGACACAACAAAATCTTCACCCAAGCTAAATGATGTCTCAACACCGTCTCCATTTCGTGCTTTGGATACAAACTGGTAAGCCGTTCCTGAGCTTAATCCGGAAACATTCAAACCGTTACTACCTCCCCAGCTGTTATAGACAGCCCAGACGGGAGTTACAGATGTACTCCCATCAACATCCATATACACAGACGTAGTGCTGTTATATAGAGCAAACTCGGTATTTGACGGATTACCATTTGGCTGAACCTTCACATTTACTGTATCGCTACTTACCTGTGTCACTGTTGGAGCAGCCGGCACTAATGCATGAGTGTACTTACTAAGAATTACAGAGAAGTCAGTAACAACATTCTCACCATTACGTGCCCGAGCTTTAATACTATATAAAGTATTAGGAGATAACCCGGTTAATCCTAAACCGGACCCCTCTCCTACCTCTACATATGTCCCCCATGATGTCGACGTGGAGGATGTTAATGTTCCGTTACTTACATCAATATTAAGACCTGACGCCTCTTCTCTTAGCTGGAACTCCGTTGATGCAGGGTTAGATGCCGAATCAACAACAGCTACCAGTACGGACGAGGAGCTAGGTATCAAGGATGTAAGAGCTGGCGTGTTAGCACGGGTATATCTAGATACTACAGGAGAATACCCTGTTTCAACCCCGTCGTTATTCTGTGCTTTAACCTCAAATGTATATCTGACATTTGCAGACAAACCACTCAATATTAATCCCGAACCACTTCCCCACTGGGTATAATCTCCCCATGCAGGAGTATCGGCAAGAAGACCTGTTGAAGTATCTACAAATTTGTTTGTTGTAGTCTCATGAACCGCATATTGAGTACCGACGGGATTAGACTGAGTATTAATTGTAATCCTCAAGGAGGTATTTGAGACAGAGGTGATACTCGTAAGTGTAGGCCCGGTGGCATGCGTATATATATCTACCGGTACACTATACAAGGTTTCAACACCGACACTATTTCGTGCTTTTGTTTCCAAACTATACTGGGTATTTGGCAAAAGCCCTGTAATACTTATGTCAGAATCACTCGCACTTCTCGCAAACCACGTAGGATTAACAACTAACGTACCGGTTACAGGGTCAACATACTTACCGGAGTTGATTTCATAAACCGCAATCTCTGTTCCATCAGGATTACTATTCAGGTTAGTTCCAAAAGCAATAGTTCCAAGTCCTGCTGTAACATTTGTCAAAGACGGAACCGCTGCTTTAGTAACTTCGGTATCAGTAGTACTGAAAGCACTCTCTGTATTGGCATTGTAGACCTTAACCTTTCGTGTATATGAACTGTTGGGGTTAAGTCCAGTCTCATCACAATACGGGCTCTCAAACGACGGGCAGTCAACCATTATATTCCCATTCCCATCATATACTCTCACACCAAGTCCAGCTCCATTTGGATTTATAAAAGCCCATCTGATTGTATTAGGACCCGTTGACGATCCTGTCAGGTCTGTCGGGGTATCCCAGAGCGTATATGTGGAAACATTTGAAGCAGCATTAACTTCTACGCTATCACCGTTTCTCGCTATAATGAAGAAGGTTGCCAGCTCTCCCGGATTAAAACCTGATACTTCAACTCCGTTCTCGCTATTCCAGTTCAGATATATATTCCACTCGGGAGTGACAGAGAGGGTTCCCAAAGCTGTCACATAACGGCTTTTAATTGTCTCAAAGATTGAATATTCCACATTGCTCGGATTGCTATTAGGGCTAACTGTAACTTTAACGGTATCCATGTCGACTGGCGAAGCCGTCATTGAAGGTACGTATACGCTTGTATAAACAGGTAAATCAGGTGAAAAGAGTGTTTCAAGGGCATCTCCATTCCTAACTTTTGCCTTAAAGGTATACAAAGTGTTTGGTTGCAATCCGGTGAAGCTATATGGCAGCACACTTACCCATTCATTACCCCCAGCCGGGCAGTTCTGGCTTACACACTCAAAGTATATTCCGCTTGAATCGCTAGAAAGATTGGCACCATTACTAATATCCAAACTGATCTGATTAGTCGCTAAGGAACTCACATACACATCCGGTACCTCTGCAACGGTGTAAACGACCACAGGATCTGATTCAGCAGTTTCCACACCATCCCCGTTCCTTGCAACTACTGAGAATGTGTACTGAGTATTCATTGAAAGGCCTGTAAAATTGACCTGATCATCTATAATCCACTGGCTTAAAGCCGGATCACAGTCTTCAGGTATACAATTGTAAAAGAGTGCTGTTCCATCAACTCCAAGATTTGTTACCCCGGTAGTAACTACATTTATCCCCCCGGCTGTAACACTGGAAACAGAGAGTGTTGGAGTATTTGCCAATGTATAACGGATAGTATCGTACGCTGCGTCACTATCACCGTTCGCGTTATATGCAATGACATATCTTGTGTACTGAGTATTAACCGAGAGTCCTGTTTCATCACAGTACGAAATATTAGGAGTTGGGCAATCTGCTTTGACTGCTCCAAAACTATCTACAATTTTAAAACCTGTTTCATTATATGAGCTGTCTATAAAGTTCCATCGAATTGAACTTGTAGACAAAGCTTCTGCAGCAACGGTTACCGGAGCGGCAGGGACATTGGATGCCTCCGCCCCTATTGTAGCGGAAACGCCATAGGCTGTATTGTCGTTTTTCTGAGCGAAAAGGACATCAAAGTAGGGAGGAAGGGACGATTGAGAATCTGTTGTTGCTGAACAGGAATGCGTATGCGTGGCACCCGCAAGACTTACTGAGTTTGCCCCACTGCTTGTAGTTGCTGAAGGGACACCGGTTGTTATATCCAAAGAGTGTGAATGTGTACTACTCCCGCCTGTTCCTCCAGATACAGCAGCCCCCCTTGGGAATTTATCGTCAAGAGCAGATATACGGTTCCACCCTAATGGAGGGACACTGTCTACAATCATAATTGTTCCTGTGGGTATCGATCCGTCAGCATCCTTTGAAGCAAACAATATATCCTGATACGGTGGAAGATTATTTGCAGAGCTGGTTGTACCATTATTGGTTGTGTGAGTATGAATGGAAGCAAATATATTCGATAAAGCAGTCGGATATCTTACTACTATAATTCCTGATCCACCTGCTTTACCATAAGAGCTTGTATTACCACCTCCACCACCGCCCGCCCCAGTATTAGCCGTGCCCGCTGTAGAAGGAGTTCCACTACCTCGGCCACGACCTCCTCCATGTTGACCCCATCCACCCGTCCACCCTGATTGTTCAGCTTCAGTATTAACGCCGCCGCCACCACCACCACCGTAATACGCCCCCATGATATTGCTATACACTCCAGTACCGCCAAGCCCACCTCGACCGTTAGCACCACCACCACCTGCACCCCCTGCACCACCACCACCACCGGTAGATACACAATTAGGAGCATAACAGTCATAATCTGTATACTGTGCACCACCTGCATAACCGGAACCACTTGCAAACCCCCCGGCAGCTCCCTGTCCTGGCGCAGAGGAAATTAACGATGAAAAAGAGGATGCAGTACCTGCATAGTGTGCGGCACCACCGGCACCGACCGTAGCTACATAGCCTGTCCCGGCACTGACCGCAACTGTTTGTTCCTTCACCTGACCGCCACCTCCACCACGACCGGCACCAGTGACAGCATAACCTCCACCCCCACCCCCAACAACAAGGACATCCACATTTCCAGAACCATAGGCCGTAAAAGTTCCAGTTGACGTAAACGTATGAAGAGTATACGAACCGGAAGTCGTAACCGTGCCACCGGAGGCAAAAGCGGTAGATGTACTGTTTATAGTTCCTGCACTGCTTGTAAGTGTACCTCCCGTAAATGAATGAGTGTGCGTCTCTGATCCGCCGCTTCCCCCTGCTGTCGCTTCTGATTTAACAAATTTGTCATCTAAGTCAGTAAAACGGGTCCATCCAGACGGAATGGTACCTGAGAACATGGAGATAAGCCCTGACTTTAGAGAAAAGTCGGAGGAACCGCATAATAGCAAATCGCGAAACGGAGGAATTACATTCGAAGCCGTTTCGACAGTTACAGTTGCTCCCGTGTGTGTATGAGAAGCATTTGCCGAGGAAACCGAACCAGCATTCCCTCCGCTTCCTGTAGCACCTACTGGTGCTCCCGTTGCACAGCTCGCATTTGAATGAGAATGTGATGTAGATCCTCCCGTTATCCCATACACCGCCCCTCCACGTAGTAGTTTCCCGTCAGCAGCGATATTCCTAACCCATCCAGCTGGACATGCTACGGAAGAAAGAGTGTAGATGTTTTGATTCCATACCTCCTCGGCATTAGCCGCCGATCCGTTTCCATAGTACATATATATAGACGTGCCCCCGTCTGGTACATCAGGAACCCTAACCCAAATCTGAGTGTCTGTCGTATTACATCCCGTTTCTATCCAATATTGAAGCTGAGTAGTATCATCACTGTCAACAAATCTAATATCATCACAGTCTGCTTGTATCTTATTTTCACCAATCAATGTTTGCGTATCAACACTTACTAATACATCATAATTGGATAACGGAGCCCCTGTGTATGAGATATCAACAGGTTTTCGATACTCCCATGCGTTATCAAACCACGATTGAGCAGGTTTAATGAAGTTATCAAGGAAAAGAATTGTAATAGGAGTAACAACAAGAATGATGAAGAGGAGAAAAAATGATAACCACTTAGGAGCAGTCTTCAATCTCACAAAAAGAGATTCTTTAGTTGAAGAACCCTGGGGAATCATCATCAAGCAGTATTGTTATATAACCTGCTAATACTTTAAAAGTTTTGTTGTTGGAAGTCAATAAACTTGTAGTAGGGAGAACATAAAATGCAGCCCTATTTCTCAACACCTTCTAATTTAATAACATCCCTTCTCATAGGGCTTTCTCCTCCTGTTATAAAAATTTCTAGATTTTTTCCTGTTGCCCGAAAGGTAACCCAGAAATCAGGAGCAACGACGACACCATTTTTTATAGTTCCTCCGCTTGCACTTAACAGTTCAATTCTTACCCACTGCCGAACTGGTATTTCTGATTTTCTAAATTCTTCCAGTGACATATCAAACTCAGGCGGAATATTATCCTGCAGATCAAAACGTACTTGTTTTGCCTCTTTCACCGGCCTCCCATTTATACTTGCAGCACCAACTGGCGTATAATCATAAAGATTAAGGTGCTCATGTAAACTTTCAAAACTTTGTTCTCCTTCTCCCATAATTTTATTAGACAAATTTAATATTCTTAATTATACAACACCTAAGTAATCTCCTCCCTCTAAGCCTGTATCTATCATCGTGTATCCTTCAAGCTCAAATGTAAAAAGAACAAGATGAGAAAGAAGTACTCCCTTTGGAGTTACAAACTGTTCAACAACCCCACCGCTAGGCATATCTGAAGCGCTTACAAAAAGGTGAACCTGTTTGGGAGTTTCGCCCTTTCGTTTGGAAATATTACCTTCATTTACAATAAATATACCGTTATGGTCCCTGCTTATTAAGTACCCCTTCTTTATTCCTCCACCAATTATTCCTTGAAATGCAGAGAGAATTTCGTCTGGGTTTCCTTTTCTTTGATTACGCAAAGCATCAACATAAGGAACTCTGTCTTGTATTGTACGATAGAACAACGGGATAAAAATTCCGTTTCTAATTATTCCGCCTCGAGCCTTCGCCCCATCAGGGCCTTCATAGGTTTCAACAAGGGATATACATTGTCGATATAATCCCTCTCTTTCGTTATTCTCAAAGTTCATCCTTAAAGATCAAAAAGAAATTAAAAAGCCAAACCTTACTCGACTTAACACAATCATTATGAATATATTATACACTATGAGCTAGTCCTAACTTCGAAAGAATACCAAATAGGCGATTCTCTAACGGGTGGATGGACAACTCTCTCTTCAAAATGTACGATTAGTTGTTAAATTCATAAAACTACCCGTACAATGGAAGAGAGCAAAAAGAGATTTCCTTCTTGGATCTTCTATATCCTCACCTTTATTTTAGGATTAACATTGGGAGCACTTTCCCTCTACCTTCTTGAATACACAGGCACCACTACCCTGATCAAACAGAAGACAGCATCAGAATCCAAAGACACCGACACCCAAAACACACAAAAAGATTCTTCAACTCCAACTCCGGCAACAACATCTGCATACACAGGAACATATATATCAGGACAGCTTCCTACAGGATGGAGAATCGTTGAATATACAGATAACACAGGAAGCGATATGTTAGTAGGCGGGACTACATATTCAGGATTGGTAGGGCTAAAGATATTTAATAACAATGACGTTGAGATGTTTCGACTTAAGGCCGTCGATGGTATTGGAGGTACAGAGGGATGCGAGACAGTATATCGATTTTCTGATTCAGACCAAGCATATTTAGATCATGGAAATGACTGGACCCTTGCCACGGGAGTAGTTCCTTCAAATGTTATTAATCTAACTACCTCCACTTACACCGAGTACAATCTTCTAGGATGGGAAGTGAGACGGGTTGCAAGTGATCTATATAGAAATATGAATTCTAATCTTCCAGGGTTTAATCCTGCATGCGGTATTGATGTTCACTTGAAGATTACAAACCTTGCATACAATAGACAGACTCCGGCCGGAATAACTTCTGGAAATACATACTACATGTCTATTTCAAGTACGGTTGATACAACTCAGCTGGAAGAGTTGGACGGTGTATTACAGAGTTTGAGTGTAAATTAAACTATCTCTTCCTTTAAAACAATACTACACTCCTAAGCTAGCTTCGAGAAAGTTAAGTAACCTTTCTGGATGATAACGTATAATTAAATATGCATAGGACTTTTGAAAATCCCTCTTTTTCTGATCTGAGTGCTATATACAACTCAATAACATCGGAAAAAGGAAACGAACAAAATGAGCTTCTTGAGAGGATTCAAACTGCCGGCATAATGCCTGTTATTGATCCGGAAGAAGCTTTTAAAGATATTGGGGAAACAATAGAAAAAGTGCGTGCTCTTGAAGGTTTAGCTGGTGTCGTACTAGTCGGAGGGTCAACAAGCACTGAAGGAGAAACTGAGACAGTAGTTGCAGCATTAAGAGGAAGTATAGAGAGTAGAGGTGCTTCCATTAAGTTAATTGGCTTTCCGGGAAGAAAAGATCAGGTTGTACAAGGTCTCCATGGTCTTCTCTTTCTCTACCCTCCTCAGCTCCAAACCGTCTTTTTAGGAGATCCCCAACGAGCAGGCTTTCTAGTTGAAGAGGCCATTGGTATTAGAGAAAGGCAAAAGAAGCTCGGAATTTCGGTTATACCGACAACGTATATTCTCTTTGGAGGCGGCAGACAGTCTTCAGTGGTAGAACAGACAAAAATATCTCCAATCAGGGTCTCTCCAGGGTATGAAATCGATGAAGTATGGAAAGAAGCAAGTTCCTATATTGAAAAAGGGCTTGTATTTTTAGAAGGAGGTTCGGGATCTGCATTTGCAAACTTAGGTCCAATTGCACAACTTACATATAAGAAAACGGGAATACTACCAATTGTTAGCGGAGGAATATCCCTCCCGAACCATGTTTCTGAGATTACCTCTTACGGAAAGTTTCCTCTGGGGCTGGGTTCTTTAATTGAAAGAACCGATGTTGATAATGTTCAGCATGTTTACCAAGAGATGATAAATAGTTATACTCCTGATTGAATCCTACATCCAAAGTCAGCTAATTAATAACCTCTGCTGACCGTAAAGTTATTAATAATTTTTACGGATGAACACCGGAATCGTCCTCGATAAGGATTTCGTACGGGCAGCCAGGCCAGATATCTTTGGATTCAGCATATATTGATGACTTACCTTTAAAAGCCTCCCAATCCGCCATCATATTTCTAACTTGTTGTTTATAGGTTTCAATGAGTGAAGGGTCAAAGAATTTAAACGGGCAGTAGTGACTGTCAATTTCATCGGAATACTCATTTACCATAAGCTCTACCCTTCCAATACCCGCGGCCCATGTTCCCGCAGTTCCCAGTGTCTGGCCTGCCTTAACACTATCACCCTTTTTTAGTGTTACATTTTTCACATGATCGTAAATAACTGCATAACGTGATCTTGCTGAAGGGCTTGTCATTATTTCATAGTCTTTTGTATCTGTTTGAAACCTAAGGTCTGTAATTATTCCATCCGCAGCGACAAAAACTTTTGCATTTGGATCAGTGCGATACTCAAAAGTAGGGAGAAGCTTCCAGTCACCAGTGGAACTTTTTACTCTGGCACCGAATTCCAAAAAGACTTTGTCCTCAGACGATTTAAAAACAAAAGCTCCGGCTTTTCCGGTTCTGGAATTGTAGCGAGCAAACTCTACTACCAAATTTTTTATAACTGGCGGTTTTATATCTTCAACCAGGTTTTCTATGATCGGCAGGTTATCCTCTTTAACTTCCTCGGACTTGGGAGTCCAGACGTTTTCAGAGCAATTGCTTTTAATCCAATCTACTTCTTTTGTGTTAAGTTCCCAGGAATTATCGTCGCCTTTGCTTCCATACGTCTTTCCATCTTCTTCATACATTTTATACGGGCAAAAATACTCAAACTTTTTTGTCTCTTGTTCTGTGTTTTTATTTGAGCTGGAGTTTTTTGAATTAGAATTAACAATCAACATGTAAACACAGACTCCGACAGTAACTACTAACAAAGCGGAAAGACCAACGGCTATTACCTTATTTGCTTTCACCAAGTCCGCTATTTTCCTAAGGGTGTTTTTTACTTTTTCCATCAATAGTCATTGTAGCATAGTGCCAGAATTAACAACCAAGGTTGGATTTTAAAAATATCACATCAGAAATTATAGCCAAAGAGGCTGTTACACCAACATTGGTGGAGACGGTGGGAATTGAACCCACGTCCAAAAGTATTGTATTGTACCATTATACAAGCTTATCCTGTCTTAATTTACCAAGAATATCTAAAGACAAGAAGAACAATATTCCTGACCGATAAAATGTTCATCAAATTCAGCTTATCGGAAACCGAAAATGATATACCCTGATAACGTCCGACTACTAACCCTGATCAGGGGCAAGATTAATAATCGTTAGTCTAAATAAGACTAAACTAACCTAAATAAGAGAAACTAAGTGAAGAGGTTAATCTTGCACCTAACTCCTGTACCTTACTTAAGAAAGTGTTAACTGTATTTTTTGCAGTTATCTTGTTGTTTTTGAAGAGCTACAACTCTGCTTGTGATACATATACTCTAACCTCTGTCGAATGCCTTACGTCCCCATTTACACTTATATTATACCATAAATAGGGCTAAATTTCTTTGTAGTATGATTTTTTTGCAACATAGTCAAAAAAATCAACGCCTTCTATGATAGCTTCCTGTGTAGTTCCTTTGGGAAAGAATAGATCAAACCGCCCGGCTGGTGTCACAAAAGGATTACCTCCCATATGGCATGGGTAGCCAATTACTTTGTCCTCCATCACATCATATTCTTCACATCCGGTTTTAGACCCGAGATATACATAATTAAGCCAATATCCTGCAGGATACTGTGTAGAAGCAGCCTCACTCTTTGTGTATTTCTGGCGACCAAGCGTTTGTGTAGTAGTTATACTGCCATCCTTCTTCTGTCCGGTTTTCAGAGTAACGACCTCAGTCCCTACTTTATCAAGAAGGGTTGAGTATGCCTCTCCATAGCTGTATGTCAAATACAGTTTTGCCGTCTTGTACTTCATAACAATATCCTCGCACTTTTTGTTCTCATTCTCAAAACTCACATCTTTAGAATCTTCGTAAACAATATACATTGTAGGAGTTTTCCCTGCGGTATCGGCATAAACCCATTCAGGGCACGCGAATTCTTTTGTTATAATCTCTGGTTCCTCAGGAGGGGTTACTTCCTCCCCGTCTCCATCCTGTTCAGTTTCAGACGGAGTATCTTGAGCCTGCTCTGTATCACTGTCATCTATTTTATTCTGGTTCTGCAACTGTTCATATTTCGCCTTCTCACGGAAATACAGGTATCCAAACGTTGCGGTTGAAACAATAGCAAGAAGGAAAAGGCCGGTAAGGAGAATTATTAAAACTTTTACTTTAGGTTCCATGAGAGTAGATATTATTTTATCTATAGAAATAGTATATAGAGGTTTCGGGAGAATAACAAATTGCTACTCTTCCCAATCTATCTTTGCTCCGAGTTTCTGCAGGTTTTCTATAAAGTTCGGGTGTGCTCTTTTAATACTGTCTGCAAAGTTAACCTTACTCTCGCCTTCAATTGAGAGAGCTACCATAGTTAATGCAATAGCTGCTCTAATTATATTGGGTGCGTTTGTCACCGCCGGCGAAAGAGGCCTTCCCCCAAATACGATAACTCTGTGCGGATCAGCAAGTATAATCTCTGATCCAAACTTCATAAGTTCCTGTATCCAGAAAAAGCCTCCTTCATACACTTTATTCCAAAACATGATTTCCCCTTTCGATTTAACCGAAAGAGCTATCATCAGAGGAAGCAGATCAACAGGAAAATACGGCCAGGGAGCTGCTTCAATTTTAGGGAGCATATTTTCAGTAAAGGGTCTTTGAATCTTAAGTTTCTGATTCTTTCTTACTATGGCAGTCTCTCCCTCGTACTCAATCTCCACTCCTAGTTTGGCAAACGAGTTCTTTATTAGTGGAAAGTGCTGCGGAATAGCATCATGGACACGAATTTCTCCACCGGTCATCGCTCCAAGGGCAAGCATTGTCGTTATCTCATGATGATCTGAGGTTATCGTGAATTCTCCTCCTCCCAGACTCTCAACTCCATCAATTTCCAAAACACTGGTTCCTATCCCTGTTATTTTTGCCCCTAAGCCGTTTAAGAAATTACATAGGTCCTGAACATGTGGCTCACTTGCTGCGTTCACTAATTTTGATCTTCCAGAAGCTAGTACGGCAGCATTTATAAAGTTCTCAGTAGCTGTGACACTCATGTAATCCGGCCAAAGCCCGTTGCCTACGAATCTTTCCTGGATACTAAACTTCATAACACTTCCATAACTCACCTTCGTTCCTAATGCTTTTAATGCATCTATATGCGGATCAATCTCACGGATGCCTAATGAGCATCCTCCGATCTCATTCTTCATCTGAAGTTTTTTCATTCTATACAAAAGAGGAGAAAAGAGAAGAAGCGAACCTCTCATCCCTATAGGGAAATCCCCGTCGAACAGATCTTTCCTAATGTCTTTATTATTTATTTCCAACCGGCATTTCATTTTATCCCACTCTATTTTTGATCCAATAGACTTGAGCTGTTCAACCAGCTTATTTACATCGGTTAAATCCGGCACATTGTTCAGAACAACAGTCTCATTTGTAAGAATGGTTGAGCAGAGAATCGGCAGTACAGAGTTCTTATTCCCGGATGGAGTAATGTCACCGTTCAAAGGGTTTCCCCCATGTATAATAATGTTGGACATATAATTTAGTATAAACTTATTTAAATCCCCTTATATACTCAAATAGCATCTGTCCTGCCCACCCCCCTACTCCATTAAAATACCTTGAAACCCAGTCCTGCATCTCATTGTACCGCATACTCTCATCAAGGTTATAATATCTGGAAAGGATTCTTTTTCCCCACACATCCAGGGGCATTATATGATCATGTTTAAGAGAATATAGAAGGATACAATCGGCAACCTTATCCCCTATTCCTTTATTCGCAATTAAGAGTTCTTTCGCCTGCTCATAATCCATATTTTCTATATTTTCAAAATCTCTTTTTACAAACCTATTGGCAGCTTCCAAAATATATCCGGCTCTAAACCCTACCCCGCTGCTTAATAGTTTTTCTTTTGAAGTTACGGATATACTTTCAAGTTTAGGGAAAAGCTTAACGGTTTTTCCATTTACAGAAATTTCTTCACCATACATCTCCCGAAGGTTTCTAATGCTTTTCCTAATTGCCTTTACACTTTTATTTGATGAGCATAGAAACCCGAGAAGTGTATCCTGAAAATCCTGCGAGAGAAGCCTTAAACCCGGAAACCTGTCCTTGGCTTTGCCTATATATTCATCCTCCGGAAACTTCTTTAAAATACCCCTATAATTAACATCAAGACGAAGATATTTAGTGAGATATGCTATATCGTCCTTAACCGGGTATGTCTGCCATAGGATATGGTCTTGCTCCCTTTTGATTTCTATATATCTTTGAGAGGTAAAACCTTTAAACAAACCCTCTTCATAATCCCAGGAGAAAGATTGACCCCCAAGAAAGGTTGTATAGAAATCGAAATCAAGGACGAACAGTTTGTTCATATTTAATTATACTATTAAGATAGTAGTGTCATCTATTTCTTCCTCACATTAGGAATTTCTTATTAAATCTGTCTACGATATAATATAGGTTATGCCGATTAGATATGGACAAGGGAATAAAAGTGGTTGCTCCAAGTTTATTAGCTCAGCTTTCACTGCTGCAATACTTGTAGGCCTACAAATCGCTTCACAAAAGGCCTCCGAACACCGATATGAAGTACCTCTCACTTCTACCCTAGTTCCAGACTATTCGTTTCTGTACACGCCAACTCCTGAAATTGCTACCTATCCGCAAGTTGAAATTGTAGAAGCAAATGGAGACTGGCTTTCTCATACTGACACTGTAAAAACATCCGGCCTAACTTTGCAACAACAGGCTGTTGCTCCAGATGTGATACATAATATTATTGAACCTGCACTTTCAGAGTTCTCACCCACCTTTTACCGGAATCTAAACGTCTTAAACCCTCAAATACTTCTCTCCTCAACCATTATGGTATACGACGAGAAGGCACAGGAATGGGTACAGGCCGGAGGGGTTAGTACCAATATTGATGGGAAGCCTGCGATAATTTTGGATATCAATTATCTCAATAAAAGCGTTATTGTACATGAATTATCACACATGGCCTTTAATAATTTAACTTATGTGCCAGAAGGGACCGCCGAGTCATTGCTACATCCAACATTTGATCAAATCACTTCTGAAGCAGGATTAATCTATCACAACGAGTGGTCAATTACAGATAGTTTTGGGTGTACAACAGTAGATCCTGTCGGTTTTGAAAGCTGTTACGGCTCAAGTGACTGGTATGAAGACGAGGCAACTATTGCAACCTCCCTCTTTGCTGGAGATAAGTACTTTTATGAAAGAATGGCAGATGATGACGTATTAAGAGAGAAAGCAAACACTATCATCGAATTCTATACGTATGTAAGCGGCGGAGAGATGAATAGAGATTTCTTTGAAAGAATTCGAAGAAGCAAAACCTCCCCTTTACGTCCCATTCTTCTCCCCTACTAAAGTTAATCCTGTCTCCCTTCTACAAGAGCAAGTATTATTGATGAGACAAGAACTAATCTCTTATCCACGCTATCGCTTAGAATATCTACATCAAGTTTATATACAAATGGATTAAATCTCTGCTTAAGATCGGCAACCTTGTTACTCCCCAACATATAATCATAGTTCTGAGGAATCAGGTTCAGAAGGAATCTTCTAATAACCGCTAGTCCCATTGAATCTTCAAGCATAACACCAACCTCTTTATCACTCTCGTCCAATACGATCCATTCATCTCTGAGTATGGATTTCAGCCCTTTTCTTTTTACAGCCCCTAACAATTTCCCTGTCTGTGAGTCCCTAATATCATATGTTGCCGACAGATCAAGAATATTCCTAGCCTTAAGGCTGAGAACTTCATTCTTCATCTCTTTATCACTGAAGAATTTTAATTCCTCTCTTAACTTAAAAGCCTTCTGTTTAGCATAAAGAACAAGAGCTCCTTTTTCATCATATACTTCAAAGGTTGCTCCGAGAAATGAAACTATCTTCCTTCGTACAAGATATTTATTTGATTCAAACATTAGAACAAGTGGTTAAGTTATATAAACATAGTATCACTTAGAACCTAGTGTTACCAGATTAAAACGGTCTTTCATCCGGAAATTTCCCAAACCAGGTATTAGTATCTTCAGGAGCCGCTTCTACATCCGAAGAAGGGACCACTTCAGAAATCACACTATCCTGATTTTCAAGAAGCGATTCTGCTTCTTCGGGAGGCTGGTCAGCATTCCTGAGAGAACGACCTTCAGCAAGAATCTTCTCATCTCTTTCCTTTGTGAACTTACGAAGTTGAGCTAAATGATAGCGTTTATTGCCTTTCTCGCTTAATAATCTGGCAATTAACTGAACCGCTTTGTAATACTCATAGCTATTATTATCGAAATAGCTCTCAATTATATATTTGATTTGATGATGGTTAATATCAATAAACTCAGGATGGTTGTATCCTAACCTGTGGTACATAATAAACTGGGCGGTAAAAGGCATCTTTTTAATCTCCTTAAAGAGCTCTCTAAGTGAAAACGTTTTCAACACATGCTGCAATTTCTGAGTTATTAAATCAAGTTTTTCACTCTCAGCTAATGGAGCAGGTTCCATCATTATCCTATCTCTTATTTCAGAAGCTTTCTCCACAGTTATATCAATCCCACTCCTTTCAGCCGCCCTGTAAATTCTCGATAACACTACTTCAGAAGCTTCGTCTGAGGAGTCTGAGATCAAATGCGACATACCGTTCACCTCTTCTAAATCTTCTCCTGCAAGGGTAATTCGCATTTGCAAATCTGTGATCTCCCTGTCCAAAGGATTAATAGTTACTTCATCTGATAAGAGGCCATGTCTTTCAATTGATGTGCTCCTCATTCTCCACGGACTTGGCTGAGCCCACTTAAGAGCTCTCCAGAGTTTAAGGGTTAGAATTGACGGCCTTTTCAAAAGCTTTTCTAAAATTCTCTTTCGCTCCTTTATGCGATGTATATCTTCCAGGCTTAAGTATGAGACAAGAGGCTCGCTTCTTTCTTTAAAGCCGAATCCTGGAAAGGCTAGTTGTACAATTCTTCCCCTTACTGGGAGATGCTCTTCGTAATTTTTTCTACCGGCAGCATTTCCCATGCCTTTCCCAAGCTCTTTCCTATACTCCTTTAAAGCCGACTCCTCCTTATGTCTACTATTGATTACATATCCGAAAGGATCCCTAAACCATATTATTTCCTGAAGAGTTTCAAAAGGTTCCGATGAGACGCTATTCCAAGGGTATTCTTTAACTGCAGCAAGGTATCCTCTTTCAATATTAAAAATCGCAAGAAGCGATGAGACGATCTTAATATTCTTTTTTCTTCTCGTTATATACCCTTCTCCTAAATGCAGATCGGTATTAAGTTCTTCCAGAAACTTTAATACTCTCCCATCCTCCTTTTCTCCCAGAGACATTACGAGATATGATAAAAGATCACTCTCTTCAGGAATATGTTTTAACCAATGAGGCATTACATGTTCCTGATCAAAAACAGGAAGCCAAGGGGAAAGAAGGCTTCGAAGGTGGGCCAACTCTTCCAGAGTTTCTCCCCTTCCATTCTTTATAGAGTACCGCTTAACTGATCTAGAAACTTCTCTAAGATCACTGATGTCAGAATGTCTTATAACCTCTTTCATAAAATCATCAGCTTTACGCATCCAGCCTCCAAAGACGAGTGCTTCTTTCGAGTAGTTAGACCTCTTTTTCCTCATCTCTTCCTGTGCAAGCGGGAGCTCTGTTTCATCCTCAATAAATTCATACCCATCATAAGCCTCTGTTTTCTTACCCTCCCCCCTCCTTACATTGTTTACAACTTTACGGCCTGGTGTTTCAACGATAGAAAGATATGTTTCAGATCCGTATTCAGAAGTTTCCGGCTTAATATTGTATGCATACTTACGATATATCTTTCCATTTTCCTCAACGTGATCAAAAATAGAAAAATAAATAGAGGCAATAACATCGTGTCCATCCTGAGTTTTATAATGTATCCAAAGATTTGCAGGGCATGCATCACACAGGATAACAGTAAAGGAATCTGCGTTGGGAATAAATAATTTATCATAAAGAACGGGGCCCAATACCGGACATATATCAGTAGGAGAATTTATAGACTGAGGAAGCTTAAAAGCAGGAAGATCAGAGAGAGTATCAATATCTATACTGCGATATCGTTCTCTAACCTCTCTTTCCTGAGCAACTTTCCATAGATTTTCTAAAAACTTTTGATATTGATGATTCTCCATCCTATCCTTTAACCTGACTAAAGCTCCCTCACCTTCATCTACATTGGAATATCTATAAGTTTCTTTTCTCCCTCCATAAGGAGAATATTCCTCATCAGCATCACGAACTTTATCTCCTATATCAACGGATTTATCAGAAAGATTTACAGCAGGAAATCCAAAAGCTTCCCTTGGGAAAGTTACCGCATATACATTACTCTCCTTTGAGATAGTTTCTATTGCTTCTTCAAGAGATACTAAATCAAAGTCCACCTCGAAAGGATTTTCCCTTTGCCCAAAGCTAGTACTCATATAGCTAATTATACAGGATGCGGGAGAGCAAGCGAATTGGGAGTATAAGGCCTTTTGCTACTTTACATACGCTCTTACAATCCAATCCCATATAAAATCAGGTATAACCCTTTTACCTAATGAAAGTGCATAGGCATCCCATCCTACAAGATTTCTTAAAGGAGGATTTTTCGTATTTGCTACCCTATACACTTTGTTTACAACCCACTTAGGATCTCTTAACCATCCCATTATCCCCTTTTTGGTATCTATCTTTAGAGCTTTCCTTTTTGCTGTGAGTTTCTTAAACCATTTTCCATATACAGTCTCTTTAATCTTCTCTTCATCTAAACCTTCCACATTCTTCCCGAAGTGAGTATTGAAACCCCCAGGCTCGACCATCGCGACTTTAATACCAAACTGCCTCACTTCCGATCTAAGTGCCTGGCTATACCTATCAACAGCAGCTTTAGACGCTGCATACACACCATAAAAGGGAATTGATCCATTAACAGAGGCTGATGAGATATTAATAATCATTCCCCCTCCCTGCTCTCTCATCAGAGGGAGAAACGATTTAACCATTCGAACCACTCCGAGAAAGTTTGTATTCATTTGTCTCTCTATATCCTCAACTGAAAAGGTTTCAATTGGTCCAAGTATCCCGTAACCCGCATTATTAACCAGAACATCTATTCTTTCTCTTCTTTTTTTGAATATATGAGTAACATTATCTATTGTTTCCTGGTTCGTAACATCGATTTCCAACTGTTCTATATCCAGTTTCTCTTTAAGGGCAATCTCCTTCATCTGAATCATGGATTTTGATGTCACATCCCTAGCTGTTGCGAAAACCTTATATCCGGCTTTAGCAAATTTAAAAGCCGTTAAATACCCGAACCCGGAACTTGTACCAGTAATTAATACCGTCTTCATCCCGCTAACTTATAATTTATTTAGACTGGATTTATATAAAGCTATCCCTACTGCCACAGAAAGATTTAGAGAATCAATATCTTTCTCATGTTTTATGTACACGCTTTCTCCCAACTTGGCATACTCATCCGATAATCCTGCACTTTCAGTGCCAAAGACAAGAGCGTATGGGGATTTGAAAGGAACTTCTTCTATATTTTTAGCCCCGTTAAGCATGAACAGATATTTATTGTGCAATGGAAACTCGTTACTATACCCCTCTATTGAATCGTAATATTTAAAGTTAATACTGAAAAGAGCTCCCATTGCCGATCTCACAATTGTCGGATCAAAGATATCTGCAGCAGGTTTAATGAGAATGAGGTCTTTAAATCCAAATCCCACCATTGTTCTGATAATAGTACCTATATTGCCCATATTTCTTGGCTGATCCAATACAATATGATTACTATTTTTATCAATTTCACATTCATACTTCTCAAAGACACCTATCGAATATGTATTTTCCTTCACAGAAAGTTTGTCTATAACCCTGTCGTTTACTTCATACTTAATACCTTTCTCTTCACATAACGCAACAATTTCATTAACACCTTCACTGCCAAAACCTTCCTGCTTAAGAAGAACCTTTAAAACCTTTTCAGGCTTAGACTTGAGCAGGTCAATTGTGGGATATGTACCAAAGGCATATGAGTATTCAAAATCTTTATCATACCTTTTTAATTTGGGATCTTTCATACTTTATTATATAACTTTAACAGTTTCATTGCCCTAGACTGAAGAGACGGTATTGAGCTTTTAGCCATATCTCCGAGAACCCCTCTTATTTCCTTTCTATATTTCTCATTTGTAATAAAGAGGTTATACATTGTTTGCATTGCAAAAACTCTCACAATATTACTATCTAAATAATCATTAATGGCCTCCTTAAGATAATTATATACTTGATCTTTTATACCGTTTGGAATTTCCATATATCCAAGTATCTGTACATAATGCCACATAAATTCTTTATGTTTAGGGGTCCCTAGTATACTGAGTAACTGGCTTTGTTCTTCCTCCGTCACATTGCTATTTTTGGAAATCTTTTCGTAGGCGTCTATTGCCCTCATTGCGATAATCCTATTCTCTGAAAAAATTAGATCGAAAATATCTTTTCTTACCTTTTTATCCTTTGAATATTCTTTCAAGACATTATCAACTCCCCCCTTTCCTCTCAGATCTCCTTTTGAAAACTCTTTTTCTATCTCACTTTTTGTCATTAAAAAATGGAGCTAATATCTTAAACTTATTCTCCCACGTATATTCCCTCATTACCTTGTTATACCCGTTTTGACCTAACCTCTTCGCCTCCTCTTTATTACTTAAAAGAAACTCTATCTTTTCTACTAATGCCTGAGAATCGTCAAACGGAAGCAGATATCCATCCTCTCCCTCCTCTATAATCTCACTCACCGCTTCTATATTGCATCCGATCACAGGCTTTTTATACAGCCAGGCTTCCAAATATACAATTCCAAAGGATTCGCTTTTTGATGTCATCACAAAGATATCTCCTGCATCAAACATATCCCATTTATCTTCATCAGAAGGTCTTTCTAGAACAAGAGAATTGCTCTTCACCTCTTCCGACCTTCTATCCCAGAACTTTTCAAAAGCAATAGAGCTGTTTCCTCCCATAACCAGTTTAAAAACAATTCCTTTCTTCCAGAGAATTTCACATGTATTCACTAGATTATATACCCCCTTAACGCCTTCACGAGCTCCTACATAGAAGACTATCGGGATATCTGGATCTATACCGTATTTTGCCCGGAATCTGGTGCGGTCCCCTACCAGGACTTCACCAGGCACAACTCCCAACCCAACTTTTTGAAAGACATCCAAGCTTAAAGAGACTCCCTTCTGTTCAAGAAAGTTAGACAGGGTTCTTTGCTCAACATCGGTCTGTACAAATACTTTATCTGCCTTCTTAAAAAAGTCCTTTATCAAAGGGTCAAAGTACTTTTTATACAAAGGATCTTTCTGGGAAATCCCGGTATGCGCAAACGGAGTTAGATATAGTTTAGCTCCGGTTTTTTTAGCAAGGAGGAGACCTACGTAAAAGAGAATATGGTACGGCATTGCAGATACATGAATAATGTCGTACGGAAATGAATCATTCTTACGAACTTCTCGCAGCATCTCCCAACAAAGAGGAGGACTTCCTATTATACGCAGGATCCTAAACGGCATACGAACAAGGATAAAACGAATAGCCTTGTTTATAAATATATTATTCAGAAAGAACGGGGAGGTTTTAAACCTCCGGACATGAACACCCTCAATTTTTTCTTCCATTACATCAATCTTTTTTCTTCTGGGATACCATAGAGCATCTGCTTCCAAAGCATCGGAGGTCCAAACATCAACTTCATGACCGTTTTTAACGTTCCACTGTGCAAGAGCGTTAACATAAATCTCAGCCCCTCCAGCTGCTGGGGCATATCTTTGTGTAATATAGAGGATTTTTGACATACTATTTAATATATACGATCTTCTTTCCCAGTTCTGCAGACGGAGCACAGAGAGTTATTCTTCCTTTATCACTCTGAACTATGTTATACCCAGTTCCCTTCTCATCCTTAGATTGAGGGTCTGTTGGCATAAACTCCATGTATTTATCATTAACAAGGACAGACAAAGCCACTTTATCGCAACCCTCTGCTCCTGCTCTGCATATCTCATTCTTAGTATCTTCACAGTTGTCGGAAACAGGTATACCTTTAGGTAATACTCCATTGTTCTTACTTGCATATTTAGTAACGCCTTCAACAATCTGAGTAAGGTTTTCGAGTCTAATATTATTCCTTTCGTCTGCAAGTCTGCGACCGGGATTAAGAAGAATGACGGCAATAACGAGAAAGACTAACACACTCCCCAATATAATTAGAGTTGTTTTTTGAGATAGTTGTTTCATTAAAATATACTAACGAAGTTATTTGTTTTAATTCTACATAGTAGAAAGGAAGACAACAAGACTTTCATTATCTCTTCGTCTGCGTAGGGAGTATTCCTACAGCCGTTTCTTTTGCTCCTTTTCGAATCATAACAGTAGATTTATTATAATCTACCACTGAAGAAGTTATCTGGGTAACTAACCCCGCTTTTGATAATCCCCACATAGCAATAACAAACTTATCCCCATAATTATTAAGTTTAACGGTAAAGACATCAGCAAGATCTGTATCCTGTGAGCCCTGCTTTTCTATAATAACACTCCCTTGCTTCGCCATCTTCAGAAAATTACGGTCTTCAATTTGCAACTCCCAACCATGGGTCGTTAAGATATCTTCCCCAGATTCAATTTTGTACTCATATTTTTTAATCCCACTATCCTGAACTGAAGAATCCTTATTAAAAAAGGTCGGTAACGGCATATAATCACTCATAAAAAAGATATTAATAAACTTAATTTCTTCTAGGATTCCTGAACATTTTACCATGTCCAGGCACTATCCAGTCAGCCCTATCCAAAACTATTTTCCTTGAGTTCTGTAAATCCTTCCATGAAGCCATAAAAGGGTCCGGATTATTAAGGAGATCATTTACATTATCACTCTTCTGTTTCCCATCTTCCCACCAAAATACATCCTGACACACAAAAACAATTCCATACTCAACGGTCTCTATAACTAACGACGTTTGTTCCATTGTATGACCCGGAGTCGGTACAAGTTCAATATCAGTTCCCGGTAGTCTCCCCTCGTAGAAATGTTCCTGATCACCATGCCAGCGGGTAGTGCCATCGTATAAATCAACATTAGGAAACAATCTGATGTTCAGGAAATGATCCGGATGATAGTGCGTAAGAAAGACTATATCAATATCCTTAAACTCCATCTCCTCCCTTTCAAATGAACTTCTCAGGGCATCAGCATTAGTACCTGGATCAACAAGGACTTTCACTTTTTCATCGTAAATAAGGGAGGAAGTGGGGCTTGCAAAGTAAACCCCGTTTGCACCAGTCCTAGCATACCCTTCTATAAGGATCTTAAACTTGTACATGAGAAATTATAGCAGATTGTATTACAGGAACACTACGAAGAATAAAAGCCTTTAAGAGACGGATTATTCTGACAAAAACAAGTGAATTTGAAATCAGGAAATCGTAATACAATTTTCTTAGGAAGTGTTAAGAGGAGATTTCCATGACTTCAAATTTAATAATCTTAACTTCCGTATTTGGTTGAACTTTGTCTCCATAATACACTTTGTAGTCACCAACAGGATCTTTTGAAGGTTCATGCCCAGCATAATCTTCTGGCCTAAGAGTATCTAGTGTTCTCATCGTGATATTCTTAATTTTCGCTTTTCCAAAATTTGTAACATTTTCTCCATCCCTCGTAGCTAGAATAATGATATCACCTACTGAAAGATTCTTATCATCAAAGAGTCTCCAGGTGGTTGTTTTTTTACCCTGTTTTATAAGCTCTGTTAGCTGTGGTGTAAACTTTACAATCTTTTCCATAATATTGACCTTTTAAGTACGGAGAGAGAGGGATTCGAACCCTCGATCCGGTTTCCCGGATAATGCTTTTCGAGAGCATCTCTTTCGACCACTCAGACATCTCTCCAAGAGAGATTATACTGTGAAATATGAAATATAGGTACTAGAAAGACTCTTTATCCCTTTACAACCTGTAAACATCCGTTTAAACTCTACTTCGTAAACAGATACCCGTTAATAAAGTTAAAGCCTGTAATCTTCCCATTTTTATACATCCCCCCTACGTGATTAATGATAAAGATTGTGTTACTGCTCTCAAATGAAAGTTTTGTTATATCTGTTGTAAAGTACGAGCCAGTAGGACCAAAAGACTTCTCATTCTCACTTAGATTCTTAGATGTGGTCGAGAAAGCAGGGTCTTCAAAATCCAGATCAACTGTATATACAACCTCGTCTAATGTGAATGTATTCTTTTTCATATCCTCATAAGGGACTTCTTTGTACACAACCTTAGTGTACCCTTCAAGAATATCTAGGCTTGTTACATCTAAAGAAGCTACAAATTCTTCTGTAGCGGCAGGTATCTGATTTGTAGGATTAGCATAGAAGACGCTCCCGGAAAGAGAATATCTTTGAGCCACCTCTTTAACATACCCATATTTATTCAGTGTGAGTCCCTCCATAACAGTATCTCCAAGAACATTCTCAACCTTCTTAATCCCGTTATTAAGATTGAGATAAACAATGATCTCTCCCATTACATAATCATTTCCGGCAACAGCAGGTTTATCCCCCTTCTCTATCTTTCCATTTACATAAAGCTTCTCATCCTTGGCTATATTGATTAGCCTGTTTATCTGAGAATGCTCTCCCCAATAGAAGGATGTGAATGGGAAATAGAAGATAACAAAGAGAAGAATCCACAAACCTGCGAGAGGATACTTAATATTCGTGTTTCTAGAAAATAGATAATATAAAGTGACAGCAAGGAACCAGAGGATAACCGCCATAAGAACAAACCTGTTAACAGTCATTCCATAGGCATTAATTCTTAGCCACAAGGAATAGATCCAGAAAAGGATCGTAGGCAGAGCAATAGCTGTGCTTATTTTAGTAAAAAGAGTTTTAAACTTCTCATCACTTGTACCCTGGGGCAAACCATATAGAAGAGCTATTCCTGCATAGATCATAACCATAAGGGCAAGGATTATTCCCGTAGCTTCGTTTGCAGGCCACTCCTCTCTAAACGGGAAGCTGAAAATGTAAGGGTAGAGAATAATTGTGTAGATACCAATGAGCGGGGTTAAAATATATTTAACCATTATCAAAAGATACTTAGGGAGCTGTATAAGAGTTGATTTTTTAGGAAACTCATAAATACCGTGAAGAAAGTGGAGAGGAGCAACAAGCACAAAACTGAAGATTGCAACCAAAGCATACTGATTATCAAAGAATGTGAATTTCCAGAAGGCATCAACAGCAAGAAAAGCTAAACTCAAACCAATATACAAGGCTACAGAATACAGAACAGATATAGATCCTCGATAAAAGGTTGTAATCATAAGATTCCACCACTCATTGCTATTCTCATCCTTTAAGAACGGGGATATAGCTACGGAAAGGACTGATAATCCAGCCATAATCAGCATCTTGTACGTATTACCGGTAAATGTACCGTTAAGGATATTGAAAGAGTTAATATCCTTATACAGGAAAAGGTATGAAAACCCTCCAATTAGAACAAATGCAGCAATATTCAGAGCTATTCTTTTTAATACTGGTAATCCATATCTTTCAGATGCGAGCTGTATATTTACTGTTAAAGCAGATAAGGCAAAATTAGCGAGTAATACCATTTCAAGGAGATAGGCTTCTTTCCCATGATCACGGAAATAATCAAGCTCTGTAAGAAGCGACATTCCTATAAACTCAATGATAATAAGAGTAGCAGTAACGGGAAATCTTCTAAAGATCCCAATTATTGATACATACGATCTGTGAAAAAGCTCTAATAAAGATAATTTCATACTATAAGAATATAAAATATATACTTCATACTAACATTTAGAGGATACTTTTGAAACTATATTTTCTCAATCGGTATATATTCCCCGAAATTCATCTGATCCAACTTGCTCCATCTTCTAATATCTTTATAAAGGAGTTTATCCTGCAATAAAAGGAAGATGGGCTTAACTTCTTTCTCCCCTACTATCATCATCAGCTTGTTCGGAAGCCTCAGTTTTGTACCGACTACTAGTAAGTACTGATCCTCTCTCTTGGTAAACCAGAAAGTATCAAGCAAAAACCACTCATACAGCTTCCCAAGTGAATCTATCCCTTTTGTATTAATCTCATGCTTAACTGTAATAGGAGGGGTTGTACCGGCAACATAGAAAAAGAAAAGAAGTGCAATAATAGAGGCCATAAGGCCGTAATGACCTAGTACAGCCAGATACATTATAAAGAGGAGCATAACTCCGGTTAAAACCAGAAACATCTTAGGGTTAAATGGCTGGTTAAAACGAATCGGGGCCTCCCACTCATACAGCTTGATCTTTTGAACAACCTTTTTCAGCTTATCCTCTGTTTCAACCCTAGCTTCCCCTTCTATAATTTTCTTCCTTCTTAAGTCCTTCTGCTTTTTAACGGCCTTCTGAGTCAATTTCTCAACTTCTTCCTCCCTCTTTCTTAACTGAAGCTCGCCGGAAAGAACTTTTGCAATATCACTAAGCTCTGTACTGAAACCTGATTTTTTCTTCTCTGTTTTCATAGCTTAATCATATAACAGTTATAAGGATAATAACAAGTAATAGGGCTAGTGATCCCCATGGGAAAACCAAAATACCTAAGATATTAAGAAAAACCCCTCCTACCAGAGATATTCCCAATATATTTCCCCACCTTAAAGAGACCTTGTAATCAGGAAACTCCCTCCACCCGTAGGCTAAAAACTTCTGAAAAAGAAAAACTATCAAGGAGACGAACGACTGAGTCGTTGCAAAAAGAAGGAAGAGTATAAGAGAAGTGTTATACCAATTAATAGATTGTGGGCTTGTATAGGGAACAAAGTAATCAAGGGATAACATATATATCAGAAATGTTACAGAAGAGAAAAGTATGAAGAATTGTGTAAGAAGGAATTTCATATCTCTAAAAATATAGGTCTTTAGGATTTAATCACCTAATATTACCCTTTAATCAATAAATTATCATGGTTTTCCTATGAATATTTTAATTATAGAAGATTATCCATCAGTTGCACAAATTACTAAAAATATTCTGGAGAGTAACGGATGGTTTACAGAGATAAATAGCTCCAAAAAGGCAAAAGAGATTAAGTATGAAGAGTGTGTTTTCGACCTTATAATAATGGATGTAAATCTAAAAGAGACAAGTTCATCCTTACTAGTAAAAGAAATCAGAAACAAGGCAGGCCGAATACTAATACTAGGTATTGCTAGCAAAGCCACATGGAAAGAAAAAGTCCTCTTTTTAAATGAAGGAGCTGACGATGTACTAGACTACCCCTATGCTATTCAGGAGCTATTAGCAAGAATAAACTCCCTGCTTAGAAGACCGAAGACTAGAGAAGAGAAGTATCTAAGGTTTAAAGATATAAATATAGATACTGATCTTAAATATGTAACGAAGGATAACGAGGAGATACCTTTGAGAAGACGGGAATACACCCTTCTTGAGTACTTGGTTAAGAATAAAAATAGGACGTTAACAAGAAATGAGCTATTAGAAAAAGTCTGGGACTATAGAAAGCTAACAACTTCTAATACAGTAGATGTCCATGTGAAGAAATTGAGAGATAAATTACAGGAAAAAGACCTGATTAAAACAGTCCACGGGTTTGGATACGTAGTAAAGGATACCGATTAAAGCATCATCGGCATTATAAGATGGATGAAGTTATCATCCCCCTTTATCTTGAAGACTCCTGGCTTAACAGATTCAGTACATTCAAAAATGAGATCTGTTCCATCTAAATTATTAAACATATCTCCCAAAAACCTTGCACTAAAAGCAATTTTAAGAGATTCTCCTTCCATAGCTCCCTCAAAAACACTTCGGTTACTCCCAACCTCAGACTGTGAAGCGGAGATAGCGACCTGATTATCTTTAGGGTTAAGCTCCAGGATAATTTTATTGCCAAGAACGCTCCTTGCAATAATATTAGTAACCTTAAGAGCATTAGCAAACTCATCTTTCTTGGCAGAAACCTGTGTCTTATAACCGGTTGGGATAATCTGACGATACTCTGGATACTGACCGTCAATAAGGCGGGATACAATATCTACATCTCCAAACCTGAATACAACCTGATTCCTATCTTCAACAACATACAAAGATACACTCTCTTTATCATCCATACCCATCTCTGAAACCACAAAAGCAAGCTCCTGCAAAGCTTTGACAGGAACGAGAATATTAAGATCCTTAGTTGACTCTGTCTGCACTTTGATTGTTTGCTTAGAAAGCCTCAATCCATCAGCAGCAACAAAGGAAACATTCTTCCCTTCTATCTCAATCCTCACCCCGGTTAAAACAGGTTTGACATCATCCGAAGCTGCGGCAAAAGCAACTCTTTTAACAGCCTTTAAAAGATCTTCCTGAGATATATTAAGAACGGCTTTCTCTTTATCAATAGATACAACATGCGGATAATCATCGGCAGGAATAGTATGAAACTCTGCATTATTATTTACAGTTGAAACTGTAAGCATCTGCTTTTCAAGAGTAACATCAACCTTCTCGGAAGGGATACTATTTACAAATTCAGAGAGTTGTTTGGCAGGAACAGTAATTGTACCCTCGGATTGAACATCCGCTCCTATCCAGGTATTAATTCCAATTTCAAGGTCTGTAGCCGTAAGGTGAACTTTACCTCCCTTAGCATCAAAGAGAATATTGTTAAGAATTGGGAGGCCGGGTTTAGAGTTAACAATCCTGCTTACAATATTTAAATACTTAGAGAAAGTATCTTGATTACAAGAGAATTGCATATAACTAAAAACCTAAAAATTAAAATCATCGGGGCTTTTATCTAGTATACAATGTGTACGGGGAGGGGTAAAGGGACTTAAAGAGGGATCGCAAAACAAAAGCCTGTAAGAGATTGAGGGGGGTTAGGATTCCAGATTCCATCAGAAAGAAATTCAGCATCCAGAGAGCCAATCTGAAGAGTATCCTTTAACGGTTCTAAAAGAAAGGCTTGATAGGAAATATTTTCAAGAGAGTTTTCAGAAAAGAGAGTGATCCGGATAGAGAACCGATAAAGAGATGTCTCGGTAATAGAAGAACCTTCAAGATGAGTATACTCTTTATCAATCTGCGGACGAGTATCAATAAAGGCAAAGAACCTTTTCTCAATTTCAATTACCTTAAGAGGCTTTTTCTCTTTGATAGGATCCATCCTTTTAATATTAGATCTTCTTTCTTCCTTTTACCAGTTTCCTCTTTTCTTCTTTCCCTTTCTTCTCTCCTATATATTATATATATTAGTAGTTGTAGTAATAGTGAGTATGTATAAGTTGATATCTGCACGAAAAAGTAAGGAAAGGATCTTATTCACTTCCTTATTTGCATTCTGATAGATGTTGATAACTTAAACCTTGTTGTTATATACCCCCTGCCCTATTTCCTTTGTTAACCCAATATTTTCTACTTTCTATCTTAGTGGATAACTTTTGTGGAATATTTATGGGGAAGTCTGTTAATATGTGTGTATGTGTGGTTCCTAAATTCCCTCTGTAACAAGACGAAGACATAATGAAAAGAAAATTATCTGTGTAGAACTTCTCACGTTATCCGAACTTATTCTTAGTTATCCACAGGGTTGTCCTCTAGCCGAGTCTGGATTTGCACGTCTCTATTTTGTCCTTAAATCTGCTATCTTTTTCCATCATATCCTCTATCTTTTCACATGCATGGAGCACCGTTGTATGATCTTGCCTGTTTACTTCTCTGGCAACCCTTTCTAAAGGTAAACCCAGTTCATTCCTAAGGATATACATTATAACCTGTCTTGTTGTCGCAAGATATGCCGTCCTTCTTTTACCTTTTATGTCTCTTGGTGTCACGTCAAATATCTCGCATACTACATCCATTATTCTTTCAGGTTTTATCCTCTTCCTTTTACTCTCCAGATCCAGTTGGAGAGTTTTAGCGACCTGTTCCAGATTTACTTCCTGGCCGAGTCTTCTCATGGAGATTATCTTTATTGCTGCCCCTTCCAGTTCTCTTACGTTGTTTTCTACGTTTTTAGCGATTAGTTCAACCGTCTCTCTATCCAGGGTTGTATTTTGTTCTGCGGCTATCTGTTGCAGTATTGCCATTCTCGTTTCATAATCCGGAGCTTGAAGGTCAGCCACCATTCCTCCGGAGAATCTGGACCTTAATCTGTCTGTTATATTCTTAATCTCTTTTGGGGGTCTGTCTGCGGCCATAATCATCTGCTTATTTGATTGATACAGTGTATTGAAAGTGTGGAATAGCTCCTCCTGTGTCTTAGGGTATGTCTCTACAAATTGGATGTCATCTATTATGAGCAGGTCTATCTCCCTGTACTTTTTCCTGAACTTCTCGTTGGTTCTTGTTCTTATGGATTCTATTAATTCATTGAGGAATTGTTCAATAGGGACATATACAACCTTTTTATCAGGATAGTTATTTATAACTTCATTTCCAATGGCCTGCATTAAGTGGGTCTTCCCTACCCCGGTTGGTCCGTAGAAGAAGACAGGATTATATAGTGTCCCGAGTTCTTTAACGACAGATTCCGCTACGGCGTGTGAGAGTGCATTGTGAGTACCTACAATGAAGTTGGAGAAGAGATATTTGGGATTGAGCTGTGCCTGTCTCGCAAGCTTATCTTTTCCCTCAACTATTTTGTCCTGTACTTCACTGAATATATTAAAGGATCCGTCCTGCCCTACTTTCACCTCCTGTATTGTTTTTGGAGTACTGTTGTTGACGGAGGATCTTATTTTTATGGTCAACTCTATTCTCTGTCCTGTTGCCTGACTTAGGCTTCTGGTGATTAAGCCTCTATGGTACTGTTCAAGGTATTCTCTCTGGAAGGACCGATCACATGATAGTTCTGCTATACCGTTCTCGACCTTTTCCAGGAATACTCCTTTAAACCATGTTTTGTAGTCTCTTGGTGATATGTATAGCCGTACATTTTCGCAGACTATTTTCCAGATCTCATCAATATCAAATTTGGCTGTATTAGGAGCGACATCCCTCTTTTCGGATATTTCAGGTTTTAAGATTTCAGGTTCATTAGCCATATAGATATGGTTAGAATATATTTCAAAGCTTGGGGCAGTATGTAATTGGAGCTGATATACTAATAGCAGATATGTGGATAAGTTGTAAAGTGTAAAGAAGAAAAGGCCTAGTTAGAAGAAAAGTTTGAGTCAATCAATCTCTACTTCTTTAAACCTAGTCTTTCAAATATATTTAAACTTTGCGGGCTTGTATTAGCTTTGTTCTTTTGATGTATTGGTATTGTAAGGACAAATGTGGACCCTTTACCTAATACACTTCTGACTTTGAATTGACCTCCATGTTTCTTTATTATTCCAATACTAACGTAAACTCCTAAACCTGTTCCACCAGGTTTTACAACGAGATTATCACGCTCATGGTCGGCCCTGTAAAACTTTTCTCCAAGATGCTTGAGTGAATCTTTTGATATTCCTAAACCTGTATCCGAAACTGTTACTATATAGTATCGATCATCCTTTTCTAGCTCTACTTTTATATCTCCTTTTGGAGTGTATTTAACAGCGTTATTTATTATATTATCGAAAACTTCAAGTATTCTAGTCCTATCTACTTCTACTTCCCACCTCTCAGAGCCTTTAGGGCTTTTAAAAGTGAAATTTAACCCTTTCTTATTGATCTCGTGAATATGAGGCTCGTAACTTTCTCTAAGAATGCTAACTATGTTTGCCTGTTCAAAATTCAGTTCCAATTTATTCTGATCAAGTTTGGTTGCTCCGAGTAAAGAATTTATAAGTCTAACTTCTCGGAGGATAGCAGAGTTTATATTTTCAACATATTCAGCGATGCTGAAATATATTTTCGAATTTATAAGGTGTTTTGTCAGGAGCTCGAACTGTAATTTTACTATACTAATTGGAGTTCTAAGCTCGTGTCCCATTATATCAATCATGTCCCGCTCTCTTCTCTGGGCTTCCAAGAGCTGTTCATATTTATTGTTTATATCTTTTGTTTGTTCTTTAACTTTTTGCTCAAGCCGGGTATTAAATCTTGTTACCTCCGAATATAAATAAGCTCGGGACATACTTACTGAGAGGTTTTGAGTTAAGAGTTTGATAAGGGAGTATTCCTTCAAATCTAATGAAATATTTGCTCCAGAAAGCTTAACAAGTCCTATTACTGTTTTATCGTTATTAATCGGAATTATTAACACAACTTGTTTTTTGATAAGGAGTTTGAGAAACTTTTCGATCCACTGTATGTCAGATTCCGTCTTATAACTCTCATCTATTACTATCTCAGGTGTAACAGGTTTTGTATGACCATTCACCTCCCACCATTTATGGCAGAGTTCAGAAAGGGGATCCTTCCCTTTTTGGGAAACTTCGAGGGTTACTTCTTGGCTTGGGAATATTGATGATAGAGTGTTTTTTAACTCTTTTAAGACTAATTCTCTTTTAAAAATAGTTGCGGTTTTAGAGTTAAAATCTAAAATCTCTCTTCGTAGGCGTTCATGCCCTACTTGTGTCACTTTTATTGTTTCGTTGGAAATAAACGTTATTATTTCAAAAAGGACTATACTTAAAAGGAAGACACTTAACGGGTTTAGGTAGCTATTATAAAGAATAAAGTTGTACGCAGCGATGCTCACTATTAAGCCGATCACCGTTACTGTAAGTATTCTAATAATGGTTTCTCTAATATCCGAAAAGAAAGCTTTTACAAAGAAAGTTTGGTTTGTTACATAAAGTAAAAATCCAAGTGATATAAACGCAATAGGTCCATACTCCAGTAATCCTACGACCGGGAAATATGTAAGTCCTACTCCTAAAAATATATATACAATGGCTAATGCAATTATTAGAGCTAAAATTTGTAACTTCTGTGTTCGGGTGTAACTACGGAGATTCTTTATCCAATGTGCTAATGTAGTAACCAGAATTACAATTGCGTAAATAAGAGAAATCGTATAAAAACTCCCTGGAGAATATTCCGCCGGCCCATTTTCTACTATTTTAAAGCTACTAATATTCTGTTCACTATTTAGTCTCAGTGCAAAAAGAACAGTTAATATGACTGTTCCGATGTTGAGTATATTCGCTGCGATAGCCTTTTTCTTGTGTATTGTTTGTGGGAATATCGAAGCAATTGTGAGAAAGGCCGACATGAAGTTTAACGGGAATAGTATTGCCAGCCTTGCCGCCACTATTGCTATCCCAGGTTCTTTGGATAAATCGGCTACGGAATTTGCAATAACCCAGCCGAACGCTGATATGAGTAAGTATAGATAGATAAATTGCTCTGACACTTTCATACCTCTTCGCCTCTTAAGGAAGGAGAATAGATTTACTCCTAAAATCAGTAGTATGAAGGTATAAATAATGTATAGACTGACCACGTTACTATTTTACGTTATAAATTTTTGGGAAAGGTTTCATCTGAAAACGCTCAAAAACAGAGGTATAAGCACCTGCTTGTTCAAGTTTTAGAATATCTCCGATTTTAATATTGCGAGGCAGTAAAACCCTTTGCCTAATAATATCATATCCGTCGCATGAGTACCCGCCAACTTTATAAAAAGTTTTAAGAAGAGAATCGCCGTTTCCATTGCCTAATAGTGGGTATTCAAAATGTTCGAGAGCTTCAATTACTCCTGCAAAAACGCTAGTGTCTAGGATGAGCAAAGGAGGTCTTTTATATGGTTTGATATCGATGATGCTTGCATAAAGAGTCATCGTATTTGCTACCATTGCTCGTCCAGGTTCAAGAAAGAGATTAAGATTTGGGAGTAATTTTCTGATTGCTTTTACCTCTGAAGTTAAACGTTTTATATAAAAAGAAAGAGGTTTTACATCAGCAGTATATTTTGCGGGTATGCCCCCACCTAAGTTCAATTTTGTAACCTCAATTCCCTGATCTTTTGCGTAGTAAATAAGATTGATGGCATTGTGAATAGCCTTTCTCCAAGCTTTTATGTCTTTATTTTGAGATCCTATATGGAAAGATATTCCTACTATATTCCACCTCTCCTTTTTGGATTTATTAAGAATATACCTGGAGTACTTCTCAGTCATTCCGAACTTTTCAGATAAATTAAAGGCAGCCGCCTTACTTGGAGCTCCTATTCTTAAGAATATTTCTGGATTTTTAGCCAGTCTGGTTATTTTTCTTATTTCCTCTTCGGAGTCGGCTGAGAACATTTTTACCCCTACCCGACTTGCATAATCCACATCCTCCGGAAATTTTGAAGGGGCAGAAAAAGAAATCTTTTCAGCACTTCCGCCATGGGCAATTATCAGCTGTATCTCCTCCTTGGATGCTACATCAAAACCGTATCCACTCTTTATAACTTCTTGTACAATTGGTTCATGGTTGTTTGCTTTCCATTTTTTTCAACGCGCGCACTATGCCTATGCTGCGGTTATGCTTGTACCCCCTAATCAAGGGGATATGAACTGCAACTGGCGGCGAAACCGCCCGATGCGCGCAGGGCATGGGCCCGGGCATTGCGCTCGGTGTCATTGCTTCTTGTCTGGATAGTAAGTCTGGTAATACCAGGCATAGGCATTCTCGACCTGCGCCTGGATGCGCGGCGAAATGCCGTGCCGTTCCGGTTTGACGATGCGCTGATGCTGGCTGTGCGGGTATTTCATGCGGTAGTGGCTATCGCTCTCCCGGATGCCGGTTTCC
>LBWK01000002.1 GCA_000993565.1 candidate division WS6 bacterium GW2011_GWF2_39_15
ATGTAAGGGGTTCTAATCTGTCCCATGAGGTTTTACGTTGTCCTTTAATCTTAATATGCCGAATATCATCGGGATTCCGTTCCAGTCTATTTCATACTTATCTTCTGTATATTCAATGTCACGGGCAATTGTCCGTCCTGCCGCAAGATTAGCTAAATCCTTTAATCCGTGCTCTGCGACTGGTGTCCCCTTAAGTGTGAAGTAAACAAACTGCTTTGGCAGGGCCTCTCTCTTACCCTTTATGATACTCTTAAAGTAATAAAGCCCTACTGTTTTTGTTATATCATCGATCTCTTTCCCTTGTTTTGCGATTTCTCCTAAATAAACTGTTCGGACTTCTTCTAGTAGAGAAGAGGTCTTTAATAATGTGTCTAGTTGGTCTTCAGATAAGTAATGACCTAACTCATCTCGTATTGCGTCCTCAACTGATGTTGGACCGATCATTCTAATATCTCTGATTCTTGCAACCACACGCGGTTTTGCAAAAGTCAAAAAATCTTTTTGAGTTACTCTTCTGAGTTCAAATTGATGTTTTTGTTCGTCATATCCTCCCAGGATAATTAGGGAATCTTCATTTGCGATGTCCCGATTGTAAGCATCGAGCAGTTTCCTCGTAGGATAATCGGGTTTTATTGTTACTGTGGGAGAGTCTGTTGATTGTAGCCAGCCAAGACACCTTGCGACTTCTTCAAGCTCAATATCAGTGACCATTTTTTCAAGGATGAGTTTTCGTAGTTCGTCTCCGTTTTGAAGATAAGTTGCTAAAAGAGTGGCTAAATCTTCACGGTTGACTTCCCAGAGCTCATCCTTTGCGTTTTCAAGGTCCAACCTAGTACCTTTCTCGTACAGTAACTTTAGGAGGTTACATGTTACCTCTGGAATTCTAAGAAGTCCATTTACTCTTCTGCCTCCAATCGTCCATTCTTCGCTAAAGGGTGGGCAAGAAAAAATTGATGTAACGACTGCGGCACTTTCAAAAACACTATCAGAATAGTGTTCGCTAGTCTCTTTCAGGATTTCACTGTCACCTTTTATCGATGATGCAATGGTATCGGTTATCATATCTCATGATTATACATCAGTACTGCTCATTGTGTAACACTATATGTTGTGTTTACATAAAGTGTTCTTTAATATATAATCCCCTAGTTTGAAATTGAGTCTTTAAGCAATGAAACGAACATTCCAACCAAAAAAGTTAAGAAGAATCAGAAAGCTAGGTTTTCTGGCCAGAAGTGCTACTAAAGGTGGCCAGCAGGTTCTCTCAAGCAGAAGAAGAAAAGGAAGAAAGAGTCTTACAGTATCTGAAGAGTTTAAGAAACTTAGAAAGAATCCAAAAGCTAAGGCTAAATAGTTTTAAGGAATACCATGTTTCCTAAAACCTACAAACTATCACCGAATGATTTCAGGCGTGTTTATGATAAAGGCACTAAGGTGCGTGGTGAATTCGGTATGTTGATTGTACTCAAAGATAGCGTCCTTGATCATTATAGAATCGGGTTTGTAGTTAATAATAAGGTAGGAAATGCTGTTCAAAGACATCTTCTGACCCGAAGACTCAAATCCCTTTTCCGAAGATATGATAAATCTATCCCCCTTCCCCCGATGTTGTTTGAATATGTAGCGTTTAAACAATCCTCTAAGTATGAACTATTAGAGAAAGAGTTTATAAATCAGCTAAATACTGTTTCGAAGAAATAATGAAGTACTTATTAATGGGATTAATCAAAATATATCAGCTAACGCTTTCCTATGATCATGGTTTGCTGGGGAAGATCTTTCCGAATACACGGTATTGCCGGTTTACTCCTACCTGTTCACAATATAGCTACGATGCGTTTAAAAAATACGGAATCTTTAAGGGTATTCGGTTGTCGTTTGCTAGATTGGGCAGGTGCAATACTCATACTCCCATGGGAACTTACGACCCCGTTTTATGATTTACTTTTCCTGCTTTTCTAGTATAATTCATCAGTTGTTATTTTAGCCTACCACTTATGTTAGCAAATATATGGAATACTTTGTTGTTCCATCCGTTTTTAAATATCCTTACGGTAAGCTACAATATACTTTGGGATAATCTTGGATTAGCGGTTATATTCATAGCTATCTTAGTTAGAGTTATTCTTATCCCAAGTGTTAGGAGCCAGACCGAGATGACCAGAAAAATGGCTTCTCTTAAGCCGGAGTTGGAGAAACTTCAGAAGAAGTATGCAAATAATCAGCAGATGCTTGCTCAGGAACAGATGAAGCTTTATAAAAAGGTTGGATATAACCCTCTGGGCTGTTTAAGCTCCTTCCTGCCGCAAATTCTTATGCTTTATGCCATCATTCAGGTTATTAATGTTGTTACAAATAATAACTTTGAAGGCCTTTATACTTTTGTAAGAGAGTGGGTGTTTAATGGAGCCAAGGATATTGTTATCAACACTCAGTTCTTAAATATGGATCTTGCAAAGAATTTCACAATTGTTTCTAAGGAACTAGGGTATTTTAACTTTAGTTCTATTTCACTCTTCCTCCTCGCTGTCTTGGTAGGTGCGACCCAATATCTTTCAACCAAGTTCATGCAGCATCTTCAAGGGCAGACGGTTGTTAAGAGGAAAGGGAGTAATGAGCAATCAACTCCGGAAGAACTTCAATCTCAGATGATGAATTCAATGAACGTGCTTTTCCCCTTTATGACATTCTTTATAACCCTTACTACACCTGCTGTTTTAGGTCTGTACTGGTTAGCACAGTCTGTGATGTTGATTGTTCAGTATTTCTTTATAGATAAGAAAAAGAGCCTTGAGGCTCTTGCCCTTCTCACGAAATTCAACAAAAAATAATTTATTAACTACTCATATGAGCAGAGATAATATCTTAGAACTGGTTAAGAAGGAAACTGCAAAACTTCTCGACCTTATCGGTATTGCACCGGAAGTCGCGTATACATTTGCAGACAACTCCACAGACGAGTTCGTGGTTGTTGATGTTTCTATAAAGGGTGACGATCTCGGGTTTATGATCGGGAATCAGGGAAGACATCTCCAGGCGTTTCAGTCCCTGCTCTGTATGATAGTGAGGACTCAGCTTTGGAAAGAGGAAGATCAGACGAGATTTATTGTGACTGTAGATGCAGGAGATTACAGAAAGCAAAAGGTAGACAGAATAGAAAGAATTGCTATGCAAAAAGCAGATGATGCGAGAATTCTTGGAGAACCCGTTGACCTTATGCCAATGTCTCCAGCGGATAGAAGGGTTGTGCATACAGTACTTGGTAAGTTTGATGATATAAAAACAGAAAGTCACGGTGAAGGATGGGACAGATACGTAAGAATTGTTCCTGTTACCGAAGAGGAGCTTGGCATTGTTCCGGAATCGGGGGATAATGCTGATGATGCACACGAGTCTGAAGAATAGCTTACAGCTGTTCGTACAAAAAGGTTTTCACGTTTATTTTTACGTAGGGATATTCCTTCTCATTAGTACCTTCTTTGCCCGTGAAAACGTTGGCCGATATTTGATTGTTCTTATCTCGTTTGTGATGTGGATATTTCTAAGTCAAAAGGAGGCTAACTGGAGAATGTTAACGTTGTTATTTGTTACCTTCCTATTTCCTTTTAATATTACAATCGGATTCCCCAGTTTGAGCGACCCCTATGTAAATGGAAGTTTCTCGAACTATCTCGTCCCGACCCTGCACCTTTTGGATGTTTTTATCATCCTTTTTCTTCTGGTTCAGTTGAGAGATTGGACTTTTGTTACGGAATTTGTAAAAAAGAATAAATGGATTATTGGAATATTCCTCCTCTATTTCCTCATTCATATCATATCTCACTTCAACCTTCTTTCTATAATAAATCTTTCTAGAATCTATCTTTATATATTTACATTTGCACTTGGTGTTAAGACAGTAAAGGATATAGTAAAGGGAAGATATTTCCCGATTGTGTTACTTCTTACGGTTATTATGCAGGGTGTTTTGGGAATTATTCAATTTTCTAAAGGTTTTGATATGAATCTGGGTTTTCTGGGAGAATCTGAGTTACTTTCCGGTGTAATAGGGTCCAGTTTTATATCACTCTCTCAAGGAGTATTTCTTCGTGCATACGGTACATTCCCCCACCCTAATGTGTTGGCGGGATTCTTCCTCTTTGCTCTTTTTGTTTCGTTATATCTTTTGCTGGTTAGTAAAAAGGAGAGGCGGTTAATTCCGTTATCCATTGCGGTAATATCTTCTATTTTTATAATCTTTACATTTGCTCGTTTAAGTATCTTTCTTACCGTTCTTATTTGGCTGGTATTTTTTATGTATAAAGCGTGGGAATTGAGAAAAGCTAATTTCTCCATTCTTCCGCTTTTCTTTGAAAGGTCGTTGAATCTGTTTACCTCTGCCGACACCAGTATTCAGGACCGGGTATCTTTGCTGAAAGCCTCTTTTGATATGATTAAGAGGGATCCGTTAGGGATTGGAAGTTCACAGTTTGTGGCAAATCTTAAGGATTATAGCTTGTATACATCCTCGGGGATTACTCTCTTGCAGCCTGTACATAATATTTTTACCCTGGTTTTGGTTGAACACGGTTTTATTGGAGGTCTTGGGCTAATTGTTCTTTTGGGTGCATTGTTCTTCGGGAAATTATTCTCAACTAAAGGAATATATAGATTTGTGACGATTGGAGCAGGGATTCTTTTTGTAAGCATAGGAATGTTTGACCACTACCTGATAACCTTGCCGCAGGGGTTGGTTTTCACTTCTTTATTTGTGTCTCTCCTACAGAAGGATTAGAGGATCTTAGTGAGAAGATATAGCAGATAGATTCCAACGATCACAATCCCGGAGACTCTGCTTAATGCCTTATTCCCTCCCAAAAGCTTCATCTCTATTAGGATGATTATAAGAATTATGAAATTGTAGATATTTGTGAAGTATATATCTGCAATTGCTTCGTTATCCAACTTGAGGCTGTGAAAAACAGCCGGCAGACCGATCCCTATTCCCAGGTTGATAATATTTCCTCCGAATACATTCCCAAGAATGATGTCGATATACCCTTTCTTTGCTGCCTGAATAGAGGCTACAATTGTTGGTAACGAGGTCCCGATACCCACGAGAGTTAGGCCGATTATATACGGGCTTACTCCCAGTGATGTGGCGAGTATAGGGGCTGAATACGTTAAAGAAAATGCGGCAAGAATGAGAATAATCATTCCTGATAGGATGGAGAGTATAATTTTGGCTGTGTTTGTTTGTCCGGGGTTTGGTATATCCATTTCTGCCTTTTTAACATCTGATTTTCTTTCTCTGGATGAATATTGAAAGATGATTAAAGCTATCATTGCGTAGGCGATTAGTATTAGAAAACCCTCAGGCTGTGAAATGTCGGCATTTGCTGCAAATGCCGTTACAAGTGCTGTTATTGCTAGATACAGAGGAATTTCTTTCTCAAATACATTATATTTAGTGATTATATCTGTAAGGAAAGCAGGGATCCCTAATGCAAGGCCTAAGTTTACGTAATTGGTTCCGACCATATTTCCTATAGCGATGTCTATGTTGAAAGGGTCGAAAAATACTATGGCAATGCTAACAGCAATTGTTGGAAGAATTCCTCCAAAGGCGACAATTGTGGATCCGATTACTAATGGACTTAGCTTGAACCTTTTGGCAATTCCTATTGCTCCGTTTAAAACAAGGTTGGAAGCAAATATCAGGAAGAAGAGACTTCCAAGTGTTAACAGCAGGTTTATGATCAGCAGAGAGTTTAACATGATGAGCTATTTTAGCAAAAGCTTTGGCTTTAGTTAACAGGTCTCTTTATTTTCTTTATATCTTTTACTGATAGCCAGGATGCCTGAGTTCCGTATCCCGTTTTATCTATCTGAAACGGGCGAATAGCTTTCGGATCTTTAAGGTGGATTATAATTGCATATCTTTTCCCTTTTATGTGTTCTTCTATTTCTTGAGAAATTCCTGTAGTCCCCAAGTCTTTTGCACTGAACCTTTTAATGAGGGTTTGTCTCTGCTTCTCGTTTAAGTCTTCAAACTGTTCAACTTTGGATATGGTAGCCTTGAGCGTAACGGGTTTGCCTGAATCTTTGAAGAAGATCGTTTCTCCTGCCTTAAGAAAGTTCCAAGGGCGGGCTTTATTTTTGTACCATCTGGTTTCTATAATCTTTTCTCGTGAGAGTATCTTCTGAGTTAAACCCCAGGATTTTCTCATTATTGCAATGTGCTGCATTCTATTTCACAATACTGTTTAACCAGTCCTTGAACTCTCCCCTTACTTTTTCTATCTCTATCATTCCTACGAAGTTTGTATAATCTATGTGGCTCTTAATAATCTTCTCAATCTCCTCGTACTTCTCCTCTTTTGTTTTAATTATTAATACTACCTCGGGTTCCTCAGTCACCTTACCTTCCCACTTGTAGATACATGTAATGGGGAAAAAGTTTACACAGTTTGCCAGGTCCTTATTCAGGAGTTCATTTCCTATTTCCCTCGCCTCTTCGTTATTGTTAAGGGTTACATATATAATTTTCATCTTAAGGGAATAACAAGTTAGTTACTTCTGTTAAACTGTTTACAGAGACCGTTCCTTCGGGAAGTTCACCTGTTCTATAGACCTTCCATCCATCTTCCCTGTTTACCCATATTAACTTTCTGAAACCTACCTCATAAGTTGAAATAATGTCTCCTTTGATATTGTCCCCTATTACATATGTTTTATCTATATCTAATCCCATATGCTTAATTGCCTTTAACCAGTCTTTCCCGCTTTTGAACTTATTCGGAGTAACGTCTTCTATGTGTGTGAAGTATTTATCAAGCCCGGTAACCTTTAGCTTAAAGTTTATCCATCTTCTAAAGGCATGTGATACTAACCCTATCTTAATTCCCTCGCCGTTGCATCTATCCAGTAGTTCAAAACTTCCCTCCCTTACTCTTGGAACCGTTTTATACACTGTGAAGAATATCTCTGTACATTTGTTCACAATGCTTTGCGGAAGGGAGTACTTCTTCTGAAGAACGCCTATATTCATTGGCCAGTATCTATGAGGGTTGATCTTGGCGATTTGGTAGTTTGCTACAAAAGCTTCATCTAGAAGTGTTGAAATTGTCTCGTATTTATCTTTAGAGTAATCCGCCACCAACTGCTTTACCTTTGTTAACTGGCGGGTGAATATCGAATGAGTTTCTATGAGTGTGTCATCAAGGTCAAAAAGGATTGCATTAAAGTCTTTATTCATAGTTATCACCAAATGTATGTATCAAGTAGGTCAAGGGGATAACGGGTTCCTTTATTGTACCTTTCAAATTCAATAAGTAGTTGCTTGCTTTGCAGTTGTACATTCCCTTTGAGTATTTCAGATAATGGAACCCAGACTGCATCCTTGATCTCAGGGTCGGTATGGGTTTTCCTTCTACCCGGTTTAATATCCCCTGTGAAAATAACTCTTAGAAATTCTTCATCTTCAGGACCGGGCTCTCTTTGGAATAATCCTAAAATCCCGTTTAGCTCTATTCTATAGCCTGTTTCTTCAAGAGCCTCTCTTATCACAGTTTCTTTAATCTTTTCGCTCCATAATACCTTCCCCCCGGGAATCCCTGCGCCGGGATACTTGCTTTTGTGAGTCCTGCAGAGCAAAACATTGCCCTCTTTTTCTAATATTACACCTGAAAAAACTAAAAACCTTGAAGTCATCCTTCCGCGTGGAATCTCAGTAAGCTTTTTATACTGCTGTGCAGTTATATATCGCATTAGAAATTATAGCACAGAGCCCTGCTCGGGCTGAATGGACTTCTTTTGAAGGATATACCCGATACCCATTGTTATAGCTGGAATTACCAGGTATGTAAGACCGATGTCCTTAAAGTACTCCCCTACTGACATAGCCCATGGTCCTTTCATGAAGATGAGACAGTCAATTCCGATATTAACAAGGAAGAAAACGAGACCGAGAAAAATTCCTTCTTTGAGGAATCTTCCCCCTACTCCCTTGAAATATACAATTGAAAGAATCATTGTCGTTAATACTACAGTGACTGGCATTATAGATTCAAAAAATGGTCGATCACTTTCCCTAAGAGGAAATATCATAAATGCGACTACAAAAGGAACCAGCCAGAGAATCAGAGAAAGAAGGAATGCTTGTTTTATAGATTTCATAGAATGATATTAGTTTATGGGATGATTAAAATCAATATGATTATGACCAAAGAGTCTCAGATTGGATTTTTTGATTGTTGAACTCTCCAACGATTTTAGGGCTCCAATATTCATTAAAGAGTGAAAGTTTTTGTGCAATATTTACTCCTGACATAGTTGTAATGATTAAATATATGGCGGAGAGGACAGGATTCGAACCTGCGGTACATTTTCATGTACGAACGCTTTCCAAGCGTTTCCTTTCGACCACTCAGGCACCTCTCCATAAAATACCCTGTATTATACACTTACACTTATGAAATATGATAGAGATCTCTAGTTGAATATCTCTTTAACCGTTATTAATATTCTTCCCTGTCTTTCCGGGAAGTATCTTAAAAATTCAGGGAAGTATTTAGGAGAAAACTCAACCTCTGTAGCTTTATCAGTATACTTCTTTGCTTTTAGTATCTTGCTCCCGTCCTTCCAGTTCTTACCCTTTATCTCTTTTATTATCTCATTTTTGTCTATTTTAGGCTTTACTTCTCCTTTTGCGACTACTTTAATCTTGATGCTGTTGCCTTTTACTTCTTCAACAGTGATCTCTTTCTGAATATTTTCATCCAATTCAAGATTAATATCCCCTTCCGTTTCAAAAAGATTTTGGTCTTGCGCCGATTTAGTTAATACTTCGTCCATTTTCGCTTCAATCTCTCCTTTTTTGAAATACATTGCGTTTCCTTTCATCTCAATTGTAACATTGACTACCTCAGCTTCGGCTCCGACCGGAATATCCGATTTAGGGTTTCCATCAATGGCTGTTTTTAGTGTTGATGTGATTATTTCCCACCCGTTTTCCGTCCTACCGGCCAGTTCATCTTTTAACTCCTTCTCTGTGCCTGTCTTAAGGCTTTTGACAATTTTATCCATGTCTGATTGAGAAAATACAGTATATTCTTCCTTCGATCCTCCAGTAAAGGCTCCGGTATTTTCCGCACTAAGCTCAGTGCTTGGATTATATCCTGTTACTGTGAACGCATTCCCTCCTGCCAGGTTATACTCTTCCCCTACCAGTGCCGCTCTAACTGCGACATTCTCCTTGATGAAGAGTCCGCCCTCTCCTATTGTTACATCATTGGAAATTTCGTATTTAAGACCTCCTGATGATGTGAGTATTGTTCCGGCACTTAGTGTTACTGTAGGTTTTTCAGGAGATACACCCCAGTATTTTAGAGTGACAACCCCTTCCGCTTTATTTCCCCTGAATGCTTTACCTGTTGGAGTTGCCGTCCCTGCAGCCGTTTTACTCGCTTCCTCTTTCTTTACAGGAACAATACTATTTTCGTAATTAAACTCATTGGCTTTAATGTCACCATTAAAAATCTTTTCAACTGAAACGGGCTTACTCTCTATATATATCTTGGCTTTTACAAGTGGTGTCAGTTCGTAAATGAGCCATAAAGTTATAACAAGAGCTGCAAAGAGAGGTGCGAGAACCCTTATCAAGATCTTTTTTGAAGTGGAACTTGCAAGACCTGTGCTTAGTTTCTTAAAGAATCCTAAAATTGGTGACCCGTTTTGTGGCAGTCCTTTGACTTTTACTGGTGTAATTTTTTGGGCGGGGGTAATCTCAGCAGGCTCTTCATCTGTTGGCAAGGTGGTCATAAAAGCAATATCCCTTCCTATTAGTGAAGGGTTTCCGGTTTTAATTGGTTTCTTTACAGGCTGGGTTAATGGCCTTGCTTCTTGAATATCCTCATCAAGGACTAATTCGAAGCCATCTTGCTGAATAACTTTTCCGGCTTTATTGTCCATGGAGTTTCGAGACCTCTCTATCGTTTCCTCGATTTTCTTTTGAAAGTCTGACTTCTCCTTTTCTACAAATACTTCATTGCTGGGCGGTTTTATGGATCTCTCCTCTTTATTTTCAATTACCTCTTCGATTGGTTTATATCTGATATTTGAGCTATGAAGTTTTTCATCTCTTCTCTTTGTTCTTCTATTAAGACCCTTCTCTGATTCGTTCCAGTACTCGTCTAATATTGTTCCGGTTGCTTCAGTAACAGTCATTCCCGCCTCTTTGGCATTGCGTACTCCTACAGGGTTTTGTATAACTTGTGCTATTAAAGCCTTTCCTTTCTCGTCTGCACTGTCTAAAAGGACTTTCAGGTTTATAGGGCTGATTAATATGTCGGTGGGGTCAGTAAAAGTGAGGATTATTTTGTCGGCATCTGATGAGTTAATCTTATTTATTATATCAATCAAATCATCATCTCTGCTTACAACAAACTTCTCAATCTCTGATTTTATTTCTCTTACGTTTTCTCTATTCATTTTTCGTATTAAACTTCTTACTGTCACTTATTTTATCAAGGGCAAAGAGAGTTAGCGATGCCGGAGTTATGTCATAGGTATATTTTAGCTCTTTGCTTTCGTCGGTGATTCTTGAAAGTCTGTTAGGGTATATAATTTCTATTCTAGGAACTGAGGCAAAAGGTAGTAATTTAGTCCATGGGAATTCCATCATCACTTCTTTGATTTCAGGGAGGAGTGATCCTCCTCCGCAAAGATAGATCCTGCTCGGGAATGAGTCTCGTTCCTCAGCCGCTTCCAAAGCGGACTTAAGCGTTTTCATCCATACTTGTGCAGTTGGGTATGTAACTTTTTTCACCTGGCGTTCCAGTTTGCTATCCAATGTCTTTTCTGCGTATTTGATTTTTCGCAGTTCTGCATGTCTATAGTCTAGATTCAGTTCTTTAGCTATCTGTTTTGTAAATACACGTCCTCCAAATGCGAACATTTGAGTATCTACAACGCTTCCTCTTTGGACTACCGCAACATCAGTTGTGCCTCCTCCTATGTCTACAAATATCCCGGAAAACTCCTTGGCTCTTGCTCCCTGAAATGCTCTTGCGACGGCAAATGGTTGTGAGACAATTCCTAAAAGGTTTATCGAGAGGGACTTTGATACATTCTGTAGAGCCGAAGTATATGTTTTTGGAGCGAATGAAGCATAGAAATATAGTTTAACATCTTTGCCTCGGAATCCGACGAGTGAATCGACACTCATCCCCCCTATTTCCATCCCGGTTATTGTTACATGAAGAATATCTATATCATCGTTTACCAGTCCCGTTCTCTTGGCTAGGTCCTCTTTCCCTGATTCGAGTATTTTATTGTGGATTCTTGATATGATCTCAGCCTGCTCTTTTGGAGTGACCTCTTGTTCATGCTTCTGCTCTCTCTCGTAGTTCACAATTATTGAAACGCCTTGTATATACTCACCCGCAATTCCCATCACGACATGTTTCGGGTGTCTATCAACGTCTATTCCATCCATGATCTCTCTCATTGCCAGTCGGCAGTTTTCCAGAACCGTATTTAGGTTCGTAATAATCCCTTTGTCCATAGCATTTTGCTGCTGCTGTATACGAGATACTTTTTCAACAATAATTTCCCCCTCTTTTATGGTAAAGAGGATGGCTTTTAGAACCTCAGTCCCGATATCAAGGGCAACTATTCTTTCGCCCGGTTGAATTTTTTGTTGTGATTTTTTGAACAGATTAGGCAGTGTAATCATATGTAATTAGTATATCATTTTTTTATTGAGACTTTCTCTGTAGCGTAGTGGTTCTTCTTAATGGTTTTACCAATCATCATCTCTGTCTGTGCCTGGACAAAAGGTATAAAGGCAAAGGTTAACATGTTTACTGTTACTAAAAGGGTTTCAACCATATCCAGGAACTTTCTGAAGAGACCCCACTCTTTAGGAAGGGGGGAAAGTTTGAGTCTGATTATATATATGGGGATGTTAAAAAACATAACCGAGGTTAGTATCAGGCTCATTATTTTGGGTAGATTGTAGGAGGCTGAACTGTATTGGAACTCCGGGCTTACTAATGTGAGAATCGGAAGACCAAGCGTGAGGAGGTAGACGACAGTTCGGAAAATGAGCCTATCGTCAAACATAGCCATTGTTATTTTGATCCTTTTTGATAGAGGGATATTCTTATTCTTATACATTCCGGCAAAAGTCATTGGGAAAACTATTCCTCCCCATCCCCATCTGAGCTGTTGTTTGTATAGAGACTTATGAGTTTTAACATAGGTATCATTTTCAACTGCGTCATTGTATGTTGGGATGTATACCTCTTCACCTGCAAAATCTCCGTTGAAACGAATGAGAGCATTGTAGTAGAAAGCGGTGTCGTCGTTTGGAATTTGTGGATCCCAGTACCCTACATCTTCAACGGTTTGGAGATTTGCGACATATGAGGACCAGGTCTCATTTATCTTTTTATGGAATACCCACTGGTTTAGTACTGCTAATGTTAAGAAGTTGGAAAAGGTTCGGATCAAGGTCGGGACACGGTATAGATTATTATTAAAGGTATGAATACCTGTTGCGTAGAACTTTCTTAAGGGATTAATATCCGTTAAATATTTGTAGGTAATAGCGGATAAATATTTAGGATGAGGTCGTAAATCATTATCGCAGGTAATAAGAAGGTACTCATCAAGCCGTTCCTCTCTTTTTCTCACTCTTAAGCTGAAGTGTCTGCCTGCCCAGTTTATATTAGGGTTTTTAACTCCTGCTACTTCACCCTCAATATCAGCAGGGTGATAATATTTCACAACCTCCCTGAAATACTTTCCGTACTTTTCTTCAAGAATTGCTATGGTTTCAGAACTTTCCTCTTTGTATTTGCCTTCCAGCGCGAATACAAGAGATAGTTTCTGAGCCCCTACATCCTGCTTGCTCCACGCTTTTATTGAAGGCTCAAGCACTTCCAAGCCCTCTTTTACCACAGGACAGATAAAGACATATTTTACCTCTTTATACGGAAGTTGTTCCTTTTTCATTCTTTCTATCCAGTCTATCTTCATCTCCCTTCCCATTCTCATGTATCCGAGTGTAATTGCGACTACAAACTTAAGACCGCGAAGGGCCCAATATACGGTAAGGAAGGCTATATATATGACGAGGATTTCCGGGTATCCGGTTAACCCCACAACAAAAGGAAGAAGCAGGAAAAACCAAGTCACTAAACCGGGAATAGCTTCGAATATTTTGGTATACCATCTGGGAACATTTAACGGGTATCCATTAAATCGGTCTTTGAGTTTAACGTCTTCAGGATTTAATGTCTCTTGCGGAGTCCCTACGTCCATTTCTTTAAATGATCACAGGTAATATTATCGGCTCTCTTTCAGTCTTTTTTCTTATATATCTGGCGATGTTTCTCTCCAATTCATCATAAAGGAGCTGTTCAGTTACTTTTCTGGAGTTTCTCATCTCCTGCAGCCATTTCCTGTGCACGTCCACAACAATATTCTCAATCTCTTTTAGAAGATTCTGGGAAGTTTTCATGTATACAAATCCTCTTGAGATAAATCTGGGACGCCCAAGAAGCTGTTTGGTCTTCTGACTAATATTTAAAATAACGCAGAACATACCGTACTGAGAAAGCTGAGCCCTATCTTTAAGGACTATATCTCCAATGTCACCTACTCCCAGTCCGTCTATAAGTATAGGTTTGGATTCTACCTTGATTCCTCTCTTTACGTTTGAGTTGTTTAATGTCCAAGTTTGTCCGTCTTCAGTTAATAGAATGTCGTTAGGATTATGTCCCCAATTTATATAGTTCTTTTTGCTCTGGTATCTAAAGGTTAAACTCCCGTGAATTGGCATAATATACTTGGGATTAAGCATGCTGTTGAGTATTTTCATATCCTCCTGCAGACCATGGCCGCTTGAGTGTACACTTGCTTCCGCGTTGTTGATCAGATCCATCCCCTGTCGAATAAGGAGGTCTGTCATTCTCCCTATCTTCTCTTCGTTACCGGGAACTTCAGATGCTGACATTATTACCAAATCTCCAGGCTTTCCTTTAATATAGAGGTGTTCTCCAAGTGCAATTCTGTTTAATGCTGCATATCTTTCACCCTGACTTCCTGTGCTTAGTATCATTATCTGATCATCAGGATAGTTCTTTATCTGTTTTTCTGTAATGAATATGCTGTCGTTAACATCTATGTACTTGTAGTATCGTGCCACTCTCATTGTTGTGTGCAGGCTTCGCCCGGATAGAACCACCTTTCTGTTGGTTTCCTGTGCAATTTTGATCATAGAGGCAAGTCGGGTTACAAGTGAAGCAAATGCCGCTACTATAATTCTTCCTTTATGTTTCTGGATTATTTCTCTGGTTGTCTGTACTGCGGTTTGTTCGGGGAGAGCTCTTCCTTCTCTATATACGTTTGTACTGTCATAGAGTGCAAGGTCAACCTTCCCTTTTATACTGTTTAAGGCCTCTATGTCCATTAACTCCTCGTCTATCTTGTAGTCTCCTGAGAAGAATATTGACCCTTCCGGAGATTTTACAAATATCGAGAATGAATCGGGGATGCTGTGGGTTGTAGTTATGTACTGTATATCAAAGTCTCCAAGCTTGAATTGAGTCGTGTCTTTAATTTCTACAAACTTGACTCGTCTATCCAGTCCTTTTTCAATGAGCTTTTCCTTCATTATTGCTATAGCGAACGGTCCTGCATATATAGGAGGGAACCCTAAATCCTCAATAATGTATGGAATCGCCCCTATGTGATCCAAGTGTCCATGGGTTATGAGAATAGCTTTGATATTCTTTCTTTTTGCTTTTAGCTCTTTGATACTTGGAATGAGGTAATCAATGCCGTACATTTCTTGACCGGGGAATGAAAATCCTGCGTCTATAACCAGTATTTGATTATTGTATTCAATATAATTACAGTTTCTTCCACCTGTTTCGTTTGTACCAGAAAGGGTACAGAGGGTTAAGCCTCCATCTTTTCGTTTAAAATAATTCATGGGAGTATTATAGCATTAAAAGAGTCTCTATAAAGTCTCAACTATTATTTATTACCAATCGTAATAAGGAATTTTATTATCTGCAGCAGGGTTGTTTTGTATTTTCCTACCTCATATTGTTCTCTTAGATTTTTGAATTGTTGAGGTTTGTCGGAGGTATTTTGATATACAAGACGCTTTAATAATTGGGCAACTATTTTAGAGTGATCAGGATTTCCCTTGAAACTCCACCCCATGACTTCTATAAAGTCCATAAGTCCTAGATAATGTCCTTCATTAATTTGCTCAATAGCTTGACTACCGTTGGCAACAAATTGCTCCGAATACAAAATAGTTTCGGCAGGATTAAAAGGTATGTATACCCAAAAGTGAGTTTTATTATTAAAGCCCAATTTATCAACATAGTTAGTGGTTGCACGGTCTTGTTTAGTAGCAAATACTAAAGTTCCCAAATACTGACCTTGAGAAATATTTGCTATTTGTTCTATTCTAAGACCTTTGCCAGCGGTTCTAGATATACTATCGGCATTTTCACCTATTAGTATTTCCAGATCGTGTTCGTCGAGTACACGTAACTCGTTATCTGAGGGGCCAGTTTTATTATTAAAAAAGCTCATATCGAAGAAATCTTAAAATTATTAATTAACATCTCGTATTAGTATCTAATTATGGTTTAGCTGTAAGCCCTAGACTCAAAGCTAAATGAATTAGCCTGACTTGATCATCATGAGAAATTGTTTTCGGAAGTACATCATGTACTCCCATATATCCCGTTGAATTATCCTTCTTCCCGCTATCCACGAAGTCTGAGAGAATATTTGCAAGCACCAGTAGTAGTTGATTTATAGATTCTGGTTGTTCAGTGATTCTTCCATGAATTTCTTCTGCCGTATCAAGAACAATTTGGTTTTTATATCTATCAACAAAAGTTAGCTGTGGGAAGTTAAAGGCCATGGTGGTTAAGTTTCTTTTATGAACCTTCTCTACTGTTGCATCAAAATAATTGGGCATTTGATTAAAATAGAACATCGTAGATCCGAGTATTTCATTAATGGCGTACTCGCCGGACTTTAAATTCCATACACGATTTTGAAACACCCCACTTGAAAACCCATATGTCTCCCTATAGAAAAGTCCGAAAACCATATTTGCGAATAGTGTGGTATTAAAGTCATTTAACACCTCAGGCGACTCAGCAAGCTTGACAGCTAGATCAGCTACCTTGTCAGAATTGAACCCTTCTCTTATCTTTGCGACATCAAATTGTTTGGTATCTCCCATTATGGTTACTAATTAAATGAATATGCGTATTATAGGCCTATTTATGATATAATCTTGACATAGAAATGACATATCCAAAAGTTACTGTCAAAAGTGGAAAAGATATTGATTCTATTAACTATCTTCATACTTATGAAGCGGCAAAAGCAGCCTTTTTTCAGTCCAAAAAGTACATCATTCTCCCCTATATTCCTATGCAGAAAAGAATAGCGGGAAAAACAATATTTCTTCCAAGAATATCTAGAAAAATGGGAGCCGGTATAAAATATACGGAGTTGATTGACTATATGAAGTTTCCCAAGATCAACGAAAACAAGTATAGGGAATATATAACCCGAAACTTTAAGGCATTCTGGAAAGACCTCATTAAAATACTGGGAGAAGAAAAACTGTCGCGGATCAAAAATATTGAGGTATGGATAACTCATATAGGATCCGGCGGGCGGGCTTTTACAGAGATGGGTGATAACAGTAGGATAGTTGTAATTATGAGGAAGGATATGATTCTCCAGCAAATCTTTTCTTTAGTTATAATGGAGGTACTCCCCTATATTGGCTACAAAGAATCATATACATGGGAAGAGACCACGGCTATAAGAGAATGGCTAGTAGAATCTACTGTCTTGAATAAATACTTCCCTGTGCATACTCCGATGCTTGATTCACTAAGAGAGAGGAAGCAGCAGGCGAAGTATTTGCTTGATAGTGATAAATATCTTCAAGAAATTGGAATAAAAGGATATGTAAAAATCCTTAATAATGAGGTCTTAGTTGATAATACTAAGATTGTATTGGGAGAAAAGGAAACCTTACTTTTCTCCCTTCTGCTTTCTCGGAAGGGTGGTCTGGTTGATTACGATATAATATTCAAAGAGGTATGGGGAAGTAATATTGAAAAGTTCTCTTTATATGCAATAACAAAACTTGTTGAGAGAATAAGGAAGAAACTTCTAAATGCAGGTATTTCGGAGGATATAATTCATACGTATAAAGGTAAAGGATATTATATTGGTAGCAGTTTTTAATATAGACTATATCTAGTGAGGAAAGTATATGCCAAGGGATAGAATTTTAAAAAGTGTTCCCGAATGGCTCCCAGAAGCCAAGATTTATGCTGAGTTTCAGGAAACTTTCACGCCACCGAGTGCTGCCCGGATGTTGTATTTAGCTTTTGAGACTTTGATCAGGTTTTGTAAAGCAAAACGAAAGGATGAGGGCCTACCCTTTGATTTAAGCGAGAAGCATTTGAAACTATTAAGCGGATAAAACATGAGCTATCTGAGAATCATCCGAGGCTGCAGCAATATGCGGACGGAGACTGGGGCATGGAGTTTCTTGAAGACGAAAGGGTTACTACGGTGATTGTCTACGGTTTAAATGGAGCGGAGACTCAGGATAAAGGGATAAAAGTCAGAATGAATGAGAACAGTGGCCAGCATTATGAACTCACAATGTTTTCTGACAATGAGGGTTTTGTTGCGGATTATTCAAATTACTAGCAGACTGTTTTCTTTACTGTTTAGAGCCTTTTCTGTTATAATCTACTCAACCGCTATTACGAAGCTTGTCCCTTCGGAGGTTCAGAGAGAGCTGCTAAGCTATCATAGGTTGGCAGGGTAAATACTGACAGAGGGTGAACTGTAAATACACTACCGTATATTAAAATGTACGGACTGAGTGGCGCTATTCTTAAATAGTGCTAGAAAAAAGGTGGTACCACGGTATATCCGTCCTTAAATATGTATAAATGATAATATTGTTTATATATATTTGCGGACGGTTTTTTAATTAAATACAAATAATAATGAGAGACAGCAAAGCAGAAAATATGCCAAAAGCTTTTGATTCCAAATCTCAGGAAGAGAAGATATATAAACTGTGGGAAGAAAGCGGATACTTTAAACCTGAGAATGTAAAGAAATACCTTGAGGAAAGTAATGAGGAAATAAAGAGACCCTTTGTTATGACCCTTCCCCCTCCTAATGCCAACGGCGATCTGCATATGGGACATACATGCGGGTACTCGTTCCACGATGCAATGGGAAGGTTTAATCGAATGACCGGCCACCCTACTCTCTTAATTGCAGGTAAAGATCACGCAGGAATTCAAACGGAAACGGTTTTCACAAAGAAACTTAAAGCTGAAGGGGTTGATAAGTGGGAGTTAGGGAGAGATGAATTTAGTAAAAGGTGTTATGAATTTTGTTTGAATGCTGCTGATAATGCTAGAAATCAGGAGAAGAGGATTGGTTTAAGTGCAGATTGGGAGAGGGAGTTTTTCACACTTGATCCAAGACTTACAGCCGTTGTTTATGAGACATTCTTTATGATGTATAAAGACGGCTTGATATATAGGGATAAGAGAATTATTAATCAGTGCCCTCATTGTAGAACTGCTTTGGCAGATGTTGATACATATCACAAAGAAATGCCCGGTATTTTTGCGTATATAGTCTACCCATTTGTTGATGATAAGGATAAAAAGAGAGCAAAAGAGAGATTCGGAGTTGAGGGTATAACCGTTGCTACAACCCGGCCGGAAACAATGCTTGGGGATACAGCTGTTGCCGTAAATCCTAAGGATGACAGGTATAGAGAGTTTATCGGGCATAAAGTTCTTCTTCCGATTGCAGATAGAGAGATTCCAATTATTGGAGAAGATACAGTTGATATTGAGACAGGAACAGGTGCTCTTAAAGTTACACCTGCCCATTCCCCTGTTGATTTTGAAATAGCAAAGAGACATAACCTTCTAATCGTCAACGTAATTAATGAAGAAGGAAAAATGTCCGGTGATATACCGGAACGGTTTAAAGGAATGGAGACAATAGAGTGCTCAAAGGCACTTGTTGATGAGCTGGATAAGCTGGGTTTATTTTTGAAGATTGAAAGAATTAAGCATGAGGTTGCAGTATGTGAGAGATGCGATACTCCAATCCAACCGATTATCTCCAACCAGTGGTATGTAAATACTAAACCACTTGCGGAAAAGGCTCTTGATGCTTTAAAAAATGGAGATACAACTGTTATCCCTGAAGGTCAGCAAAAAGCCTTAACTTTCTTCTTTGAAAATATTCAACCATGGTGCATTTCAAGACAGTTATGGTGGGGGCATAGAATTCCTATATGGTATAGCGGGAGCAAAGAGCTACATGACTGGATGAGGGATAATCCGGGTAAAACGACTCAGGATTTTGAGAAGGAGGTTGGTAAGGAAGCTCATGGAAGTGGAAAGATATTTGCAAGCGTTGAAAAGCCGGAGGTTGATCCTGATTGGAACAACGAGAAGAGTTTGCTGTTTGAAGAAGAAACAGATGTTTTTGATACCTGGTTTAGTTCAGGTCAATGGCCGTTTTCAACAACAACTGCAATTAACGGTTTTGACGAGTACTACCCTACCGATGTAATGGTTCATGGAAGAGATATTCTTTTCTGGTGGAGTGCAAGAATGATGATGCTTGGTTTGTATCGAACGGGTAAGGCACCATTCCATACAATATTCTTACATGGAATTATAAACGCGCCGGATGGATCGAAAATGTCTAAATCCAGAGGAAACACTGTTTCCCCTGTTGAGCTATTTGATAAATACGGAGTTGATTCTCTTCGTCTCTGGTACTACTCTGATGCCCTTCCGGGAGCAAATGCTCCACTTCGAGAGGAGAAGATTAAGGGGAATAGGAACTTTGTTAACAAGATATGGAATGCAAGCAGGTTTGTAATGATGAATATTGATGATAGTGAGATGGAGGGTGTCAAAAAGAAACTTGAAGAAGGACATTTCGAAGGCGGAAGAGTGAAGATGACTAAGGAACATATAAAAAAGGTTATCAACTATCTTACAAAGCATCAGTACAATCTGGGTGCGGAAGAGATAAGGGAGTTCTTCTGGCATGAATACTGTGATAAATGGATAGAAGAGGTAAAGAATGAGATTAAAGAAGAGGAAGTTGGAACTGAGAAGAGATTAAATCTTCTTACTGAGCTTGTTTACCTTCTTAAGGAGAATCTAAAGGCCATGCATCCGTTTATTCCTTATATTACTGAATCTGTATGGCAGGAATTGGTACTGATGGGGTTAGCAGAGGGAATATTGATGATAGAGCAGATTGTCTGAAGTCCGGTTTGTGATGTTACTTACACTTTTCAGGTACTCTGTAAGAAACCTATTTAACATTAAGTAGCTTTTTTCGTTTTCAATAAGTCTACTTGTTATCTTCATTAGCTCTGTATAATTCGTGTTACTTTCGTCCTTTTTGATTTCGTCCAAGACATCTTTAGTAATGGATAAATCTAAACATATTTTCAAAACCTCATAATACTTATCTATGAAGTCGTTCTGTATTCTTTCTAAGTTATCACCCCAGATAGATCGATCTGAAAGGATTAGAAATATCTTCCTTTGTAATTCTTTATTTATCTCCTGATTACTCATATAAATAAACTAAAGTACTTTAAGCTGATTGAGTATTTGTAACCCAATCTTTTGGAACACCAAGAGATCGTGGCTTATTAGATGACTGACCCGTTTGATTATTCCCTACAGTTTTTCCGAGTAGCCAAGCTAGAATATATTCAATATTAGTCATATTTTGCCCTTTTTCATCCCTGCCCGTCCATCTATCTACAACAAGAGCTCCAACAAATGAAGAAGCTTTTGCCCCTATCCAAAGTAATCTTGCAAATATTGTTCTAAAGAAACCTCCCTGTGGCACAATGTTGTTTCTGATAAGTTCCCATGTATCTTTCTGCTCAGGATTTAACTTTCTAGCAGTCTCTTCGATAATTGGTGCGGTATCTTCTTTTATCTGATCAACGATTTTCTGTGTTTCCCCTATTGCGTATGTAGCAGCTGTCTCGGCAACTGCTTCTGTTGCCCCGTCTTTGACTCCATTGTAGGCCTCTTTAATGCCAAAAAAGTTTGATTCGGAAATCTTTCTTGCAAAGCTTTGTGCAAATGAACCTGCAAATGTTTTCTTCTTGTCGTCTGGCATATCTAGTATGTATGATAAGTTATACAAGTATGATTATATACATGGGGCTATAGTATGTCAAGTTATACTTGTATGATCTGTCCGGTAGTGGTATTATATATAGTATGAATAAAAAGAAATGGAAAAAAGTTGGTAAAATAGCATTAATCCTTGCTCTTGCAGGTGTCACTACTTATTTAATTTCAAGACAAATGGGTAAAAAGAATGAAGAAAGTAAAAAGAAGTAGTGTAGTTGAACCTGAATTTTACGGAACTGCTACTGTCGGAACAAAAGGTCAAATTGTTATCCCAAATGAAGTTAGAAAGAGATATGATATAAAAACAGGTGATAAACTGGTCATTTTTAGTGGTGAGGGCGGTGTGATAGCAATCATGAAGAGTGATAAACTGAATGATCTTCTTAAAGGAATATCTGCTATTGCAAAGTAGGATTTACATCTTTTTATGTCTTTTATATAATCAATTATCGGAAGTGAAAGTCAGAAATTCTCGGCGCTACTGCGGGGTATAAGTCGTAGTATTATATGCTAGGACTAACGCGACGATGGAGGGGTGCCGGCCTCCCTCTTCCACAACAGTTTGAACTTATTCAGCTCCTTTTGTTTAACTCTGAATCCTGTTAAAACATAATTTCCTCTATTTTTCTTTTGTGATAGCTGTAAAACAATTATGTAATCTCCCTCAGGGAGTAATTTGTGCAATACTATATTTCCGTGTCTGTTTGAGGAATTTTTATAAATAGCGTCTGGGGAAATGATTATTTGGCTTAAATATTGGAGCAGATACTCGTACTCCCGAGCCGTTCTCTTATCATAGAGATGTTTCAAACCAAATGTCGAAATGTATACTCTTTTGGTTTTAATCTTTAGAAAATCCAAAGGCAGTTTAAATGTAGTGAGAAATATTCTCTTCCGTACACAAGAAGACTCTTTCGGAGTAAGAAAGATATGTTGTTTATGGATATTGAATAGTTTATGCTTCACTCCTACCAATTTACGTGATAGAAATGAAGAAATTATGAATCAGTAGAGACTATTTTATTTGCGAAAATGCCTCTCCAGGTTTAGCATCGCCCAGTACTCTGTAGATGCTTGTATCATTATCTCCAATTCCTAGTTCTTTTTCAGATGCAAGCATACCCTCCGATGTAATTCCGAGTAGTGTTCTGCTTTTTATTACTATTGCCTTTCCTTCTGATGTGAGTTTTGATCCAACAGGGAAATATACAACCTTATCACCTTTTTTTAGGGTAAGGTCGCTGGTTATCACTTCAGAGTTTTTCTTTCCAATGTTCACAATATAGACACCAAGTTTTTCGGAGTTAGGATGCACCCTTTTCTTTCTTATCTCTCCTACTACTACTTGGGTGACGCCTGCCCCTGTTATGTTTTCTATAAGTTCAGCCTCATCTTCTTTCTTTAGTTCTTCAGTATATTCAAGTTTTTCGAATAGTACTTCGGTTTTTTCTATCTGAGTCCCCGCAACTATTTCAGCAAAGTTCCAATTGTTAATATATTGGGTAACAACACCCTTTTCTTCAAGCTCAATATTCTGGTCGTATTCATTTTCTATCTTTAGATATTCTCTTACCTTTTCCGATGAAAATGGGAGATATGGCTTAAGAAGTATTCTTAATGCATTAACAATCTGAATTGAATTGTAGATGGTATTTCCTGCATTCAGTCTATCGTTCTTCACTCTCTCCCATGGTGTATTGTCATTAAAGTACTTGTTTGCGAATTTGCCCAATTCGAGGATACTTTCTATTGATTGTACAAACTTGCACTCTTCAATGTTCCGACCTGTTTTCTTAAATGTAGTGTTTATCTGTTCTCTGACTTCATCGCTTAATACCCCCTGGGGTACTACTCCGTCAAACTTTGAGTTAGTGAATGTAAGAACTCGGTTGATAAAATTACCGAGGTTTGCCACCAGTTCGTTATTATTTGCATCTATAAAATCTTTCCAAATGTATTCCCGGTCATGATTTTCAGGGGCATATTTAACAAAGAAGTACCTGAGAAGATCAGGATTATATCTTTGAAGAACTGATTCAAGAGTTATTCCTGTTTTATCACCTTTAGACATTTTCTTTCCCTTGTACATAAGCATCTTGTTAGCAGGAACATCGTACGGGAGATTTAGGGGTTTTGTAGTGGTCTCTCCTGGAAGTTTATATTTCTCGACGAGTTCAGAGTTAGCATATTTTTGATTGTAAGCAACTATTTCTGCGGGCCAGATTACAGTATGGAAAGGTACATTGCCTCCTGCAATGAAGTAGTAGTGTTTGCAGGAAGGGTCTTTCCAGAAACTTTCCCAAAGAGAAGGATCGCCCTGCTTTTGTGCCCACTCAATTGCGGCAGACAGATATCCGACAACAGCTTCAATCCACACATATACAACCTTTTCCTCCCACCCTTCTACTGGAACGGGTATTCCAAAATTCAAGTCTCTTGTAACGGCTCTTGGTTCGAGTCCCTGCTTTAACCAACCTCTTGTAAACTCACGAACCCACTTTCTCCAAGGCTCATCACTTGTTTTTACCCACTTTGATATTTCAGGCTGCAGTTTTGAGAGATTGAGGTAGAAATGGTCGGTTTTCTTTAGCTTCGGCTTAGAATCCGAAAGCGTACTATACGGATCAATTAAATCTTCAGGATTCAGATATGCTCCGCACTCCGGACACTCATCCCCCCGGGCGTTTTGAGCTCCGCATTTGGGGCAAGTACCTCTTACATATCTGTCTGGGAGATATCTTTTAACTTTTGAATCATAATACTGTTCGGACTGCTTTACCTCTAGATATCCAAGTTCCTTTAGTGCCAGAAAGATGTTTTGTACAACGGTTTTGTGATTCTCGGTTGTAGTTTTTGTGTAGTTCTCATACAAGAGTCCAAGTTTTTTGAATGTTTTGACAATTTCCTGATGTGCTTCCTCTGCATATTTTGCAGGTGTTGTTCCTACCTCTTCCGCCTTAAATATTACAGGAGCTCCATGGCTGTCGCTTCCCGAAACCATAAGAACTCTATTTCCTTTAAGTCTGTGATATCTGGCAAACACATCTGTTACGATATTCTGTCCTGCCAAATGTCCAAGGTGAATATTCCCGTTGGCATAAGGCCAAGACACTCCTATAAATATTTTTTCTTGCTTTGAGTTCGCAACTTGCATAATCGCATTATACAATATATTCTGTTATAGTAGCTATTAAGATAGTTTTACTGCCCAATGTCAGTCAAAAGCAAAAAAACAATTAACCTGTTGGACTCAATAGGAACCCCAAGTGATACATGGACGGCGATTTACCTTTGGGTCTTTAACATCGGAAGATACATAATGCTAGGCATCGAAATCGTTGTTCTGGCAGTTTTCTTCTCAAGGTTCGTACTTGATAAACAGAACCATGATTTAACAGAAGAGATAAATGATAAAACAGTTATTCTGTCTAACAAGGCTTTTAGAGACGATGAGGTTAGGTATCGGAACTTGCAAACCCTGCTTTCCGATGTAACGACATTAAGTGAAGACCAGCCCCTTAATTCCGAACAGATCTCTGCTTTGACAAGTGCTGTTCCTAATGGATTAACACTTGATAAATTTGCTTTTTCAGATACCAAAGTTTCCATGTCCCTGCTTGGTAGTAAGCTTAATGTGATAAAGGATTATGAGTTTTCACTTAGACAGAATCCTAGGTATAAAAATGTTAATTTCACGGTTTCCAGATCAGGTATTAACAAAACCGATTTCGATGTATCAGTATCGTTTGCGTTAAACTTTGAAGAGGATCAGAAATAATGGCAAGTTCAAAGGGGATAGACTACTTAAAAATTATTAACGGTTCTGTTCAGAGTAAAACGTATAGTTTTGTTATCTTTACTGTGATTGTTGTTATAGTACTTTTGATTGGTGCCGTTAGGCCGACACTTCTTACGATTACTAAGATAAATAAAGATATCAAAGAGAAAAAGCTTATAAACACTCAGCTTGATACGAAACTTCAGAATCTTTCAACACTAAGTAACCAATACGGTAGTATTAAGAGTGATGCTGATACTCTGCCTCTAATGTTTCCGACACAGGGTAATTTCAGTCTGTTCATGTCTAATATTGAGGAAATATCAAAAGCTAACGGATTTACCCTAAATGGAATCAATTTTAATAAGAATGATGATTTTATAATGAAGTTGAAAGTGCTAAAGCCATGGAGTGCGAGAATTACCGTTTCAGGTAAAAAGGCTAATATTATAAAGTTGTTAAAAGCTTATGAATCAATGCCAATGTACCCTGTTGTTAATCAGCTATCATATAGCAATAAGCAGGATGAGAGTAATCAGACAACGTTTAGTATTAATCTAATCGTTTTTCGAATTGATGATCCAAATTTTTATAATTAGTAGCTATGAAAACTAATGCAATGCCGATTCTCGTGCTTCTTTTGATTGTGGCGGTTGTCTGGATAGTATTTAGCGTATATTTTAACAGTAATGAACTGGATATTGACCCGAATGCAACCAGCTATATGCAGCATATTAATCCAAGCTTCTTAACCGATGGTTTAGATGATTTAGCCAAAAGGAGCGAAAAGAATCTTCCAGTGTCTCCTTCCGAGTTTCTTAATCTTGTTGCAGACGAAAAATAGACTAGCTGCTTATGTAGTTGTTCAACTTCTTTGCAGATGATTTCTCTTTGAGCTTTTTTAACGCCTTTGCCTCAATTTGTCTAATTCTTTCTCTTGTTACACCAAACTCCTTTCCTACCTCTTCAAGAGTTCGGGTTACGCCATCTTCAAGTCCGAATCTCAATGAGAGCACTCTTCTCTCTCTTTCTTGGAGGGAATCGAGAATCTCGTGAATCTGGTTTTTTAAATACTCAAGAGTTGCATATTCCTCAGGTGATTGTGACCAGTCATCGGGAATAATGTCTAAAAGCTGACTATCTTTTTCGTCGCCAATAGGAGTCTGGAGAGAGGACGGATTTTGTGAAATCTTTTTAATTTCAACAACCTTCTCGGTTTCGATATCCATCTCTTTAGCTATCTCTTCGTCTGTAGGCTTTCTTCCAAGCTTGGTAGTCAAGGTTGCATTAACCTTGTTAAATTTGTTTATCGTTTCAATCATGTGTACTGGTATACGAATGGTTCTAGCCTGGTCTGCAATTGCTCTGGTAATTGCTTGTCTTATCCACCATGTTGCGTATGTTGAGAATTTGAAACCTCTCTGGTAGTCAAACTTTTCTACAGCCCTCATTAATCCCATATTACCCTCCTGTATAAGGTCAAGGAGCTCCAGGCCGCTCTTGGCATACTTCTTGGCAATACTTACAACAAGCCTCAAGTTTGCAGTGATGAGTAGCTGTGAGGCTTCTCTATCACCAGCCTCAAGTCTCTTTGCAAGGATAACTTCTTCTTCTCCCGTGAGTAGAGGAATCTTTCCTATCTCGTACAAGTATGACCTGATTGCATCTGTTGAGAGATTGGATTGAATAGTTTTCAAAATACGGATTTTCTTTTCTAGGGTGAGTTCCTCTCCCGAAGGCCCGCGTCTCTCCTCTTCCTCAGCCTCAATTACCTCTATACCTTCCTGCTGTAATTTTTGGAATACACTATCTACAAGTTCAATATCCTCTTCTAAAGTGGGTAATTGGTTTAAAATATCGTCTTGTGTAAGAAACCCCTGCTCCAGGCCTTTTTCAATTAACTTCTTAATTGCGGTCTGATTGCTGTCTGCCTTCATCTTTTTGACTATGGTATAATTTATATATGGTAAAAAATAGGGTCAGTAAAAATAAAGAGAAAATTTCAAAAGATAATCTTAACTTCTTTATTGAGGCTATAGCCAGGTTTTGTGATAAATGCGGAACCCCTTATAGTGTCGATAATTTGCAAATTATTCAAGATAATGATTTCTCGAGCATTATACACTTCTCTTGTAATAATTGTAAATCCCGCCATATTGCAACGTTCGTAAAGCCTATAGGTGTAAGTAGCAGAATGCCTGTAAATAGCGACCTCTCTGTCGATGAGATAGCTAAGTTTGCTAAGTATAATGAAGTCCCTGCTGACGACATATTATCAGTCTATACTCTCCTTTCAAAGAATCCTGTGATAAAGCTTTAGAGTTATTTTGTATTCCAAATAATATTGTATTTCAGATCCGAAGTGAGTTTGGTCTGGCTTAGTAACTGATTTAGTACACCGTCCATCGTGTCATTATTCACAACTGCCCAGGTATCCGGGTATGTAATGTTGATTGAGGTTGGGTCATCAAACGTTCCGGGTTGTTTATAGATGTTGAGTGCAAGACTTATATCCTCATTATTAACTGTAATAGGTTTGTAAGTACTGTTTTTGCCTATATTGTATTTAATTTCAAAATTTCTGGATGATTGAATTGGTACATTAAGCCATCCGCCGATAACCTTGTACCCTTTTTCTAAATATATCTGGTAATCGCTGTCACTAAATCCTTTAACGGATTTTATCTGAGCATTTTCCGGCATATAGACTCTAAGGTAGTTTGAATAATCTCCCTGAGGATATATCTTGGAAGTTGCAGTGTTTCTTATTGCAAGTTGATATGTATAATCAACGCTTTCGGTATCGAAAATATCTATATTTATGGATCTGCTCCTCTCAATCTTATTATTTACCTTATTAGCTCCCCAGTTCCATTCAATTGAGAACGGAGCGGACTTGTAATCATTGAGAAGTGTTCCTGACCATCCATTTTCACTTAGATATTCAAAAGCATCGCGGTTTTTAAGGTATATATTTAAATGCTTCTGTTCTAGTGAATCCATCACTACCGTACTAATTTTTGAATATTCAGGGACTTCAGCTGTTAGAAGTTTCTGGAGGGATGTGTTTGCCAGGTTAGCAAGAAATGGAGCTTTAAGACTTTCCCCCGGCTTAAACTCTTTATGAAGAGCCGATATCTTGTCATCAAGATTATCTGCAGTAATTGGCTGAGTTTCTCCCGGAATTATTACCTCGCCCCATACTCCGAGAAGACTTTTCAGAACTTCCGTGTCTATGGTTATAACTCCGTCAATTTTAACTCCCGGGTCAATTTCGTTGAGTAGTTTTTCATCTAGATCCGACACCCCTTTAAGATCCGGATCCCAGTTAGATAGTGAAAAGGTTTGAAGATCAACCCCAAGGGCACGTTTCATCGAGAGAGGTGTCGACATCTTTATATCTGCATTGATAAGTTCACCGTCAATATTGTAGATATCATCTACTTTTAGTTCTCTTATCTGTCCCCCTTCAAATGCAACAAGCGCATAGCTTGACGGCCACCCTCCGGTGCTTCTTAGTTCCGCAGGATTCTGAAGCAGTATTAGATATCGTACCCGTTGTTCAATTCCCAATATGTCAGGAAGAAATGTGACAACTTTTTCCAATGGAATTATCTGTTCTCCTAGTTGGTCATTATATGATTTTAACTGGGCGATATAGTTTTGTAGTGATACAGGAAAAGTATTTGTCTTTACTGTATCAATTAAATCTGAAGCTATATTTAAATCGTAGACACCTTTTTGGAGGAGGGATCTGTTCTGTTTAAGTGACACAAGATAGTCTCGATACTCACGGCTTGATGATGGAAGAGTATTTTGAAAGTTCAAAGCGGGTTTGAAGTTCGTGAGATACATGGCAAGCGGCTCAACTGCGGAAGCGACATCCTTTGCACCACTTACTGCGTACTGTGAGGCAAATATCAGCTGAGATACATTATCGTAGGTGTCCTGTGCTCCTGTAACGGCAAACATCCACTTTGTTCTGCCAAAAGCCCCGCTTACCTTGTCAATATACTCCTCGGATTTCTCCAAGCTTTTTTCTGCTTTGGTTAGTTCCAGTTGAGAGGCTTGTTCCTTGGCTGCCATCAGGTTTTTATAGGCAAGATATCCTCCTGCTGATACTGTGAGTATTGGGTAGAGCACAAAGATGATGAAGAGGAATGCAGCAATCCCTATTATAACCAGTTGAGCAATTTTCCCTTTGGTCAGGCTACCTTTGAACTTTTCCCAGCTGTTAGTGGAGGATCTTGTTAATAGCTTGAATGGACGGGATAGAATATCAAAAAAGTCGCCAAGCGGAGTCTTTACACTTTTCACCCTGATAGTTTCTTCGGATTTCTCTTGAGGGGCTGGTTTCTCAAGGCTCTTTTTTATTATTTGACCTGTTTTAGGGTACAGCGTTTCTATTGTCTCTACTATTGACTGCTCTAATGTAATAGCCTGTTTCCAGCCGTAGTTGCTGGCATTTGGAGCCGGTGTGTAGTGTTCAAAGCTTATGTATTCCTCTTTATTGGTTGCCGGTCCGAATTTAATCTCGCTTATTTCGGGATTTATCTCCAGAAGCTTGTAGGCGAGAGAGAGGGTAGTATAGTCGTGATTATTGGCAAGAGATATAACTTCCCCCTCCGTTTGAGAAGAGAAGGTGAGCTTAAGTATTCCGTATATAGCATCGTCGATATTGAGAAGGTAGTGAAGCTCAAGTCCTTCACCGGCAATTGTGATATATCCTCTGTTTGAGCTTTCAGAAATCATATCATTGAGTATGGGATCCCGCAGGGTTTCGATTTCAGTACCAAGAAGTGTTCCCAGCCGGATTATTCTTGCGTTGAGCTTGGATTTATCCCTGTATTCCGCTGTCAAAGTCTCACAATATTTCTGAAGCTCAATGGCTGAGTATGGTGACGGAGCAGATAGATTATTATTAAGAATATGGGCTGACAGCTGTTCGTTAAGCTTGATTGTTGTTATCAGAGCAAACTTTGAATCGCTTTTCTGTGAAGCCTTCAAAGTGTGGTTCAGGTAATTGGACTCCTCCAAAAAATCTTTGCTAGAGAAGCTTCTTTGAATATTCAGGTATTCTTCAAGAATGTAGTATACATAATCAATTCTATTTATGGTTTTAAATAGGGACTCGATTCCAGTAAAGTCTATGAAGTCGGCTGTTCCGAGTTTTTTGAGCTCGGAAATATACTTTTTAGACTCCGAGTTGAAGTGGTCAACAATAATTACCTTTCCTCCTTGTTCAAGGAGTGTTTTAGCAAGCTTGAATCCTAATGGATTTCCTCCATGGACTAGGAGGGAGACAGTAGTACTTAATTTTACGTCGCTATATTTGCTTGCCATTATTTGCTCTCCTTTATCTCTATAGGTATCGGGAATAGATAGGCTTTGACATTTAAGTTATACCCTTCTTCCACAACAATTGGAAACTCCAGATCTTCATATCCTGATTTATTAATTTTCAATGTGTATGACTTCGGATTTGCAAGGTATGCATTTATTGGGGCTCTGCTTGCATATTCACCGTCAATATAGACAGTGGCCTCTTCGGGTTCCGTCGTAACACTGAGGTATCCTTTATCATTGTTTTTTGGAGATTCAGTGTAGTATAGAATATATCCCGAAGTGATGTTTTCAGGGGCAATTTCAAGGTCAATGATAGCTTCGGTATTTCTTTCCAGTTCTATTTGCACAAATCTGTCTTCGTAGGCATCTGTTACATCAGATACTCTTTTGAGCCTGAATCGATACTCTCCCGGTTTTAGATCTGATATTGTAACGGGGGTTTCTCCATAGCTTTTAGACTCAAGGAACACTTCAGCCTTCCCTTTCCTTGCGGTGATTGTAACTGTTGTATTGTTATAGAATTGGTTTAAGTATGGGATTTGTGACACTAGCTTTTCAAAGGGTACGAAAAGTGCCGCTACTATTATTAGCACAGCAAGAACTATGAGTATTGTGGCAGTTTTTAAACTCGGCATATTTTGATTATATGCTAGCCAATACGCTATGTCTACAAGATATTAGTATGAGTATTTGGATTCCGGCGATTGAGCCTTTGATTTTTTGAGTGCTTCTTCCTTCTTGATTCTGGCTTTTTGGTTGATATAGATTATTCCGACAAGCAAAAGGAAAATTGTGAAAAGAAGAATGAAAAATTTGTAGGCACCGGTTGTAAGGACGGCGATTAATCCAAATAGCATAGAGATTGAAGCTTCAATTAAAAGTATTTGGAGAGGAGAAAGGTTCATACTGTATAACTGATGATGCAGATGAGAAGTATCATTGATTCTCATTAGTTCAATCAGATTCTTCGGCCTGTATTTTATATAACGGGAAACAAGTACATAGATAGCATCGATTAATGGAAGAGCAAGGATCATTATGGTGGTGGCAACCTTTGCCCCGTTGACGAGAGATAGGACGGCAATAATAAAACCATACATTGTTTTCCCAGTCGATCCGGTAAAAATCTTTGCAGGAGGCAGGTTGTAGATCATTGATCCTGCTATACCACCAATCATAACTATTGAAACAACCACAAGAAACGAGTTCCCTGTTCTTATTCCGAGAATAAAGAGGAGTAAATAAGCAACGATCATATTTCCTTCCAGCAGACCTCCAATTCCTCCAACCCATTTAGTTGCGTTGGTACAAAGCACAATCCAGGCGATTATAAGCAAGTCTCCGGGAAATACAAACCGCCATGCAATATTTAGAAAACTTGTGCTCCATTGCCACCAGTTTAAGTCCAGGGATCCGCCGAATGGATTGTTAATATAAGAGAGATCAATTACAGAAGCGGCTATTATTATACTTGCAATCAACTGTGTCGCAAGCTGTATTGAAGGTAACAGGTTGTAAGTATCATCTAAGAAGCCTGATACAAGGAGGAGTAGGCAGACAATTAAAAATGGTGTAAGGATATTTGATGAACCTAGAAATAAAGGGAGAGCAAGTAGGAGAGGAATTATAACTGCAATTCCTCCTAAAGCTGGTGTTATATCCTTGTGAATATGCTTTTCAGCGTTATCGTAAGGGTTTTTCTCCGCTTTTCTGGCCTTTCCCGGAAAATAAACGGCTTTTAATTTGAGTGCAAGTCTACCAACTAGAGGAGTTAGAATAAGGGAAAGTAGAAAAAATATTCCAAGCACCGGCAGAAATTGAAAGTACTTGAAGTAAACTTCAGGCACATTGGGTAGCATATCGGGCTTTAGTAGGAGGCTCTTCAGTAACAAGGTCGTTCCCTCAAGTATTCCGTTCATTTAAACATCTCAATAATTTTAAGTACATGCAAAGTTATTAAGATATTTGAAAGAGTGGATGAAAATACCATTATCTTGACGAGTGCTCTCTCTTTATTAAACCATTTATATGCGAAAACAAAAGTCACCGCAAGTATAGCAAAAGCGAGAACAGGCAATAGAATAATAAAGTCCCTGCTGTATAGTTTTAATGCGTCATCACTATAGAAGGTTACTAAGGGAAGTTTTTCAGGAAGGTTGTTATAATTGTAATATATGTAGTAGGACTGCAGAGCTAGCACAGCGAAGGAAATTGTATGCATTATCCAAATTCCGCCATCCTTAGCATACCTCATTAACTCAAATATGGTTAATGAGTTTGCTATTGAACCTTTAACTTTGGAAAGAGAATTAGAAAAAGGCTGTTTAAAGCCTAAATCAAGTTGTGTAGCGCTTTCCTTTTTATCTTTTTTCACGATTTCCCATTATAACACTATTTGATTGGAGATAGCCTTAAAGTCTGAGGCTCTTAAGTTCTCAGGCCTTTTGTTGAGAATGTCCTCGGGTATCCCGCTTAAGTTATACCCTCTCAGGTTGTTTCGTAAGGTTTTTCTCGGGTTCCCGAATGCTTTCTTAACAATTGTAGTAAGCCTGTTTATATCTATTGTTTTGTCAATTTCCCTTGGAGTTATTTTGATTAATGCACTGTCAACCTTAGGTTTGGGTATAAAGTTTCCGGGTTTTATGTATTTCAGAATCTCTACATCGGCAAAGAATGAAGTCAAAATTGAGAGAATAGAAGATTTACCGTCTTTGGATATATACTTTTCAGCAACCTCTTTTTGGACTATAAAAAACATGGCTTTAATCTCGGAATACTGGACAAACTGAGTAATTATCGGTTTTGAGATGTTATAAGGAAGTGATCCATATAGGACAAGGGGTTGTGTATAGTTGTCCGGATTGAAATTAATCTTTAAAATATCCTCATTGATTACCTGTATACTCGGAACCTTCTGCTTTAGGAATTTGGCAAGCTCAGAATCCTTCTCGATAGCAGTAATATTGGAGGTCACATTCAGAAGCCTTTTAGTGAAATAGCCATCACCCGGACCAATTTCTATAATTGACCCAGGATTTTCGGTGGCAACCTGCTCAACAATCCAATCAGCTAGATTCGGATTATTGAAAAAATTCTGGCCGAGTGATTTATTAAGTTTCATAGTATTTATGCCCTAAAGTCCCAAATTCCTTTATCTTGCCTGTAAATGGTCTTACATTGCACGCACTGTGCTCTCTCTTCTGTAAATTGCAGACTACCATTGCATTTTGGACAAATAAGTATATCTTCAAGTCTTTGGGCTTTTTGTGAACTTACTCCATTAATTTTTTTAGATATGAAAAAAATACTTGGTGCAATGCTTGTCCATCCGAGCAAAAGTTGCATAAAGGTTTCAAAAAATCTAAGAATGGCATTAGGAAGGTGTTTCTTAAGGAACGGAATTCTAAAGTATGAGACCCCGCATTTTTTCATTGGTACAAAGGAGTTTTCTTCCAGTAATCTTCTTATATGCTTAGGATGAAAGTTAAGGAAATATGTATCCTCGCCCTTAGTGCCCTCATGATTGCCGTGTGTTGGCTGCTGATACGGTTCTGTGCTGAAGAAGCTTAAATTGGGTTTCAGCAGGTTTTTCAAGGCTGCTTTAATATGAATTTTATTTGCAAATTCCTGTATATAGATAGATTCCTGACTCATAACCCTTTTAAGCTCTTTGAAGTATGCTTCAGGTTTGTTGATGTGATGAAGTACTCGCACCATTAAACCTCCATCAAAGGAGTTATCCCTAAACGGTAGGTTGTAGGCATTTGCAGCGATCAATATTGTATTTGGAAAGGTTTTTAAAATTTCTGATTGATTCTTTTGTAAAGTGAGAAGCGAGTAGTCAAGGATCACGGGATGCTCATATTTACTGTAATAAAGGTCCAAATTTCTTCCAAAGGAACCTCCTATATCAATGAACCAATCGCCTTTAAGTTTTGCAAATGTTTTACGTAGTAGATGTCTCTCCGCATCATTTTCGTATGAGCGATCCTTCCAGTATTCTTTATAATCATATTTGTATTGGTCGTAATCTGATACTTTCACGTTTTTACTTCTCTCAACTTAGCCATTAAGTCATTGATCTGGGCGAAAATTCTATCAACAGACTCATTATCTTTCATATTCTCAGCCAGCGCAAGTTTGACTCTGGCATTTGCAATTTTCTGCTGTATATCTATTTTAAGTATCCTTGAGTATATCTTATCTAGCTCTTCAGAAGTGGCTAGCTGACTTGATAATAGGATAATCTCTAAGTACTGTTGTAAGGATTTGTTCAGTTTCTTGTGTAACTGGCTTATTGACGCCCCTTTTAGCCCCTTCGCGATGTCAAGTATGCTTGTAACCATGCTGTTACCAAAGATAGTTAGGTCGTGATGGTCTGGGATTGAGACGGTCTCTCCGCTTAGAAGAATCTTGAGGTAGTACTCTTCAAAAGATAGTTTATCACTGCTCTCTTTTTGAGATAATCCATATCCTCTCTCCTGTATTTCTATCGCCGCCCTTTCTCCTACAATCTCTCTGAATTTTTTCTTATAGAAGTCCTCTTTACCTTTGTCTCTTACGTGTGTGAGAAGCTGTTTCGAGTAGTAATTAAGCTTTTCCAAATCTTCTTTAACTGTAATGTCTAGAGTCTCATATTCGGACTGGATTAGATATGTATAAGCATCAGTGCGTTTCTCTGAAACCATCTGAGAGAATAGTCCGGGCTTATTTTGAATTACTTCATCTATATCTTTATATGGTTTGGTATTGATCGCATAGCTGTTCATGCCTAGATCCTCGGCAATTGTAAACGCTCGTTGTAAGGCTTTCTGTCCTGCGAAATCACTGTCGAAGATAAAAAGAAGGTTCTTAGTAAATTGGGAAATCAGAGTAAGTTGGTCGAAGGTTAAACTTGTACCAAGCGGGGCTACAATATTTGTGACACCGTCTCTATGTGCGGCTATGACATCTGTAGTGCCTTCGCAAATGATACAAAGGTCCTGTTTTCTTATGTCTGGTTTTGATTGATGGAGGCCATATACATTTTTAGACTTGTGGAATATATATGTTTCGGGAGTATTCATATACTTAGGACCATAGTTATCGTTTGGTAGTATTCTGCCTGTGAATCCGATTATTTTTCCTGAAGCCGATGTAATTGGGAACATGACGCGATTTATGAACTTGTCTCTGAATATCCCACCCTTTTCTATGAAAAGTCCCGAATCCAATAGCTGCTTATTATTTAGCTTATACCTTTCTCTAACCTTGTTCAGAACAATATTGTTTCCCGGTGCAAATCCGATTTTAAATTTCTCAATATCTGCATCGGTTATTTTTCTGGAATATAAATACTTCTTTACTTGATCGTTTGCCTTTAGTAATCGGAAGAATATCTCTGCGGCTAGTTTGTTCAAATCGTAGTACAATTTGAAAGGATCATCTCTTTGAATTGTTTCTAGTTGTACCCCAGTTTCTTTTGCAAGTTTTTCCAAAGCTTCTCTGAAATCCAGCTTTTCAATTTCTTGAATAAAGGTTATGACATCTCCCGATTTACCGCATCCAAAGCACTTATATATTTGGATGTCCGGACTCACATTAAAAGAGGGAGTCTTTTCGCTATGAAAAGGACATAGACCTACATAGTTCTTGCCTGCTTTTTTGAGTTTCACATACCTTTCGACGATACTGACAATATCAGCCTTCTCTTTTATAATCTCAACCTGATTGTTATCTGCCATGCTATATTATATATCTTTATTTGGAGCAGTCTAATTGATTATCCGTAATGGAGCATTCTATGGACGCAGTTCCACTAGCGGAATTGATGACAAGCGGTACTTCCTGATTATTAATGTATAATTTTGTAAGAGTTGGTTTTCCGGTAAGAAGCTGAAGTGATTTGGTTACGCTGTAATTTGCAGTCTTTCCTGGTGCAACAGCCTGGGCCAGTTTCTGATTGTCATCGATATTTAATTGTAACCAGGTTGCCTCGCTAAGGACTTGTATGTATGCAACGAATTTTTTAGGTGCTGATACAACCTCTTTTTTGACTTCTTTTTCCTGCTCCAGTTTATACACCACACGTATCGTTTTCACTGTGTTAAGGCCCGTTTCATTGTTTTTAGATTCTATTGTAATTAGATTTTCCCCGGGAATGAATATGACTTCTTGTACAAAAGCACCTGAGTCATTTATCTCAACAACTTTTCCATTTATTCGAAGATCGCTTTTCTTGTCTGTTTTACCCTTGATCTCTGTTTTGGCGATATTTGTGACTGAATCATTTTGAGGTTCGGTTATGGTAAGTGAAGGATTTTGTTGCAATTGGTTATATTTACTTATGGTATATATAAAGAAAGTCGTGATTGTGATGACCAGAATAGCAAGAACAATGTTAAGAGGTGTTATAAGTTCCTTGATGTTGATTCGGAGCTTTCTTTTATTTCTTAACGAAGAAGTACCCTTCTCTTTTAATGCCTTGTCTGAGCGTCTATAGAGGGCCAGCATCTTGTCAACATCTAGTCCAAGGTACTCTGAGTATATTTTCATAAAACCGTTTATGAAGACGTTAGAAGCGAACTGGTCATAATTTTCCGATTCTAACATCTTCAGGTATTTCTCCTGAACTTTAGTCTCCTGAGATACTTGGGAAATACTCTTACGAAGAGCCAATCTTCTTTTTTGCAGAATTTGTCCTGGAGTTAGCATCACAATTACTTATATATTTATTGGGGCAGTTCGTCGTTACTATCACTTCCTAATATTTGTGAAGCACTGCTTATCAAAACCTTCCGTGGGTTACTACCATCCTGAGGTCCGATTGCTCCTGCTTCTTCAAGTTCATCCATTAATCTGGCCGCTCTATTATACCCGATTCTTAATTTTCTTTGTAAAAGGGAGGCAGAGGCCTTTTGCGCATTAATAATAACGTCAATTGATTGGCGGAATACCGGGTCATCAGCTCCCGCAGAAGTCCCGCCTTTGGCTTCTACAACTTGAGCCTTAGTTACTTCGTCTGTATATTCAACAATTTCTGTCTGATCTTTAATAAACTTGATTACATTATCCAGATCTTTGTTGTCAGTGAAGGCACCTTGTATTCTTATCGGTCTTGGGTGAGAAGGAGATTTGAAAAGCATATCGCCTTTTCCAAGAAGTGTTTCAGCTCCTATCTGATCTATTACCACCCTGGAATCGATTGCTGTCGTTACATTAAAAGCTACACGTCCAGGCATATTGGCCTTAATAAGGCCAGTTATTACGTTCACGGAAGGTCTCTGGGTTGCGAGTATGAGGTGGATACCAACGGCTCTTGCCATCTGTGCCAGACGCACAACCTTAGTCTCTACGTCAACTCCGGTCGATAGCATGAGGTCTGCCATTTCATCAATTACGATGATGATGTAAGGCATCGCACTAAAGCCCATCTGCTGGTTATACTCTGTAATTTTTTTGACACCGGCCTGTTTAAGCATCCTATATCTTTTAAGCATTTCCTCAATCGCCCACTGTAGAGCATTAACAACTAGTTCCATATCAGTAATTACAGGGGTTAGAAGGTGTGGGATACCGTTGTATGGAGCCATTTCCACCATCTTTGGGTCAACCAGTATAAAGCGAAGTTCATCCGGAGATTTAGACATAAGCAGTCCCATGAGCATAGAGTTGATACCTACGGACTTACCTGTACCTGTAGCACCCGCTACTAATACATGAGGAAGATCAACCAGGTCTCTGATAATCAATTTACCGGTCACATCCTTACCAAGAATTAGAGGGAGTTCGTATTTGGATTTATCTTTAAGCAATTGAGCAACCATCTCCTTCTCGTATACATAGTTTGGTGTCGGATTGGGGGCTTCAATTCCTATAAGCGATGTTCCCGGTATTGGAGCTTCAATTCTAACGCTTGACGAAGGAGCGGCAAGTGCTAAAGCTAAATCATTTGTGAGGTTTCTCACCTTTGATACTTTAATACCGACACTTATGCTTAGTGCATACTGAACAACCGTTGGTCCTACTGATATTTCTGCGACTTTGGCGAGGACTCCGAAACTTCTTAAAGTCTGTTCGATTATCAGGGCATTCTTTTTAAATACGTCCTTGTTTTGCGGCTGTACTATCGGATCCTGAAGCAAATCAAGGCTGGGAAAGGTCCAATTTGTATATTTTGGTCCCTGGCTTTCAAGTCCCATATCATTCTCATCCACAACTTTTTTAGGTGCTATATGTATATGGTTTTCTGTACTTTTAGGAGCATCGTTTGCAAATATAATATCCTGCTCTTCTTCTCTCTTACTATCTAATCCGTTGATTATCCCGTCCATTCTCTTATCATCCTGTTCAAGATCCTGGGGTTTAATATCTTCCAGAGATCCTTTGAATTCCAGTCCTCCTGTATTCTCAACAGTCTTTTCTATATAGTCGCGGATCTGAGAGAGCTTAATACTTGTAATTAATGATATCGAGACTACAAAGGATACAATTAGTACAAGGAACTCAATGAATCTGCCTAGATATGAAAGCAAAAACAGGTGAATATTGTATCCAAGCATTCCGGCTGGAAATTCAAACTGCGTTGGTGACTGTAATTGCTCATTTGGCACCCAGAAGGTTAAGAAGGCTGCAAAGGTAAGGGAGAAGAAGAGAAGTCCAAGTTGCAGCTTCCAAGATTTAAATATTGTTTTAGAGCTGAAGAACCGGAGTGCTAGATATAAAGTTGTGAACCCAAATACTACGGAACTATATCCGAAGGTTGTAACAATAGATCTGAATAGATGTGAGTCAAAGAAGGGAGATATTATTAGGGCTATACTCAATATAGTTAGAATAATACCAACAAATACCTTTGTCTCATCACTATTTATATTAATGTCTTTCTTTTTCTTTGAACCTTTTCTTCGTCCCATATATCTATACTTATATTATCATAATTACACTTTGACAATAGCACGTCCATCATATAATATTGGGTACCAAACTTCTAGCGAATAATGTTTTGACAAAGCATACTAAATGTGATAGGATTGCTCCGATAATTTCCAATTTATGCAGTAAGGAAAACGCTTTTTTATAGGTTCAGAGTAAGAAGTATAGAGTTTTGATATTGATGAAGATATTTAAATATTTTGTTTAATTTAAGGCCTTTTTAAACATTCATGTCACAAGAACCTACACGCAATAGAGCCGGAAGAATTAATTTAGGTATCGGCTCTACAAGGAAGGTAGACTTTCCTAACCTCATCGATTCCCAGCTTAATTCCTTCAGGTATTTCGTAGAAACAGGTGTAAAAACTCTTTTCAATGAGATAAATCCTGTTAAGGATACTATGGAGAGAATGTGGACTCTTGAGTTTAAAGACTACCGAATCGGTGATCCTTACAGATCAATCGATGATGCAACTGATAAGGGGCTTTCATACGAAGCTCCTATTTATTCTACAGTTCAGCTTCTCAATAACAAGACGGGAGAAATTAAAGAACAGGAAATCTTTGTCGCGGATCTTCCATTAATGACTAATGATGGTTTCTTTGTTGTAAACGGAGTCAGAAGAGTTGTAACTCACCAGATTGTACGAGCAGAGGGTGTGCTTTTTGAGGAGAACGAAGTTCTCCCTTCTAGAACACTTTATAAAGCTAGATTAATGCCTGGAAACGGACCGTGGTATGAATTTGAAGTGAGTAAGCACAATGTTATCTCTATCCGATTAATCCCTAAGAGACCAAGGGTTTTGATTACAGAACTTTTCAGGGTATTCGGATATGAAACAGATGAAGAGATAAAGGCACTCTTCTCTTCAGTTGATACACATGAGGAATATAAGTATATAGAGTCTACACTTGCTAGAGACTTTACAAAGAATAAGGAAGAGGCGATTGTAAGCGTATATAACAAGTTAAGACCAGATGAGTCTGTAACATTAGATAGTGCCGAGAAATATATTAAAGGACACTTCTTTAATATAAGAAAGTTTGATCTTGGAAAAGTAGGAAGATATCAAATTAACAGAAAGCTCGGAATGAATTATCCTGTTGAGGGTAATGATTCAAAGCTTCATGTCGATGACCTTGTTTCATTAATAAAGAAACTTATTGAAGTAAACAACGGCGTTGTTGCTCCTGATGATATCGACCACTTATCAAATAGAAGAATAAGAAGTGTAGGTGAAGTTCTTCTAAAGCAGCTTGCTGTGGGAGTAAGAAGGTTGGAAAAGAATATTAAAGATAAGATGAGTATGTACGGTCAGGATGCCAAGTTAACGCCATCTATGCTAATCAGCACAAAGCCTGTATCTGCAGCAATGCAGTCTTTCTTTGGAAGTAACCAGCTTTCTACATTCATGGAGCAGTCAAACATCCTTTCAGAGCTGGAAAACAAGAGAAAAGTAACAGCATCAGGGCCGGGCGGGCTTGTTAAGGAGAGGGCTACTTTCTCAGTTAGAGAAGTACATAACTCCCACTACTCAAGATTTGATCCGGTAACCAGTCCTGAGTCTCAGGCAATCGGAGTTGTTACGCAGCTTGCCATTCTTTCCAGGGTTAATGATTATGGATTTATAGAAGCCCCTTACAGAAAAGTTCTTCAAACAGCTAAGAATGACGGTAGAGATACTATAAATAGGTTGTCGCTTGAGACAATTAAAGTAGGAAGTAAGACAATTGTTAAAGCAGGTCAGCTTATAACCCCTGAAATTGCAAAGCATTTAAAGGCTGAGGATAGAGTAAAGGAAATAAAGGTGGTTTCGTATATGACAGATGAAATTGTGTATTTTGATGCCCGAGATGAAGAAGAGTATTCAATTACATCTTCAACAGTTAAGTATGATCAATATGGAAATATCCTTGATGCATTAGTCCCCGCAAGAAACAGGGGGCTTTTCATTTTGGAAGATGTACAAAATGTCTCATTCATGGATCTCATTGCTTCACAGCAGGCCGGTTTGGGTATGGCCCTTATTCCTTTTGTAGCACATGATGACTCAATGAGAGCCCTTGCAGGTTCAAATATGCAGAGGCAGGCAGTTCCTCTTCTTAAGCAGGAAGCACCGTTAATCGGAACCGGTCTTGAAGAGGTTGTTGCCAGGCAATCTATCTGGTCAGTATTTGCAGAAGATGATGGTGTTGTTGAATATGCTGATGCAACCAAGCTAACTGTTAAGTATAAAGAAGAGGGAAGAAAAGATTATGTATTAAGAAAGTTCTACAGATCAAATGATAATACATCTTTCTCACAGTATGTAAGAGTTGAACCTGGTCAGAAGTTTAATAAGGGTGATGTGCTTGTTGACGGACCTACAATGATAAACGGTGAGCTGGCTATCGGTACAAACCTTCGAGCCGCTTTGATGTTCTATGATGGATATAACTACGAGGACTCCGTAATCATCTCCGAGAGAGTTGTTAAGGATGACCTCCTCACTTCAGTTCATATTAGAGAGCATACTGTTGAGGTCAGAGATACAGAATTAGGAGCTGAAATCATCACAGCAGATATTCCTCATGTAAATGAGAGAATTCTTCAGAAGCTTGATGACAGAGGTATTGTCAGAACCGGTGTGCGAGTTAAATCAGGAGATATTCTTGTCGGTGTTGTTGCACCAAGAGGCGAGCAGGAATTGACGGCAGAAGAAAGATTGCTGCGAGCAATCTTCGGAGAAGCATCAAGTGATGTTAGAGATAACTCGCTTAGACTTCCGCACGGAGAATCAGGAATTGTAATTCATACTCAGGTTCTTTCATCTGAAAATGATGATAAGCTTGCTCCGGGAGTGCTTCATGAGGTTAAAGTCTGGGTTGCAAAGACCAAGAAGATCTCTTACGGAGATAAAATATCTGGAAGACACGGAGACAAGAATACAGTTGCTGCAATCAAGCCTGTTGAAGATATGCCGTTTACGGCAGATGGTGAACCGGTTGATATTGTCTTAACCCCAACCTTTATTAAGAGAATGAACATGGGACAGGCAGTTGAGGTGCACTTTGGTGAATATGCTTCAATGCTTGGTGAGAAACTTGCATTCCCTCTTTTTGAGGATATAAATATGGAATGGGTTGAGACCCAGATGAAGAAAAACGGTTTCAAGATGGAGCAGAAAGTGGATCTATTTGACGGAAGGACAGGTGAGAAGCTCCCAAGAAAAATAACAGTCGGAATGAAGTATATACTTAAGCTTCATCACATTGCAGACGAGAAAGTTCATGCCAGATCTACTGGACCATACACTGTTGTAACTCAGCAGCCGTTGGGTGGAAAAGCTCAAATGGGAGGTCAGAGATTCGGAGAAATGGAAGTATGGGCTCTTGAAGCACACGGAGCTCCCGCTACCCTGCAGGAGATGCTCACGATTAAGTCTGACGATGTGAAAGGAAGATCTTCAGCATATAAAGCAATCATTCAAGGAGAGAAGATAGAGAATGTTAACGTACCTGAGTCATTTAAAGTTCTAATCAAAGAACTTAATGCACTCTCGCTGAAAATTGATTTAATTTCAAGTAAACCTCAGGTTGTAGAGGTAGAACAGAACAATGATGAACCGACAGAGTAAAAAAGAGAACTTTAAGGAGTTTGACGCCCTTAAGATCACATTATCTTCTCCGGAAGATATACTTAACTGGTCATATGGTGAGGTTACAAAAGCTGAAACCATAAACTATCGAACACTTAGGCCTGAACCTGAGGGTCTTTTCTGTGAGAAGATCTTTGGACCAAGTAAGAACTACGAGTGTTACTGTGGTAAATACAAAAAGATCAGGTATAGAGGAATAGTTTGTGATAAGTGCGGTGTTGAAGTTACAACACACGATGTAAGAAGAGAAAGAATGGGACATATCAAACTCGCCGTTCCTGCCGCTCATGTATGGTTTGCATACGGGGTTCCAAACAAGATGTCTATTGTTTTGGATATGTCTCATAAGCAACTCCTCTCAGTTATATACTACACAAGGTATATGGTTGTAGGTCTGGATAACGATAAGAGAGCAACCGCCCTTACGAGACTGGATGAAATTAGAAAGGAAGAGTTTAACACTTTAGAGTCTCAATTGAATGAGTCTCTTAAGGTTGAAGAGGAAGGTTTTGCAAATGAGAAGAAAGTGATCGAGAAGAAAGAAAAAGACGGTAAAGCTAAAGAGTTCAAAGTTAATCAGCTTGAGCATAAGAAGAATCAGTCTCTTGCAAAGATCAGAAGAGAATATGCTGAACAGGAAGAAGTCTTGCAGGCCTTCTATACCAAACTTCAGGTAATTCTTGAGAAAGTTGCCGTCGGTACTATTATTACGGAAGATGAGTTTGTAGACCTTCAGGACAGAGAACTTCTGTTCTTTGAAGCTAAGATGGGTGCAGAAGCAATTGAAACGCTTCTTAAGAATCTGGATGTTGATGCTGAGATTTCCAAACTCAGGAAACTTGTTAAGTCAGAGAAGCTTGAAAAGAAATCAAATGTAATCAGAAGACTTCAATATCTTGAAGGATTCAAGAAGAATGGAATTGAGCCGGAATGGATGGTTATGAATATACTTCCGGTTATCCCTCCAGATCTTCGCCCTATAATCCCTCTACCAGGAGGTAAGTTTGCCACATCAGACTTGAACGACCTGTATAGAAGAATTATTAATAGAAACAATCGTTTGAGAAGACTTATTGATATAGGTGCACCTGAAGTAATTCTTAGAAATGAGAAGAGAATGCTACAGGAGGCTGTTGATGCTTTGATTGATAACTCACATCGACCAAGTAAAGCGATGATGAATAATAAGAAGCTTCCTTATCAGTCTTTAACTGATGAGCTAAGAGGAAAGAAAGGTATTTTCAGAAGGAATCTTCTTGGAAAGCGTGTTGACTACTCTGGTCGAGCAGTAATTATTGGAGACGCAACATTGAACCTAAACCAGTGCGGTCTTCCAAAATCAATTGCACTTGAGATTTTTAAGCCATTTGTAATAAGTGAACTCCTTAGAAGAGAACTGGCACCAAACATTAGGGTTGCTAAAGATATTATTGACTCAAATGAAGATGTTATCTGGGATATTCTTGAAGGGGTCATCAATAACAGACCTGTACTTCTTAACCGTGCTCCGACCCTTCACAAATATAGTATACAGGCTTTTTATCCTAAGCTAGTTGAAGGAGAAGCAATCAGAATACATCCGTTAGTATGTAAGGCATTTAATGCCGACTTCGATGGAGACCAGATGCCTGTTCACGTTTTGTTAACAGATGATGCTGTAAGCGAAGGTAGAGGAGTTATGTTAGCTGAAAGAAACATCGTTTCAATTGCTAACGGTAAGATGCTTGCTAACCCAGCAAAGGATATGCTTCTTGGATTCTTCCTCCTTACAGATATGATTGAGGTTGAAAAGCCAAGGATTATGGGAACATTTGAGGATGTTATCCGTGCATATATGAGAAGGTCTATTGGAATTACAGAGCAAATTATTGCAAGAGGAAAAGGTCAGACATGGAGGACAACTCCTGGAAGAATCCTCTTTAACTCCGTCCTTCCATTGGAATATGAGTTTGTAAACGAGAGAATTGATTCAAGTACTGTAGGAAAGATAGTTGATAGTGTTAAAGCTAACTACCCATTAGAGGTAGTGGTAAAACTTCTCGATGATCTTAAATCATTAGGATTTAAGTATGCTACAAACTTGGGATTCAGTTTTGCAATGGAAGACTGTGCTGTAGATTTCGATTTAGCAAGTCAGATTAAGGGTATGGAAGAGAAAGATAAGCAGCTTCAGGAGAACTATCTCCAGGGCCTTATCACTGATCAGGAAAAGAACAAGCTCTCCACAGATATGTGGAACGACTTCGCTGATGCGTCAGGAGAAGAAGCTTGGAAGAAACTTGATAAAAATAACTCAGTGTTCGAAATGATTCAGTCAGGTGCTAACGGTGGAAAGATTCAGGCAAGACAGATCTTAACCCTTAAGGGTATGGTTAGGGATTCCTCAGGAAACTGGGTACCTCTTCCAATCAAAGGAAACTTCAGAGATGGTCTTAATGGATTCGAGTACTTTGTAGCCGCAAACTCAGGAAGAAAGGGTATTGCAGACCGATCACTCAGAACCTCTTCCTCAGGATATCTGACTAGAAAACTTGTTGATGTAGCTCATGAAGTTATAGTTAGAGAAGAGGATTGTGGTGTTGCAGATGGTGAGGGCCTTAGAGTCTCTAGAAATGATGACAGAAGGCTTTCATACGAAGATAGAATATTTGGAAGGTATACTGCTGAGGAAGTTAAGGATGAAAAAGGAAATATCATTGTTCCAAAGAATGAGGCAATCAGCAGAGAGCTTGCCCAGGAAATTGACAAAGCAGGTATTGATAATGTTGTTGTGAGGACACCTATAACATGTAAGACACCTCTTGGAGTATGTCAGAAATGTTACGGGTTTGATCTTGAACAGAATAAAGTTATTGAGATGGGTAAAGCTGTTGGTGTTATTGCGGCACAATCACTCGGTGAACCGGGTACTCAGATGACTATGCAGACATTCCATAAAGGTGGTGTACAGAGAACTGACATTACACAGGGATTGCCTAGAATTGAGGAGCTATTCGAAGCCAGGACACCTAAGAATGAGGCAGAGATGTCAACAGTTGACGGTGTTGCTAAAATTGAGACTCAGGAAGATGGATCGGCAACAGTAACAATCAAGGGTAAGAGAACGTTAACTAGATTCTACATTGTTTCAGATGCTAAGAAGATCAATGTGAGTCATGAGTCAAAGGTAAAGAATGGTGAGGTAATGTATCTTGATCATGAAGGAGCAGAAAGACAGGCGCCATTTGCAGGAGACGTTACAATAGAAGGCGGACTTCTTAAGCTTCAAGGAGAGAAGAAAGCAGAGGAAACTCTAAGCATTCTTCCTGGACAGGCATTAGTAATTAACGATGGAGATGAAGTTTATGCAGGACAGCAGGTTACTGAAGGATCTCTTGATCCTAAGAAGTTAGCTATGACAACAAAGATAATGACAGCTCAGAAGTATATACTGGATGGAGTACAGAAGGTATTTAATGAGCAGGGAGTATCTATCTCTGATGTTCATATCGAGGTAATTCTGCGACAGATGGCAAGGCTTGGAAGAGTGAGAGAATCTGGAGATTCCAGCTATCTTGTAGGAGCACTTGTAAACAGGTTTGTAGGAGATGTTAAGAACGAAATGTTGGTTGCAGAGGGTAGGAATAAAGCATTAATACTTCCAAAACTAATGGGAATCAAAGCCTCAGCTCTTTATACAGAAAGCTTCTTATCTGCTATGTCATTCGAACAGCAGGTGAAGGTACTAACCGATGCCAGTATCTTAGGGAAGATAGACTATATAAGAGGTATGAAGGAGAGTGTAATAATTGGTAAACCAATTCCATCCGGTGAGACCGCGAGGATAGAGGATAAAACCAAGTTAGAGGAGGTTAATATTTAGTTAATATTGTAGTATAATACCAGTCATGCCGACGATAAATCAGTTAATAAGAAAACCTAGAAGATCTAAGCCTGATAAGAAGAGATTCAAAGCTTTGGGAACAAACTTTAATACTCTTAAGAAAAGGTATAAGAAAGCAGACAATCCTTTTAAAAGAGGAGTGTGTTTGCAGGTAAAGACCATGACACCTAAGAAGCCTAACTCAGCTTTGCGAAAAGTTGCTAAGGTTAGACTTTCTAATGGAATGGAAATAACCGCTTATATTCCAGGGGAAGGTCACAACCTTCAGGAGCACTCAGTTGTTCTTGTCAGAGCAGGAAGAAAGAGAGACCTTCCGGGTGTAAAATATATTGTTGTAAGAGGGAAGTATGATACACAGGGTGTAAAAGGAAGAAAGAAGGCAAGGTCCAAGTACGGTGCTAAGAAAGAAAAAGCAAAAGTAGAGTAAGTTTATATTTATTAAGTATTAGTTATGAGAGGTAAGCAAGCAAAAAGAAAAGAACAGCAGAGAGATGTTAAATTTAACAGTCCTCTTGTTGCCAGATTAATAAGCAAAGTCATGCAGCACGGGAAAAAGAGTACTGCACAAGCTCTTGTATATTCAGCTCTCGATAATGCATCTAAGAAGTTCAAACTAGAGTCTGATAAGTTCCTTGAAGAGGTTGTTGCTAAAGTAAAGCCAACTCTAGAGGTCCGAAGTAGAAGAGTAGGTGGTGCAAACTATGCAGTCCCGGTGCCAGTTTCTACTGCACGACAGGAAACATTGGCTATCAGATGGATTGTTGATTATGCAAGAAAGAAGGGCGGTCAACCATTTGATAAACTCCTTGAAGCAGAATTAGTTGCTGCTTTTAATGGAGAAGGAGACGCAATGAAGAAGAGAGCAGATGTTGAGAAAATGGCGGAAGCCAACAAAGCATTTGCACACTTTAGATGGTAATCCCATGTATCCAATCCTACTGGCTTTAGGGGCGTCCTTTTTCTTCGGTTTTGAAAATGTTTTTATCAAACTCAATGTCCAGAAGAATAACAAGGCGAGTCTTCTTATGGCCAGGAGCCTGATTGGATTTTTTATCTCTTTGATTCTTGCTTATTTTTTCAGACAGGATTTAGAGCTATGGCCAGTCATTATCACAGTGATCCTTGCTGCGATTTCTTTCTTTGCGTTTGTTTTCTACTACAAAGCTATTGATTTGGGTAACCCAAGTATAACGGCAGCAATCGCAGTTAGCCGATTGGTCTTAATAACAATAATAGGAGTTTTTATACTTAAATATGCACTTGGGTATTTGAGTATCTTGTGGATAGTTATGATTATAACTGGGGTTGTTCTTTTAACGGTGGACTTTAAAAAGCTAAAGAGCAGGGGAAAGATCGAAAAAGCTGCAGTCAATGCTTTGATCTCCACAGCTCTTTTTGGCATAGCTGTAGGATTTTTCTCTTACCCGATTAAACTCATAGGCCCTTATAATGTTCAGATGTTTTACACCCTAAGCCTTATAATATTTGCAGCTTTATATATGATCTACAGGGAGAAGGAATCGATTAGAGAAATAACATTGAACATGATTAAAAGCAAAGGGATTTTTCTAACTGGACTTTTTGGATGTTTAGGGGGGCTTTCCTTTACAATAGCTTTGAACTTTGGAAATCCCAATATTTTAAATCCCATTTCTAGCTGCTCTCCGATAATTACAGCAATAATCTCATATTTCCTGTTCAGAGAGAAACTGACTTTTCAGAAGTATATAGGTATCCTCATTACAACTCTTGGAGTTATTCTGTTAGGGTATTTCAAATAGTAAATAAGTTGAAATAGGTATCTCTGCCACGTAGAATAGCTTCTCGCTAGTATTATTTTGTGCTCTCAATTCTTTTCCACCCGGTTTTTGGGACGCCTTTTCTTAGAATGATTCTCTCAATAAAGATACCTATCCAGGTAACAAGCCGTACGGGAAACATAAGAAGTGACCAGAAAAGCTCTTTTATATTTTTTGGATAGATAAGCACAAAAAATGCATATGGTAGTTCAATCCAAAAGCTTCTGCTCTGCTTGTCTTTTTCAAAGATTCCAAGCTGTTTTAACTGTATAAATCCTCCTATGGACCTTAGTTTTTGAGTATAATAGTCTTTAAAAGTGGTAGGATATTTCACAGTGACTTTTGCTTTCGGGGCATATGCTATTTCAAATCCCTTCCTTCGTATCTCATAGGACATATAAGCATCCTCAGTGAGTAAATCTTGTTGTAACTTTTTAATCAATCCCTTCTTTATTGATAATATATATCCGCTCATAGGGAAAAATCCTTTCCCAGAGATATAATAATCTTTAACTTTATCCAGGACGCGTGTTCTTCTATGATGAGCAGAATCTACTAGCAAGTGGCTCATATATCCGTAAAAACTATTTCGTTTATTAGATGACACCGGCATTCCTGAGACTCCTCCGATTTTTTCGTTTTCATACGGTTTTAGAAGATGCTTTACAGAGTTTTTTTGAAAGAAGACTTCTCCATCTGTGAGTATTAGGATGTCTCCTTTCGCTTCTTTGAATGCGAAATTTAGTGCATAGGGTTTTCCTCTGTGTGGATCAATTAGCTGTCTAAACTTCTTACCCAGTCTGAGCGATTTTGTGGCCTTTAAACCTGCATGCAATGTTTCTTTGTCTGGTGAAATCTGAATTAGTTCAAAGTCTTTTGGAATTCCGGAATACGAAGACTTGGCTATTGATTCAATAACCTTGCCTATTGTCCCCGGCTCTTTATATGAAGTTATGATTACTGATAGCATATGCTTATTCAGTTTTATCTGTAGTCTCTCCTCCTGTCGCTTCACCCTCTGCTGGTGCTTCTGCACCTTCCTCTCCTTCAGCAGGAGTTGCAGTTGGAAGCTCTTCCTCAAGTTTCTGAAGTTGCGTAATTGTTACGATTGCACTCATTGCGTGCTCGTCGTTTGGTAGTGTCATACCCTTTGGTAGGGCAATGTCATTCATGGATATTGTTTGTCCCGGATGTTCTAGATTTGATATATCAATTTCAATCTCTGATACTAGATCTGCAAGTTTACACTTAACATCTACTGCTGGTAAGGCCTTAACAAGGATACCAAGATTATTTTTAACGGCAGGAGATATACCAGTAAGCTTGAATGGTATTGTAAATATCATCTCCTTATTTTCATCAATCTGGAAGAATGATACATGTCTAACTTCATCTGTAATGGGATTAAAGTCGAAGTCTTTAACCACGGTTTTAATCTTTTTCCCGTCCAGTTCTGCATCAAGAATTGTTGTTGATGTTGCATGTGCTGCTAACCAGTTAGCTTCCTTTACTGTAATCTGTACATTGAATGACTCTGCTTTCTCATTGTATACGACTGCAGCTACAATTCCCTGCTTAAGAAGATGTGCTACTTTTCCGCCTGTAATTTCTCTTTTATTTAATACAATCTTTTCCATATTCAGTGAGTGAGTTTAGCAGAATTAGGTCTATTTGTCTACTAAAAATATGGCTAATTCTGTATAATCATACCTATTGATCTTGTCTATTAGAATATGAAAAATATTGGTCTTGGTGTCCTCATTAATACTCGTGTTAGGAATAACACTTTTGTGCAAAATTATACGAAATCGTTAATAAATTGGAAGTCTTCCCTCTCTTCCTTCTTTAGTAATTTCTTCGACTTTTGCATTTATCCTGTCCATGATCAATAGGGAGTCGTTTGTCCCTTTTACAATTGTAACGGCAGCCATATGGACTTGTTTCGCCATCTCTTCTGTCCCTTCTTTTGCTTCAAAAAGTGGGAAGAGTAGCTCGTTATCCGGAGTGTTTATAGCTATATACCAAAAGTCTGCGTCTTTCTTTCCCATTTCGTGATTAGAAAGAACTAACATAGTTACCTTATGATCCTTTCTCCACCATGGCCATGTTGTAGTGAATGCGGTTTCTTTGTCCATAATAATAAGAGTAATATCGCATGATTATACCCTCTTTGTGCCTTTCTATTCAAATCTTGACTCTCTTTCACTGAGGTGATACTATCTAGCAATTAAATAAGTGGAGTGCTAAATGCCAATATCAGAAAGACAAAAAAATATCCTTATGGCAATCATAGAGGAATTTATGAGTAATGCTGATGAGATAGGATCAGTTGCTCTAATGAAGCGACATAATCTTGGAGTCAGTTCGGCTACTATTCGAAGTGAAATGGTCAGACTCATGGAAGAAGGTCTCCTTGAAAAGAGTCACATATCTTCCGGAAGGTTTCCGACAGATCAGGCAATTAGACTCTATGTAAAAGAAATAGCTGAAAAAAGAAGGATGTCAGCGGTTGACGAAGTTGAGATTAGGCAGGGGATATTTAAGGTGAGATTTTCTCAAGATCAGCTTATTAAAGAAATTCTTGATATGTTAGTAAGGAAGTGTGATAGTGCCGCCTTCTTCCTCTCCGACGATGATAGAAGATATTACGGGGTCTCTTCACTTATGCATTATGAAGAGCTAAGGAATGTAGAGATACTTCAAAGAGTATTAGATGTCCTTGAGGATAAGGATATTTTAAGAAAGATCTTTTCGAAGTACGACACCATGGACGTATCACTCCTGATTGGAGCCGAGACAGGAATAAAAGACCTTGAGAACTGTTCAATCGCTTTTACCAAGGTTGGACTTTTAAAAGGAAGGGCGGGGCATATGGGAATTATCGGGTCAAGGCGTCTCGACTATTCTAACGTAATGTCGACACTCTCTGTGATCAGGGATTCCGTAGAGAATTCTCTTAAGGGATGGAATTAGTTCAATTTTAATTAAGTATGAAGAGACAGAAGCAGATGAAACAAGATAAAGTACAGGATTTCGAGAAAAAGGTTCAGGAACTGGAGAAGGACCTTAAAGCCTTGGCCGGGACAATAGACCGGGTTGAGGATGAAAAACTTGTTATGCAAAACCAGCTTAAAAAGGCGCTTGCCGATTATAGCAATCTTGAGAGAGACATTGAAAAGAGAGTCGAGCTGAGATCTTTACAAACCAAGATAAGTATTGCCAGAGCACTTTTAAATAGTCTTGATGATATTAACTTTGCACTGGTGAACTCTGAAAAACTCGATCTCAATGATGAGGCAAAGAAATGGATTGAAGGTATAAAAGCAACTCTTTTTGATATTGAGAAAGCAGTTGCCCAGTTTAATATCACAAAAATGGATGTGAAAAAGGGTGATAAGTATGATTCAAATATGCACGAGGCATTAGCTACAGTGCCTGAAGGAGAAGCTGGAATGATCTATGACATCGTTCAACCGGGTTTTGTGTTGGGCGATATTATAGTTAGGCCTGCAAGGGTCGTAATTAGTCAACCTAAAAATAACTAAATTATTATTAAACAACAATGGGAAAAATATTAGGAATTGACCTGGGTACAACTAACTCAGTAGTAGCAGTAATGTCAGGTGGAAAACCGACGGTACTTGCTAATGCACAAGGGGGGAGATTAACTCCGTCAGTAGTCGCAGAGGATGATAAAGGTGAAATTCTTGTCGGGACACCGGCAAAAAATCAGTCGGTAATCAACCCAACCGGTACTATATATTCAGTAAAGAGATTGATAGGTCGAAAATGGAGTGATCCGGAGATTAAGAAAGATAAAGATGTTCTTCCTTTCGAAATGAAGGAGTCTAGCAGCGGTGGTGTTGAAGTTAAGATGGGAGGCAAGTGGTACTCTCCTCAGGAGATATCTGCGAAGATTCTTGCAAAGATGAAGAAAGATGCAGAAGCATACTTGGGGGAAGAAGTTAAAGAAGCTGTTATCACGGTTCCTGCGTATTTTGATGATTCTCAGAGACAGGCAACTAAAGATGCGGGAAAGATTGCAGGTTTTGATGTAAAGAGAATTGTAAATGAACCTACTGCCGCAGCACTTGCATACGGTTTGGATAATAAAAAAGATGAAACTGTTGCTGTATTTGATCTTGGAGGAGGTACATTTGATATCTCGATACTTGAAATAGGAGACGGGGTCTTTGAAGTTCTCTCCACAAATGGTGATACTCATCTTGGGGGTGATGATTTCGATGAGAAGATTATCCAGTATCTTGTCGATGATTTTAAGAATACAGATGGAATTGATCTTAAGGCGGATAGAACAGCTCTTCAGAGATTAAAAGAAGCTGGGGAGAAAGCAAAAATTGAGCTTTCTTCTTCCGAAAGTACTGAAATTAACATCCCTTATATTACAGCGGATTCAAAAGGTCCAAGACATTTAAGAAAGACATTCACAAGAGCAGACTTGGAGAAATTAGTCTCTGATCTTATAGAAAAGACAGAGGGTCCGTGTAAGAAGGCTGTAAGCGATGCAAAACTCAAGTTTGAAGATATTAATGAAGTTCTTCTGGTAGGAGGTATGACCAGAATGCCTGCGGTTATCAAGAAGGTTAAAGAGATTTTTGGTAAGGAGCCTAATAAAGGGGTTAACCCGGATGAAGTAGTCGCTGTTGGTGCAGCAATTCAGGCGGGTGTGCTCGGAGGAGATGTTAAAGATATAACTCTTCTTGATGTAACTCCTTTATCACTTGGTCTTGAAACTCTCGGAGGAGTTATGACTAAGCTTATTGATCGCAACACAACAATTCCTGTTGAAAAGAAGCAGGTGTTTTCAACCGCGTCTGATAATCAGCCGGGAGTCGAGATTCATATCCTTCAGGGTGAGAGAGAGATGGCGGGAGACAACAAAACACTTGGAAGATTTACTCTTGAGGGTATTCCACCAGCACCACGAGGAGTTCCTCAGATTGAAGTTACTTTCTCAATTGATGCTAACGGTATTTTAAATGTAAAGGCTGTAGATAAGGCGACTAATAAAGAGCAAAAGATTACTATTACCGCATCAACAGGCCTTTCAGATGCTGAAGTGGAGAGAATGGTTAAAGAAGCGGAAGAGCATGCCAAAGAAGATAAGGATAAGAAGGAAAGGGCAGAGACTAAGAATGAAGCTGATACGCTATGCTTTAGTGCTGAGAAGCTTCTGAAGGATAGTGCAGATAAGGTTGAAGCTTCTATGAAGGAAGAGATTGAGAAAATGATTAGTGAGCTTAAAGAAATGATCTCTAAGGATGACTTTGATAAAGAAAAGGTAAAAGAAGCCACTACCAAGCTCTCTGAAAAACTTCAGGAAATTGGGAAGAAGATGTATGAGGAGGCTGCAAAGGCTCAAAAGCCGGAAGAAGAGAAGAAGGATGACAAAAAAGAGGAGAAAAAGGAAGAGGAAGTTAAGGAAGGAGACGTAGTAGAGTAACCCTTAAGGAAACGGCGCAATTCAGGGGGGCAACTCCCTGAATTGTTTTGTACAACCAAAATATTTATGATACTATCAATCGTAATAGTGATTATATGTAACTGCCCCTTGTAGTATGCAAAATCGAAACTTTAATAATACGATTGAAACTATCCAGCGGATATTGTTCCTATTGGCTCTTGTTGTTGTCCCTCTAAGTATTATTCCTTTTCCATGGGATTTAACAGAGTATTCTATGTCTCTAGTTCTTTCTCTATTCGCTATCCCTATTCTCGCTCTGGAATTTGTTAAGGTAATATTAAGCGGCTCAATAAGCTATCCAAAGGGGAAAATAGATACTGCAATCATGTTTCTAATGATTGCATTCTCCGTCTCTACAGTATTTTCTAAATCTCCGGTAACCAGCTTTATGGGGTTTGATTCAAGGCTGGGAGATGGCTTGATAGGACTTCTAACTCTTTTTGTTTTCACATATTCGGCTAGAAACTTTATTCGAGGAATAGAGGGAATCATATATGCTTTAATGTTTCTGCTCATAGGGATAACACTAGGCTCTATTATTAGTATATTTTCGTTCTGGGGTATGAACCCGCTAAGTTTTATCCCTGCCTTTAAAGAGCTGTTTACAACGGGTCTGCCTCTTTATAGCTCGGCTCGAATCTCTCTGATTATATTTAGTACCGGTATACTATTTTCAACGGGTCTTCTGATCTATGCCTTTAGGAAATACAATCTGGCATTGGTTATTACTACAATTGTGACCTTTCTTGTAAATCTTACAGCCCTGCTGCTCTATTCAATTGTTCAGGGATATGAACAGGTAATATTGCTGATCGCAGTAATGGGAGCGTTATTAGTAATGCCTTTTTTCAGAAGAAAGCCGTTAAATAAGGTCTTCGTTATAACGATGATTGTAACACTGGTAACTTTGATTGTAGGTTTTCTTGTCCTGCGTATCCCTCAATTCAAGGATTTAGCGATTAGAGACTCATCAAACCTAATTACACAGGTTACAATCGCTCCGGAAGTCAGCTGGAAAATAGGAACAAATGCAGTGAGCGAATCTTTCTGGAACGGAATTGTAGGTTATGGTCAAGACACTTTTTCAATTGCATACAACCTCTACAGGCCCTTAACAGATGAGATATTGGTTCTTAATAATACTAATTTCACATTCCCGAGTAATCAGGTTCTAAATGTCTTCATATCTTTGGGTATAGTTGGTTTGCTTGCGTTTGCATACCTTGCAGTGAAGATGTTTCTGCACCTTATTCAGGATTGGAAAGAGAGAGAATATCTAGAAGCTGAGGATTTCTTTGCACTAATGCTTGACCTCCTTTCTCTGTATATAATTATCTCCTCTATTTTCATCTACTACTCATTCTTTGTATATCTGCTTCTTTTCTTCTGTATAACACTATCCGTAATACTTAGGCATATAAAAAAGGAAGAGAAAGGAGAAATGTTTGTGTTCAGCCTGGGTATGTTTGTACATAGGCCTAAAGAAGGACTAAATAATACTGCATTGGTCGCCGTAATTATAGTTGCTCTTCCCATTCTTTGGTTGTATACACAGAGTTTTAAGTACTTATCTGCAGGTTTTAAGGTTCTTGAAGCTGAGAGGATAACGTCTGAAGGAAGGGTGTTAAATGATAAGGATAAGCTGAGTGAAGAAGATAAAGAGAGTTTGATCGTGAAAGCTTCTAACCTTTATGGAGAAGCAATAAATCAGGCTCCCAAAAATGAAGTATTTCATCGTAGAGCAAGTCTAATTATCACCCAGTATGTTGAACTCCTTGCGCAAAAATACAATAAGACGGATATCGAATCCGAGAAAAAAATGATATTCGAAGATATTACGACATATGTTGAAATTGCCGTTGAAGAATCCAAGCTGTCCACTGATATTGCACCACGGGTATATTCTAACTGGGGGACAAGAGCTAATGTATATTCAAAGCTTGTCGGGTTGGGACTCAAGTCTTACAGTAAAACAGCCCTTTCTACAATGCAGCAGGCGGCCTCATTGAATCCTCTTAACTACGAACTGTATTATAATGCTGCTCAACTATATGTGATAAATAACGATAATGATTCTGCCTTGAGGACGTTAAATCAGGTCTTTACCATTAATCCCGAACATATACCATCAAATGTTTTGGCAGGAGAGCTTTCTTTGAATGATAAAGATTATAAGCAGGCTGATAGATACTTTAATAAGGCTAAAGAGATCATGGATAAGTATGGAGAGAACGATTCAGAACTATATAAGTATGTTGTGAAGAAACTTACAGAGATAACACCACAGTTACCTAAGGAGACAGAACAGAGTGATAAGAGTGCAGAGAACGGTGATAAGATTGAAGATCAAACGCAGAAGAGTTCTCAGGACTAACTCTTCCAGATAATTAGATTAGTTATCAATATTCCGATATGTTTGTGTATTGTATATTTTGCTTCTTTGAAAAGTCCTAACCATTTCTTTGTAGGGTAGTAGTTAATCTCTTCGTACGGATTCTCTCTTCTTTTATCCAGCTCCAATCTCAGGTTTAGCATTTTATGTAGCCACTTCTGAATCGGAATAGGCAGATGCTGGAAGAAAGGAAATGCATAGTGCGGTTCAATTAGAGTATTATAATCCGGGACAAGAATTAGAAATTTCTTCCCGACCCGCTCTATCTCATTGCATGTTTTTTGAAGAGCTTCGAATGGCTTTACATGCTCTAAAACCCCGATACAAACAACTGCATCAAACTCCTTATCCTTGAATGGTAACTCTCCCTTTCCGGTAATCTGAACATATTTAAAATCTTTTCTATGAATTTTGCCTTCTTTGAAAAGATCTACACCGGTAATAGGGTTAGTATTATTGAAGGTTTCAAATGTTAATCCTTCTCCGCACCCGACATTAAGAACGGTATCTGTCGGTTTTAGTCTCAACAGACTTACAATTTTGTCATACCTTCTCTGCTTCTGTTTAACCGGGTTGTAGAAGTTTCTTGGATGCAGATTCATAACTATATTTTGGGTTTAGTTATATCTTTGTTGAAATTCTGGTAGTACATACTTTGTGTTACACTGCTATCTTTGTAATATTTGCTTCCCAGGGATTTATGTCCGTAAGGTCTGGAAACTTTTTGATCAACCTCTTCAAAAGCCATTTGTGCAATCTTCATACCTACATAAAGTTTTATAGGAAGAGGGGATAGATTAACCATTTCCAGAGTCATTCTTAAACAATTCCCAGGATCAAGAAAACCGGCAGTAGCGTGGATTATCAGACCGAGTCTTGCGAGAGAACTTTTCCCTTCCAGAACTCCAACATGTTTATCGTCCACTCCAATTATCTCCTTTACATGAGCGAGCAGAAATCCTCCCGGCTCAAGAGTTATATCGCCGTTTTGTTCAAGAATTATCTTCTTCATGAGGTCGTCTACAGGCTCTTTTACGTCTATTATAGAGTGTTTTTCAGTGTTAAAAACCATGAACTCATTACCAAGGTGAAGATCGTACGAAGAGGGTTGTAAAAAATCCTCGTTGAAAGGTTCAATGACAATTTCTTTTGTCTTCAGCTTGTTTTTGATTGATTTATCTGACAAAATCATGAGTATACTGTGTGTTAGGTTAGGATTGAAAAGTATAACATAATTTAAATTGGAGGAAATAAATGAAGGTAAGGGGGAAGAACTACAATGTAATAATATGGGATTGGCTTTGGACATTATATTCGAGAAAAGAGAGGTCTCTTTATGACTGGGTAAAAGAATATTTTGAGATGCACGGAAAGGAGACGACTAATTTTCTGGTAAGCTTTGCCAATGAACCTGAAAAAAGGAAAAAATTGATTGAGAAGCATGAAATGGTTAAGTATTTTAAAGATATGATTATAGAGAGAGGGAATAAGAAAGATATGATAGGAAGGTTGATTGGGAAATATAATTTAGAAAAGAGCTCTATCTTGATTGTAGGAGATAATGTTGCCCATGAGGGAGTTGCAGCAGGGGAGCTAGGGATTGATTTTATGCATATTCGTGACTGGAAGAAGTTTCTTTCTGATGACCTTGGGTTTAGGTCTAAATAGTGCAATGGCATGAATCTGAATATCCTCCCGTACAGCCTTTATTTCCTTAGTACATTCTTCTAAAGTCGCACCGGTTGTTACAATATCATCAACTAGGATTATGTGCTTAACCTCTTCGCTGATATATTTGCTGTTAAACCTGAATGCCCCGAGAGTGTTTCTTACCCTATTCTTATGTTTAACTTCAGATTGCGGTCTATTATTTCTAATTTTCTTTAAACATCGGTTATTTATATCTATACCGGTCTCCTTTGAAATGGCTTCGGCGATTATTCGTGACTGGTTAAACCCTCTATTTAAATACCTTAGCCAGTATAGAGGTACTGGTACAAGAAGACACTCTTTTGCATTCCGTGTAAAGTGCTGTGTATTTCTTATATAAGTGAGAATATGAGGCAGTGCGATAATAAGGATCTCGTTCAGTAGTACTGTTGAATGTTTGAACTTTATATACTTCACATATCTCTTGATTACTCGATTATATTCAAAACACACCATTAACGAGGTCAAATACTCTCTCTTGTTTATACATTTAACATGTGTTATATATCCTCCGGAGACTGTTCGGCATGAATAACACATCGGGAGCTGCGGGATGAAGTGCCTGCCACACTGATCGCATATCCACCTGCCATGCTTTAGGCATCCCAGACAGAACTTGAAGTTGAAAATATCCGCTTCCATATTCCTATTGTCTCAGGTAGGAATTAAATGTATATTAAATAGCCTTATACCTTACTTTGTCTTATAATACCTTTTGATAAATGCGCATAAATAGAGGAATCTTAAAAACTTTATACAACGTAGTTAACTCGGTTGGTGCTATTACAATTCTCCTTTTAATCATCAAGGTATTAGGGTTTGTTAAAGTTCGTATTATTGCGGAGCTTTTCGGTGTCTCCAGAGAACTTGATATCTTTTGGGCAGCTTTTACAATACCGGATACAATATTTAATGTCCTTGTGGCTGGAGCCATTAATGCCGCTATTATCCCTGTTTTTACTAACCTCCTGCACACAGATGAGAGCAAGCTTAAGGATGTATTCAAGAGACTTACACTTGTTTACACGTTGTTCTTTATTGTTATTTCCGTATCCCTTTTTGCTTTTTCCAATCAGGTAGGTGAGTTGCTTATAAGTTCGGACAGCCTTCATAAGTTTTTAGGAACAAGTGACGGAATTAGCCTAGAGAATGTCAGGTTATTCTCTAACTTAATGAGAATAATGTTAATATCCCCAATTCTTCTGGGAGCTAGCAGTCTTATAAGTGCCTATCTTCAGGCACACAGGAGATTCTTTACTGCAACCCTAGCTCCACTTCTTTATAACCTGGGAATGATCATAGGCTCGCTTATCTTAGTAAAGTTTTCGAAATTGGGTATTTACGGAATTGCGTGGTCTGTTGTTATAGCGTCGGCATTCCACCTGGTTATTCAGATTCCTGAGTTTGCCCGTATATACAAGTCTGTTCCGGAGAAATGGACTGCTAAATTTGCCAAATTTGTCTCACACCTCTTTTCTAAAGAGATCCTCGTCGTATTTAAACTGGCTCTGCCAAGAATCATCGGATTGCTTGGAGAGCAGGTCAATGTAATTGTTAATACTATTATCAGCTTTACTCTTTCCGCAGGTGCCCTTAGTGCGTATAAGTTTGCGCTGAGCCTGCATCTTTTCCCGGTTCAAATCTTTACAGGTGCAATATCACAGGTTGTACTTCCTAAGCTTTCTGAGGAACATGCAAAGGGTCAAAAGAAAGCCTTTATGAGAACTTTCAACGGGGCTTTAAAACAAACCCTCTTTGTAATTCTTCCCATCTCAGCGATGATTCTTGTTTTGAGGTTGCCCTTAGTTAGACTCGCTTACGGAGTCGGAGCTTTCGACTGGTGGGCAACAATTATTACCTCCTGGTGTCTGGCTCTTCTTGCTATTTCGATTGTTGCTCAGTCCGTTGTTGCAATTATTCTCAGGGCTTTCTATGCTATCCACGAAACGAGATTACCGTTAATTGCCACCTTTGTTTCCATAGTTGTTAATATCCTTTGCGGATACTACCTTACCAACTTCTTCAGCCACTACTGGGACTGGAGGCCGATACTCGCACAGATTGTTTCTCAGTTAACCTATATTGACGGAAAAACGCTGATGCAGGTTTTATGGTCCTTTCTTCAGGATACATTCAGGTGGATGCAGACAAGGAATCTTTCAGATGCTTCTGTAGGAGGACTGGGTCTTGCATTGAGCTTGTCCTTTGCGGCGGAGATGTTTGTTGCGGGATGGCTTCTTCAGAAGAAGATTAAAGTGTTCAGCTGGAAATATACTTACAGACCGGTATTTAAGATGCTTCTTAATACAGTATTAATGACTGTAACAATGTATTATGTTTTCAAGCTTACAGACTTCAGTTTGGATACGACAAGAACTTTGTCAATTATAGGCGTTACCCTTATAACTTCTGTTTACGGAGGACTTGTGTATGTTGTCGGGGCAAAGGTTCTTAAAATCTCTGAACTTGATATAATTACACAGAAGTTTATTACAATTGCTGCCCCAATGATAAGCACAATCAAATCAGTTTTTAGGATGGGCAGAGATGAATCAAAAAAATAGAACACGTAAAAAGAGTAAAAGGCTGGGGCTCAGCTTTTTTGTGATAGCCCTTCCAATATCGTTCGTCATTTCAATACTGATTCTTTCCCTGGTACTCTTTTTTGTATTCAAAGGCAGTTATAACTCATGGGAGAGTAAATTTGAAAACGAGCATCTCTCCACTGACTTTATTAAGGTAAATAAAGATGATTTAAAAGATGTTGAGACTGCAATAGAAAAGTTTAAGAAAAGCACAAAGAAAACCGACTTTATTGAAATTAAAGCCTCTTCCTTTATTAATCTTATGGGCGTAAATATTAATGAAAATATCCCTTCGAGAATTAAAATAAAAAAGGCCTATGTAGAAACAAGGGATGGGTTCTGGAATATATACTTTAAGGCTGATATCAAAGGGGTGACCTCTCTCTGGTTCTACTTTGATTTAAATAAAGATAGTGTAGAAAGTACAGACTTGTATATAACGGATTTTAAGATAGGGGATTTTTCCGTGAAAGACTGGGGAGGAGACGGCCTTATCAACGATATAAACAGCGGTATTAAGGATGCTATGGTTCTTTTAACACAAAAGGACTTTACAGGAAGAACTCTTAAAAACATAGAGCTTGATAAAGAGAATATCGTGATAAAAGGGGAAAAGTAGGTATTGACAAGCAACTTCACGTCTAATAGAATCTAGCAGTCTATCTTTTTAATTGCTAATAAATAAATTGTAAAACATATTAGAATGGCAAATAAAGCAGTATTACAGCCCATTGGAAAACGCGTTGTTGTAACCGCAGATGTAGTTGAGGAGAAAACATCGGGAGGCTTGATCGTTCCGCCTAGTGCGAACGAAGATAAGAAGCCTGCATCCGGAACTGTTGCGGCTTTGGGAATGGTAAATGATAAAGAGTTTAAATTCACGGTTAAAGTAGGAGACAAAGTATATTTCAAAAAATACTCTCCGGAGGAAATAGAAATTGACGGTACAAAGTACCTTGTTCTTGAAGAAGAAGATATTCTTGCAATAGTTAAATAGCCAAAATATATATAACTTGTTAGACAAAATACAATGGCAAAACAGATAATTTATGATGAGGAGGCAAGGAAGAAATTGAAAGCAGGTGTTGATATGCTTGCAAATGCTGTTAAAGTTACGCTTGGACCCAAAGGTCGAAATGTGGCTTTAGCAAAGAAATACGGTACGCAGGTTGTAACCAAGGACGGTGTTACAGTAGCTAATGAAATTGAACTTGCTGATCCGTTTATGAATCTCGGTGCTCAGATGATTAAGAGTGCCGCAGAGAATACCAACAAGCTTGCGGGAGACGGTACAACGACTGCTACAGTCCTTGCTCAGGATATTGTTGAGAGAGGTTTGAGAAATGTAGCAGCTGGGGGCAATCCGATTGCAATTAAGAGGGGAATTGATAAGGGTGTTGACGCGGTTGTTGACCATCTTAAAAAGAGTGCCAAGCAGATCTCAACCAAAGAAGAGATTGCTAACGTAGCAACAATATCTGCAAACAACGATTCTGCTTTGGGTAGTATGATTGCAGAGGTGTTTGATAAGACTGGAAAAGACGGAGTTATCACTATTGAGGAAGCCAGGGGTTTTGAGGATGAGATTGAGTATACTCAAGGTTATCAATTTGATAGAGGTTATGTAAGTGCATACTTTGTAACCAACTCAGATTCACTGGAGTCAGTAATGGATAATCCATATATCTTCATAACAGATAAGAAACTTTCCAGCCTTCAGGATATCCAGGCAATTGCTGAGAAGGTTCTTCAGGCGGCTGACAGGCCTCTTGTAATAATTGCAGATGAGATAGAGAATCAGGCTCTTGCAACCCTTGTTGTTAACAAGCTCAGAGGAACTTTAAATGTTGTTGCAGTTAAAGCTCCGGGGTTTGGAGACAGAAGGAAGGAGATGCTTCAGGATCTTGCCGTTCTCACAGGCGGTACATATGTATCAGAGGAAGTTGGTAGAACTCTGGACTCAGTAAGTATTACAGATCTTGGTTCAGCCAAGAAAGTCATTGTATCAAAGGAGAATACGATTGTGATTGAAGGAAAGGGAGATAAAAAAGCTGTAGACGGAAGAATGGACGAGATAAAAGCCCAGATTGATAATACAACATCTGATTACGATAAAGAGAAGCTTCAGGAGAGACTTGCTAAGCTCTCAGGAGGAGTTGCAATTATTAAGGTCGGAGCTGCCTCAGAGGTTGAGGCCAAAGAGAAGAAGCAAAGAGTTGAAGACGCTGTAAATGCAACCAGAGCAGCACTTGAAGAGGGTGTCGTTGCCGGAGGCGGTTTAGCTTTGCATAATTCTGCATCCGCTTTGAAGAATCTTAAAGTAGACGATCAGGATGAGAAAATTGGTGTTGCTATTCTTGAAAAGGTGTTAAGCACGCCTCTTAAGCTCATTGCTCAGAATGCGGGACAGGATGGAGCTGTTGTAGCTGCTCAGTGTACAGAGAAAAAGGGATATGACGCTAAGAAGGATGAGTATACCGATATGATTGAAGCCGGTATCATAGATCCTGTTAAGGTTACAAGGCTCGCTCTTGTTAACGGTGCATCTGTTGGAACAATGTTAATTACAACAGAGGCTGTGGTTGCAGATCTACCTGAGGAAACAAAGGAGAGTGCAAACCCAATGGCACCTGATATGGGTGGGATGATGTAATACTGATGTCAGATTTGGTACTACAACAAGTTGCAGGTCTTAACGATGAAGATGGCAATCTTTCTACACGTATATATTCAGATGGGGTAACTGCCCATATGTTCATCCTGTCGAGAGTCCCGGTGCCTACAATGAATGGACTTAAGTGTTGTCTTTGGTTGTTGGTTGACCCTCTCACTGGTGGAGAGTATGAACAGTTACTGAGTGAATACTCTAGCTCCTTTAGGGAAGGGCTAGAGGTAAGGGGAAATCGTGTGTGACAAACTAATCCACTCTTTGTAAATGGTGATAGAGAACAAGTCTCTTTTGGCTTTGAACCTGCAGAGAGTTTTTGGTTTAAAATTGAGGCAAATCTCACATGGTATTTTGAGCATTGGGAAGAGTTGATGGGACATTTTACAGAAGGAGAAAGAAAAACTATCATAAGGGAGGAAACAGTTATACCTGCCATGCTCAGGCTCGTCGGTAAAGTAGGAATAGGGAAGGTTAAAAGTTTTCTCAGGAGTAAGCGGTAAAGGATTTTTAGCTAAATAAACTTTATCTCTTGTGCAACCACTTGTCCCACGGAGTCTATTGATGCATTTGAGAAAATAAATCCATTCCCTTCCTTAACTAAGTATATTCCTGATTCTGAAAGTTTATTCTGTGCCACATATACAATTCCTCCGTCCCTTAATTCTAATGTATTATTCTTTATAATTTTGCTTTCCACGGCAAATACATATGTCCCCAACTCATATATCCATTTGGGTGCTGTATAGAAGAAGGTTGCTTGTGTACTTTCAAAGGAGAGTGATTTAGGTATTGAAGTGAAAAGTGGAACTTCATAGTATTTATACTCGCTTGCATTGTTATCATTTTGTAACAGCTGTGATGAGGTTGTACTCAATGCCTCTGAAATCTCATTGATACGGGAAAATGGAGAACTCTTTCCTCTCTCGTATCTTGAGACCATCTCCCAAGTTACACCTATTTTGTCTGCAAGCTCCTGCTGAGTCATCTCTTTTCTTTGCCTGTAATCCCGTATTTTCTGTCCGACTTCCTTGTATTTCATATACAAGAAATGGTAGTAGATACCGGATTGGTATTATATAGAATCTAATTTCTTATTTAACATCAATGAAGGATGATTTAGTTAAACTCCTTGGGCTTATTGAGGAGCTGTTTTTCACTGTACCGAAGAGGGATAAAAACGAGATGAAGAAAAAAGTTGCTGAGATTGATAATGTTTGGGAAAAGATTAAAAAGAAAATATTAAAAATCTACGCCTAAGTCTTCTTCTCTGTGAAAGTCTCGGAGTCACGATAATACTCCAGTTTTCTTTAAGCCACTGTTTTGAAAGAGTTAGCTCTTTTTCCAAACCTCTTTTTGTGAGATCTTTTTCCACTATGTTACCTCTATGTGGATCACTGTAGAGCTTAGGAAGTGGTGAGTTAAAACCGTGAGAATAGTGAACGATCTCGTGTGCAATGGTTGATATTAAAACGTGTTCAGGAATTTCGGGGCTCATAAAGAATCTCGTAAGAACAATCTTCGATTCACTGTCATCTCCTCTTTTGGATTTAATTGCTCCAAGCTGCCTGTATGAATGTTTGCCGAATCTGATACTTACTTTGTTCACCCTGGGAACATCTGCAAAGTACCTATTCCATATAGCTTCAAGAAGAACTATTAAATACTGATTATCTCTCATGGGCTATATTATATACGAAACTATTAGGAATAAACGAAAGATTGTGACATTTGCATTCGGGAAGCCATTTGTTGGGATCTTTCTATGTATGCTTGGGCGAGTCCTTGTCTGCCTCTGTGACTAGCAGTTGCCCAATCTTGAAAGAACTCAAAAGGTGGCTTCAGGTCGTATCCGTTTGCGGCTATCCAATGTATATTCCTGAACGTGAATGATTCGTAAAGCCCCTTTACACCGGGATTCTTTCTTTGGATCTCTTCTACAACATGACATCCCACACATAAACATCTGCCATTTTTTATATTAGTATCCGGTTCTGACTTATGTTTTGCCGGGTAGTGAGCCATATTAACCGTGTATCCTTCATCAAAAGAAAGTGGGTGCCCGACCATGTACTCACCTATGCAATGATCCGCCTGGCATACACCGTGATCTCTTTTATACATCTCCCTAGCAACATCTCGTGTAAAGGCTAAGCCTGCGGCAATTGCTGCCGTGCTAGTCATCACTGCCATTAGTGTCTGGTTGAGTTCAAACATATGTAAATTGTTAAAATTTATCCAGCAATAAATAACAACATTACTGTTGCAGAAACAATTTTCAGGCCCGAATCTCTTAGAATTAAAAATAACATTTAAACGCTCCTTAGAAAATTATAGGCTGATAATGTCGCCGTAATAGTATAAGTTTGGTACTAGTTGAGATATACAAGTGAGTAGGATAAACATGCGGTCACTATAAGTAGAGAGATAGATAATTGGTCATATTGAGATTGATAAAAATCGAGCTATGATTAGACATTCAGCATGATTGTTAGAGGCCTAATACCTTTAACTGTAGCGGAGATTGAATAGCCATGATAATATAGTAATGTAACTGTTTCTCCACGAAGTATATAAAATCCCACGATAAGTTAACTATTGCTTTTTTCCCTCTCGAAGATGCTATTATATCTGATATATGCAAATAACAAAGAAGGTAAAGCTGGGTGTACTTTTTAAAATTCTTAAACTTGTATACGGACTATTTCCTTTACAGGCAATAACCAGGGACTTTGTTTTTATAATAGTAATTGCCTTGGAAATGTACGGTATCAAGGTGGGAGGACAGTTTATCGATGCTACAGCAAGGTTGTTAATTGACCATTTCGAGTTTACTTTCGCTTCCTATTTTATTACCGATTCTTTCTTCTATCTTACATTAGGGCTAGGTATATGGATGTTAATATCGGCCTTAAATAGTCTAAGGAACTTCCTTTACGAATCTATCTTTAAAAAGGTGCAGTTTCATATGCAGAGTGCACTGCTGGAGGGTATTGCCAGAGCAAACCTTGAAGATGTTGAAAGAAAGGAGTTTCGAGACCTCTTGGAGTTTGTACCTAAGTTTTCTTATGAGAACATTCTTGCTACTTACCAGGGCTTTTCCGATGGTATTAAGTGGTTTATACGAGGTGTTGCGGCCATGTTTATTCTTTTCAGCTCACTTGGATTGCCTGCATTACTCCTTATAGTCTTTGTACTTCCTGAGAATCTTGCAGGACATTTGAATAGGAAGAAACGACATGACTACAATAATTCCGAAGTAGAGAGGATGAAGAAGGTCAGTTATTTTGATAACCTGATTACCAGGCTCCCATTCTTTCCTGAGTTACGCGTAGACAACTCGGTGAGATATCTTAAAGAGAGATACGAAAAAGACGGAGGGGCAGTTATGAATGGGTTTATTGAACTTTTAAAACATTACTACATAGATACTACTCTTTTTAATATCATTGGAAGACTTCTGCTTACGGGGTTTATCATATTTATCTTGGTTATATCGCTCATCCTGAAATTCTCAATCGGTAGTTTTAAGGCTCTCTATGATTACACGGTCACGGCATATGAGAGCTTTTTGGAATTTGTGGGAACGATACTTCGTGTTTCTACGTATCTTGATTACGCAGAGAAATATTTTGAATATATTGAGTACAAAGGCTTTGGAGATGTTATACACGGCGAAGGACTATTAAACGCTGAGACACCGGATCTAGAGCTCAAAGACCTTAGCTATATATATCTGGACTCTGGAAGAAAAGCTTTAAATGATGTGAACCTTAAGGTTGAAGCAGGGAAACACGTTGCAATTATCGGAAGTGACGGGTCCGGGAAGTCTTCTCTTGTCAGGATACTGTGCGGCCTTTATAGAATTGTTGACGGGAATTACATGATAGGAGGAATCTCTATTAAGGATCTTGCCAGAGGCGAGCTGAAGAAGAAAGTGAGTGTAGTGTTTCAGGAATTTGTTAATTATAATCTGAGTTTGAAAGAGAATATAACTCTCACTTCAGATAGGAAGCGTATAAACAGAATGCTTTACGATAAAGCATTAAGTATTTCGGGGGTTGATAAGATGATGGAGAAGGAAGGTATACTTGAGCACCAGGTTCTGGGCAAGTATTTCTCAGGCGGACGCGAGATCTCTCCGGGGTATTGGCAGAGACTTGCAATTGCCAGAGCAATCTATCGAGACCGTGATGTATATATCCTGGATGAGCCATTTCTTCATATTGATGAGGAATCCAGAGGCAAAATCCTTCAGTCACTTCTTTCATATATAGGCAACCTGCATTCACTCATTTACATTACACAGGAAGAAGATTTTCTGGACCTGTTTGATGATGTCTATGACCTAAAAAACGGTAAACTTGTTAAGAGGAGTAAATAATGGAGATAGTATATTGGATAATAGTTGCTCTTGGCTATTCAATATCTGTTTATGCCATCGGGTATGCCTTTGTTGTTGGGTTATCCTTTTTTAACGATGTTCCTTATGTCCCCTTGGAAAGGAAGGCAATTAAGTTTGCGGTTGAATGTTTAGAACTGAGTAAAGGGGATCGTTTTATAGACATAGGATCGGGGGATGGCAGAGTGGTAAGATATGTTTCTGGTAAATATCCCAGACTTAAGTCCTGTACCGGAATTGATAATTCCAGAGCCCTGTGGCTGTACTCGAAAGTTGCCTCCCTGTTTTACGGCAGAAGGGTTAATTTTTTAAGAGAGGATGCTTTTAAGCATGAATATGGGAAATACAATAAAGTATTTCTGTACCTAACCCCAAACATGATGGATAAAATTATAAAGGTTTTGATTGAGCAACTTCCTAAAGGTTCTAGAATAGTCTCTTCATATTTTGGTACTAAACCTGATCGTAAAAAGTATAGTCTTCAGGAGAAAAAATCTAATATTAATGGTAAAATCAGAAGCTTTTACATTTTAACCAAGTATTAGATGGTTCAGATATTAGACGGACGTAAGATTTCAAAAGAAATTGCGCAGGAGTTAAAGGAGAAAATCTCTTCTTTGCCTTTCAAACCACGTTTGGACATTGTACAGGTCGGCAAAGATTATGCTACATCGTTGTATGTAGGGATAAAGAAGAAGGTTGGAGAGGATATCGGAGTAGAGGTTGTGGTTCATGAATTTGATTATAGTATTGAAACAAAGGATTTAATTGAAGAGATAAATAAGATAGAGAAAGCGAGTAACGGGATACTGGTTCAGCTTCCTCTGCCGGATCATATTGATACTAAGAGGGTTTTGGATAGGGTGGATATTAGGCTTGATGTGGATGGATTAAATAGTGCAACCCTGGAGAAGCTAAGAAGAAATGAATCGGACGCAACTCCATCTGCTACAGCTTTAGGTGTTATAACTCTGCTTAAGAGGAGCGGGATTGAGTTAAATGGAAAGAGCGCTTGTGTAATTGGAAATAGTATTGAGGTGGGGCAACCTCTTTCTGCAATGTTTAAAAATGAAGGATGTGATGTAACAGTTTGTGATATTAACACTCCTAATACAAAGGAGTTAAGTATGGAAGCGGATATTGTAACGGTAGCGGTGGGGAAGGTAGAGATAGTAACTAAAGAGTGGGTAAAGGAAGGTGCTATTGTTGTTGATATCGGTATTAACAGAGTGGGAGACAGGATAGTAGGGGATGTTAAGTATGAAGAGGTTAAAGAGATTGCTTCGTTTATCACGCCTGTTCCGGGAGGGGTGGGACCGATGACCGTAGTTTCTCTTTTTTCCAATTTAGTGAAGTTAAGCAGTGCTAATGAATAAGCGTATTACCTATATAGACGCTATAAGAGTTTTTTCCATCCTATGTATAATTCTTATTCATAGTACCGGTTTTGTTAACTATTTTTCTGGAAGTACAACTGCTGTTACAATTCTCGGAGATTTCGGAAGATTCTCCGTTACTCTTTTCATCTTCCTAAGCGGTTTCAGTTTAGCCCTGAAGTATAAGAATGGAGAGTTGAAAGTTAAGGAATTCTTTATAAGTTCTTTCTTTAAACTTATCCCCGCGTATTTGATTTGGAATATTCTCTATCAGGTTTATGATAAAGGGGGATTACCGTTAAATATCTCCTCTTTAAAGGATCTTATTCTGGGTAGTGCTGCTCCTCATTTATATTTTGTCCCTGTGCTTATTGGCTTGTATGTGGTATTTCCTTTTATCTGGAAGTTTAGAGACAAGATATTATACTTTTTAACAGGTGCTTTTATTATTCAGATTATTTCTCAGATAGTGAGGGCAGATGCTCTTAGTGCCGCTGTCCCTATTGCCAAAGATGCAAGAGCCTTATTTCCTCTTTTTCTCGGGTACTTTGTACTTGGTGTGTTTTGTGCTATTAACTTCAGTAAGTTTGAGAGTGTTGTAAAGAAGTATGGTTTGTTGTTTATATTTGGGGTTGGGTTAGCTTTTATATTAAATATAGAATACAGAAGTGAGGTGACTTATCAGTTATACTACCTCACTTCTATTCCTGTTGTATTTCTTCTTTTTAGAAGTGTATCAGACCCTGTGTATTCTAAATTTGCTCAGGCAGGTTACTATATCTACCTTATGCATTACCTAGTTTTGGAGATGCTGATGAAGATACAATTTCCAGAATTCATTCCTCTCTCGTTACTCTCCATACTCCTGGCTATTGTGACATATGGGATATGTTATGTGGTTTCTATCGGGTATATGAATACAAAAGATTATGTCATGAGGAGGAAAGATATTTCTGCGATTCAAAGATAAATCCAGGATATCGGTTTATCCAAAAAGATCTAGATGCTTTATCAAACTCATGTTTTTGTATGAACTATCTATTAGCTCAATTCCCCATTTTTGTGTGGCCCTTTTTCTATCGTTTGGAGAGAGTTCAAAACATGAACCAAGTATAGTCTTATTTGATAATTTACCTGGGTCTCCGAAGATTTTTGTCAGTACAAGGTCATGATAGGCTGTTCCCATAAATATGATATTTTTGGCCGAGACAATCTTATCTTTAATATAGCCTTGCCAATACAAATCGTTGAATTCCTTGTCTTCATCGTAAATAGTCTTTATCTTTCCAGCTTGCACTTCGAGTTTGTAGTCCTCGATAGCTTTTAATTTCCCAAGTGAGCCGTTAATATGAATTATATTATTTCTATTAATGTAGTCTAAAACTAAAGGCTTCGTTTCTGTCCCTAACGCAATTGGAATTTCCTTGAGAAGACTATACTCTAAGGATCGGTCATAATTTAGTGTAAATATAGTTAGTTTACTGTTAAGTAAATTAGTTATATCAGTATCTATTACTTTGTCGAAAAATGGGAGGTACCATTGATCTTCATTGGTATGTTGCTGTCCATATTCATCAACTTGATTTCGTCCAAGCATTGAGTAATTGTAATGTTCTACCTCTTTTTGATGAATAATATCTGCTAGAACAGTTCGTGTAATTTCGGATAAGCTCTTTTTCCTTCCAATGAGTATATCAATTGAGGCGTTGAGGGGACTTTCTAAAGTTAGTCTTAAATCATCAATTATCGGCTGCGAAATGTTCTTTAATTTCTCCTTGACATATTTGTCGGAGCTCATTTTCAAAAGCATTTCCTGTACCAGCTGTTCTCCAGATGGAAACCCGTAAGGAATACTAGATCCAGCACCGAGAACTAATATTGTTTCTACATTTATCATCTCTTTAATTATATATTTGGAGTATATTTTTGTACAATTGTTTCTGTAGGAGAAATGCTATAATATCCCCATGAACATTAAATCTCTCTTCCCTCTATTACAATCTAATCCCTCTCTCATATACCTCGATTCTGCTTCTACAACTCAAAAACCCTCTGAGGTAATAAATAGTATTGTAAATCACTATGAAACTAGTAATGCGAATGTCCATAGGGGATTATACGGAATAGCTCATGAAGCAGATAAACAATGGATAAAAGCCCATGAAATAGTATCTAAGTATATAAATGCAAAAACATATAAAGAAGTATTCTTTACAAAAAACAGTACTGAAGGACTAAACTGGATAGCCAATACTGTAACTCTAACCTTTGGAAATGTAATTGTCATCTCTGAAATGGAACACCATAGCAACCTCCTCCCATGGCTTAAAATATCCAAAGAAAAAGGAATCATAATAGAGAAATTAAGAATAACTGAAAAGGGAATTATAGACACTGAACACCTCAAAGAACTGATAGCAAAGTATGGGAATAGGATAAAGGTAGTCTCTATCGTCCACCAATCCAACGTTCTAGGAACAACAAATCCTGTGCAGGATTTCTTCTCATTAGCTAAAGAAATAGGAGCCTTAACCGTCCTTGATTGTGCCCAATCTATTGCTCATATGAAAATAGATGTACAGAAATTGGGATGTGATGTAATGGTATTTTCGTCTCATAAAGTTTATGGCCCGAGCGGAGTTGGAGTCGTGTACTGTAAAGAAGAACTTTTAAATACATACGAACCGTGGTTAAGAGGTGGAGAGATGGTTAAAAACGTAGAAGATAATAATATTGTATATAATGACCTACCATGGAAATTTGAAGCAGGAACACCCGCTATAGAAGCCGGAGTGGGGTTGGGAGCAGCTCTTGTGTGGTTTGAAAAAACAATAGAGGAAGTAGGGGGATGGGAAACATATCAGCAGAATGAAAAGGAATTGACTAACTACCTAACAACCGAGTTAAAAAGGATAGAAGGGATGGAGCTTGTTGGAGGAGATATAGAAAGAGAAGGAATAGTGGCATTTAATATCAAGGGAATACATCCTCATGATATAGCCTCTCTTCTTGATGAGAAAGGAATATGTGTTAGGGCAGGATATCACTGCGTACAGCCACTACATGACAAGCTCGGTCTAAACGGTAGTACAAGAGTATCGTTGGGGATATATAATACGAAGGAAGATATAGACTCTTTGATTAAATCTCTGTGGGAAGTGATCAAATCACTTAAATAGAGTTAAACTTCAATTTGAGATTCCATTACCGCCTCAATCCCTTGAAGAACCAATTGGATTTCGTCATCTGAATAATCTTTAGAATCAACAACCAGGTTGCACATATGTCTGCATGCATTTGATTTTGGAGTACTAGAACCATTTCTATACTGAATACAGAGCATATAAGTGTGGAACTGTTGATATTCGGCAGATTGTTCACATAGTTCCTCTCGTCCACAGAATTCCCAGCGCTTAACTTCAAAGTTTCTCCCGTGCAGAGCTATTACAGTCATTAACTGGGATATAATTGTCTGTGGGTTGTCAAACTCTCCATAATAGTGGTAGTCAAAATCCAGATTACTTTTCTGATGGTCCTCAAACCTTTGTATTGCAATGTCAGTTATTAATGTAGGTATACAATTATGGTTGAAAATCGTCATACTGAGAACAAAACTCATTTATTGTAGATTATACAATATTATGGGGCTATTAAAAAAGAAACCACCGATTAATGTTCATACAGGTTATTCTCAGGTTCACTGAAGCGTAAATAGAATCCGAAGGGATCGACTAATCTGAAGTCTGTTTTCCCGTAACTATGAAGTTTAATATCACCAACTAAATATTTTCTATTTATTTTCTTCATTACTTCCGTATAGTAATCTTCTATTTTCATATCTTTAATAAATATTGCTACCTCAACTTCATACCCTCTTACGGTATTTTTATCAAACTGTTTGAAGTATCTATGATTGTAAATTAAATCATTCCCTCCGAAGAAACCGATTATAGATTGATCCCTCCTCATAACCATATATCCGGTATCATCTTTAAGGTTCCTCCTCCATACAACTTTAAATCCTAGTTTTGAATAGAAGTTCTCAGCTATATCAAAGTTGGGGACATGTAGTTCAATATGGATTTCATTTTTAGGAATTACTACTTTTGACATACTAAGTTTATATATCATATCTCGCTTTTCTTCCACGTCATTGTATAATTAATAAGATAAATTATTGATTCGTGTTTCTATGTCACCTAAAAATATAGGCACCGAACAACGTATGGAGTATGAAAAGGCTTTGGAGACTTTTATTACGGAAGAGATGCTTGCGGAGATAGTTGAAAGCTTCCCTACTTTAGAGGAACAGACCCCCTTGAAGAAGGAGAGTGTGAAAAAAGAAGGTAAAAACGAGATTGAGGAATCGGGAGATCCTCGTTCATCATACTCCTCTAAGTATGATGCTTTGAAAATTGAATATCTCATTAGAAATAAAGTTATAGTCCCTAATGTTTGGTATGGAGTCGGCCAAGGCGGTGAAAGGGCCCTAGATCGTATTGTCCCTTCCGCAGCCTTCCATGCAGAGATTCTAGCAGCAACAATATTTCTTGAAGCGTTACGAGACATGGTTTACGTTTACAGATCAGGAGTACGCGGTGATGAGTTAAAGCAGGAGATTGAATATGATATGCGGCTCTTTTTAAATGAAAGATACGATGATGCTGGACATAGGGCTACAGATGTTACTGGCTCTGCAAGCAATAGAGAATTTAGAAGAAAGAATGTTTTAGGAAGTTTAACTAATAGTCATGGGAAGTTATCTATGGATGAACTTACTGAAGTAAGGGACATAATACTTCGTTCATACAAGTAATTTATATCCTATATAGAAAATTGGTTTTAGGGCGTTAAATAATTGTTTTCGGATCTTTATTACCTTCGACTACACTCCTTTTGCTGCCGCTTCCCCCTCTGCTTCCATAACTGCGAGTCTTGTATAGTAATCAGGAATCTCATTTAAATGTGCCAACGCAATCTTTCCTGTCGTTAATGGATCATCATTTGTAACATTAGTGTTTGTGTCTCTCGTCCCATGTTCCAACTCTACATCCATTCCCATTCTAAACTGCTCTACATCAAACTTGGTCCAATCAATTCCGAGTTTTTCTCCAATCTCTTTTGCTTCCTCAGTTGTAAAAGATGTTCTAGGTGACATTTGATATAACTTTATTAATTTATACTAACTATAGTATATCAAAAGAAGTAACATGTAATCCTATTACGATTCTGTAATTAGTTTCCTAAATACTCTTGGACTTACATTTATACTTAGTGACCTTTTTGCTTCTCTACAGATCTCTTCAAGTACCACCTGATCAACATAACCAAGTGCTCCAAGCATCTCAATTCTAAGTCTTTCAATATTACCTCCGTGAAGCATTTTCTCTAGAATATGTGCCTCTCCATTTGATAGCACATGCCTGTTTGCTATGAATGGAATGCTATCCCTTATAGATCTGTATGCATCTATTCTTGTCACCGTTCCTTTAAAAATCTCCCTATAATTACTCTCAAAATATGTCCAAAGGGTGTAATGAGGATTATATCTTAATATTGTATTCTCTCTGGAGCTTGTAATATTGACTCCCGGTATATAGTTATCAAAAGAAGGGAATAGGTTTGCTAAGTTTCTGGTATCCACTCTTGCTAACCTTTGTGTATCTATGTCAACCGGAAATGGTTGCAATCTATCTAGGATTTCACCTGCTTCAATTTCTTTTTGTTCAATCAAAGCAACAAGATCCCTAAATTTTTCTGATCCTTCGTTATGGTTCATAGGTTATAATAGTATTTAAAGTGGTACATTCTACCAGCAATATTCTATAGTTAGAATACTTGGGTTATATTAGCCTGTCTTTGGTATAATTAGTTATGCAAGAAATATATACAAAAGAACTTATAGAACACTATAAACAGCCACACAGATTTGGAAAGATGAGCAATCCTGATTTAGTGAGCAAGGCTGTTAATGAGATGTGCGGTGATGAACTAACGTTCTATGTTAAAGAAGAAGATGGAAAAGTGAAGGATTGTTCATTTGAAGGAAGCGGATGTGCAATCTGCTTGGGAACAATGTCGATGTTAATTGACGAACAGATTGGTCTAAAGATTGAAGATCTGAAGGATACACCGGATACATTAGCACTGGAAAGAATAGGAATGAAGAAGGAAAGTGCCAGGATAAAGTGTGCTACTCTATCAACAGAGGTCTTAAGGGGTTTAAGTAAATAATTTTTAATTGTTTATCTTATGAATAATCCTTTTGAAGAAATGAGCGCCACTATTAGGGAATTCTCGGAGAAATACAAAGCATTTGGTTTGTACGGATATGAAACCGGAATTGTTCTTGCCAAGTATCATTTAAAAATAATAGAAACGGTTGTATCTGATACTCCAACGGCTATGCAACTAAATGAAACTATTCGTCAGTGGGGTACAGGAGAGATGTCTGAGCAGCAGGCAATTAGTGAGGTTGAACGAATAACCAAAGAGAAAAATGGTAAAGACCTCGGAAGGTTGTTTGCTATTGGTATAACAGAGGAAGAAAAGAGGGCTTTTGCGGATGAGTTGGCCAATTCGGAGTTCTATGAGGGTAGAGCTTTTCCAGTTGATCTTCGTTTCCTTCAAAATGTTAGTAGGCATCATATTCCTAAAGTCTAGATTATTAGGTAAAAACGCCTTTATACAGTATAATATCCCTCATAACTTTTACTTTCACTCAATCTGATTACTAATTTAGATTTTCCGGACCACCCCAAACACCTCGAGCTGCTCGGGTATAATCCGGTTAGTTTTGACTCCTATGACATTCATCCTCTAATAAAAGAAAGTGTTGTGCTTTATGCTCAAATGGGGATAGAAGTTGATCTTAGGGTTTCCAGAAGTGTTTTTGTTACGATATTAACCAGACCTAGTATTGCTCCAAGAGATTCTGACTATTATGAATCAGGATCTTTTGTATTTAGCCCTAATAAAGCTTTGTTATACCCGGTTAGAAGAAACAATAAGGATAGAGGATCTAATCACCTTGTAGCGGTATACAATGGAAAAGTCGTAGAGGTAGGGTGGTCTGACTAACGATAATTGTGGTGGGTTTGTAACTCTAACATAATGGGAATACAGTGTTCTAAGTAAATTCATCAACTTTCGGATGACAGACCCAGTCCTCAAATACCCTAATTACTTTGTAGAACATCCTGAGGAATATCATTATAAGAAGGCAGTATTTGATGGTAATGTACCTCGTGAAATACAGGAAAATGTTGTAATCCTAGTTTGCGATGATCAGGAAGCAGTCGTAACCTCTAGAGATAGAACACATGGTCGCGTCGTAATAGAAGTGTTTATACATCGTGGAGGGGCTTCTAATTGTATACCCTCAGGAGTGTTTGTTTATGATCATTGTGAAATAACTCCAATACCTTTTTATAAAAATACACCTTGTACAAGTAGCATCATTGTTGTACAGAATGGATATTCCCAGTTTGTAGGTAGAGACTGTGTTGTAGTAGAAGAATATTAAAACTTAAAAACAGATATAGTTGAGAAGAAAGATTTGAAAAAGCGGTGTAGCAGTAATATAATACACTATTCAATTTAAATGGCTACTAATGGCTGACTTTGATATTAAGAGTTTAAATGTTACGGAGTTTGCTCAAAACCCGGATCGTTATGGATTCCATTTAGTTGAAATTCATCCCGAGGAATCTGGATTAATGCCAGAGGAAATTAGCGGTTGGGTACACATATATGCAAGAAATGGTCTCAATGTTGTAGCTGCAATGGGATCGCACTCTAGTCATATTTGTTTGTATGAAAGGGGGAGCTGGTCTGATGTATCAAAGGATGCTCCAATGTTTGACATAACCAGAGTACGCTCGAAAGAAATAGGAGGGTTTGTTTATACAGGTGAGCCAAGTGATCCGATTGTCCCTTCTAAACGACATCCCTCTGATGCCATCATTGTTATCTGCGATAACAAGGCCTATTCTGTTGGAAGTTAAGCGAGTTTCCATCCTTCCAGATTATTTGTGAGAGCTTGATTCATATAAGTGCGTTATTGAACTAAAATATATTGAGTAGTATAATTCTATAAGATATTTTAACGAATCAAAGCATGTTATCAAACACCCTTCAATTAAATGTGACAATCGCAGAATTCAATGAGAAGTTCGGAAAGTTATTTGATGAAGCTTTTCCAGGAGCTCCCACTACTAAAGCAGTTGCAGAGCTGTTAGCGGAATATCATCTTAAAGTTGTTGTCAATGTGATGTTTAATGAGAGGCTATTTAATGCTCTTAAGTTGTGGGCGAATGGTGAAGTTGATGACGGTGCAGGTAGGTTTATCGTTGAGACACTAACAGGTGAGGATAATGCCGTTGAACTAGCTCATCTCTGGGGAATAAAGGTTGAAGAGAGTGAAAGGCAAGAATTTGTCCGAATTTTATCTGAGTCGAGACTTTATAAAGAGATTGGTTTTGAATCCATGCCTAAAACTTTTCAGCTGTCAGAGAAGAAAGGCAATACCGGTGATCAAACAAGTGTGTAGTTAACACTCAAAGCGGTTTTTCTCTTTTACACTTTCTCCATTATGTTATACAATCAGCTCTATGATGATTTTTTTGGATGTAGAAACGCAAAATGATTGGACGGGCGGGGCAACTTTCTCTGTGAAAGACCTTAAGATATCGTACATGGGTGTGATTGATGAAAATGGGAAGGAATATGATTTCTGGGAGAAAGACATGGAGAAATCCAGGGCACTTCTGGAGTCCGCAAGCATGATTGTCGGATACAACATATTTGGATTTGATATGCCGGTTATAGCGAACTACCTAAACGGTGATGTAATGAATCTTCCTCAATTAGATCTTATGGTCCCTGCTTTTAAAGCAATAGGGTTCAGGCCTAAACTTGATTCATTAACAACCGCAACATTTGGTGAGAGCAAGATTGGAAGTGGTGCCGATGCTGTACGATATTATGCCTCAGGTGATTTTGACAGTCTGAAGAAATACTGTATGGAAGATGTAAGATTAACTAAAAAGCTATACGAGTTCGGAAGGGATAAGGGATATATTAAATACTACGATAAGTCAGGATTTATTAAGGAAGTAAAGATTGATTGGAAACTGGGAGAAAAGCTCCCACCGGAAGAATCCGGTATGTTGAGTATGTTCTAATATTCCTCTATTATATATTCATATGGATAACACTGCTTCTCCACAGGTACCAAATGTGGATGTTAATACAATTACAACTTTAACAGGAAATCAGTCTCCAACGATTTCCGCAAATACCCCGACTAATCTTGTCGATGAAACAATATTAGAGATCGATGCCCTTGAAGTTAAGGTTAAAGGGGCTTCAATGCCAATAGAGCTGCAAGAAAGGGCTTTAAGAAACATTGATAGACTGAGAAGAATGGCAAAGCGAGGCAGCTATTCTGCAGAGTTTGAATCTGTAGATAAGTTTGTGTATTGGATAACCAGTATTCCGTGGGGAAAGATAAGTACAGATAATCTGGATATTAATAATGCAAAGCAGCTCATGGACAGCACCCACTACGGTATGAATACCGTGAAAGATCTAATCCTTGATTACCTGGCCGTTATGCAGCTTAATATCGCTCAAAAACAGAAAACAGTTGAGCCGGGAAATCCTCAGGCAAATTCAATGGCGGTACTCAGAGGCTCATCAGCAAATGCTCCGGTCATGCTGTTTGTAGGTCTGCAGGGTGTTGGGAAAACCTCTATTGCAAAATCTATTGCTTCTGCTATGGGTAGGAAGTTTGTGAGGGTCTCACTTGGTGCTATCGGTAGTGTTACAACCTTGAGAGGTCAGTCGAAAGCATTTTTGGATGCTGAACCGGGTCAGATTATTAAAGCTTTAACCAGAGCCGGAACTATGAATCCTGTTGTTTTAATTGATGAAATCGATAAGGCGAGTGGTAATAGCAGTTTGCTTAGCGATGTTATGGCTGCACTTCTTGAAATTCTTGACCCTGAACAGAACAGCCATTTTCTAGATCACTATCTTGATTATCCAGTTGATCTTTCACAAGTCTTCTTTATATGTACCGCAAACAACCTTGGAACTCTTTCGGCGGCACTGTTGGATAGAATGGAGGTTATCAGATTTACGAGCTATTCGGATGAAGAGAAGATTATTATTGCAAAGAATTACTCACTACCAAAAGTTATACAGAATACAGGAGTTGATCCTGATAAGATTGTAATGGATGAAGATGTATGGCCACTGCTTGTTAGGCCGGTTGGTTTTGATGCAGGTCTAAGACAGCTGGAACGAAATCTTGCAACTCTTGTAAGGAGGGTGGCCAGAATGATAATAGGGGGGAGTCCTGTACCAATACATATTACAAAGGATAATCTTACGCAGTTTGTATTACCTGATCAGGGGCCGTTGAGCTAATACTTTTATAGCCTTCTGCTTGTAGATTGAATGACTTGTAATACTGACCTTGTTTGGCCATCAACTCATCATGATTTCCCTCCTCAACAATTCTTCCGTTTTTAAGGACGTATATCTTCTTAGCACTTCGTATTGTATTAAATCTATGAGAAATCACCACAATTGTTTTGCTACTGAAAGATTTATATATCTTATTAAATATCTTAAACTCGGCGTTAGAATCAATTGAAGATGTCGGTTCATCAAGGATAAGTAGGGGGGCGTTTCTGAAAATAATTCTTGCTAAGGCCAGTTTCTGCTCCTGCCCTTTTGAAAAGTTCATACCATTTGTGAACCATTTTGAGAGTCTATGTTCAGCTTTTTTAGGAAGTGATTTTACGGTATCTAGGATATCGCTAAAATCTAGGGCTTCTTCTATAGATTTATGTGAATACCTTGTTTTGTTAAGAAGAAGTGACTCTTTGATTGTAAGGAAAGGGTATTTATTAAAATCTTGAAAAAGAATACCAATCACAGAGTAGTAGCTGAGCAAATCTATTTGACTTAAAGGAGTACCATTAATTTTAATTACCCCACTTGTTGGGTCATAAAATCTTAACAATAACTTAATTAGAGTCGTTTTTCCTGCCCCGTTTAAACCCACCAATGCAACCTCATCAAAAGGATTTAGTACAATACTTAGGTCCTTCAGAACATATTTAGAGGATCCGGGGTACTTAAAACTTACCTTATCAAACTCTATTTTAGGAGGCATTTTAGACGATACAACAACTTCTCCTGTCTTAATACAATTTTCAAATTCCATTATATCTCTTACGTATTCAAGTACTTTTGATCTATCGAACAGAAACACCAGTGAGGTTAGAGTATTTCTGATAAGGCTGGTTACATTGGTTGCCCTTCCCCAGTAGAATGATAAATCGCCGATAGTACCCCCTGAGACCAAAATTTTTTGCATAATCATTAGTCCAAAGAGTATGTCTTGAGCATCAAATATAGCTAATCGCGAAGATTTTTTTGCATAATCTTTGTAATATCCAAATTCTTTTTCATTCTTAATATCCATTTTCCTCTGCATATAATCGGAAATCCTTTTAGATAGGTTATTAGCTCGTACTTCGTAGAGCTGTTTATCGGTGGTTAGATTCTCAGAAGCATACCAGAAGGATCTGTTTAACTGAACCATTGATTCATACATTTTTCTTCTCCTCAAAGTTGATTTTAGCTGCAAAACAGTACTAGGCATTGAAAAAATTATAACGAATAACAACATAAAAGGATGGAATTTTAAGAGGATGAGTGATGAGCCTATTACTCCTACAGCATTACTTATTAGTACAAAAATTTCATCGTAAAGGGAAGTCACACGGTCAATATTTTCAGTTGCTTTCTTGATCTTATCGTTGAATTTAGCGTCTTCATGTTTTTCGAAATCGATTGTTGAGATTTTTTTGTATACCTCTAGATATATTTGGTTATCGTAAAAGATATTAAGTTTAGACTTAAGGTAGAAATTTGCATTTTCGTTTAGGCTTTGTATAAGGTTTACAACAAGATAAATTAAAGCTATTGGAGTGATTCTAGTTAATAACGAATAAAATCCAGGTGAATTTTCAGCTAAAAAACCTGTAAAAGTGGTTAGCATGAGGGCAAAAAGGTAGCTACTTGCAATTGGTATTAAAGCCCTTATTAAGTAGGTAGCGAAAAGAAGAAAAGATTCAAATTTTGAAAATGAGAATACCCATTTGAAAGCCCAAAATAGATTTGAGAAGAAGTCTTTGAGGGTATATTTTTTCTTTTCCATGTGAGATGAGTTAAAATAACCTCACATTATATGGCTAAATATGCTTTGTTTGCAATATTTATTGACGCCGCTATTTTCAGTATAATGGAGTATACAAAAACTCCTCTTTCTCTATTCTCCTCTAAACGGATTCTTAAGCTTCAGTACATCCATCTCTGTAACGGGTTTGGTAGGAAGTGATTTTGCTCTTACATCCCTTGTCGCTCTAATATACTGAGGAGTTTTGCTTACCATTTTCTCTTCTGCCTGTTTAAACATGTCCAGATCGTTCTGAACCTGTGACTTTGATAGAGTACTCGGATCCACTTTCTGCGTTACCAGATAGTCCTGTGCAACAGGATTATTCACAACAGGACTCTGTTGTACAACTCCGTCACTGCTACTTTGTACTTGGTTTGTCTGATCCATTTGTAAAATCATTAGAAAATACCATCCCCTGAGGCGTTATATGACCTTTATCCTCCTGTAACTTCCTTCTTTGATCAACGACCTGCTGAGTTAAAGAGGGAGTGTTTTGAGGTGTTTGTTGATTCTGCTGAGCCATTTTCTTCAAATATTCTTCCCTCTCTTTAATAATGCTATCTATATTAGATTTCTTTTTCCCGATTGCTCCCTTAATAATATCTCTTTCATTATTCATATCTACACCGCTTTTGATTGGTCTTTGCATTGCAGGAGGCTCAAACAGCTGTGACAGCTCCTCAAGAGTCCCTTGACCGATAACGCGTCCTTCTTTCTCTCTCTTTTCAATCTCCTTAGGATCTGTGGATATAAGCTCATTTTCTGCGACACTGGAAACAACTTGTATGGCTACATGGTTGGAACCTGCAAAAAAGAGTCCCTGGCCTTTATCACAGTTAAGAAGAAGATTCTTCTCACCCTCAGAGAGATTAAATACTTTCTGAAGATTATCAACAGCCGTATTACTCTGCTTCATAAGCATCTGAATAGAGGAGTTGGAGATAATAGCTCTTCCCATATCATTCTTGAGGAAGTCATCAACATCCTGGGTAATGGTTGTAAGACCGAGATAGTATTTTCTGGCTCTTTTAGCGATAGAGTACATGAATTTGGCTGAATCTTCATTCTGCATCATATACCATGCTTCATCAACAATCATAATTCTCCTCTTCTTATCCTTTCTAATTCTTGTCCATATATAATCAAGCATCAGATACATTGCCATTGGTCTTAGCTCCTCCTGAAGATCCCGTACACTGAAAACTGTAAAGGCATTGTTAAGCTCTACGGTGCTTTCTTCGTTGAAGATTCCTGCACCACTGCCGATTATGTATCTCTCTAGTCTTCTTGCCATGTTATGTGCTTCAGTCTCGGACATGCCTTTTAACACCTTATACAGATCTTCCAGCATAGGAGGCTTATTGTTTCTCTGTGTTACAGGATCCAGCGTGATTCCTTTTTCACGGTATGTGAGCATTAAAGCACGATCAAGAATAGACATCTCTACATTTGTCAGGCTCTCAAAGAGTATTCTGAAGAATCCCTGAAGTGATAAAAGTTTCATTCTGAGTTCATCATCATTAGGGTCACCAAGACCTGAAAGCTCAAACGGATTCATCTTATGTCCTTTATCCTGTGAGAAGGAGATATATGTTCCGCCAACTGCTTCACATAAGTCTTGATATTCTTTTTCAGGGTCAACGATAATAATCTGTGTCCCGAGCATAAGGCTTCTAACGGCTTCAAGCTTTACGAAGTAGCTTTTACCTGCACCTGCCTTTGCGAATACAACTGTATTCGCGTTTTCCATTTCAAAACGGTCGAAGATGACCAAACTCCGATTATGCTGGTTTATACCGTACATCACGCCATGATCCATAGTGAGCTCGGAGGTAACAAAGGGGAAGGTAGTAGCAAGGGAGGTTGTATCCATGTTTCGTGTTATATAGATCTTGTCCAGACCAAGAGGCTGGGTGCTTAGATACCCCTGTTCTTGCTGAAGCATGGCCTGTTTTGCGGTTACATTAATTGCCGCAAGAGTTGAGACTGCATTTCTTGTGATCTTTTCCAGAGTCTTTAGGTCTTTAGCTGAAATGGTTACGTACATTCCAAAGTGGAAGAACTTCTCTGTCCCTTCTGCAATGGAGTCTTGTAATTGCTGGGCATCACTCAAGGCTACTTTAATTGAAGGATCGAGAGCTTTCCTTCCTTCCATCTGCGAGTACAATGTGGCTTCAAGCTCTCCGATCTTCTTTTTGAGCTTGTCTAGAATTACTTTCGTATCTACGGGATAATAAAAGGTACTGATACGGAGTGAATGTTCGAAATTGATAATAGGGGATAACCAGTTAGGTCCTACAAATCTTGGATATCCACTTATGAACAGAGTTCTGTAGAAGTACTCTCCGATTTGAATATGATTGAAATCAACCTCAAGATCGAGAGGTGCAATTACATCCTGCACAGTCAAGCCTTCATACTTGTCTGATGATCTGAATCTGTCCGAATCCGGTCCTGTAGGGGCATCTTTCTCTTCATCTGTTTCTGTTTTTTTTGCAGAACCTTTCTTAAAAGAGTCTAGGAATTTTAATATGAGTTTGGTTGGGGTGAAGTCTTTCTTCTTGATCTCGGTAGGTTGGGCTTTTTCAATATTAGCGAGCTTTTCTTTGTTTTGACGATCCAATTGAAGTTCATTGTAAATATCCGCAACTTTTTCTGAAGGATTCTGAATCTTACTGGCAAAATCATCCATCTTCTTTACTGTGGCAGATTGAAAACCTCTTTCGAATTTTTTTTCGTTTTGCGGATTCATTACTCTTCAGGGTTATATATGCTATACATTATCTCCATAAGCTCGTTTGTTGTTAGCTGGTGTCCCATTAGTCCCATTCTGGAAAGCTGTTTTAGTATGTGGTCTCGTTTAGGATACAGGAATATCTTTGCTTGTTCTATAGTCCTTTCTTTCTGACGTGCAGACATCTCCTGTTTTTCCTTAGGGTCCTTCTTCTTAAATGGATTAGGAGTTGAAACTGTTCCGACAGGATTATACGGGATTATTATATAGAACTTCTTATCCAAAACATCATTCTGCACTATCAGGTTTTGTATGAACTGTGTATAGATCTCGAGCTGGTGCTTTAACCCTTCTGTCATTGGTTTGTCAGATTGGGCTCTAAGATAGTCGACATAATTTGAAATATCTATTCGGTTTGTCCTTACAAGAATCTGTATGTGGAAGTTGAGCGAGTTGAGCAGTCCGCCGAATGCATATATCTTATTATCCTGTTCAAACTCAGAAAGAAGGTCGAAGTTTACAGCTGTAGTTTGTACTACGAGTGCCACACTGCCCGTGGAAGTCATTATTAGATCGTCAATAATCTCTTTTACCTCCAGATGGTCTTGTGTCGCAGCTGTTGTTTTTGCTCTCGCTTTTGCATCCATTCTTAACCGAGGGTTAGTTTAATAATTGGGAGTGGTTTACCGTCTGAAACCAGTTCAATATTACTGTAGGTCTTATCTTTACTCTGTATGACTAATCTGTATCTGTTGCTGTCAAGCGTCTTAGACATTATCACTATACCATTCGCATCTGTTTTTTGAGCAAATATAACATTCCCTGCGTTTCCTTTTATGGCAATGATTGCTTCGCTATTCGGAGTCCCGTCGCTATTATTCACCTGGAAACCGACTCCGGGATTAGTGCCGCTCTGAATAGTCCCGAAATTGCTAAGGGTTTCTCGGGAGATAAGGATCATATTTGGAGCTGATTTAGGAGGTTCTGCTTTCTTTGCCTCTGTTTGAGGCTGTTGTGGCACAGGTTGCGTTTCGACTTTGCCTGTTCCAATTGCTGCCAGCCTTGTTTCTTCTTCAGCATCCAGTTCTTTTTGAAGAGGGTTGTCTATAAACTGGCTGGTAGGGAGACTATCTGCTCCTACAATCTTTGCACTCCCAGCCTCATTGGGATTTCTCTGCATACTTCCGTGAGTCATTTCCAATTCATCTGTCAGTTCCTCTTTATTCAGCATCTTTTCATTCTTCCATACTCTTTGTGTGGGGTTAGTTATTGCAACAATGTAGTTTTTCAAGAAAGAATCCGCCTTCTGGTCATTGATAGGGACAAGACCAAGAAATAGTCCTATACCTGATGAGACTAAAAATATGGGAATAGCTATAATCCCGGGAAGTTGTCCTTTTGTAAAGAAGTATAGGAAGATACCACCGAACCCTATTCCTACCGCCATATACACAAACTCACGCACCGTGAACCTGGTAAACAGCTTAAACTCAATATCCAATATGTTTTGAGGTATCGGGTGTTGTTTCATTACCTCTTATTATTACATAAAAATTGGGGAAGAGCATATTCTTCCTCTTTTTGTTATCTGATATTATAGACTAATGGAGAAAAATGCAAAAAATATAGAAATATTAAGGAGTTTTAGAAGGAATATGGGAGCAGAGTTAACTCAAGAGATGATTGAATATATCTTTGAAGGTAACAGGAGTGAGCTGGAGCCTTCAAGCGTTTTGAGGAAGAAGATTGATTATGTGAAAGAGAATATAAACAGGTTTATGGTTCTCAACTGGGTCAAGTTTATAGCTGTTACCGGTTCCTATGCTGCCGGAACTAACAAAAAAAAGGATGATATAGATCTTTTCATAGTGGTTAAGAATGACAGAATGTGGCTATATAGAGGTCTTATGGCAATCAATCCTTTTTTAAGGGGAAGGTTTAGAAGAAAATCGTCAAGGGACTTAAAAGATACTTTCTGCTTAAATCTTATTTCTGAAGAGCGGGGTCTAACTTTTGAAAGTGATATTTTCAATTTCCATGAACTATATTTCATGAGACCTGTTTACAATTCAACTTACATGAATACGATCTTGATCAAAAATGCATGGGTGAGAAATTTCGGGGGATATTTTAATCAAACTGTGAGTGATGTGTCGGATAATATAAGGGGTAGAAGCATGGTCTTTAGAATAATTGAAACTATAGCATTTCTATCTCAATTATTGTTCATGGTTGTTACAAAACATAAGCCAGATATTAAAAGGTTATTAGCAAATAATAGGAAGGGGAGAATAGAATTTTTTGATGAGGGGTTTAAAGAAAATGTATTAGAGTATAAGTAGCATTGTAATCTGAGGTTTAAGAGTTGTTTATACCCTTGTCAGATTTCTTTCCAAGGTCTACTATATCTTCAATGAATAAGGCAGTTGTTTCACGTCCAAGAGTCTTACTTGTTATTAGAGCGATTCTTATTTCTGATTCTAAAATCCTACTCATTCAGCGAAGCAGAAATGATTCCCACGAACCGTTAAAATGGGAAATTCCCGGTGGTAAATTAGATAAAGGACAGGATGTGAACAGTGCTGCTCAGAGAGAGCTGATTGAAGAAGTTGGAATCTTTGCTACCCCGTTAAGCAGCCTATCTTTTTTTGATAGCGATATAGATGGAAGCACTAAATATAAGGGCCTTCCATATGTTCGATTTGTTTGCCTATATAAATGCGAGACACAAAAGGTCCGTTTGTCTGAGGAACATGAGGGATTTAAATGGGTAACCTTTGATGAGGCTTTAAATGAAGATATAACTGAATTTACTAGAAAGGGCTTGTTAGCCTGGGAGAAAGAGATGAACAAGTATCTTTAATCAAGTTCTATTACCTGTGACTTAAGAAGGATATTTTCAGGAATCTCTTCCCTTCTGATTGCGGTGATAAAGGTTTGTTGTTTATTTAATATCTCTTCATTAAATATCTTAATAATATTTTCATCATCGAGTTCGGAAGGAATATCATCTAGCATCAGGAAAGGATAAAAACCCTTGGTCTTTGCAAATGTACTGTGCGTGAAATATATGAGCTTAATTATCGCCAGTCTCTTTTCCCCCCTGGATCCGAACCGTTTTATATCTTTCCCGTCCATGATACTCCAGTCATCTCTATGTGCTCCTATGTTTGTATATCCAAGTGCAATATCTCTCTTTGCGCCAGCTTTATACTTTTCTAAATGAAGTTTGTAGAGCTCGTTTTCTGTAAGCAGATCTTCCAGCTCATCAATATCCAATGTCGACTTATACACTACCTTGAAGTCTCCATTATTAAGCAGATCTATGTACTTAAGTCTCTTGAGAATTAGTTGTACAGAGGCTTTCGCAAGCTCTTCACTCCAGTACATAAGCTGTTTGTCTATTTCAGGAACTATTCCTGTTTCATAGAATTGTTTAGAGAGTTTTTTTACATAGGCATTTCTATGCCGGAGGATTTTCTTATATTTATTGTTAATCTCATCATAATCTGTATCAATCTTGCTGCAAAAATCGTCTAAAAACTCTCTTCTTTTTGAAGGGGAAATAAGAAGTATCTCAATCTGTTCAGGACTGAAAAGGGTGGAAGAAAGCTGTCTGAAGAATCGCCTCGGGGTTGTTGTCTTCTTATCTATCTGGTACATCCTTTTCATTTTATCCCTGTAGACGGAGTACAGGTTTGTGTATCCATCAATTTCAATCTCGGCATCTATTCTGAAGTAGTCGAGATCTTCATTGTATAGATCAACATTGTCAGACCATGGTGATTGACCGTTGGTGAGGTAGTAGATGGCTTCCAGAATTGAACTTTTACCTTTAGTGTTTCTGCCTGTAATAACTATGAGGCCGTCTTCAAAGTCAAACCGCTTATTTTTAAACTGCCTGAAATTAGTCAGCTTAAGTGATTTAATCATTACAATATTATTATGTTTTTAGTATTGCCAGGAACGCTTCCTGAGGAATATTAACCCTTCCTATCATTTTCTGTCTCAGTTTCTTCTTTCCTTTCTTCTGTTTCTCGAGTAGCTTCATTCGTCGAGTTACATCACCTCCATAGAGCTTTGCAGTTACGTCCTTGCGAAGAGCACTCACATCTTCTCTTGCAATTACTTTCGCACCAATTGAGGCTTGCAGAGGCAGCTGGAACTGTTGTCGCGGAATCTCTTCTTTCATGACTTTGAGAAGTTTTGCGGCCTTGAGCCGTGCCTCTTCCCTTGTCTCGAGGAAGCTTAGAGCGGGTACTTCTTCCTTGTTGACCAGAACAGCCACTTTAACAAGGTCAACCGGGAAGAAATCTATAAACTCATACTCCATAGATGCATAACCGCTGGATATATTTTTAAGAGTATCAAAGAAATTTGATATTAAAGAGGAAAGAGGAATATCATACTCCAGTTTTATATAGACATCGCTTCCTGTTCCCACCCCGCCCTGAGATAAATATACTGTGTTTACATACTGGCCCCTGCGCTTTCCGGCTAGATCCATGATAGCTCCTATATATTTGTCTGGGGTCATTATTTCAAGCCTTACCCACGGCTCTCTGATTTCCGCTATCACAGAAGGGTCCGGTAGTTCGTGAGGTGTTTGTATAATCATATCCTCCCCGCTTGTTTTTGTGATGTGATACTCAACTGTTGGAGCTGTAATGACAAGATCGACATCGTATTCCCGTTCCAGCCTCTCCTGAATTATCTCCATATGAAGGAGTCCTAGAAATCCGCATCGAAACCCAGATCCAAGCATATTTGATCTTTGATCCGTGTATACCAAAGAGGCATCATTCAAGGCTAATTTGTTCAGAGCAATCTTCAAGCTTTCATAGCCATCTGAATCAACAGGGAAGAAAGAGGCAAAAACATTTGGTTTGGGCTGTTTATATCCGGGTAGCGGATCAACATCTTTTTGATTCGATATTGTGTCCCCAACGGTAAACTGGCGGATATCCTTTAATCCTGTCGCGATGTATCCCACATTTCCGGCCTGAAGATTTTCCTGTTCACTCAGGTCTGGGGCAAATATGCCGATTTCAGTAGGGGAGAACATTTCACCTTTTTGAAGGATGAATAGGTTATTTTCCTTGCTATTGGAGCTTAACTTTCCGTCAAATACCCGAACGGCAACAACCACTCCCCTGTGTTCATCATAGAATGAATCAAAGATAAGGGCTTTGAGTGGGGCATTCAGGTTTCCGGAAGGGACGGGAGTTTTTTCAACAATGGCATCCAGCAATTCATCTACTCCTTCTCCTGTTTTGGCTGAAACTTTAACTATATCTTCTGTGGAAAGTCCGAGAAGGTTGTGTATGTCCGCTTCTCGTTGAGGTATATCAATAAAGGGTATGTCTATTTTATTGATGACAGGAATAATTGTTAAACCCAGGTCCAGCGCCTTTCTAGTATTTGAAATCGTTTGAGCCTGTATTCCCTGCTGAGCATCTACCAGAAGGATTACCGCTTCACATGCTGCAAGCGATCTGGATACTTCATATGAGAAGTCTACGTGTCCGGGTGTATCAATGAGATTGAGTTCATAGCCTTTCCAGTTCATTGTAGCAGCCTGGAGTTTAATTGTTATTCCTTTTTCCTGCTCAAGGTCAAGCCTGTCTAATACTCTTTCTTTTCTTTTCTCATGACTGAGGTCTGAGTGTGTCTGTTCAAGCATTCTATCTGCTAATGTACTTTTCCCATGATCTATATGGGCGATGATAGAGAAGTTTTTAATTTTGTCCTGATTATGGATATTCTGCATAATTCCTTGAAATTATACAGTTTTTGTTTAAAAAGGAGAAATGCTAATAATGTTATATTGTTGATCTGTTGTGTTAGGGCGAGTATAATTGCGTGCATAAACTATTTTACGCACTAGTATGTCGAATACTCAATATAAAGCAGTTATACTTGGAAAATGTATGCCAGACGATCTAAGGTATAAGACTTTCACTCTTAAGCAAATTTTTGAAAGAGAGCATCCAAACGAGGTACGTAGCTTTATCACAGAGCATTCAAGTGATGTTTGCCAGGTTGGACATGTAGTATCTATAGATAGTGTTCACATTGTAACTGTTGACGAGTTTAAAGAGTTAAACTTGCCTAAATGGGTTGAACGTATATCTGACTTTGAAGCCCTTTTTAAGGCAGGATCAGGCATAGAAAGTATCGGGTAAAAGCTATTTCCGTACTCGCTTAGGCAGTAGTTAATAGCTTATTTAATTGAAAAAGTGTTTTACTTGCCTTATGGTACTTTTAGTCGCTAATGTTTTAGATCTTTGAGGACTTTCGTAACGAGTATAAGCTAAAGCCGTTGGGACTTTTTTTGATCCCGGTTTATTATTTGCCCTCAGGAAGGCAAAACTGCCGGCATTTCCTTCAAGGTAACTAAGTAACTCCAGCAGGGAATGAGCAATCCATCTAATGTCCAGAACTGATCTGAACTTTTCCTCTTGTGGAGTATCATAATGAGTAAAGTTGTCTAGAATGTAAGAACATAACTCTCGTATTTTTTCTCTATTGGAATAGTTTTGCTTTAACTGATTACCTATATAGTTAGTTATAAATTTATCACCATCAGGATCTAACTTGGAAAACTTACAGATTAAGTCTCCATAAAACCACGGAAGGAGATCAGGGGTAACAAATTGATTAAATATGATGTGAAAAGAATTATCAGTCTTGAATTGTATCCAGTCTGTATCATGAAATTGATCTAAGAGAAGTTGACGTATTGAATGGAAAAAATCTTCAGTATTAGGACAATCTAGATCCACCATTACAATAGCTAAAGCCTCAAACCCTAGTTGCGTCAGATCTCTTAAACGTTGTTTTTTGTCCCTGACTAGATTCAATGCTGTTAATTTGCTCTCCATGTCTTCCTTTAGTTTATCTATTGGCCAGACATAGAGCAGGGATCCAATCGCAAACGTTTCCTCAGCACTGACAAAAGCCGGCAGCTCATTTCTGAGAAGTATGTTATCAATTAGTATCCCTTCGTCTTCAGGGATTGGTAAATTCTCGCTTGGAACTCCGTGTTTATGAACTTTGTATGTGGTTCCGGTTAATGCTGCAATTGGATTGTCATGCAGTAGTCCCCCCCAAAACTTAGCGGCAGTATCAGGAATGCGACGTGGGTGCATATTTGTAGCTTTCTATATCCTATATTGATGATTATATACTATACCCTGAAAAGAACAAAAGCATATTATGAAGATGGTTTGGAATCAGGGATTAAGGTCGGGAGGTAAAGGACTGCTACTTCTGTGTAAACTGGATATTTACATGGTTGTTAAATAGTGAATCTGTGTTTGATACCAGCTGAAGGTATGCAATTTCCTGTGATTGTGAAGGTACTTTAATTGATATTGTAAATGGTTCCCCCTCTCTTGATACTAATCTGTATGATTTATCATCTAGGATAAGTGAGACCTCCATATTGTTTGGTGTTTCCAATGTTCCGCTGACTAACAATGTTTGCTCTACGCTTCCTGAGTTCTCTATTTGAAGGATAGGTTTAGAGTATCTTCCTTTATTGTGTTTAATTATAGTGGCTTCATAGGTATATAGACTATCTTCTGGATAATCAAGATTCTCCTCTTTAATATAATCGTGTACTCCGCCGACCATTGCGAACCCAAGTTCGCTGCTGTCGCTCTCACCTAAAACGTTTTTGTTAGTTTTAACTCCTTCCTTAGAGACAGGGGAAAGGTTTAGAACTGCAAGTGCAGGGATTATGAGAACTAGGATCATAGCAACTATTGCAAAAGGATCCAGATATTTCTCAATTGAGTTTCTAAATCTTTTAATTTCTCTCTTAACCATAGTTAATAATACGCTTGATTGTTCTTTGGATATATCTTATCAGTTTCCATTTCAAATGTCCTGATCATACCCCATGTCGCAAGAATTGCCAGAACTCCAGCCATTATGCCTATGTATTCGTATGTAAAACCGGACATACTTGAAGATATGCATATACCGGCAATTATCCAAAGAAACATAGTCCACATTGATATCTGAAGTATTGGTGTTTTGTCACTTGTTACCCATTTAAGAATATTAAGTCTTGTGAGCTTTACAATTGTTCTCGGATTGTCTTTAGCTTTCTGAAGAATTGTTTTTCGAAGGAGAACATAGAAGGTGGGGATGGCAATGAATAAAAGAGTTAGGAGGTTAGAGTATGAATTGATCTGAAGAACATTCTCCTGTTGTTCTAGAAATATCTGTAGGGAAAATATCCCGCTCGTTCCTGACTCTATTGAAAATTGTAGCTGATATATAGCTATTAAGATAAATACTGATAAAAACTTTCCTGCAATCATCAAACTCGCAGGCAGTATTGATAGCTTAAGAGCTCTTTTTAGCAGTTTTGACATCTGTGGCAGATTTTTCTTTATTAAGTTTTTTAGATAATCTAGAAACTTTTCTACTTGCCGTTTTCTGCTTCATAATATTTTCCTTTGCAGCTTTATCAAGAACTTTATTAAGCTGAGGAAGGAGTTTCGATGCCTGATCAAACTCTTTTTTCGTGATAAAAGTATTAAACTTTTTAACAGCTCTTTTGATTCTATCTCTTAATCTGGTGTTAAAAGTTGTTCTTTTCTTTGTTTTTCTTAGGTCTTTAATTGAAGCTTTGAGATTTGCCATATTTTTATTACATATATTACAAGGTGATTATATAAGTAAAAGGGGGATTTGTAAACGTAATATAGTATATTTATTGATTATAATTATATTTAGACCTATAATAGCAGCTAATAATATTGTTCATATAAATCATGTCTGAAAATCAAGCAGCACTTCTTGATGCAAATTTGAAGCACCTGGAGCAGCAGCTAAACTTAGAGTTTGGAAGAGTGGTTGACAGGATGGAAATAGGGAAACTGCTACATGAAGTAACATTTCATCGTGCAGCACTTACAGGATTAAATGGTGTTATAGCGGTTCACGAGGTTGAGTTAAATGAAGATGGTGCTATAGAAGTAAATGGGAGCCAATTGGTTTATCCATTTGATGACGGGCAATTTATGTTCTGCGAGGTTGACCCTGCTCATGGTCGATTAGCAGTTATTGGTGTAAATGGAGCATTAACATATTCTCCAATTGAATTTTAAGATTCATATCGGAAGTTCTATTTGTAAACATCTCTTCTATCTATTACACTGATAGTGTATGAAAAGAAAAGAGATATTAATAATTGCTATTTCAGCAGCTGTAATTGTTTTCTCCCTCCTCACATGGTCTGTCTATACGAGGAGTCTTAATGTTAACAGAAATACGAGTATAAAAGGAGAAAGTACGTTGGATGAGTACCCAAAAGTCAATAATATTGCTCCTAATACTGCGATAGTTGATAGCGTATATACATTTAAACCCAATGTTTCCTTTTCCGGGAATAGTGCAGAATTGTTGTATGAACTTGTAGATGCTCCACAATGGTTGTTTTTACAGACAGATAGTATGTTTGGAATCCCCGGAACAAATGATATTGGGGATCATAAGGTTGTTTTGAGGATTCATAACAGAGAGAAGTATATTGATTATGTCTTTTATATTAATGTTGATGAAAAGAAACCTTCTAATAATTAGTGGATTTGTTGTTTTAACCTTCCTGGGTGTATTAATGGCTCTTAACAGGGAAGGGATTATTAAGGTTTTTGATTTTAAGAAAGATTGCACCCCGTTTAATCTCCTGGTTGATAAGGAAAAGGACGTTATCAAAATAACTTGGGAGACAAAAGATACATGCACTGGAATTGTTAAGTTCGGAGATGATATTGAAGATCTTAAGTACTGGTTAACAGCTGAGAGTGAAAAAGGGATGAACCAGGTGGAGATCGATAAAGGGAAGTATAAAGATATCCGCTATTTTATAATTATTTCAAACGGGGAGTTATTTGGGTTGGATGGAAAGGCTGTAAAGGTTAACTGATTCCTTACTTATCTCCCTTGTCACCTCGTCGTTTCTCTAGTGAGTATATAGCTTTCTCTTCAAAGTATTTTCTTGGCTCTGTAAGCTTAAGACCTGTGAATCTGAGTGATTTGTATACACTTTTGTATATTCCTGAGGTAAGGATTTTTTCAGTTAGTCTATCTCCTGATTGCGAGTAGTAGAAAGCAGTAGCTAAAACTATTACTAATAGTCCTAGCACTGCCTTCGCTACATTACTATCAAAGAGGGCAGTCTCGGGAGCAGTACAAGACTGTGCTACCTCTACATCAACCTGTGATCTTAGTTTTGTTGCGTCTGTCGGAGTATTTACAGGAGTAACGACGACCTCATTGAGATTACTTCCGCTAAGAGCTGTGGAGTTAGCAGTAGCACTAAATACAATTGTTAAGGAGTCATTATCTTTTACAGACCATCCATTTTCCGTCTGCCAGACTATTTCTTGTGTACTGCCAACCGTGGTTACAGTCACGAAGTCATCGTCAGCTACAGCGGCTCCATTTATCTCTGAACTCCCTGCGGTATATGAGAAACCTAGAGGAAGTTTGTCTTTAATCGATGTTATATCTTCATAGGCAGTATCGATATTTTCAACCTCTATCGTATATTTAATTGTATTATTTGGACTTGTTCTCTCAACACACTGTTTGGAGGCGGTCTTAGTAGTTACAAAGCTTGAGGTATCCGTATTGGTAGGCTCTTCGTCTGTCGGAGTCGGTTCTTCCTCTTCTCCAGTGGTAGGTTCTTCTTCGGAAGGAGTTGTAGACGGTAGGCTCTCGCTGGCTGCACATGCTGTTGAGTCTACTTTCTCTCCATTTACAAGTACTGTCGCAGTAACGTCATATTTCGTGATTTCAGTGTCTAACAGGCTAAAAGATTTTGTGCTTGTAAAATTGTCGGTATCATATAGGAAAGCCTGGTCTAGAATTATTGTCCCGTCAATGTATTTGGAAGTGATATCTTTTGTTGTTATTTTAGTAGATTCAGTTCCAACTTGGAATTCTATTGCCAGAGAGCTAACCTCAGAAACTGAGTTCACATCCATTGATATATCACTAACTTTTGGCTTGTTGTCGTCGGTTAGGTTCATACTCATGTTACTGCAGGAGGCAACTTTCGGCTGTTCTACAGAAATGGTTCTGAGGCATGCCTGAGAGGTCATTTCTGAGTTCGTTACCGTAGTTCCAAATGCTTGTACAGTGACCTTCTCTGCATTTTTATAATCGGAGAACTGTGTAGATATAGTATATGTTTTGTCGCTTCCGCTTCCCGTAACTTGTGCATTCGCCTTTGCAATATCTACTTTCTCACCATTAATTGTGAAGCTGAAACCTTTGTAGTAATCTCCGTTTTGTGGGGTAACTGATGTAGGAGCAACAAATGTTGCTTTAAGGGTTACCTCTTCACTTGGGGTTACTCCTTCGGGCAATCTGTCTCCATCAGCATTTTCAACTGAAAGATCTACACATCCGGGATTTGCCGTAAAAGAGTCTTGTTTACAAAGGAGCAGGGTAGGAGTTTGTGTAGAAGATTTAATATCTGCGGCAGTCCTTTCATCACAAGTTACAGAGCAAACACCATTAGAGTTTTTAGTACCTGCTCTGAATTCGAAAGCATCTTCTGGAGTGGCATTGGCACAACTATTTAGTGATTCCTGAGATAGTACATAGTAGCAGCCGCAACCTTCAGCGGCGGAAGTATCTGTCGGGCTGACATCCTTGATCTGATAAAAGTAATATGCTGTGCCAATACTTACTAATCCAAGGATTGCGGTTATTATTAGTACGACTCTGATAAGCGCCTTTGAATTTTTTCCAGATGGTTCCATCCTAAAACAGTATTAAAGAATATAATCCAGTTTATGCAAAAAGAGGGGGAGTGTCAATTAATCCTAGAGATTAAAAGAGTTAAACCCAGAATAGGATCTATATTACCTTGTTTGCTTGCCAGATCCAGAGAAGTAAGCTTTTTAAACCACGCTTTTATTTCAGTCCAGCTGATATTTTTTGCACTATACTGTAACTTTGAAATTACAAATGGATGAATGCCAAGAGCTTTTGCCATTTCATTGCTGGGGGCACCGGTTTTTTGAAGAAGATGTACCTGCGTAAGTTGCTTTAGATTACTGGTAAGTATTGCCATAATTATATTTGGATCGATCTGCTGCCTGACAAGGCTCTCAAGTATAATTAGAGCATTCGTTTTATCTTTCTTATTTATTGCGTCTGTTAAGTCCCAGCCAAAGACTTCAAGGGTGTCAGAAACCTGGCTCATTACAATTTCCTGTGTGATTTTCGTAATCCCTGCCAACTCCATTTTATCCACCTCGTGAGCAATTCTCTCTGTTGTATAATTATTTCTCCCGGCAAGAAGCTTTACTGTATCTGTATCGCTTTCTATTCCTTTGTTGTTAAGATACCCTTTAAGCCAGTTATAGACTGAAACCTTATTTCCTGCATCAATCAAGGTGATCTGATCTTTAAAGAATTTGAAATACTTAGTATTTTTGTTAATCTTTTGGTCTTCCCAGAACACATAGTGCGTAGATTCGAGGGGAGTATTTACAAAAAGGTATTCAAATATGCCTTCCTTCTGTTTATTCCTGTATAGTCTCTTAATGAAAACAATCTGGCTCGTACTGAACATCCCGTTTGATGAAAAAGCATTGATTATCCTCTCAGAATTGGATTCTTCTGCGTCAATTGTCATCAACTCTGCCCCTTGCTCATCGCAAAGTTTCTCCAAAAGTTCTTTTGCACTTTTAAGGCTCAGGTAACTTTCTGAACCATGGAAGAGATAGAACATTTTACTTTGTTGTTTGATTATCGGTTTGCGGAGCCGCTTCTACTTTCACTACTTCCTTGCCAAGTAGCACAACCAGGTCCTCTCCATAAAGATTAGACGTGATGAAATCAGGTTTCGTCTTGTTTTCAGTTTGGAAATACTTAGCAAGCATATCAACTGTGTAAACGAAGTCTGTAGAATTGGAACCATACACTATATTTCCTTCCTTATCAGATCTTAATGTTCCAAAAAAGAGAATATTAAGATATGGATATTTCTTTTGGAGCTCTTCTGTTTTCGTCTTAGCCTTTATATATCCAATCCCTGTATCGTACACCCGGATTATGGCATCTTCTTTGTACAACTGAGGATCAAGCTGAATCAGTTGGACAAGGGTTAAAAGTTCCGTATATGTAGGATAGGTTCCTGCTACTGACTGTACCGAATATGGAGGGTTGCTTGGATTTGGACAAAACCCTGGGAGATTACATCTTAGACCGTTCCCTCCCTTAAGAACTTTTCCGGCACCTATGCTAGGGTCCAAGACAAATGAAAATACTTTCCCGGGATTCTCTTTTTGCTTATTTGCGAGGTTCACAGCGGCTTGTATATCTTCTGTGGTGAATTCTGTGACAATGAGATTCTTCTCTAGTGCATCCATAGTCTCAAGGATTTTTTGGGGGTTTAAAAGGGTTTCAGTGGTTAAGAACTTATCTTTGATTGCGGCAATGACTCTTTGCTGCCTTCGTCCTCTGGCAAAGTCAGTTCCCTCTCCATTATCCGACGAATGTCTAGATCTTGCATATTGAAGAGCAATGGTTCCATTCATGGTTTGTGGACCAGCTTTGAAAGTTATTGTCTGCGCTTTGCCGTTTATAAGACCGCAGTAGTAGGTTATTTTCTGCGTTCCGTCAACTGGATAGCAGTCATCTGTGAAAGAGTTTTCAACATTTACAGTAATACCACCAAGAGTGTCAATTATCTTTTTGAATCCCTGTAAGTCAATCATTGCGTGATACTGGACTTCCAAACCCGTAATGCTTTTAAGAGTTTTCTCAAGGTATTCTAGCCCGCCTCCTTTTTTCTTATTTTCACCACTTGCATACATAGCATTTATTTTTTGATAGTAGCTGGGATTATCCGGGAAGGGAACGTAAAGATCTCTTGGCACTGAGTACATCACAGTGTTACCTGTTTCGTAGTTATATGAGGCAATAATCATGGAATCGGTATTTCTTAAGGTGCTTTTTTCTCCCCTTGAATCAATTCCTACAAGCAGGACATTTGTATATTTGCCTGAGGAGTCTTTTTTCAGCTCCGGCTCCTCTTTAAAACTTGAGAGGAGATCTTCAGGTCTGATCTTTAAGCCAATAGCATTTGTAAAGCTGAGTACTTTGTATGCATAAAAGCCCCCACCCAAAACAACTAGAACGATAAATACTCGAATTGCCCATTTAAAGAACAGCTTTTTGTCAAACTTCCTTTTCGTGGAATCCCCGGATAGTTTAGCGGCAGACTGAGTTTGTATCTCATTAACCTTATTCTTCTGATCCTTGAGAAGAATCTTGCTATTTGTATCTTTTACGTTCATTGAAATCTCCATGGTTCTCCTATTCTATCTTAAATACTTTTGGATATTAAGTAGATGCTCCTGGTATGTAGTAGCATAGTATATATTGCCGCTATTGTCATGAAGATAGAAATAGTATTGGTTTGATTTGGGATTTTTGGAGGCGTTAATAGCGGACAGTCCGGGGTTGCAGATAGGAGTAGGGGGTAAACCGATTCGTTTATATGTGTTATATGGTTGATCCAGCTTAAGATCTGCATCGGTGATTGGATGTTTCCAATCCTTATAGTAATAGAGAAGGGTTGCGTCTATTTGGAGAAGAGACCCTTCTTTGTATCTTCGCTTAATGATATCGGCTATCATTGGACGGTCGTCATTGGTTCTTCCCTCCCTTTCAACCATACTTGCAATAATTATATCGTCGTAAGTATAAACTCCTCCGGTTTTAAGCAGAAAGGTATTTACGAGAGTTTTGATGAGATAGTCTTCGGTCGCCTGTTTGGGAAAGAGGTATTTGTCCGGGAAAAGGAAACCTTCGAGAGAGGATAAGCCAACAATGTTTATTCCCAGTGTCCCGATATATTCTTTGTCAGTTGTTAAGCTTAAGAACTTTGCTTCATTGAATACTGCTTCCTCTTCTTTACCAAACTCTTCAGCTAGTATATCGGCTACCTGGTCTACTCTTAATCCTTCCTGAATTGTGACCCAGATATCGGGGTTTTCCGGGTTTTGAAGTGTATCAAAGAGCTCTTTTACAGTGAGGTTTTTGGGAAGTCTGAAAACTCCCTCTTGCATGGCAGGAACATTGTTCAACTTCAGATAGACTTTGAGGTATGGGATCTTCTCACTCTCTACGATTTCAGATTCTGCCAAAGCCTCGAGAATATCCACTCCGGTCATACCTTTCTTGATCTCAAACCTTACTTTCTCCGAACTGCTGCTTAGTTGGGATGTTGTGATTGATCTATATTTAAAAAAGAGAAAGGCCGCTAAAGCAGCTCCAATGAATATAAGGAGTATAAATAGTAGTTTTATGATTTTCATTTCTCTTTTGTATTTGAATTAAGGAACTCCTGTAGAAAGATCGAGGCGGCAATACTATCTAGTTTGTTTTTCTTGCTTTTCACAGTACTTCCTGCTGATACTATCATATCTTTTGCTGCACTTGTAGAGAAGCTTTCATCCCAAGTGCTAGTGGGAATATTTAAATGGAAGCTTAACCACTCAATAAACTTGTTGATTCTTTCAGTACTTTTTTTATGAGCCTCCTCAAATTCCTGCGGTTTTCCAACTAGGAGAGACTTCACTCTATTTTCAGCTATTGCATCTCTAAATGCTTGTAATAAAGACTCTTGTGAAGTGTTTTTAGTAATTCGGATTGGTCTTATGGGAGTTGAAACACGGCCTTTTTCATCAGAAATTGCCAGACCGATTCTCTTCGTCCCGAAGTCTATTGCCAATACTGGGTATTCCATACTATTCAAGAACAGCTTTAATTCTCTTTATACCTGCCCCTACATTTTCCTGCTTTACTATCTTAAAATGTCCTAGATCCTTAGTATTTTCTACATGGGGACCACCGCAGATCTCTTGAGAGAAAGGGCTGTCAGGAGAACCTATTGTATATACTTTTACGATATCACCATATTTATCTTCGAAGGCAGCATATTTCACGATTTTCATAGCTTCTTCCTTATCCATCTCTTTGAATATCACGGGTAGTGATTTCTGTATCTGTTCATTAACCATATCTTCAACTTGTTCAATCTGTTTATCTGTTAGCTTCTCATCATTGGGGAAATCGAGCCTTAGTCTCTCGGTCGTTATATTGCTTCCTTTCTGGTATATGTGAGGGCCTACAATATTGTATAGAGAGGCGAGGAGGAGGTGGGTGGCTGTATGATACCTGGTCGATATTTCTGATGTGTCTGCCATGCCTCCTTTGAATAGTCCCTTTGAAGCAGTTCGGGATTTCTCCTGATGTTCTTCGTAGGCCTTTTCGTGGTTCTTTTTGACTAATTCCTCATCGTAATCTATCCCTCTGGATGTTAACTCTTCAAGTGTGATTTCAAGCGGAAAACCGTAAGTCTCGTAAAGCCTGAATGTTTCCCCGTTTTCATTCTTGAATTCCTTGATATTTCTGAATGTCTTTTCAAACTCCTTTAGCCCGTTTCCCAGTGTCTGATTGAATTTCTTTTCTTCATCTTCAAGGATATTTAAAATACTTTCTCGATTGGATTCTAGAAGGGGATGTACGGCACTGAATTGATTAATTACGATTTCTGCTACCTGTCGTGTAAAGAGATTTTCAATCCCCAACGATCGTCCGTGCCTTATAGCTCTTCTTATTAATCTTCTTAATATATATTCTCTCTGTGTTCTTCCTGGTACTACACCGTCTGCTATTATCCACGCAGATGCTTTTATGTGATCTACAATTATTCTGTGTGACCTGACGATGTGTTCCTTGGAGAGTTCCTGTACTTTTTTAAGTATTGGGAGGTAGATATCGGTCTCATAGACTGACGGGACTTCCTGGCATATCATTGCTAACCTATCTAATCCTCCTCCGAAATCAACATTATGTTTCCCAAGTGGTGAGTATGTATTGTCTTTTTTGAGGTACTGCATGAACACGTCGTTACCAATCTCTACTAGGTTTCCATCTATTTCATAAAAGGTTTCTGAATCAGGCCCGCATGGACCACCGCCTTCTGGTTCCCACCAGTTATCTTCTTTTGGTAGTTCTCGTATTCTCTCTCCGACCTGCGCTTTGATACCCCTTTCGCTGAATAGTTTTTTCCAAATCTCTATTGATTCGGTGTCTTTGGGAGCATCTTCGTTTCCTTTGAATACTGATGAAGAGATCTTGTTGATATCAAAACCTAGCTTATCTACAAAGAAACTTAGAGTTATTCTTAATGCTTCCTCTTTGAAGTAGTCGTTGATTGACCAATTTCCAAGCATCTCAAATGTAGTACAGTGAGTGGCATCTCCAACCTCTTCAATATCAATTGTCCTTAGGCATCTCTGTGAGTTTGCCAGCCTGACTCCTCCGGGGTGGGGTTCTCCGAGTAGGTAGGGAATAAGGGGAAACATTCCTGCATTTACAAAAAGCACGGATGGATTATCCTCAGGTACAAGTGAAGAAGATGGGATTATCGTATGGCCTTTTTCTTCAAGATGTTTTAAGAAGAGTTCTCTGATTTCTAAATATCCTAATGATTTCATAGGGTGATTATATCAGATTTATGCCGCTGGGGAAGTATTATTTGTCTGGGTATTTTCCTGTGGTTTCTCTTGTGTTGTTTCTTCTTCAGCGTCAGGAGCGTTTGAAAGTTCTTCAGCAAGCTTCATGAGATCATCTGCACCGGTATTTTCTTCCGACTGTGAAGGCTCTTCTACAAAGGTATCCTGAGGAATTTCAGGCTCTGTAGAGTTTGGCTGGATTACTATAGGAGATTCTACTGCTGAGCTGGGAGTTATAACCACTTCAGGTTCTGGTTCTTGCTGGATTACTGTCGGGATCGTCTCTTCAGTTGTAAGGGGTTTCTCAGTAGGGGTCAGAATTTCTTCTGGTTGTACTACAGTGGGAACAGTCTCTTCTGCGAGAATAGGTTCCTCCGGAGGAGTCTGTACATCTTCTTTATCCTCAGGAATTGTAGTGACTATATCATTTTGGGTCTCTTTGATAACTGTTAAATCATCCTTTGGAGCAACTACAGGCACCCACATATCCATATTCGCACTCGGTTTGGGGGCTGTAAAAGACTGTGATTGTGTCTCTGTCTTTTTATCATCATCAACCTTACTTTCCGGTTTCTCTTTTACTTCTTCCTTCTCCTCTTCAAACTCTGGGGTTGATGACGGCTTAACAGGGGTGTAGGTGTTTGTATAAACAGTCTCATACTCTTCATCTTTTGATCCTCTCCAGAGGAGGTAGAGAACCCATGGGACAAGAATTGCAAGGAGAAGGAGCAGTATGCCTCCTCCAACTATCATTGCTGTTCTCTTAGGGATCTCAAATCCGAATATGTTGTATGTATCATCAGAGGTACTTTCTGCGGTTATTTCAAAAGTCCAGTCTTTCTGAGCTGTTCCTCCCTTACTATCCTTAAACCTTATATTCACTTTGTGAGTCCCTTCTTTATATGGTTCAGGCGTTGAATATATTAATGAGTATTCAGATTTAGATATCTCGTTAACCTTTACATCTTTTGTTACATCTTTATCATCAATAAAGAAGACGATAGAGCCTTTATCGATTTCTGCTCTAGTCCCTGCAATTATTGTTGCTGAGACTGTTGCGTTCTTATTCTTCAGCTTGCTTCCTTTACTCGGTGATATGTTGATTATCTGAGGATCAACCAGAATAATTCCATCATCCGGCTCGTCCGGATCCGGTACAACAGGAACTAACTCTTTTACAACAATCTTTCCTGCGGATACTCCAACTCCAGTTGCAGCAGGGTTGTAGTTATCTGTTGCTCTAACGACGGCCTGATATGTGCCTGAAGGGAAGGAGGTTGTGTCTACAATATAGCTCCCTACTTTATGTGAAATATTCTTATTTACTGCAATCCAAGAATTTGGGTTGGCAGGGTTTGTTGCAAGATATAGCTCATATTTTACAATCTGATTTAAATCACTGCCTTCCCAAGACACCTTGATTGTCCCTCCTTGTGTGACTGTGGCATCCTTGCTTGGTTCATAAACGGTCACCTTCGGAACATCATTTTTATCCTGATCTACATTAATTACCCATGACTGTGATCTTAAATGTTTATTGTAGCCGTCATGTACAAAGATATTAGCAAGATAACTTGCCGGTTTATCAGGGATACCCGTGAACTTTATTGTGAGCTTTCCTGTTCCTCCGTCTTCAATTACGCTGTATTTAAGCCAATCTGCATTTGGAGTGAAAGAGAAGGCATAGTTGATTGTATCGTTCTCCTTATCTTCAACTCTCATTAGGTACTCGTAGCTGTCTTTAACCTTTAGTACATTGCTTGGTTTTGCTGCTGAGGGAAGGGTTTTAAACTCCGGAGCAAGATTTGTTGATATTACTGTTACACTCCTATTTTCTTCCACTACACATGGTTTTGTCTCTTTGTCTGTTGTTAGAGTTCCTAACATATTAAGGTCTCCTGTTGTCTGGGAAGTGAATGTAAAGATTTCTGATATTGATGTATTTGGAAGAGTTGTATATTCTTTCGAGAATATTATATTTCCAGCCCTGTCCATAACGGAGACTGACTTAATATTTTCATCAGGTGTTATGGCATCGACCTGCATCTGAACAACTTTTCCTTTTTCGATAGAACGAGGATTTACATATGGGAATGCAATCTTGCACTGATTGTATACGGTTGTCGTATCAGCTGCTTTATTTCTGATATCGAAACTATCAAGGTTTAACAACCCATATACTGCGAGGGGTATAGAGAGAAGTATGAAAATAAATGCGAGTAGTGGAAAATGTTTACGGTTTTTATCTCCTAGAAGTTTCTTCATTATTTCCAATATACAATAGGGAATGTGACTGCGCAATATTTGCTGAAGAAAATAATAAAATATTTCGACCTGGTTTTGAGGTGAAGATTGTTACTTAATTATTGGAGTCTAGATCGTGCATATCCTGCCACACAGCTAGCAAAAGTTGTTGCCTGTGCACTTTCACCTGGAGAAGCATCTAAAATTCTTATTGCCCCTGTAACTTGATAGACAAGATACATTCCGATTAAATCAACGGCGTTCGTATCAGTTATATGAATGTCACCTGATATGAGTTGATCAAGGGTATTAGTAACTGCGTCTGTCTGTACACCTACTTTCTGGTTTCTAATCCACCATTCTTTAAATATTTTCAACCCGTTTTTCAACTGAGCCTCATCATCAGTTTCGGAACAAAAATGCCCATAGTCTTTAAACATACATGCAAGGTCGTATTGTGCCTGATCAGCATCTTCCTGACAAATTAATTCTAATGTAGCTTCAAAGATTATTGGATTTTGAAAATCTTTTGGGCCTAGTTCAATTATTGTTGTCATAAGGTTAAGATATCTATTTTAATTATTTAAACGAGATTCTGCATAGGAAATCATTCTTGCTATAAATCCAGTATTAACAGGTGGTTGGCCTTCAGTGCTATATACTATACTTTCACTCTTGTTTGGATTTAAAAGATTTGAAGAATACTTTAGCCAATTGTTTCCACTTAATCTTTCATCCGTTTCTACTAATGTTGATAGGGCTGTTTTCATAGCCGGACTTGGATATGGCATTGATGTATACCAAGATCCGAATATTTTCCATGCGGCTTTTATATCTTTAATCATCTCGGGATCTGATAATTCTCGTTCACTATTACAAATAGCTATGAAGTCTATGAAGAGAGATGCTAGATTCACTTTAATAGATTCGGGGTCTTTGTGCGAAATAATAAATGAAATAGTCCTGTCTAGATCTTCCGGATCATGACTTAATGATTCAAGGTTTACATGTAAGAGATGGTCTGTCATTACTAAGTAGTTGTAACTTATAGAGTATATTATACTATCGGTAGAGCCTTGTGGTCTACTTCAGTACCTCCTGTAATTTGAGGTTTATTCGCTCTTCTGCTTCTCTTAATGCCTGGTCTGAAGGGGTGTCTGAGGCTATTACATCGTTAATTGCTGTTCTAAGAGATTCCTCAACATATCCTTGTTCTCCCATCTGCCACGCTTTCATTGTTGATGCCATTTTAAGAATTGGGTTTACATATGGGTTGGAACCCATCTCAGAAGCCAGGTCTTTTCTGGAGTATGGTTCACCGAATGCTCTGACCTGTGAGGAGTTGGAAAACATCTCTTTCATCTGTTCCGGTTCACTTAAGAACTTTATGAACTTCCATGCTTCTGCCTGGTTAGGACTTGTCTTTGGTACTGCTTCACCCCAGTACATTGCGTAGTTAACAGGATCATTTCCCGGAAGCTGAGGAACCGGAGCAAGTCCGAACTCTATATTAGGAGCGGAGTTTATAATATCAAAAGCTCTCCAGCTTGGAGCAAGCATCATCGCGAGTTTTCCGGAGTAGAAGGTTTCAAGATCGGTGGCAAGATCTGTAGACCATGTCTGATGCTCAGTTGTGAAAGCAGTGTAGAAGTCTAAAGCCGATTGTGCTCTGGTTGAAGAAAGTGTAACTGTTTTCCCGTCTGCAGAGATTATATCTACAGCATTTTGAAGAAAGAGAAGATTAAGAATATCTGCAGAGTGTTTGATATTCTTAGATGTTCCAAGGGCCGCCCCTGCCTGAGTTATAACTCCGTTTGTATCCTTTTTTGTCATCTTTTTTGCATACTCTATAAAAGCATCCCAGTCCGTTGGTGCTTCAGAGTATCCCGCACTGTTAAACAGCTTCTTATTGTAAAAAAGGGTCAAGCCGTCAATCTCCAGAGGTACTGCATATATATATCCGTCACTTCCCGTAAAATCTTTGAGTGCTGTAGGATAGAAGGTTGAGGAGTATGTTGCGGCACTCATTACACTGTCGGGCATAGGGGCAAGAAGGCTCTCAAACTTAGATCTCCACGCATTATTAACTCTTACAATATCGGGTATAGGTGTGTTGTCTATTGTATTCTGCTGGATTCTTGTATATAGGTTTGCTTCATACTGCGTGAATGGTTTTTGTACATATTGTATCTCAACGTTAGTATTCTGCTTCTCGTACTTATCAATCAAAGACTGCATCGCAGAATCCGGTTCCCAAAGCCCCCAATATACAAGAGTAGTCTTGGTCTGTTGCGTATTGTTATCTTTCTTTCCTCCGGCTAGGGAAAAAAGCACAATCCCAACGATTACGACGATAAGTATTCCACCTCCTATGAGTAAAAGTCTTTTCTGATTCTCATTCATATCTTTCTGCTACAACAATTAATCTTTTGGAAGGTATTCCTAAAGGCCAGCACGTCATCATTGTTACCGTTTCCTTATCACCTTCCGTTTTCAAAACGGAGAAGTCTGTTGCCTCTATAATCTTCTTCCTTCTTACAATGTATTTTAAGTCTTTTCCATCACGTTTGACAATCACTTGTGCTCCTATATCAACTTTGTCCAGCTTAGAAAAGATAATCTCGGGCATGTTCTGATTGTTTTTAAAGAAACTTGGTACTGAACTGTGTCCGTAAATGAAAGAATTTCCTCCATCACCGGGTATTGGAGTTCCCTTGAAATGGGCAAGACCGGACTTGAGTTTAAGATTGTAGACTTTCTCATCATAACTTTCTACATTCGGTGTTATCCTGATATTACTTATACCTGTTCCAAGAATCGTTAGCTGGAGAGCTTTATTGTATGCCGTATCAATGGTGGGTTCCTTGAGCTGTCTGGTAACGGGATCATAAGTTAGGTTGTTAATACTATTACCAGCCGCACTTAAGAGATTCTGGAAATAGCTCTTGCCTGGGTTATAGTATGCAAATTGTCCTTCAATAAACTCCTTGTGTGAGTCCGGAATAGGCTTGACCATGAAAGAAGCTCTGACTTCATATAGCTTTCCGGATATATACGAACCGAGTATTGGAAATACCTGTGAAAGAAGGATAATGAGACCGACAAATCCTATTGCCGAAGCAATTATTGCCCGCCCTTTCTTTTTGGAAGAATTTGCTATCTCCTGATTTTCCGTATTCCACATATTATCCATATATTGAGAGAATAGCAGAAATAAGGGGAAAGGGAAGAACTCTATTATCTTTGGAAGTTTCCTAGAGGAATACATACAATTTCATCAGGTTGAGTACAATCGACAAAAAAGACTTCCTGACTTGGGATTAGCTTTGGAGGTGTAAATATCTCATGGAGTCCGTTGAAAGTAATGTGTCCAAGGACGTCATTATCTTGTGTCGCAATTTGGGCTATATATTTATAATGGGTAGTCACTATAGCAGGAGAAAGTATCAGTCTTAAGGGCTTATTAGCCTCATATAGATTGACTGTCGCTATTTTGTAGCTTCCAAGCTCAAACATATCTCTGAAGAAATGAACAATTTGAGAATCTATTTGACCTTCCGTTTCTACAGTGACTGCGTCAGTCAGGCTGAGTCCTTTTTCCTGAAGAGATTTAATAATATCCATTTATTTCTAATCTAAAATTAGATACGTAATTGGAAAGATTGGGAAGGTATGTATTAACAGTATAATTCGGAACCGTTCAGAGTTATGGCTATAAAGTCTGACTCTTTTTTTTCATTCTCTACTACAATATCGTTATCCTCAGTTATACGGAATCTAAACACTTCGGGTCTACCTAAAGGTTGTATTTCAACCTCTACCGTGTTCATGCGTCTAAATGTTTGAAATTGGCAGACCTCCATCTTTTCGGATATCCATAATCTACCGTCTTCAGCCAGGAATTTCACAGCAAGTCGGTCGCTGTCTCTATCGTAATCGGTATTTTCTCTCTCAAGAATTTGGTGATTAGGATGTCTTCTGCGATCTTGTTTTCGCATTAGAAGGGGATGTCTATATCCTCGCTTTTCCATTTCTGATAATAGAGTGGTTTCCATATACCATTATCCTATTTTTAACACTTTTGTAAATAGGAATATTTGACATCAAGAATACATATATATAATATTGGCTGCATATAACATGTTAAAAACATTATATGCCTGACTTACCATATGATTCACTGAGTATTAGTTTTAATCAACAATATGACCTTATCACGAAAAAGATTGTGAATAATCCTTGGGAAGTGGAGTTTAGTCATGATGAAGTTTCTGCGATCATGTCAGATACTAATCTATTAGGTAGAAATGAGCAACGTCTTTCAGATCCATATATTGGCCTTCCCCTTGCTGCAAATGCCGAAGATTTTGTCCTTACAGGCATGAACTTTGACGGGTCGGATCATTCAGTTGATGCCCTTACAAGCTGGGCGTTGATAAGTATGGGTAGGATTGAAAGAGTTTTTTTGTCTGAAAATATCGCTCGAGATGAAGTTGTAGATTCTGATGTGAACCCGGGGCAATTTCTACATGGGTTATTATGCGAATATATTGTTCTTAGGAGTATAGTTCAGTCTTCTGGACCTGTTCTTGGGAGAGAGGCGACTCCGGCTTCTCTTGATGTATATAAAGCTGGCATTGCAACCTATTTCTCTGCTTTTGCTAAGGTCTATGACTATCAAAGACAAGTTAGTGATGGTATCAGAAGCTCCTCCGATGGTGTTACTCCTCTGGAAGAAAGATTGTTTCAAGAAGGATATTTTGATGATAACTTAATCCGTATTCTAGTCCAGAAATCGGCTAAATTTCATGAATTAGCAGAGTCTTTCAGAAATTAGGGTTTTGTACTAGCAAACATCTCTTCTGTCTGCTAAAATCACTCTCATGGAAAAACGTGACTACTATGAAGTCCTTGGAATATCCAAAGGAGCTGATGAAAAAGAGATAAAGAAAGCTTACAGAAAGCTGGCTAAACAGTATCATCCTGATGTAAACAAGGAGGCTGATGCCGAACAGAAGTTTAGAGAGGTTCAGGAGGCATATGAAGTTCTGTCAGATACTTCGAAGAGATCTGCATATGACCAGTACGGACATGCCGGTACTGAAGGGTTTAATCCTGGAAGTGGCAATGGATTTTCAGGTTTTGATTTCGGTGGTTCTCCATTTGATATGGGTGATATATTCGGGCAATTTTTTGGAGGAAATATGGGGGATTTTGGCTTTAATATGGGAGGCGGAAGCAGGCAGAGAGATTTCAGGGGAAATGATTTGAGATACAAGATAAGGCTGGATTTTATGGAGGCTATAAACGGAGGCGAGTATCAAATTAATGTGGATCGGGAAGTTGAGTGTGAAAAGTGTAAGGGAACGGGGAGTGATACCGGAAAGACAAAAACATGTCCCACATGTAAAGGACAGGGTCGAGTACAGAAGGTACAGCAGAGTATATTAGGCAGGATGGCCTTTGTCACGGAATGTGATGCCTGTAACGGATCGGGTCAGGTTCCTGAGAAGGTTTGTACAAAATGCGACGGGAATGGTGTACAGAGAGCTACAGAAAAAGTGAAGATTAAGATCCCCAAGGGTGCTTATGATGGTATGGTCCTAAGATTCAGAGGTAGCGGCAGCGCAGGGAGAAGCGGTTACGAAACCGGGGACCTGTTTGTGGAACTTGAGGTAGAGCCTCATGAGAAGTTTGAAAGAAGGCAAAACGATATATATTCAGAAGAGGACATAAGCGTGAAGACAGCTGTACTGGGAGGAACCGTATTAATTGAGACTGTTGACGGAAATGTCAATTTAAAGATTCCTGCGGGAACACAACCAGGGACCATTTTTAGAGTTAAAGACAAAGGGGTTCACATATTGGGTAACGAATCTAAGAGAGGTGATCAGTATGTACGTATCAATGTAGATATTCCTAAGAAACTTACAAAGAAGGAAAGGGAATTGTGGGAGAAGATGGAGGAATAGTTTATGACGAAATTCTTGCTGCCTTTATTAAGGCAACATCATCCTTACTTAGTAAGTCTTTATTTAACGGCGTACTCCATTTAGGAAGTATAAACTTTTTAATCTCATTAGGGAGCCCAATACCTATTCTAATTCTTATAAACCTGAAAATTTCGTATATGAAATGAGGTATGAATAAGAAACGAATCTTCTGAGTGAGCAGTATTTTTGCAAGCGATTTAAGCTTGCCGAAAGTATCTAGTAATTGTTTTCTTCCTAAACTTGAGCTGTCTTTTCTATATAAGTATCCCGGATATGGGAGTTTATATACATTAGCGGACTCATTTTGGGCATATTTGAATGTTTCGATCGCCTGGAGCCAGTCTTCTGAATACGGAATATCTTTTCTGAATTTCCTGAACAGCTTTAAGTAAATGTGTGCCTTCCAACACAGGTTTAAATGCGGAAAAAGTTTATGCCAAAGTAAGTATTTCCAACCAGCTTCATTATTTGAGAAAAGTGGAGGATTCACAATTTCAATCTCGTTATGATTATCGTGGAATACTATACATGGAGAGTAAATTATTTCTGGAGAATATAATTGTATTATGGAGCTTAGATCGGCTAAGTAATGTGAAGGTATCAAGTCATCTGCATTAAGCCTAAATACATAATCATTTTCGTCAACAATATCTTTTAATATATTTGATAACTCATCAAGCGAGCCCAGTAATCCAATATTGTTTTGAGTTTCAAACATTACGTTATAGTGAGAATTTGAAGATCTGAACATGCTAAAGAAATTCTTAACTCTCAGATCTGTACTACCGTCGTTTAGAATTAGATGAATTATATTGCACCCGTAATTAAAACTTTCCAGGCTTTTAACCATAAAGGTCAACTTTTTGAAGCCGTTATTAATCTCTGTTACATATACAGGTGTTAGTATAAATATTCTCGGTTTAGAAGGAACATTCTTTCCATCCGACTTTATCTCTTTGATCACTTGTGTGAGCTCTTTCCGCTTAATACTCTCAAGGAGAAAAGAATGAATAGATTTAACATCATTGTCAGCTTTATGTTCCTTGAAGAGGATATCTTCAAAGTAATATCGAATTAAATTCCCACTGGAATATTTAGCTACTGGGAAACCATTCGCCTTTAATAATGAATAAAGATTGATAGTCTTACATCTTAGCCCATCGTTAATCGAATTAAACATTTTTAAATTGATATTGATGATATCAATATCTATACCATAAGATATTACTTTGGACTCCCCAATGAATCTTTTTAGATTTGTATATTCCTCTGTTAAAGAGGGGGAACAATCTATTAGAGATTGGTTTACATGGCACAATTTTTTTATTCTTTTGCTAAGTATTGGCTGGATTGAGGGCTTTATATATGTATTGTAAGTGTCTATAATTTCAAAATCGGATGTCCTAACCTTCAATGCAGCGATTTGGAATACCTCGGTTATCCCTTTGCAATAAGCTATTGAAGGGTCGTACCCACCAGCCCAATTTGTATATTCAGCGTCTATTATCACTATAGAGTTGTTCATCTTTGCGATGGATTTTACTACTTTTCAAGTTAGAGGAGTATCCACTCATCCTATAGTATTTACGTATGAATATTTCAAGGGTATAATATACCTACATTTTTAAACATGAATATTTATGTATGTAACATATGTAAACATTCTGTAAATGTTCTTTTAAAAGAGAGTGATCTACTCGCAGCTTAGTAATAGCTAATTTATATAAAGTTAGTTTTTAGTAAGTTGCGAGAAATCGCATAAAATCTTCCATTCATGAGGTGTAAAATGCGTAAAAGATTTCGTTTTCTGTTCGCTCTCCTGTTGATTGCTTCCCTTGTGCTTTCTGCATGTGGAAACAAAGTAACCCTTTTTAAGGGCGAAATTAACGGGCCAGGATATTCTGTCCCGTTACAATGGGATAAAGGGGAATTGGTAACTGAGGTTACCTTAAAAGAAGGCGAGAGCTTAATGACGGATTTTCTTGCACAAGGCTGCGAAGTCAAAGTCACTACTCTAAGTGGCGATGGATTATCCGCACTTTACAAGTTGTCCTGTCATTAAGGATCCCAATGGTATATGTATCAGCCTGAGCCTGCTTGGGCTGGTACATTCCATTAGATCACTCTCTTTAAAACAATATTTTTCTCTTTATCATAATCGTTCTATACTAAATCACATTGAAGGTTTAATAACCTTTGATCCCCTTTGTAATATGATGGGACAAAAATACACTTTACAGAAGCCTCTTTTCAAAGCATTCCACGGACCAAACTATTTTGCGTATGTATTTACATTCATACATAAATTGTACTGAGTAAGGATTGAAGATAAGTGGGCTCCTACAATAATATTAGAGAAAGCTATTTGACATTTATAAGGAATTGATCGCCTTCCTGAAAAATGAGCCGAATATGATATAATATGAAGCTGTGACGCTATTAATAGGGATGTTTGTCTTGGCATTAAATAGCGAAAAACATACTAAACTAGGTTACAGGTCGTATTTGTCACTGTTAATCTTATCATTCATACAAGCTATATGATGGCAACATTGGCTGAAGTACAGTCTGAATTCTTTACTCACGAGGAGACAAAGTTAGAAAGAGGTCTTCCAGTCTATAATTTCCCGTGGGAAGCTCTATATATAGAAAATTGGTTAGTAAAAGACTTGGATTATAGGTCTTTGAGGGCATTAGAAGGATACGTTGCTATTGACCATGATCCCGAGGATCCTGATCCTACGCTCCGAATATTTCGGGAATTAGGTACGGCTAATATGGGTACAGTCGCTGATAATTTAGAAAACTTGCGAGATTTAGGAGATCCCGTCATACATGAGTGGTTGCACAGGATAAATCCTGAGATGGAAGATATGATGTTGAATAATTGCTTACCTCATTTATTAATTATTAATCCGGCAGGTATCATGATAGGGAACGTTCCTGACGGTAATCATAGGGTTCTATGTGGATTAAACATGGTTAATTCTGGAAGGATTGATAAGGATCATCTACGGCTTCCCGCATATATTGGGCAATCAAGTTATGTGAGATGGTTGATAGTGAATACTAAGATTTTCTACCAAGAAAAGAATATTAGCATGGAAGAGAAAGTTAGATTAATAGGTTCTCGCCTAAAAAGCTTTATTCCAAAAGTAAACAACGATGCACCTAGACCTGCTTGGGCTGGTACATTCCATTAGATCACTCTCTTCAAATCAACAATATTTCTCTCTTTTTTCTTTATCAGAAACGTTGTATACTAAATCACATTGAAGGTTTAATAACCTTTGACCCCCTTTGTAATATTAGGGGGACAAAAATACATCTTCCATATGTCTCCTTTTATGCGATCAAATTGATTATTATCTATTCTTCCCATTTTTCTCAATATTCTTTTTGTACTATAAATTCTCATCTGAGAGATAATTGCAGATACAATTTCCCCTTTAAAATATAGCTTTAAATACCCTATTCTTTCTTTAATTTTTGTACTAAGCGGAATGCCTAAAAAGCTGTACTTACCTAATTTCTTTAAAATCAATACTGGTCTTTTAAATTCTTCTCCTTTTCCATCTTCTTCGTATCCAATATTCACGCCCATGTTTATCCACCATATATCCTTTTCTTTGAAATATGGAATCACAGATCTCTTTTCAATTGACTTTTTCAAAGCACTCCATTTATCAAACTCTTTTATGTATGTGTTTACATTCATACATAAATTGTACTGAACAAGTATTAAAGATAAGTGAAAACCCAAAGTATGTACTTTCTTCCACGTCTTTACATATTACTTCTCTTTTGGTATCCTAATATCGGAAAGTTATAAAAGTGGAGGTGAGTGTCAAAACTCACCTTTTTCTTTTTATAGCAAAATAGAATATAATACCAATATTCTAAGAATATACTCATTAATTTTATATTTATAATACTATGGCAATAGTAACGGATTTTCTTGCAGCAATAAATCAGATAGCCTCAGAAAGAGGAATTGATGCCAACAAGATATACGATGCCCTCAAAGAAGCAATATTAATAGCATACAAGAAGGAATATTTTAAGACAGAAGCCTTCTTTACAGACGAAAAGACGGAAGAGGACGTAGACGAGCATGATAACCTCTCTATTGAACTAAACAGAGAGAACGGAACATTCAGAGTAATCGCCAGAAAAGAAGTTGTTAAGAAAGTCACGGATGATACCAAGCAGATCTCTGTTAAAGATGCACAGGTTATATCTAAAGATCTTAAAGAGGGAGATGTTATTGAAGTTGAGCTTCCAAGTGATGACTTTGGAAGAATTGCTGCACAGACCGCAAAACAGGTGGTGTTGCAGAAGATAAGGGAGTTTGAGAAGGAAGCTGTACTCAGTGAGTTCAGCGGAAAAATCGGTCAGGTATTTACCGCTTTGATGCAGAGAATGCAAAGAGGTGATGTCGTATTTGAAATAGGGAAAGCAACTGCATACATGCCAGTTGAAGAGCAGATCTCCAACGAGTTCTACAAAGTAGGTGAGAGATACAAGGTTTTGCTTAAAGATATTGTTGATACTCCAAGAGGAAAAGAATTGGTTGTATCCCGAGCAGATCCTAAGTTCCTCATTGAACTCTTTAAGATGGAAGTCCCTGAAATTGAATCAGGGGTTGTTGAAGTTAAAGCAGTCGCAAGAGAAGCAGGGTCAAGAAGCAAAATGGCTGTCTCTTCAAACCAGGAGGGAGTTGATCCAATTGGTTCCTGTGTAGGACAGAGAGGAATCAGAATTGCCAATGTAATGAGCGAACTTGGTGAGGAAAAGATAGATATTATTGAATGGGCTGAAGAGCTTGAAGGATTTATTGCGAATGCCCTTAGTCCTGCAAAGGTTGAGAATGTCAAAATAAAAGGAGATACTGCAACCGTTAAAGTCGCTGATGATCAGCTATCACTTGCCATTGGAAGAGACGGACAGAATGTAAGACTCGCTTGGAAACTTACCAATATGAAGATTGATATAGTCGGATCAGATGGGACCGCAAAGAAAGCTGAAAAGCCGGTTGAGGCAGTAGAAGAGACTCCGGTTGAAGAAATAAAGGCTGAAGAAGAAGTTAAGGAAGAAGAGGTAAAAGCTGAGGAATAACTTGTTAACCTTAATTTAGGTGGATAACTCTACAAAACAGGCTCATATACCGATGCGTATGTGTGCTGTTACAAGAGAGAAGCTGCCTAAGAAAGAGCTTGTAAGGCTTGCGGTTATTGAAGGAAAGGTTGTAATTGACGAAAAAGGTAAGATTCGAAGCAGAGGTTTGAATCTCAAACCGGATCTGGAGGTCTTTGATAGGCTCGTTAAACAGAATGGAATAAAAAGAGGTCTTCATGTAACACTCAAAGCTGAGGAAGTTGAAAAACTCCGAAAGGAATTTGAAGAATTTGTTATCGGTAAAAGCAGGGAGAAACAGGTGATAAGGATAAGTAGTGAAAAGTTAAATGAATTATTAAAGGTTAAAAATGGAAAGTAAAGCACAGAGAACACCGGTAGTTGCGATTTTAGGCCATGTGGATCATGGTAAAACCACTATTCTTGATAAAATTCGTTCTGCACATGTACAGGAAAAAGAGGTAGGTGGAATAACCCAGAAGATCTCTGTGTTTACAATTGCTGTCTCCGGTAAGCAGATTACCTTTATTGATACTCCAGGGCACGAAGCTTTTGACCTTATGAGGTTGAGAGGGGGAAGTGTCGCCGATATCGTTCTCCTTATTGTTGCTGCCGATGATGGTCTTCAGCCTCAAACTTTGGAATCTATAGAAATTATTAAGAGCTCATCTGCCCAACCAATTGCCGTTATAAACAAGATTGATCTTCCTGATGTTGATATTGAAAAGATTAAAAGAGATCTTTCAAACAAGGGTATACAGGTTGAAGGAATGGGGGGAAAGATTCCGGTTGCATTGGTGTCGGGAAAAACAGGTAAAGGTATAGATGAACTTCTGGAAATGATCACTCTCGTTTCTGACGTTGAGGGTCTACAGTTCAGGGAAGATTTAAAAGAAGGAATACTTGGAAAAGCTATTTCTCTTGAGACAGTCAAAGATAAAAGTAAAGGAATTGTTGCTACCGTTATTCTTCAGCAGGGTGAACTAAACCCAGGTGACTGGATAGGCTTTAGAGTAGGAGGCGATATTATGGTTGAAAAGGTCAAGGGAATTATCTCTGAAGAAGGGGAAAACATATCTAAGTTAACAGCAGGAACAGGTGGAAGAATACTAGGCCTTTCTTCTGTCGTCGAACCCGGTGATGCAATTTACGTTATCAAAGAGAAGGGTCCAAAGATTCTTGAAGAGGTTCTTAAACTTGAGGAAGAGGAACAATCGGAAGGGATAACGGAGCAGGATTTAACTATGCTTTTTGCTGCGACAGAAAGTACTGTTAAGAGCCTGAACGTAATAATAAAAAGTTCGTCTGAAGGATCGTTGGAGGCGATTAAGAAATCGCTTGAAAAGCTAAAAGAAGATGATGCTAAGATTGATATAGTTGAAAGCGGGATCGGAGGCATCTCTGTGAGTGAGGTTGAGAAAGCGGCTGTTACAAAATCGATTGTACTTGGTTTTGAAGTTACAGTTGACCCCACCGCTCTTAAAGTGGCAAGAGATAAGAAGGTTCTTGTTAGAACATATGACATTATTTATAAACTTGTTGAGGAGGTAGGTGATGCCCTTTCTATGCTCGGTACACCACAAGAGACTGAAGAAGAGGTCGGTAATGCTGAGGTTAAAGCTATTTTCACCCTGTCTGACGGCTCAATTGTAATCGGATGCAGGGTTAAGGAAGGGATAATGAAAAGAGGTTGTAAAGTATATGTTGTTCGGGGAGATGATATTCAGGGAGACGGTAGAATTGAATCATTAAGAATCCAAAAAGAAACACTAAATGAGGCGCGAAAGGATCAGGAGTGCGGAGTTATCTTGGACAGCAAAGTGGATGTGAAGGAAGGCGACTCTCTTTACTGTTATAAAATAATCAAGTAATATATCCCTAATAAATACTATATAGGGTAATATGCCGCTTAAGACAGTACTAGCTAAATCAAAGAATATTCTCATAATCGGACAAGATGTTGACAGCTTTGATAAAGCTTGTAGTCTGATAGCTTTATATAAAACACTTAAGACATCCGAAACAGCAGTTGAACTGATGATTACCGGGGATGTTCCTTCTGTAGTTACTGAACTATTTGAGAAGAACAGCACCCTTTACGTCACTGAAATTCACCCGCTAAGTTATGAAATAACTATTGATTACGGCCAGTCAAGTATAGAAAAGATTATATACGATGATATTGTTGCACAGAAAAAGCTTAAATTTGTAATAACCCCCGGTAACGGTGCATTCTCTTTTGATAGCGTGAAAATGAGTGAAGGAGGTTCTAAATTTGACCTCATAATGCTTTTTGATATTGAAGAACCAAAGGCCCTTAGAAACCTCTATGATCAAAATGAGTACCTCTTTAAAGAGATATCAATGGTTTCCGTGGGAAGTAAGGTATTTGAAAAAGCTGATGAAAAGCTCAATGTGGGAGAAGGAGAATCATACTCTGAAGTTGTATATAACAAGCTAAAAGCCGAGAAAATTAAAATCGGCAAGGAGTCTGTCGAGATTCTTCTGAATGGAATTGTTAATTTCAGAAGGATATTAGAAGGGAAAGTGAGTTCGAGTTCGTGGGAAGTTATTTCATCAATGGTCACTCAGGGTGCCGATCTATCCCAGACTCTGAGAGAAGTGTATTTCTCTAAATCCAAAGAAAATACTGCTTTGCAGGTAAAACTGATGCAGAATATAAAAACAAATCATGATTATAGCCTGATCTGGTCGCTCGTCTCTAAAAAAGAGTTTGATGAAAGTGGCCTCACTGAGTCGGAACTTGATATAAGGGGAAGGATACCGTTTAATCTTTCTGATAGTTTTGATCTTGCAGTTGCAGCTTACGAGGTTGAAGATACACAGTATAAAGTGGTTATAGAATCAAATAACCCGGAAAAAATATCTGCTTTGAAATTTGCAACCCTATTCGGTTGCGAAGGTGATGATATGCATGCAGAATGTAGAATAAAGTTCTGGAAATCTGATGAATTTGAGAAAAAACTTCTAGAAACTTTAGATACATTTAAAGATGAGAAGGTCTCCTTGTCAGAATAGATGGCCGATTTTGCCTTCTTTAAGGCAAAATCCTTGACATAATAGCTGAAATATAGTAAAAATAAAGACGCGAAAAATTTTGCGTAATATTATCAAGGTAATATTGTAAAGATAAAAATGTTGTGATAGTCTGAAATATATGGCATTAACCAAAGAAGAAAAAGCAAACATTATTAAGAAGTTTGGGGCACACGAAGGAGATACAGGATCTCCTGAAGTGCAGATTGCCCTTTTGACAAGTCAAATTGACGATTTAACCAATCATCTAAAAGATCATAAGAAGGATAACCACTCTAGGAGAGGCTTGCTTCAAATGGTTGGTAGAAGAAGAAGATTGATTGAATACTTAAAGGCCTCAGATCAAGAGAGATTTAACAAACTTGCTAAAGCATTAAAACTTTAGTATATAGTGACGAGAGAAACTTTATAACATTTCTCCACAAAAATAACTTTCCAAAAATATTTTAACTAATTTATATTTTATATATATACATGTTGTATAACGAAAAACGCGTTGACTTTGAAGTTAACGGAGTAAAAGGATTTTTTTCGACTGGAAAAATTGCAAGAAAAGCTCACTCTGCTGTTATGGCAGGGCTTGGAGATACAGTTATTTTAGCTACGGTAAGTATTGGAGAGGCGATGCCTGAATCAGACTTTTTCCCTCTTTCTGTGGAATATGTGGAGAAAATGGCCGCGGCAGGAATGGTTTCTTCTTCTCGATTTGTGAAAAGGGAGAGGTTTCCAAGTGACGAAGCCATACTTCGAGCTAGAATGATCGATAGATCAGTGAGGACATTCTTTCCAAGTGACTATAGGAATGAAGTTTTAGTCCTTGTAGAGGTTCTTTCATTTAACCCTGCATATGACCCGACTATATTGGCAATTAATGCCGTATCGGCTGCCCTGTTAATATCCAAAGCACCATTTACGACCCCTGTTTCCGGAGTGAGGGTTGGTTTTGGTGAGGGAGATAATTTTGCTCTTATGCTTAATCATGTACCTAGAGTAGATAGAGACGGTGAAGAGCCAAGTGTTAAATTGAACCTTGTAATAGCGGGTGATGGTACTAATGTCACTAACCTGGATGCAGACGCATTTGAAGTAGATGAAACTAAAGTCATCGGAGCTATGAAATACGGTCTAGAGCAGATGGACCCATGGTTAAAAGCTCAAAAACAGCTTGTTGATGAGTGTAAACCTGAAAAAGGAGAGTATGTATCATTTGCTCTTCCGGAGGAGCTTATTAGAACTGCAAAAGCAGAGTTTGGAGATAGAATTATGCAGGTATTGGATATAAGTGCATCTGAGGATCCACAGTTCCAGAAAACATTGGTTAACTCTTCAAAGGAAGCAAAAGCTATTCAGGAAGATATGGCTAAAAGATTCGAAGGTAAGTATTCAAAGATTCAACTGAAAGAAGCTTATGAAAAGGTTGCAAAGTATGTAATGAGAAAGCTCATAAAAGAGGAACAGAGAAGACTTGACGGTAGAAAGTTTGATGAGATCCGAGAAATGGGGAGTGAAGTCTCTGTACTTCCTCGCGTTCACGGAAGCGGTTTGTTTACAAGAGGACTTACTCAGGTTCTTGCTACTGTTACACTTGCGACTATTCAAAAACAGCAGATTGTTGAGAATATGACTGGTGAGGACTTTAGAACCTATATGCATTTCTATTCGCAGTATCCGTTCACAATGGGTCAGGCAGAGAGATATAAGTACATGCCGGGAAGAAGAGAGATTGGACACGGTGCTTTAGGAGAAAAAGCCGTGATTCCTGTATTGCCTTCTGTTGAGGAATTCCCTTACACAATCATTGTAAGCAGTGATATTATGTCCGAAAACGGATCCAGTTCTCAAGCAACTACAAGTGCATCAACTCTTGCTCTCATGGATGCAGGTGTTCCTGTTAAAAAGCATGTAGCAGGTATTGCATGTGGAATTGTATATGACGAGGATGAGCCAGATGATTATGCGATTCTTACAGATATTCGCGATCTTGAGGATTTCTATGGATTCATGGATTTCAAAGTTGCAGGTACAAGGGATGGTGTAACAGCCGTTCAGTTTGATACCAAGGCTAAAGGTCTTCCAATTGAGATATTTGAAAAAGCAATTGTACAATCCAAAGAAGCTAGAATGAAGATTCTGGATGTCATGTACGATGCAATAGATAAACCGAGAGAGGGAGTTTCTGAACTTGCTCCAAAGGTGGACAAAGTGAAGATTCCTGTTAGCAAGATTGGAGAACTTATCGGACCGGGTGGTAAACATATTAGAGAACTTAGCGAAACGACAAATACTGAAATTAATGTAGAGGAAGACGGAACTGTTTACATATTTGCGGCGAGTAAGGCGGATATGGAAAAAGCTAAGATGCAGATTTCAGGAATGGCTTTTGTCCCTGAGATTGGAAAAGTTTACACCGGGACTGTAGAAGCAATAATGCCTTACGGTGCATTTGTTGAAATAGCCCGTGATGTATCCGGTCTTGTTCATGTATCGGAGATATCTGATGGGTTTGTAAAAGATGTCCACGAGTTTATAAACGAGGGAGATCAGGTAGAGGTAAAGGTTGTTGATATTGATGATCAGGGTAAAATTAGGCTTAGTATGAAAGCTGCCAAGGGTAATCAAGATCAGAAAGAAAAGCCTGAAGAGAAATAGATAGCGGATATCTATTTGTAGAAAGGAGGAGAAGAGATTCTCCTCCTTTTTTTATCTAATTCATTTTGTATTCATATGTTTTTGCTACCATCTATAGAGGTTAACAGAGATTATTATAAGGAGTTCGATAAGTGGAATAAGGTCAAAAAGTTTATTAACGAAAGGTTATATATCCCATACTATTCGGAGAGGGATGTCTGGTGGGCAAATATTGGCGTAAACATAGGATATGAGGAGGACGGAAAAGGGCTCGAATTTACTCGCCCAGTTCTTATTGCAAGAAAGTTAGGCTGTTATTCCTTTCTGGGAATTCCACTGAGTACGAAACTTAAAGTTAAAGAAGGGTATGTAAGAATACTTCTAAATGATGAATATGTTTCGGCTCTAATATTACAAATCCGGGTATTTAGTTCAAAGAGACTGAAAAAGAAAATGGGTAAATTAGATGGAAAAACATTTGCTAGACTTAAAGAGACGCTTAGCTGTTACTATGTTTGGCCCCCTTCTTTTCCAAAGGGGGAAAGAAAGTGACTACTTTCTCAAATGTAATTTACTTATAGTATATTTAGCAAGAAATTGAAATCTATTTCTTAACAATCTTTGCTATATAGAAGCCCATCATTTTCCCGGAAGGAATAACTCTGTATGTTTTAGAAACATCAGGAAAGTATTGAACATTATTCCAGTCTCTGATCCCTCTCTTGATATTCTTTTCGTCCTGCTTAAACTCTTCCCTGTTGAACAATTCAGCCTCTTCAATTTCCGCATTCTTATATTTTGCAAGCAGGTGAGTTACCACTCCTTCATTTTCTTCGGGCTCTAATGTACAGGTGGAGTATACGAGGACGCCGCCCTTTTTAAGGGCCTGGAAGGCCGATTCGATAAGCTTCTTTTGTGTCGCAACCATAGGCTTAACCTTCTTGATATTCCAAAATCTTAAGGGCTTTTCTCCACGGAGGTAGACTAAACCCTCTCCGGAACATGGGGCATCCAGAAGTATTTTATCGTAGTGACCTTCTTCCCTTTTACCAATACCTTCACCACCTTCAGATCTCACTTTTACATTTTTTACATTAAACATATGAAGTATCTCAATCAGCTTTCCGGCTCTGAATCTATCTACATCATTTGCAACGATTTCCCCTTTGTTATTAAGCATTGATGCCATCTGCGATGTCTTGCTACCCGGAGCTGCACACATATCAAGCACTACTTCATTCGACTTCGGATCCAGAACTGCGGCGGGAATCATAGAAGAAAGGTTTTGAATATAGAAAAATCCCTGCTTATATAATTGAGTCTTTGCAAGATCCGATTTATCCATATTGTTTACAGTATAAGTACTGTCCAGCCACTCTACCTTTTCAACTTCCGCTCCCATTGTTTTGAGTTGGTTTAGAGTTAAGTCAGGCTTTTGTAGCAGGTTGTTCAACCTTATTGTTGTTATGGCTCTTTCAGAAAACAAGCCTTTTACTACTCCTGTTGGCATCTTTAATATACTGGCCATTCTAGAGAGGAAAATATCCAGTTTTGTATAGTACTTTTGTTTATTCTTCAAGTCCTGTTTATATGTACTCCTTTTATTTCTTTTCATTAGACTTCACCCCTTACAAATTTAATTATTGATGATATTACCAATGCAGTTGTTTCGGTCCTTAATATATTGCCCTCCAATCTTACAAACTGGAAGTCCATCTTTTTTAGAACATCCAAATCCTTTGTACTCCATCCTGACTCAGGACCTATTGCTACAACTATGTTAGATCCCTTAACGTCCTGATTCGCCAAAATCTGGTGTAGACTCTTTGTCTCAACATCTTCAGTACTCAAAGCAATTCTTATTCTGCTCTCTACGATTTTGTTATCAATAGCTGATAGAGTTGAGATCTCTTCTAGGGTCGGGGGGTATGGGTTGCGTGATTGATCAGTAGCATCTTTAATGATTTTCTTCCATAAGCCAGTATTTTTTGAGAAGTCTTTTTCATCTTCCAGTGTATATTCAGAAACAATAGGAATGATTTTTGTTACACCAATCTCCACTATCTTTTCCAGGAATAGTCCGAATTTCTTCTCGCTCGAAATAGACTGAACGATAGTTAAAGAACCGCCCTGTTTTGCAATCTTTCTGTCTTCTATCTTTTCCAGCACTTCTATCTCAATACTTTTTCCTGATATATCTGTCACTACACACTGAAATACAGAAGTGTATGTTTCAACTTCGACGATGTCTTCAATCTTAATTCCCTTCTTAAGAGCAACGCTACTGTCATTATCAGCTAAGTGTGAAATGTCTCCAATTTTTAGTTCGTGAGGAATGTAGTACCTGTACATAATGAAAGATTATATCATTAATACATTAAAACTTGACATAGAGGCTAATATATTGTTTCCTATATTAGAGATATTCTAATTTTAATTCTGCCTCAGATGGTCATTGATTGGAAATGGATTTTTAGGAAAGTTGCTAAGATATTAGCCTATGCAACTCTTGTAATAACTGCGTTATATCTCGTTTTTAATCTTGTAACTTCGCTGGTTTTCAGACCGTATAATGTAAAGGTCACCAACGTTACTTCAACCTCAGCTTCAGTTTCGTGGATCACAAACTTTCCTATGACTGGAGTTGTGACGTATAAGGAGAAGGACAGTTTTCTTCCTCTTTTTCTCTCTTCTATAGGGGCAAATAGAGGGTATGATGATAGAGATTTTGCCTATGCTCAGGAGAAATGTGTAGAAGATTTTAATGAAGAAGCGAAGAGAAGTTTAAGTGCGGATTTTAGTGTAGACGGTAGTAACTATGACTGTGATAATGTGAAGATTAGCAGAGTGGGGAGATATTATGTTCATCACGTGACTATTAAGGGTCTTGATGAGAAGAAATCATATTCATTCAAAGTTGGAGACAGAGTATGGGGATGGAAGGGAGAAAAAGAAAAGTTTGCAACAACAGAAACACCTGCAAATATAAAGGAACCAATGCCTATATTCGGGAGAGTATCATCAGACGGGAAATATACCAACGACTCTATTGTCTATACTACCTTTGTTGATGCAAGTGACAGGAGTAACTCAATGGTATATTCCAGCGTTACAAATAGCGATGGAGGATGGTATCTTGATGGCGGTAATACACTGGATGCGGATGGAAAACAGGTTGACCTAAAGTCCGGGCAGGATTTGATTGTAGCACAGGCAATATACAAGAACAGAGGGTTTAGTGATTCATATGTGTGGGTATATGGGAACTTTGATGGCGCATACCCTGATATAGAACTAAAAGAGAGTGACGGTCCTTCTGCCTCAAGAGGACAAGGTGTTCTTGGTGTAGGTAATTTTTCTGTGAATAGTGGAACTAGACCAAAGCCTGCGGAATCAGATATTCCAAGGGAAGAAATTGAGGAATTCCTACCGAAAAATGGACAAGATCCAGCAGATCCTGCCACCCCTGTTGCTCCAGTAGAAGGTGGAGAGGAGGAGGGAGGATGTACTTATGCCAGCATCCAAAACTGTTCGGAGGCGGAACTTACAAAGCCGGGTGTTGCGGCAGACTGGGGATATGGGAATGTAGCTAGGGCATTGGCGGCTCTTGAACCAGATGGGAATCTTGATGCTGAGGTTTTGGAAAAAATTGGCTTATCTGGTGATGCTGTAACTATTGCGGGGAATATTAGTGCAATAGTTGGGACGGGAGTAAAAGCTGCGGAGGTAGAAAGAGCTATGAATACTGAAGGAGGAGTTGTTGCTTACAATGTAAATACCGGCTCATACTGTGTAACTGGTTCTGCTCAATATGATTCAGGATGTGGAACTCAAGGAGGTGGTAGTGGTGATGATGGAGACGACTCTGGCCAAGTGTCAGATGCAGACGAAACCGGGGAAGTCACAGTCACAGTAAAAATGGGCAGTAATGGTGAAGAGACTGTAGATATCAGGATCGGCGATGTAAATATAGAGAATTGGGATTTTATGGAGGATAAGGTGAACGAGATTAAGTCTGGATGTAGTGAGGCGAGTATTTCGGGAGACGGCTGCGTTTTCACAATACACGCTATAGAAATAGATATATTGGCGTTGAGAAGAGATAACCCTGATTTTGCTGAAAACTGTAAAAATGATCCATCATGTCCTAAAGATGCAATAATTCAAGCATTGAGAGAGAAGATGGTCGCGGATGAGAAAATTCTAGAGTTAGAAGAAGAATTAGGCATGAATCCTCTTTTAAGATTACCTGAAGGATATGTGCCATGTTTGGATCTTTCTAGCTGTCCTAACTTTGATTTACCTGAAGGATTTGAGTTGAATGATCTTACTCTCGTTCAACCTCCGACAGGAGGGTACACCCCAGAAATGTTAAATGATTATTTTGACACTATAAGATTGTATCCAGATGGATCTGAAAAAGAAAAGGCATTGCGCTTTGTTCTTAACCAAATGACCGGAGGGTCATTACCTGCTGGATATAGTGTCGATTATCTTCTCGACCCGAGTACTATATTTGAGACTGGGGATAATGGTCAAATAATTATTTCTAACCCAACAAACCCTGCTGTCTCAAAAATTGAAATAACCCTCCCGGCCGGAGATCAGAGACTTGCCATTCCAAATAATGTTGCAATGGCTGTTACAGATGTCTATATGATTGATCGTGAAATAGGAGAAAGCTACTATGTATCAAATGTTGACAGTAGCTTAATCGAAGTGATTCAATCTAAAAACAATGCCAGAAAAGCTGAAGGGATAGCTTTTGCAGTGGCTTCCTCCCCTTGTGGTGATGGCAAATGTAATAATGGTGAGGCTAAGGAACTTTTAGACAAGCTGCTTGCCGCTGGAGTAAATATTGAAGGGATATATCTTGTAGATGGTATGGACTTTGGGCAGGCAGATTTTGTTGTCCCATACGGTCTTCAGGGTCCTCAGCTCGAGGGTGAGATTACCGATACAGAAAACTTAATTGAAGAATTTGAGGCTCCATCAGTTCAGCCGGATATCTTTGACCCCAATGAGTTTAATCAACTTCTTCCAAAAGTTTATGCTAAGGATACTGTTGAGGGGGGATCCGTGCTATTTCTTCCAGAATATGGCATGTTTAGTCTTCAATTAGGTAACTATGAACTAGCTACAGAGGTTTCTAATGATGATACTATATACGTTTTCTACATCGATACAAATGGAAAAGATGGCTTTCAGGCTCCTAAGAACCCAGATAATCCAACTATAAATGAAGATATAGTTATCCGTTCAAATAGTTTTAAAATAACTTTGGATCAAAAAGCAACGAGTAGGAAGTATAATCTCAAAAAGGGTATTAATATTCTGTCATTCGACTTTATACCTGTCAGCTCTGATGGTACTACCTATACTGCAAGGGATCTTGTTTTAAATGCCTCAAAAACAGGTGTTAATATCGAATACATATCATACTTTGATGGAGGAAGATGGATTGAAGGATTGAAATGTACGAAAGAATCTTGCGTCGGTAGTGACTTTACAATTCTTCCTGGAAAAGGATATCTATTGAAAGCGGCCAAAACTAGTGCAATAACTGTTGCTGCTTACAACCTTAAAACTCCTATACCAGTCAATCTTTCAGCAGGTTGGAATCTAGTCGGTATACATGGATATCCAAAGACATATACTGCCAAAACATTTATAAACTCTATAAATACAATTGAAGGATTAACAGCGGATAATGTGACATGGTATCCAACCTCTAAAGGTAGGTACGATGGCCTTCAGATTACTGAAAATGTTGAGTATGGGTTCGATTTCCCAATTAGTCCTGTTAACGGATACTTTGTAAGGATTAAGAAGTTTGAACCTAAAAACCAGACATGCAAATCGATAATCTGGCATGATGGTAATGAACTCAATGGTGCCTGCGGAGACTCTAAAACAATATTTTAATTAAATAATCTTAAAAATATGGAAACAATACCTGCTTGGTACTGGATGGTAATAGTAGGAGCATTAACTGCTCTAACATGTGTAATCCTTTATTATATTGCAATGCTTGTCAAGGAATCAACGAGAACAATTGTAGAAGTTAGAGAAACTATAACTGACTCTAGAAAGATAATACAGGCATCTACAGTAATGATTGAGGACGCCGCATCAATAGTCGCGGGTGTAAAGGGAAGCGTGGAGGAATTTAATAAATCAGTAATGACCCCTGTAAAAGGAATAGGAGACACTCTATCAGGTGTTCTCTCATTTCTACGAGGACTAGTCGGGTAGAAGGAAGAACCTTTTATGATTGTTAAAGATATTGATATTTTGTAATATGGTAGCATGTATATCACACCAAGACAGCGTCAGAAGAATATAACTGCGACTATTATTATTGCCCTTGCTATCCCTATCACGGTAATTGCAGCATACTTTATAACCCAATACTTTATAGGTGCTGCAGGTGAGACTGATCCTGAAGATGTTGTTGTAAGCAATGTTACCTCCAACTCGTTATCTCTAAGCTGGTCAACTGATGCAGCGGCCACTGGTTCTGTGACTATCAAAAAAGGAACAGGTGCAAGTAAGCCGTATATAGATTCAAGAGGAGCAAGTAGAAGAAAAACTCACTATGTGGAAGTTACGGATCTTGAGCCGAATACGGAATACTCATTTACTATCCTTTCAAATACTACGAAATACACAGATGAAAAAGGAAGTCCTTTTAAATTCAAAACTACACCGATAACTAGTGATACTCCTGTTCCTCAGCCAGCATTTGGAACCGTCACAGGAGCGAAGGATAATGATTATGTTGCATACATAGTTCTTGATGATGACGAAAATACCTATCCGGCTTCAGCGAGTGTAAATGCGACTGGTAACTGGATCATAGATCTTTCAGCCTTGCGAAATGGCTCAACAAGCTTGGTAAAGGTTGAAAAAGATACGAAGTTAATGGTTGTCATCAGAGGAAAGGATGGAACAGGAGCAAAGCTTTCTGGTACATATAATGATCTTTTTGATACAGACGGGAAGCTAAGGAATCCCTCGGATCTCTCCCTCAATCCACTATCAGGAATGGCAAGTCTTTTCCCGAACAAGGCCGTTATTACCAGGGTTGTCGCCCAGGTGACACCTACTGTCCCTACAACGCCTACGACCCCAACTACTCCAACTACACCTACAACCCCGACCACCCCAACTACTCCGACTACACCTACAACCCCAACTACACCGACTGTATTTGTGAGGAAGTTTCGAATCGTGCACGATGTGACATGGACACCAATTAGCGGGACTGTAACCGATGAGACCACAACTCCTACGGTTACAACAGGGGAGAAATCTGTTCAAGTTACTAATGTTACAGATACAGGCTTTACGGTTATTTGGTTGTCAAGTAAAGAGGAAATAGGTTATATAAAATACGGAACCGAGGAAGGATCTACCTCAAGCGATGCAAATGATGAACGGGATGGCCTGCTTGAGAGGAAAGAGTACTTCTCTCACAGTATTAAAGTAACTAAACTTCAACCAGAAAAGAAATACTATTTCGAAGTCCATTCCGGTACCACCACTATAAAAAATGCTGGTAATTCCTTTTCAGTTACCACATTTGCAACGCTCTCTAACCCGCCGGAATTTAAAACGATATCTGGGAAGATTAACAATCTCTCCGGAGATGCCGTTATATATGCAAAAATAGTAAATAAAGATACCAGCGGCACAACAGGCGACTCTACCTCTACATCAGCAGTTGTTGATGATAGCGGTAACTGGATTGCAACAATAGGAGATCTTAGGAATAGTACTGGTACTGAGTACTATGGAGCCTCAGATAGTGATGTCATGGAAGTCCAATTACTAGCTTTTCAGAACTCTTCTAAAGTTAGTGAAAGTATGAAAAATATAGATGCTAAGACAATAACTATAGACTTGCTTGCAAACACAGGGATACGGGAAATTATTAAGGTCGCCAAGCTGGCTAGTTACGGACTTCGGTAAATAGAGTTTTAGGTCTAATTGTTGTACAATACGAGCTAGATGGAGATGAATATAAAAAGGCAAAATCCAATTCTTTTTCTTGGTATGTTAGTCGGTTTTGCTTTGCTATCTTTGCAGGTCGTTAACACTTTCACGATCAAGCCCGTTATTGGAGAAACTAAATCTGGTACATCTGCTGTATCGCAATCTCTAATAGGGGCTCCTGTTGATGTGGTGCAGGATGACGGAACAACGACAAGGATTATTGAAGCACAAGGGTATGCCCCAGCAGCTATTTCATATAATGAAGATGGTGAATTAGAGCTTGAAGAAGTATTGGGCTGTGGAGATGGAAGCGGTAGTCCCACAGGTTGCTCTGTAGGAGCGGGAATTATCTATCAGCCTATCTGTTCAAGAGGAGATACAGAAGTTGTTGTTGGTGATGGAGAGGAAGTTGGGCAAGGTGGAGGTGGGGTACAGGTGACAAAAAATTCCAAGATAGAAGTATGGGAAGTCACTGTACCGATGGCTCTTCTCTCTGGAAGTCATTATGTAAAGGATAGCAGGATGGCAATTGGTAATGCAGATGAAGGATTCCAAGGTACTTTCAAACCTGCATATAACATAATCTCTGATCAGGAAGCAAGATCTTTTTGTATTCCGGGGTTAGAAGGTGAATATAGCGGAGGCTGTATAGGTTATGATGAAAATGTCGCAGATGCTCCTATCGATGCATACTATGTAAATGTGCATGCTGAAATGGAAGAGGAGCCGACTAATTTCCCAGAGCCTGACAAAGCCGTAATAACGCCAAAACTCAAGTCAGCTTGTCCTAAAGTTCAGCTTTCTAAGCCAAATCCAATTAGAACTAATAGGCGAGGTAGATGGATCGAAGGTAATTTTCAGCTTCCAACAGAGCACTCCTTCATGAGAAATTTCAGATCGGTACAGTGTCTTAAAGCTAGTAACCAAGGTATCGAGGTATCCAATCATGTTGCATGTCTTGAAAAAAGGACCTCGTTTAACTTTCTTGTATATGCAACTGTAAAGATACAAGATTGGATTGATTGTACAATCGGATCATATAACAAAGAGACAGGAGAATGGGAAGATCCTGACCCGGAGCTTTGTAAAGAGAGTGTCTTAACGGGGTTAAAAATAGACGGGCTTTTTGGATCTACTTTTAAATGTTTTAGAAATCATTGCTCAAGTAGATATATGGACTTAACTAGACAAGGTACAACAATTCCTGTAGACGCTTCCGCACGGGCTCCTGAAGGTCTTACACCAACGTTTAATCAACCGGTTGTGGAACCACTCTATGTTACAACACCTTGTAAGGTTCGAGTCGATGGTGTAAACATAGAAGACGTCCCCTGCCTTTGGGATGTTAGTGTGTATGAGGCAGATTATGAAAGGCAAAAGCAGGCTTCATATCCTGGTGATCCAAATATACCAGCTACCTTTGAGGAGTATTGGAAGATGGTAGAGGATCAGATTGCAGGAAGAGGTGAGCAGTGTTCTTAGTATTTAAAATAAATATAATTAAGCATGAGTAGAGTAAGTAAAATTGTTGATCTAGTTTCTAGAATCAATATAAAAAAGAGTATGTCTAAGGTTATTAATATATCCATACTTGTTTTTGTAGTGTATGGAATGCTTAATGTCTTTAATTCATATGCCGCTACAGCAGAAGAGTATGCAAATTTTAAAATAGACGTTGCAGAGTCTCTAAAAGCAAACAATGAGAGAGATTCCATACAGGCTACAGATTCAGGTCCGAACATTTATAATCTCGGCGGTAATACAATTGCCTCATATGGACTTAAGGTTGTTGAAATGATGGATGCAGATTTATTCTCCGGGACTGAAGATGTTAATGCAAGTACTAAAATAGGGCCAGCCGGAAAGGTAAGCCTAGTAGGGATGACAGATGCAGCCCTTATTTCATTATACGAAAACCAACCCGGAGTTAATTTAGTTGATCATTTTGCCAAGGAATGGGTGCCAGGATATGATCAAGCAAACAGCTCTACTTATGCGGCAAGCTCTGATGGGTACACCTTTCTAACCTCGATTGGTATTGATCAGCTTTGGGAGAAGACTCGCTTGATTGCCTATGTTATGTTCGTTGTTGTTCTAATTGCTGCCGGGTTTATGATTATGTTTAGACAGAAGATAGGAGGGCAGCTTATGATAACTGTATTTAATACCCTTCCGGGTGTAATTGCCGGTTTAGTTGTTGTTACTTTCAGCTTTGCTATTGTGGGTCTTGTACTAAACTTTGGGACACTTCTTGTAAATGTTGTAGCTAGTTTGCTTAATCCTTCAGGAGAAGATTTAGTTGTTGTAACTAATCCCTTCAGTCTCTTGAATGTGGGTAGCTTTTTCAGGCAGGCAAGTGATGAGACAAAAGGTATTGTTTTTGGCTCGTCAGGATTAGTTGCTTTAATTGCAGGAGCTGTTGCGGCAATTGTCACGCAAGGAGCTTTCCTGGCTGTAGCAGCAGCAGCAGGAGCAGCGATTGCTGTCGCCTTAATCGCAGTCTTGATTGTAATAATTGGTGTTGTCTTGTACGCTTCTGTCCGTGTTTACATAACGGTTTTGACAGCATACCTTGGTATTATTCTTGATACTGTGATGGCTCCCTTCTACTTAGTAGCATCAGCGTTGCCGGGTAATAGTCATATTGGAACGGACTGGTTTAAAAGGATACTACGCAATACGTTGGTATTCCCCTTAGTATTCCTATTTATTAATCTCGGACAGTATATTCTGAAAACTGATTTTAACGTCTCTTTTCCAGCTGGACTTGTTGGACCTTCCTCTGCACCGGGTCTTGATACAGGTATGAATGAAGCTGTTGGGTTTCTTCTTAAAGGTATGTTAACTCTTGTTCTTTTCTTCGTTGCCGCAGAATCACCAAAGTTCTTGATGGACATTCTTCCAACAAATGGAGGCAAGGGAGCAGAGGGTGCTGTTCAAGGGACAAAGGCTGCTATGAGCAAGATTCCAATACTTGGAAGTTTCTTCGGATAAATAGAATAATTAGTACAGTAAAATGGCAGGCAAAAGAAAGGCTGAATATGAGGACGCATTACAGTCTATCTATGATTTCATATTCAAGAACAATAAAAATAAGGGAAGATTACGACCTGGTCGTATAAGTGGTGCTGCTGCTTCTGATAAACTGGCGGCGGCTCTTGCTGAGATAGCTTCGAAACCGGGCTTCTATGCTAGTGATGTTGTGATGAATTCAATTGGTCAATCAATTGGTAGCCCTGAATGGATCAGGCTATGGACGGATAAGTTAAATGTTGAGAAGTTCCAGGGAGCTGATGATTCAGCAGGTAGACTAAGAGTAAAGAATATAGAAACGGCAAAGTTAATAACTAACCCTCGTAAATATGTAGCCGGTGCATATGCTTCTGCAAAGGCCGAAAGAGAATGGGCAAGGAAGGTAGGATTCGCTGGATATATTGATGGAGCAGTTGCTCTTTTGTGGGCGAAAAAAAATGGAATGAGCTGGGGTGACGCAGCTAAATTATCTGCAGCAGCCTCTTTTGAACTTCAGCCTATCCACCGTGAAGAGGCTAGTCGTATGTTTGCTGAAACAGCCGCGTATGAAACTTTTAAAGGAGATAAAAACAAAGCTTATGATGCTGCTAAAGACCTCTACAAAGCAATTGGCAGCTCTGCGCTGACACGTGGAGGGAAAGTTACTGCTCAGGTTCAAACAATTTACGGGGGGTCTAAGCAACAATATTTACAGGACTTTTTGAGCAAATTGAAACCGGAAGAACAAGCATTGTTGCAAAAGGGTCAGTCAGGACAGAAATTTGAAGATATGAGGGATAGTGATAAATATAGAGGGTTGGTTACCAATCTTAAAAAGTACGAAAGTGCTTATGACAGGATAAACCAGCGATATAACGAACTAGCAGGCCATTTATCAAAGGTTCGAGATACTTCAGGGCAGCGTCTCTATTCTGATAATGACATTAAGGATCTTCTGAACTCATATTCTGATAGTAAGGATCTTTCAAAACTTGGTGAACTAGGCGTTTCCTCAAAAGATGTCGGAAAGTATCTTGGTAATGTTCACGAATTGAATCCAACAATATATCGAAGGTTAATAAATAGAAATCTTCATGCGAAGATGATGCTACAAGATCCCGACAAGGATATGGATGAGATTAAAAAGATTCAACAGGGAATGTCAGTTGTGGGACTTTGGCAAAGAACACATGGAGAAGGTTTAGACTACTCCGTACTTCACGGACAGATTGCAAACGAGCTTAAATCTGCAAGTCTCTCTAACACTCGAAAAACCCAGCTTCAAAATCTTCAAAAACAGGTTGAGTCTTTTCAACAAGAACATGCAAAAATGTTAGGCCCGTCCAAGATGTTCGGATATATGGGGATGGGAAAACAGATTCCTAATACAGCCGGGATGAAAAAATCCATGGATAATTACCTTAAAGCGGAATACAACCTTTGGGATTTTAAGTTAAAAGATCTACAGACAAAAATAAGTCAGGGAGCTACCCTCACAGATGCGGAAAGAAAAGATTATTCTGAAGCGAGGAAAATGATTAGTCTTTTAGATGTAGAACGCTCTCAGTTAAAGTCACTGCCGTGGGCTGGTAATCGAATTGTGGTTGGTCAGCTTGCGGGCATGTTTAGAGCGTATCAAGGATTAATGAAAGGTGAGCTTGGAAATCAATTAGTAAATGGAATGTTTTGGGCAACAGATGGTGGAAATCCTCTTGCTCCTGGGGAGATTGGGGGTATTAGATTGGCACTTAGAAAAGGTAAAGGAGAATACGATACACAGGACTTTGGTGGGGTTGTCGTTTCAAGGGACAATATCCACCAGGCATACTCACGAATGGCGGCGATGTACTATCTTTCACCTGGAAGTTTAATGAAAACCTTTTTCTGGAATGGTGAAGGCTTGGCCTTTTTGAGCAGTATAAATCAGGAAAGAGCTGCTGGGATGCTTAATCTTAGGAAAGATAAAATAGCGGAAGTCCTTGGACTTTCGCAGGAAGATTTAAGTAAAAAGATGGGGAGTAACTTTCTGTCCATAATAGATGCTCTGCGAAAATCGAAAGATTCTCGAGCAAAGGGACTACTAAAGGGAGCTGGATTCGCATCTGATGTATCGACATTCACTGGAAGTTGGGCGAGATTTTATAATATGAACGTATCAGGTGTCTATAATAGGATGAACGGTAGGATAAAAGAAAAGATAATGGGAGGTATTGGTAAACTTCTTGCAGGAAAAATTAAGAGTGAGATATGGAACGATGCTGTTTCGAAATTTGTAGCAGGAGCTATTGGAATTAAACAAATGATTCGTGCCGGTATAGAAGCCCTTCTTCAAGCCGCAAATGTTTCGACAGGTGGTACAATGACACTTGTTATAGGCTTTCTTGCCAATGTAGCAACGGAAGCTCTCTATTCTGTTTCTAAACCACTCATGGAACTTGCTGCAGGACTAGTTTCTGCCATTGTCTTCTTTGCACTTATCCTTCTCTTCTTCGGTTTTGTTTTCCTCACTCAGGGCTTTGGAATTATCAATTCTCCTTATCGTTCAATCATTCCCTCTACTTGTGCAGCCTGTGCTGATTATAACCCTGATTCTGGACTGTATGAAGGAATACCGTCGGAAGACGGGACTGGATTTCCTTCTTCAAACTCTTCTTGTCCATTCACCTTTGAGCCTGCGATTTGTACACAAGGAGACGGCGGCAATAGCTCTTCATACCATCAGAGCCATCATGCTATCGATATAGGTACAAACAGTGTAAATGCGAATAAAGATATATGGCACGCTCCTGCGGACGGTAAAGTAACTTTGTATAGAGCATCCAATATCTGTGCAAGTACAGGTAAAGATTATGGAGGATGGCTTGAATTTGCCGATAATGCTGGAAACGTGTATACAATACTACACGTTAGAGCTTTGGTAGGGGTTGGTCCTGTTAAAAAAGGAACTGCTTTAGCAGTCACTCGTCGAGATCTCACTAATGACGGCTCCTGTTGGACTGGGCCTCACTTCCACCTTCATGTCTCAGCAAAGGGTTCCTATGTTAACTCTGAGGATTGGTATAGAAATAAATTAAAGTGTAGTTTCTCCCCATGCCCATAATTGAGAAAATAAAAAAACTCTTTAGTGAAAATAGACCGTTAGCACTTTTAATAACGGCAGCACTAATCCTTTTTCTTGTTTTTATCTTTTCTTTAATATTTGGAAAGAAAGACCAGGGAGATAACACAAACGATAATTACCTTATTGAAACCCCTCTGCCAACAGGTGTTGATCATGATGTGACTATTGATAGTGTGTTATACAAAAAGAAAGAATTTCCGGATGAACTGAAAGTATATAAAATTGTCAGTTCAAATGAGAGTTCCAATGTTGAGGCCTTTCTTCTTAAGCTAGGGTTAAGCGGTTTTACGAAAAGTAGCGTGCAAAGCCTTTTGTATACATGGACTAAAGGGAATTCGCTGGTTGAATATGTACCAAACGATCAGTCAGTTACCTTTGTTTTTGAGGAAGGAGTCGTAACCGGTTTAAATACTCAATTTGATACAAGTGAATCCGCACAGGCCTTTATGAGCCGGTTCTATAACCAATTCCTTCAGAAAGATTATAAGTTTACGAATGGTAAAATAACTAAGGAAGGAAATAGAATCAGGGTAGAAGCAAGTAGGATGATTGATAATTATCCTCTATATCTTGCTAACCATAATAGTTACACAGATTATCTCGTCGTTGATATAAATGGAAACTTGTACAAAGGAGTAAGTGTCTTGATTGATTATGATAGGGAAAAAGCGGATACAATAAAATTGGTGGATGTTTCCAATCTGCAGTCACTACTCGGGACAGATACATATCCTAAGGAAGTCTTCCAAGGAGTGAGTGAAGCGTTAATAAAGGCAATAGGAGAATCCGGACAGAAGCTTGATGCGGCAGATTCTCTAAGTGATATTCCTATTGCTAAACTTTCAACAGCCAAATCTCTTTCTCTCGTCTACTACTATTCTAATACTTCATTTAAACAAATCGTACCGGCATATCGATTAGAGGCTGAAGGTAAAATACTTTATAACTCGAAAGAGATAACCGTCCCCTTAACTATTTTTACCAATGCATTGGATCCAAGCAGAGTATATATTCCCAACGAATAATAAGGAGAGTGTAGGTATTTTTGAAGACCTTTCACTTGCTATATTTTAATCAGTTATCTAGAATGGTTTAGATGTTAAAAATATCTCGAATTACAATCTGCCTGTTTCTGTTCACAGTATTCCTTCTTGTGAGTCGCATGGATGTACAAGCAGCTGGATATACAAGAGTACAGGCAAAATTGGACACTACAATTTCAGATCAGACGACTAGGCAATACTCTCAGCCCGTCAAGATACTAATATCGCAAATCTCTTCTAAAGATCAGCTGCTCGAGTCTAACTCTCTGGCCTGGTATCGTACCCTTTACTACTACTCAATTACCCGTCTTGGGTATGTCGACATCCCTTTCACATACGTAATAGATAGAGAGGGGAATATATATGATGGCAGAGATGGGGGAGATAATGTTTCTCCTGAACTTGTGAATGACCAGGGTGCTATTGTAATTGGATATCTTTCAAACTCAACGGATCTGCCGTCTGTTTCTGAAGATGCATTACAGGCTCTGGTAACAAGAGTCTCATATACCTATGGAATTGCTAAGAAAAATGTTGAGGTCGTCAGCTTTGAGATTGTTAAATCCGAGGGAAGATCAAGCAAGTCCAACCCTCTTCCCGTTAACAACCTTTTTTCACAGAATGTCCTTACGGCTCTGGACAATGTAATCTACTCGGAAAAAGAACATATTACATATAAGGCTAAAGTAGCGTCAGTTAACTACGGAAAGAGTGTTAAGGCAGGAGAAAAGTTGAAAGTAGAGGTGAGTATTACAAATGAAAACGATTTTCCCTGGTTTACAACTAAAGATTACCTCTATGTTACAACAAAGGGTTCTAAAGATAGTCAGTTTGCAGTAAATGGGGTTTGGGATAGTTTCAGTAAACCTGTGAGTGTTAAAAATAAAACAATACTTCCCGGCGAAACCATTAAACTCACATACGATCTGCAGGCACTTCTTTTGCCCGGGAAATATACAGAATCATATAGTTTGCTTAAATCCCCCAACATTCCTTTTAAAAATACTGAGTTCAAAGTGAGTTTTGAGATAACAAAGGGAGATTTCAAACTGGTGCAGGTTGCCGGTACACCGGCAGGTATATTAAATGTTCGAGAATGCCCTGCGGGTAGCTGTAAGTCTATATCTACATTAACTGAGGGCCAGGTTGTTATTATGGTTGAGAAAAGTTTGGCCGGATGGTATAGAGTAAAGTACGCAGATAGGAAAGAAGGCTGGGTATACGCACCATATATTAAAGAGTTGTAAATATTTCATGTCCAAAGAGATCATTTTGGAAAATCTAAACCCTCCTCAGAGGGAAGCAGTGATGCATACGCAGGGACCACTGTTGGTTTTTGCGGGAGCAGGCTCTGGGAAGACGAAAGTCATCACAAGCCGTATTGCATACCTAATCTGTCACCACAATATAAAGCCGGAGAATATTCTTGCCGTCACATTTACTAAAAAGGCCTCAGAAGAGATGCAGGAAAGGATTGATAAACTGCTTTCAGAAGTCGGCGTTTCCCAGTCGGAACGCCCTGCAATTGGGACTTTCCACTCAATAGGTGCGATGATACTCAGACGCGAGGCTAATCTGGTTGGCTTAACAAATAGTTTTTCAATCTACGATACTGATGATAGTGATAATCTTATAAAGGAGATCATTCTTTCAATGAACCTGGATATAAAGCAGATAAAACCGCAGGCAATATCCTGGCTGATCGGAGCGGCAAAAAACGATCTTGTCTCTCCCGAGGACTTCCCTTTTAAATACTCGGGATATATTGAAGATATTGCCGCCGAAGTATATACAAAGTATCAAAAGCAGCTTACAGACCAGAACTCTGTGGACTTTGGAGATCTCATATACTATCCGGCTAAGATACTTCAGGAAAACCTGGGGATACTGGAAAAGTATCAGAATAAGTACCAGTACCTGTTAATAGATGAGTACCAGGATACCAACAAATCACAGTATGTTATGTCTAAACTTCTTGCACAGGTACATCGCAATATATGTGTCGTAGGGGATGACGATCAGGGTATCTACGGTTGGAGAGGAGCCGATATCCAGAATATTCTCTCTTTTGAAAAAGATTTTCCAGAAGTTAAGGTAGTCAAGCTGGAGCAAAATTATAGATCTGTAGCAAATGTCATACATGCTGCTGTTGCAGTCATAGAGAAGAATGTCTCCAGAGCAGAGAAAACTCTGTGGACAGATAAGTCTGACGGTGAAAAAATTGTAATATATCAGGCTGAGAACCCTGAAGATGAAGCCAGGTATGTTGTTGATGAACTTATTTCATTCAGAAATAGCGGTAGGAAGCTGAAAGAAGCGGCTTTCCTATATCGAACCAACTATCAGTCGCGTGTGCTGGAAGAGGAACTTTTAAGAAGAGGAATATCGTATAAGTTGGTTGGAGGGTTCAGATTCTACGAGAGAAAAGAGATTAAAGACATTATAAGCTACCTACGGTTTGTTCATAATATTAAGGACGATTTGAGTTTGTCACGTGTACTCAATGTCCCGGCAAGAAAGATGGGTCCTAAGAGCGTTTCGGAGCTTTTTACACTGGCAAGATCTCTCCACCTATCTATCGGTGAATTACTGGTCGGAGCATATATCATAAATAATGAAATTAAAAATGATGGAATTGTAGATGAGTCTGTCATTTCCGATGTAATGTCTAAGATTGAGGAAGCAGGGAAGTTTAATAACATTATAAATATCTTTGGAGAGATATATGTCGGATGTAAGGACAAAAATGCCCTTATTGCCATTAAGGAGATAATTGAGCTAACTAAGTACGATAATTATATTGATGACGGTAGTGAAGCGGCACAGTCAAAGCTAGAAAACCTCACCGAGCTTAAGAATGTAGCGGCAAGTTACGTAACAAAATCATCGGACAATTCTATAGCACTCTTTCTTCAGGAAATTACCCTTATAGAACAGGAGCAGGATAAGAATATGAGAGAAGGTGGAGATAGCGTTACTCTTATGACGATGCATTCTGCCAAAGGTCTGGAGTTCCCGGCCGTATTTATTGTTGGCATGGAAGAAGGAATATTTCCTCACTCAAGATCATTTACAGATAACAAAGAACTGGAAGAGGAGAGAAGATTGTGTTATGTGGGTATAACCAGAGCTAAAGAGAGGCTTTGGTTGACATTTGCAGAAGGTCGGAATCAGATGGGGGGGTACAGTTCGCAGATACCTTCAAGGTTTCTTGCGGAGATACCTCAGGATTTATGTGAGTACTATAGCTGGAGTGCTTAGTAAGCCCTCTTGCAAACGCCCTTTGGAAAGTATAATTTATTATTATCTAATATAAACTCTAGATTGATATGCTTAGCTACGAGACTCGAACTCCTTTTGGCGATAAACCCGGTGTTAAAATGTTTGTTGGGAGCGAATTTGCGGAGTTCGCAGAGGTAAACGGTTTGCAATTTCCTTCTAGTGGAACAGCACTGGGCACTAATGAGTACTGCTATATGATAGTGGGGTATGATTCTCAGCAAAATGATCTAGACACTCCATATCATAAATTTCTTTTTCCTCCTTTGGATAAGAGATTTAAAGAATATGTGACAAATCTGATTGATCAAACAGGTAAAGGTAGCAATTTCCCCTTTCTTGATACCTATACAATTACGGATAGACTTCCTGCTGAGAAAGATTCTGTACTAGTCACTGCAGGGAATATTTTAACTCCAGCTCTAATGAGAGGAGTTTCGAAATTGCCGATTCAATTCGTTAAACTTAATGAAGATGTAAAAGGGGGAGGACAAATTTCTCACTGGAACCATGCCTTGGAACAGGAGGTTGTAAACGGAAATCTATTTACGAGAGCGCTGGGCGTTTCTCTTGGATTGCTTAAACGTTATGGGCAAATAAATGATGCGAGTATCAATGCAATTGTGGAGTATAAACAAAGGGCAATCGAACAGTCTTCTGATTCATTTATTCCTGTGAATTTTAACATCCCGAATAATTTATTAGGAGGTTCCACTCAGGATATTAAAGAACTCATGAATACTCTGTCACAGCGAGTGGATATTCCAGGTGATGTCAGGAAATTAAGTGGAGAGCTTGCTTCTTTCATGCTACGTTGGGATGAGGTTCATCAGCAAGCTGTTAGAAAAGCTGAGAATGATGACTCTTTTGAAGCGATAGCTTCCGTTGGAATCTCCTCTGGGAAGATTGGTGGAGCACTTGACGAAAGCTTATCACTTGCCTTAAGGGAAGAGTCAAGCCTTATTGAAAGCATTCAAAGCGGAGCTGAGGCAAATACAATTGATAGAATATTAAAAAACCTTAAAGACTTGGATGAATTCTCCGGCACAGAAGGTGTGGCAAGTTTACTTGCTAGATATAATACATCAGTCGTGTCAGATGATAAGCTCGAAGCTGCTCTTAGATTAGTAACAACAAGAGAGATTCACATAAGTAATAAAGAGGAATTAGAGGTTGCTATTAAGGAATTGTCGAAAACCTTGAAAATACTTGCTCCTGACTATATAAGGCTTCATCCTGTTTTGGCTAAGCTATTGGATAGTAGTGAATTCACAGGTGAGCTGGCGAAAGCCACAAATGTAGTAGGGAATATTAGGAAGAAAGTCTTAAATAAACTTAAAAAGATAAGCTAGAATGAACGCAAATACTCAAGAGAGCACGGGTTTGGAGGTTTCTGTCCTTAGTAACGAAGTTCAGAATGTTGTTGCTCCGAAAAATATAGACCCGTTTACTCTTGCTAACGCAAAAGATGGGTTAGAGAAATTTGTCCAATTGATGGAGGGTAAACAACTTCCTGATGAAGAAAGATTAAAAGCTTTATCTACTGTTGTTGGTCTTCAAAGGGACTCAACGGAAAGCTATTTTAAGGAGAACCTTCGAAAAACAGCAGATGCGATGCCTGAAGTTGGAACAGGTATAAGATCTTTAGGTAATAGTCAGCAAAAGATAGATGAATTCGCAAGAACATGGGTTGACACACCGGCATCTGCTCCAAAACAGGAGATGCTAAGGGTTATGGGTACTGAATATTTGTCAATTTCAGATGGTAGCTTAACAAGAAGCTTGAATTCAGATGACTCCCTTAAATTGGTCACAGCTTTGACAAGTAAGTCTATGAAAGATATTTCAAACCTTTTGGATGCTTCTTTGGCTAGGGGTGTAGATTATCCGACGATAGTTACACCGATTGAAGGGACTAAGGCTAGCTTGGTAATACAGCAAACCGATAGACAGAGAGGTGGCACTCCAATTGTTACAGTTAGAATGGTTGTAGAGAAAGAAATTGGTATGGAAATTGTCGCAAATTCTTTAAAGAATTTTATTGGGGATTCTGATAAGGGATCAAAATAATCTTTCGCTATCTATTAGTAAGCTTTGTTGTATCTGGCATTACAGTTTGGCCACTGAAGACTTCGATAATCATTTCCGTACTCGTACATACTTGATACAATCTGGATCTGTTCAGTTCCATCCCATATATTTACTCCTCCCTTGCTCGCATAAGTGCTTTTTCTGAATTGATATAGACCGAGGAATCTATCTTTAGTATTCTGCCCTGAATCACACCACGTCTCGCACCTCATTACATATTTCATCCATTGATTCTTTTCTTTGTTTGTTGTCGGGTCAACAGCTCTATCTATAACCTTATCCCAATACGAACAGCTTTGAATTGTAACCGGTTTTGTACCAATGAGCACAAGTTTATTTATAGGGTTCAGAGTAATTTCGGATTTGACGATAGTTGATTTCACAGCAATTCCATCATGGTATTTAACCTGAACTGTTTTGAGTAATGAACCGTTTTTGCCCTCCTGAGCGACTTTTACGGTACCGGTGTTTAGTTCTTCTGTCTTAGTTTCTTTTATTGCAAACGGAATAACATTCGTTTTCTGGAAGTACTTTATATCTACTCGGACAATTCTGATATTAGACCCATCCGTCACAACGTGACCATAATCAGGAATTGGGAAATCGTTTTCATCAAGGCTATACATTAATTCATCCAAGATATCTTTTACAGTGGCACCATAGGCCAAGTATTTATTTACTCCTTCATCTGTTGAGATAGTAACCACTTTGGGGGCGAAAAGGGGTGTCTCAGCCCCATTTGAGAGAAGATATCCATTCAACTTCTTATTCTCTGTCACCTGTATTAAAGAGGAGGCCTTTTCATCCTCGGCAAAAACATAGGTATTACCTAACCTGGATAAAATTGAAAAAACAAGAAGTGTTAATACAAAAAATGAGGCACCAACTAATTTATTTCTTCTGGCACTCCTGCGTCCGCTTTCGCGGATGAACCGGTCCATATTTTATTAAAAATATCTTATTCCGACAACGTTTCTAATGAAAGGCTGTCAGGACTTAAGATTCTAACAGATATTTGACATTATTGCACCCCTAACCTAACATGAGTGTAATGAAAAATACAAAGAACATATTAAAATATGTAGCAATTATCATTATTATTGCCATAGCCGCAGTGTCCACTCTCTACTACCTTCGATTGAATATTACTCAGAAGGAGAAGGAAACCTATGCTAGTGCTATAAAAGAGGGAGATCGATTGCTTGAGAGAAGGGATTATGGGAAAGCTTTGGAAAATTATGCTGATGCAGCTGAAACAATCCCTCAGAAGAAAGAAGCCTATGATAAGATTGTTGATCTGCTAGTGCTGAAGAGACGCTTTGATGATGCCAAAGATGTTGTAGAGAAATCTACCAAAGTCTTGAACGGTTCAGACAGATCAGGGATTCTAAGAAAGCTTTCTCTTGCATATTATAACGATAATCAATATGAAAAGGCTGAGAAATACTATCTTGATGCAGATTCGTCTAAATCTACGGAAGAAGGTTTTCTTGGATTAGCCAGGACATATTTAAAACTCAATAACACAGAGAAGGCAAACAAGTTCCTTGGAAAGATTGATTCGGGAACAGGAAATGTGGCTTTAGAGAAGGGTCTTCTTTCCGCATACCTTCTGAAGACAAATACTGTAGATGCAAAAAAGATTTTTGACGGCTGGGATTTGACATTAGAAGAGGATAAAGACCTTATTACAAAGGCCAATGATTATATTAAGCTCGTAAACTCTCTGGGCAAAGACGATTTGTATAATAAGGCTCTTCTTGCTAGAGAGTATATAAATTCAGGCTATCCTGTAATAGCCATTGAACTTCTTGAGCCGGAAGGGAGTAAAATGAAGGACTATCCGGACGGGTTATATTTTCTTGCCAGGGCATACTACGATGCCGGTAAGTATTCTTCTGCGCTAGATATTTTAAATCAAGCACTGGGATTTGATACTTATGCTGATGAAATGTACCTTATGATTGCACGTATTAATATGATTAATAACGATCAGAACGCAGCCTTTGATGCGTATGAAAAAGCTGTCTCATTTGCTTCAGATAGTAAAAAGGTCGGAATATACGAAGAGTATGTGAGTATATTGCTTCAAGCTAAATCGTTTAGCGAAGCGAAAAATCACTTGGACGCTGTAGACAAGATTACAACGGATGTCTGGGTGCAGTTCAAATATATCGAGATGTATTATGAGCAAAAGGATTATCCAAAGATTCTTTCCGCTTTGGCCGTTGTCTCCAAAATCTCCGCATTAACTGATGAAGAAAAGAAGGAGTATATGAAATGGCAGATAGTGTACGATATTGAAAATGATAAGCTGGCTTCAGCAAAAGAACTGCTAGGAACGTTGAAGTCTCTTGATAGGTTTAATCCTGAGTACTATCTTTTATCCGGAAGGATAGATTTGATAGAAAACAGTACAGAGAAAGCAAAGGAAAATCTAAATACCGCTATTAATTATGATCTTGACGGAGAGGTAACAGAAAGCGCTAAAAAACTTCTTGGGAGAATTGAATAAATAGCACTATATCTCTTTTCTTTCCTAATACTCTCTGTTATAATCCGACCGGAAAGTAATATTCCTCCAAGAATATTTGGAAATATAATATAAAAATTTAAGTATATGGCCATCCAAACCTATGATGTAAAATTTGATCTGGAAAGGATCAGAAACATTGGTATTATCGCTCACATTGACGCAGGAAAGACTACTACCACAGAACGTCTTCTCTTTTTCACTGGTCAGAAGCATAAAATAGGAGAGGTACATGAGGGAGCTGCAACTACAGACTTCATGGAGCAAGAGCAGGAAAGAGGAATTACTATTATGTCTGCAGCTGTTACATGTTTCTGGAAACTTAATGGAAAGGATCATCGAATCAACATTATTGATACACCGGGCCATGTAGACTTTACAGCCGAGGTTGAACGATCTCTTAGAGTATTGGATGGTGCTGTTGTTATCTTCGACGGAAAGATGGGAGTTGAGCCTCAGTCAGAGACAGTATGGAGACAGGCTACCAAGTATAAAGTTCCAAGAATCTGTTTCGCAAATAAACTCAACCTATTGGGAGGAGACTTTGATATGACCCTTGCTTCAATCAAGGAGAGGCTAAGTCCAAAAGCAGTTGCCCTTGTAGTACCTATTGGAAAAGAAACAACCCTCAGAGGGTTCGTTGATCTTATCGACATGAAGGCATACATATATGATGCTGTTGAATCACTTGAACTCAATGAAGCCCCAATTCCTGATGAACTAAAAGATAAAGTGAATAAGTGGAGAGAGGAGCTGGTAGAGAGACTGGCAGAACAGGATGATGCACTAATGGAGAAGTATTTTGCTGGAGAAGAGTTGACTGTAGAAGAGCTAAGAAGTGCTCTCCGAAAAGGTACTCTTGCCGGAGAAATCTTCCCGGTACTCGGAGGAGACTCACGAACAGTTATTGTTCGAAAGCTTCTCGATTACATTACAATCTGTCTTCCGTCTCCAAAGGATCTTCCTCCTGTCAAAGGAATACATCCAAAAACAGAAGCTGAGATCGAAAGAAAGCTGGAAGATACTGAACCGTTCTCGTCATTGGTATTCAAAATTATATCGGATCCTCATATCGGTACTCTTTCATACTTCAGAGTATACTCAGGAAAAGTATCTGCAGGATCATATGTTTACAACTCCACAAAGAACTTGAGAGAAAGGGTAGGAAGACTTGTTCTTATGCATGCTAAGGATAGAGAAGAAGTTGAGATGCTTAGAGCAGGTGATATCGGTGCTATTGTAGGTCTTAAAGATTCTTATACTGGGGATACACTGTGTGACGAAGGTAATCCTATCATTCTTGAGCAAATCACATTCGCTGAGCCAGTTATTTCCCAAGCTATTGAGCCGGCTACAAAATCAGACGAAGAAAAGATGGGTATGGCTCTTGCCAGGCTTGTTAAGGAAGATCCAACCTTTAAAGTGTCTTCAAACTATGAGACAGGTCAGACCCTTATCTCCGGAATGGGTGAGCTTCACCTTGAAATTATGGTAGATAGAATGAAGAGAGAATATAACGTAATTGCAAAAGTTGGTAAACCACAGGTTGCATATAGGGAGACAATTAAAGCAGAAGCACAGGCAGAAGGTAAATATATCAAGCAGTCAGGAGGTAAAGGTCAATATGGACACTGTTATCTTAAGGTTGAGCCTAATGAGTCAGGAAAAGGATTTGAGTTTATTAATGCAATCAAAGGAGGTTCTGTCCCAAGAGAGTATATTCCTGCTATTGAAAAAGGTGTTGTTGAAACCATGCAGTCAGGTGTTGTAGCGGGATATCCAGTTGTAGACGTTAAAGTTACTCTTTTTGACGGATCATACCATGAGGTTGACTCTTCTGAATCAGCATTCAAGATTGCGGGATCTATGGCCTTTAAAGATGCATGCAGACTTGCACATCCAGTTCTTCTTGAACCTATTATGAATGTAGAAGTTGTTGCTCCTGATAAGTTTGTGGGTGATGTTACAGGGTCTTTGAGCAGTAAGAGGGGTCAGATTCAGAAGACTGAGGTAAGGGGGAACCTTCATGTTATAACAGCGAAAGTTCCTCTTTCAGAGTTGTTTGGATACACTACGGAGCTTAGGTCAATCACTAGCGGTCGAGGAAATGCAGTAATGGAGCCTTCTAACTATGATATGGTGCCAAGAAATATTGCAGAAGAGATTTCGACAGGAAGAGGGAAGGGAAATAGTTAAAAATATAAGGCTGCAGAGCTTGAAACTGTTTGAAGTTTCTGTTAAGATACCATGCAGTTTCAAATGGGTTTACCCATTTTAAATAGGTAATAAAAAATAATTAATTTAATAATTTAATAAAATGGCTGACTATCAGAGAACGAAGCCTCACATGAACGTTGGTACCCTTGGTCATGTTGACCACGGAAAGACAACTCTTGTTAGAGGTATTCTTAATGCTTTCGCAACTGAAGAAGTTAAAGCAAAGATGAAGGATAAGTTGGATAAAGATCCAGTATCCAGAGCAAAGAGTATAACAATAGCTGTTGCTCACGTAGAGTTTGAAACAGATACAAGACACTATGCATTAGTAGATTGCCCAGGTCACAGAGACTACATCAAGAACATGATCACAGGTGCTGCTCAAATGGATGGTGCAATATTAGTAGTATCTTCAACCGATGGTGCTATGCCTCAGACCAAGGAGCATTTGCTTCTTGCGAAGCAGGTTGGAGTTCCAAAGGTTGTTATCTTTATCAATACATTCGGAGCTACAGATGAAGAGATTCTTGAACTTATTAAGTCCGACATCAAAGATCTTCTTAAGAAGTATGGTTATGATGAGAACTCTCCAATAGTTGTAGGAGATGCCCTCAAAGCTCAGGAAGGTGATGAAGCAGGACTCGCATCAGTAAGAGAACTCATGAAGGCAGTAGACGAATATATCGAAATGCCTGACAGACCAGTTGATCAACCATTCCTAATGCCAGTTGAGGATGTATTCTCAATTGAAGGTAGAGGAACAGTTGTAACAGGTAGAGTTGAAAGAGGAAAGGTAAAACTTGCCGAGGATGTTGAAATTCTTGGAATGGGTAGAGATCCTCAGAAGACTGCTGTAACTGGAGTTGAAATGTTCAATAAATCAATGCAGGAAGCTCTTGCAGGTGATAATGTTGGACTTCTTCTTAGAGGTCTTAAGAGAGAGGATGTTGAAAGAGGACAGGTTGTTGTAAAGCCTGGATCAGTCAAGACACATACAGAGTTTAAGGCAGAGGTTTACGTCCTTAGCAAAGAGGAAGGTGGAAGACACACTCCTTTTGTATCAGGATATAAGCCACAGTTCTACATCAGAACATCTGATGTAACTGGTGAAGTTACCTTGGAGAATGTTGAAATGGTAAGCCCAGGAGACAATACTCAGTTTACAGTCAAGCTTATGGCTCCTGTATCAATTGAGGTTGGAGTAAGGTTTGCTATTAGAGAAGGTGGTCAGACTGTAGGTCAGGGAATTGTTACAGAGATTATTAAGTAAGGCTAAGAGTTAGGGTGAGGGTAAAATCCTCACCCTAATTATATATTTAATTTATTTAGCTCTTTGAATATAATGGCAAGTATAGCTGCAAAGATCAGGGTGAAACTAAGAGGCTATGATTCTATTGTTCTAGATAAGTCAGCTCGCAGCATTATTGAGACAGCGATAAGTACGGGTGCAAAAGTTGCAGGCCCAATTCCTCTTCCTACAAAGAACAGGAAGGTCGCAGTTAACCGCTCACCTTTCATCTACAAAAGCTCTGTAGAGCATTTTGAGATAAGAACTCATAAAAGGATTATCGATATTATTGAACCAACACCAAAGACTATAGATGCACTTCAGCATCTTCAAATGCCGGCGGGAGTTGATATTGAGATACAGTAAATATGAAAGCAATTATTGGAATAAAAAAGGGAATGACAAGAGTTTTCAAGGGGGAGAAATCCGTTCCTGTAACTGTTGTTGATGTAACTGGATGTGTGGTGTCTCATAAAGACGATAAGGGTCTTGAGCTTGGCGTAGGAAAGAAAAGGAAGAACAATAAAGCTCTTGAAGGCAAGTATAAGGCTCTTGGATATGTTCCAATGTTAAGAGAATATGTCTTCGGTCTTACAGGCGAAATGCAGGTAGGGCAGGAAGTAAAGGCTGATACATTTGCAGAAGGTGAGAAGGTTTCCATAATGGGAATCACAAAAGGAAAGGGATTTGCAGGTGTAGTAAAGAGGTATGGATTTGCAGGAGGACCTAAGACTCATGGTCAGTCTGACAGGCATAGAGCACCAGGATCAATCGGTGCAGGTACTACGCCAGGAAGAGTGCTCAAGGGTAAGAGAATGGCAGGACATCTTGGAACCAAGACTGTTACATTAAATGGACGAGAAGTTGTGAGTATTGTTGATTCATTCCTTCTCCTTTCCGGCCCAATACCGGGCAATAGAGGAGATAAAGTAGTTATATATACTAAAGAATAATGGCACAGGCAAAAGTAAAGACAACAACAAAGAAAGTTGTAAAGAAGACAGTAGCGGCAAAGCCTGTTAGAAAGGCTGCTGTTAAGAAAACTGCACCTGTAAAAGCAAAAACAGAGAAGAAAACATTAGATGCAAAACTTAACCCAAAGGTTTGGGAGATTAAGTTAAATGCTGATCTTGTAGCTCAGGTACTTTACGTCCAGCAATCAAATGCAAGACAGGGGAACGCTCATGCAAAGACTAGAGCAATGGTAAGTGGTGGTGGTAGAAAGCCATGGAAGCAGAAGGGAACAGGAAGGGCAAGGCACGGATCAATCAGATCTCCATTGTGGAGAAAAGGTGGTGTTACATTCCCTCCAAACTGGAGAAACTGGGAGAGAAAAATAAATAAACAGATGGTTAAGAAAGCTATATGTATGCTTCTTTCAGAGAGATTAAAAGGTGGAAACATAGAGTTTGTAAATATTGAAACAAAAGGAAGTAAAGATTTAAGGAACGTTTTAATGGGTCAGATGGAAAAAGGCTTGGTAATTAGTGAGAATATGGACGCAAAAATGGCGTTGAGCAATGTTAAAACCATTGACTTTTCAACTCCTTCCGTCTTCTCAGTGGTTAACCTTATGAAAGCAAAAAAGATATTGGTAGATAATAAATCAGTAGAAATAATTGAAAAGAGACTACTCAATGGAAAATAGTATTAAATTACAACCTGTGATATCAGAAAAGTCATATGCTCTGGCTAACGCTGAGAATAAATATACTTTTGAGGTTGATACTAATGTTACAAAAATCGATATTAAGAATGAGGTGAGTAGAAAGTACAAGGTTAAGGTATTAAATGTCAACGTGGTTACGCAGCCGGGAAAAATGAAAAGAGACTGGATAAGAAGAAGAACATATAGAAGACAAGATACTAAGAAAGCTATAGTAAAGCTTAAAAAAGGAGATAAGATAGAAGAATTTTTAAATATATAAAACATGGGAGTAAAGAGTTTTAAACCAAAAACACCAAGTCTTAGAGGAACAAAACTGGCAGACAAGTCTATGCTTGTTAAAAGCGGCGGTCCAAAGTCATTAACTCTTCCTAAGAAGAAAAGGTCTGGAAGAAATGCTCAAGGTAAAATAACAATAAGGCATCAGGGAGGCGGATTTAAAAGGAGAACAAGGGTTATTGATTTTAAGAGAGATAAGTTTGGTATAACTGCTAAGGTTGAAGGATTATACTTTGATCCTAACAGGTCAGCACATTTAGCTCTTTTGCAGTACGCAGATGGAGAGAAAAGATATATAATAGCTCCGCGAGGCTTGAAAATAGGAGATAAGGTTGTATCAGGTGATAAGGAAGATATAATAGTGGGAAATGCCATGAAGCTCAAGAATATTCCTTCAGGCACACTTGTAAACTCAGTAGAAATTGAACCGGGTAAAGGAGCAGTATTTGGAAGAAGTGCAGGCAATTCAGTATATGTTCAAGGAATTGATCCAACTGGTAAGTATGTTCAGGTAAGTCTTCCATCAGGGGAAACCAGGTTGGTACATGCTGATGCAATGGCAACAATAGGACAGGTTGGAAATGAGGAAGCTTTGAACGTTAAGCTTGGAAAAGCCGGAAGAAGTAGAAATCTAGGAATAAGGCCTTCGGTTAGAGGAATGGTAATGCACCCGGCCCAGCACCCTCATGGTGGTGGTGAAGGTAAAGGTGTTATTGGAAGAGCCAAGGATCTTTGGGGAAATAGAATTGGAACAAGAACTAGAAATAATAAGAAAACAGACCGCTTTATAATTAAAACGCGAAGACCTAAAACAAGGCCTTTTGCAAAGAAATAATTTAGGATAGAAAACTATGTCTAGATCACTAAAAAAAGGAGCATATACAGACGTAAAACTGATGGAAAAGGTGAGGAAGGCTATAGCATCCGGGGCACGATCGCCTATTAAAACATGGGCTAGGTCGTCTATGATCACTCCTGAGATGGTCGGACTTACTTTTGGAGTTCACAATGGAAAGAAGCATGAGAATGTATTGGTGCAGGAATCAATGGTCGGACATAAACTCGGAGAGTTTTCTCCTACAAGAACATTCAGAGGTCATGCCAAGAAAGGCAAGCTCTCTAAGGTATATGGAAGCAGTGGTAGATTTGAAGAAGGTAGTAAAGCATAAATATGGAAGATAAAACAGTAAAAACACAAGTAAAGAATGTAGCAGTGAGTCCTCAGAAGCTGAGACTGGTTGCTGATGTCATAAGAGGAATGAAAGTTGATAAAGCGATAGATACATTAAGGTTTATGAATAAAAAGGGAGCTTTGAGTCTAAGAAAAGCTGTCTCTACAGCATCTGCTAATGCCAAGGATCTATATTCTGTAGAAACAGGTGTGTTGACAATAAGCAAAGTAACAATTGATGAGGGAGTAAAGCAGAGAAAACCAAGATTTGGATCAAGAGGTAGAGTATCAATGTTAACAAGGAGAAAATCTATTATTAATTTAGAAGTAAAAGTAACCAATGGGAAATAAGATTGTCCCTACATCAGTACGATTAGGCGTAAATAAAACATGGGAATCGGTTTGGTTTGCTAAGAAAAAAGACTTTGGTAAGGCTCTAATGTCTGACATTATGGTTAGAAAAGAGATTGAAAAAGTTCTTAACCCGGCTGGTCTTGATCATATAAACCTTTATAAATCCGGGACCAAATTAGATATAGAAGTATTTGTGGCTCGACCAGGTGTTGCAATTGGAAGAGGTGGGTCAGGTATTGATGATCTTCAAAAGCATTTAAAGAAACTAACTAAATGTGAAGTCGATTTAAGAATTAAAGAAGTTAAGAAGCCGGATATATCTGCAAGAATTATAGCTAGATCAATTGCAGACGGTATTGAAAGAAGACAGCCGTCTAAACTGTTAATTGCTGCAGCTAAGGAGAAAGCTATGCTTTCAGGTGCCAAAGGGATAAAAATACTTGTTTCAGGAAGAATAAACAATGCGTCACAAGCCAGAAGCCAGAAAGATGTTGCAGGACCAGTGCCAGCTCAAACATTAAAAGCGAATATCGATTATGCTGAAGAAACAGCGGCAACAAGTGATGCAGGACTTTTTGGCGTGAAAGTATGGGTCTATAAAGAAGCTGATAAATTAGAAGAATCTAATAACTAAATATTATGCAACCTAAACAGAGAAAATACAGAAAAGAGTTTAGAGGTAAGATGGGCGGAGTTGCCACATCAAATAACGAACTAGCTTTCGGTGAGTACGGTTTGAAATCTGTAGATAGAGGGTGGGTACACGCCAGAGAGATTGAAGCAGCAAGAAGAGCAATAACAGGTCATATAAAGAGAAAAGGTAAGGTATGGATCAAGATATTCCCACACAAACCATATACAAAGAAACCTAACAATGTAAAAATGATTGGTGGTAAAGGAGATTTAGAAGGTTATGTGGCAGTGGTTGTTCCTGGAACAATCCTTTTCGAAATGAGTGGTGTAGATGAGGTAACAGCAAGGGAAGCATTGAGATTAGCTGCTCATAAGTTATCTGTTTTAACTAAATTTGTTACAAGCAGAAGATAATGAAAGCAGATGAGATAAGGAAAATGAGTGTAGAAGACATAAAGAAAGAGATCACTAGTGCATATATGGAACTTAAAAATGTGACTGACAATATCAGAGTCGGTAAGGAAAAGAATGTTAGAAAAAGCTTGAATATAAAGAGAAATATTGCTAGAATGCTCACTGTTTTGAAGCAGAAGCAGAATAGTTAATTTAGTAAAAAAGTTGATGGCAACACGAAAGGTAAGTAAAAAAACAGAAGTAAAAGTAGAAGCCCAGAATAAAAGAAGGGTGATAGAGGCAAAGGTTGTAAGTACAAAGATGCAGGGAACTGTAAAGGTTGTTGTTGAGACAAAAGCAATGCATCCGGTGTATAAAAAGGTTATGAATAGAAGGAAAGTATTTTTTGCGCATACTGATAAGCAGGTAAATGAGGGTGATATGGTTAAGATTAAAGAATCTAGACCATTCTCCAAAAATGTAACATGGGTAGTAATACAATAAATGGTACAATTAAACTCTCTTCTAAAAGTCGCAGATAACAGTGGAGCTAGAGTTGTAAAACTTATAGGAATCCCTGGCTTTTCAAAGAGAAAGTGGGCGAGGATTGGAGATGTGATAACGGTTTCAGCAGTTGATACAGTACCAAACTCTGCAATTGAAGAGCATCAGGTATTAAAGGCCGTTGTTGCAAGAACTACAAAAGAGCAGAAAAGAAGAGACGGATCATATATTAGATTTGGAGATAATGCAGCTGTAATTATTGATAACAAGAAAGCTCCTAAGGGAACAAGAATATTTGGACCAATAGCAAGAGAGCTTAAGGAAAAGGGCTTTGATAAGATAATTTCTTTAGCACCGGAAGTAATATAATGAAAATAAGAAAAGGAGATACAGTTAAAGTTCTTTATGGAAAAGATGCAGGAAAGACTGCTAAGGTTCTTAACGCAGACCCTATAAAGAGGGAAGTTGTTGTTGAGGGACTCAATGTATACAAAAAGCATATTAAAGGAGACGGGCAATCAAAGAAATCTGAGATTGTTGAGAAGGTTAAACCTATGCCTGCTTCTAAAGTAGCTTTGATCTGTGAGCATTGTGGTAAACCAACAAGAGTTTCTATGAAGCTTGAAGGAAAGAACTATGTAAGAACATGTAAGAACTGTGGGAAGGTATTAGACGGAAAGCAAGTTGAAAAAGTTGAAGAAAAAAAGGTAACTAAAACTAAGAAAGTAACTAAAAAGAGTAAATAATGACAAGATTACAGGAAGACTACAACAAAAGAGTAAGGCCTGAACTTATGAAAGAACTAAATCTTTCTAACTTTATGGCGGTACCGACTATTAAAAAGATAGTCATTAACTGCGGCGTTGGTGAGGCCGTTACAAACGGTAATGCAATTGAAGAGGTGTCAGAAATAATATCCTTGATTGCGGGCCAGAAGCCTGTTGTTAACAAGGCTAAAAAAGCAATAGCTGCATTCAAGATTAGGGAAGGTTTGGAAATTGGTGTGTCAACAACTCTTCGAGGTGATAGAATGTGGGAGTTTTTTGATAAGCTTGTAAACGTTGTATTCCCAAGAACCAAAGACTTCAGAGGTGTGAACCCTAAAGCTTTTGATGGAGCAGGCAACTACTCTATTGGTATTCTTGAGCATACAGTATTCCCAGAGATTGATGCTAACAAAGTCGCAAAGATCAGACCACTACAGCTAACGATTGTTACAAGTACTAAAGATGATAAGCAGGCATACGCACTATTAGATAAATTTGGATTCCCATTCATTAAGAATGTCAACAAGAGCTAAAGAGGAAAAAGCAAAGCAGTTAAAGATAAAATCAAAGTACCCTACCAGGGTGTATAATAGATGCCAAAATTGCGGTAGAGCAAGAGGATATATGAGACACTATGGTATTTGTAGAATCTGTTTTAGAAAACTGGCTAGCCATGGTGAGATACCTGGTGTAAAGAAGGCTATTTGGTAAATTAATAAATATAAATATGAACGATAGAATATCAGATCTATTGGCAAGATTACAAAATGGAATAATTGCGAGAAAAGAGACTATCAATGTACCTGTTACAAAAGGTAATAAAGGAGTTCTTGATATTCTTAAGAGAGAAGAAATGATTAATGGATATGAGAATGATCCTGAAGATGTCACAATGTTTAGGGTTACATATATGTATACAGATGGGGAACCTGAAGTGAGCAAATTTGTAAGAATAAGTAAGCCGGGATTGAGAAAATATGTAACAGCAAAAGATATTAAACCTGTTATGAACGGAAGAGGAATATCGATAATCAGTACATCGCAGGGATTAATGTCCGGTGCTGTTGCCAAGTCCAAAAAGCTTGGTGGTGAATTAATATGTGAGATTTGGTAAATGTCAAAAATAGGTTTAAACCCAATTACAATTGAAGAAGGTGTTGAAGTAACTATTAACGGTAAGGAAGTTACAGCAAAAGGGCCAAAGGGAGAACTTAAAGTCACGGTACCCTTTAAGATTAATGTTGAAGTTAAAGATAACCAGATCCTTTTAACAAGAAAAGATGAAATGAAGCAGTCAAAAGCTCTTCATGGAACATTTAGAGCTTTAGTCGCAAATATTGTAAACGGCGTTAAGAACGGATACAGTAAGAAGCTTGAGGTTGTTGGCGTAGGGTACAGAGTGAGGCTTGACGGTACAGCTCTAGTTATGAACTTAGGATTGAATCATCCAATAACGATGACTCCACCTGAGGGCATAACCTTAGATGTTCCTGATGAGACCACAATTGTAGTTAATGGAGTTGATAAGCAGTTGGTTGGTGAGTATGCAGCAAAGATAAGGGAAACAAAGAAGCCTGAGCCTTATAAGGGTAAAGGTATAAGATATGAGGGTGAATATGTAAGAAGGAAGAGTGCAAAGGCAAGTGTTGCCGCTAAATAAATAGAATAAAGATATGGTAAATACAAAGAAGCAAAACAGAATAAGAAGAAAGATCCACACCAAAAAGAAAACTGGTGGAACAGCTGAAAAGCCAAGGGTATTTGTGTTCAAAAGCAATAAATACCTCCATGCCGGAGTCGCAAATGATGACAGTGGAGTTGTAATATTAGGTGGACGTGCAAAAAGGAATACTGAGGGTGTTGAGATACTTGGCAAAAAGATGGCGACTGATATGAAGAAGAAAAAAGTGGATGTCGCAGTATTTGATAGAAGCGGTTATAAATATCATGGTATTATTGCTAAGTTTGTTGAGAGTTTAAGATCAAATGGAATTAAAATCTAGTTAAAAATAGATGGAGAATAGAAGACACGAACAAAAAAACTACGAAAAGAAAGCAGTAACAATTAGAAGAGTTGCTAAAGTTACTGCCGGAGGAAAAAGATTAAGGTTCTCTGCCATGGTTGTTGCAGGTGATAAGAACGGATCAGTTGGTATTGCTTTGGGAAGAGGTGTTGATACTAGAAGTGCAATGGAAAAAGCAGAAAGAAGAGCCGCAAAGAATATGAAGAAGATTCAGGTCATAGGTGATACAATCCCACACGAGATAAGAATGAAGCATGGTGCTGCACAAGTCCTATTAAGACCCGCTAAACCTGGTGCAGGAATTATTGCCGGATCGGCTTCACGAACAGTTCTCGAGATGGCTGGTATTCAAAATGTATACTGCAAGCAGCTTGGCTCTAATGACATCATTTCAAATACATATTGTACTTTTAATGCTTTGATGGCATTAAGAAAAGATAGAGTGTTAAAGAGAATGAGAATTATGCAGGAGAGAATTGGACTCAAGGAGAAGATGGATGAAGAGAGAAAAGCTCAAGAAGCAAAGAGAAGAAAGTCTCAGAAAAATACAGGAAGGGATAGCAGGGATAACAGAGGAAATAATCGAGGCGGCGGCAGGGGTAACAACAGAAATAATATAAATACAAATAGGAATGCAGTTAGAAAAACTACCACAAAGAAAAAATAGGAAATACTCAGCCAAAAGAATTGGTAGAGGTTATGGTTCAGGAGTCGGTGGACATACTGTCGGAAGAGGAACTAAAGGACAGAAATCCAGATCAGGTCATAAATCTACAGTATTCTTTGAAGGTGGAAATAGACCTTTCTTTAGCAGGATCCCTAAATTCAAAGGATTTAAATCAAAAGCTGAAAGATACCAGCCTGTAAACTTAAACATTATTGAGGAAGAATACAAAACCTCTGAAGTTGTAAACCTGGAATCATTGAAAGAGAAGAAGTTAGTGAAAAAAACTACTAAACTTGTTAAAGTATTAGGAGTCGGCGAACTTACTAAGAAGATCTCTTTTGAAGGATTAGCAGTATCAGCATCAGCTAAGACAAAAATTGAGAAAGCTGGCGGTTCTATTAAATAACAGACGCTATGTTAAAAAATATACTCAACACTATCCGTCTCTACTGGAGAACAGAAGAGATTAGAAAAAAGGTTTTCTTTTCCCTATTGGTCTTGATTGTATTCAGGGTTCTAGCTTCTATTCCTGTCGTAGGTATTCCTGCCAAAGCACTCTCGCAGTTATTTGCGGGGAGCAATTTCGGGGACCTTCTCTCTACTATTTCGGGAGGAGTTCTGGAAACTGCTTCTATTGCGGCTATCGGTTTAACCCCTTATATTAACGCTTCTGTTACAATTCAGCTGTTAACACCTGTTATTCCGAAGCTCGAGGAGTTGAGAAAAGAGGGCTCAAACGGAAGAAGAATTATAAGCCTTTATACCAGACTTCTTACTGTTCCGTTAGCAATACTTCAATCTTTCATCATTTATTCTACACTCAGGGGTTTTAACCTAATGCCTGTACTTGACTCTATGGAACTTCTTGCAATGTCTGCGACGTTAACGGCAGGGTCCATAGTTATTATGTGGCTGGGTGAGCTCCTTTCAGAGAGCGGATTGGGCAACGGAAGCTCTTTTCTTATCTTTCTGGGTATCCTTGCGGGTATTCCGGGAGCTTTAACTGGTAATTTGAAGTTTATGGATCCAACACAGAAGATTATATTTGTTCTTCTTAATCTGGCTCTGGTTGCGGTTGTTGTCCTTATATCGGAGGCGGAGAGGCGTATAAAAGTCCAGTACTCAAGAAGGGTTAGAACTGGAGGGTCCGCAGAGAGCTTCATACCTCTCAAGCTTACCCAGTCTGGCGTTATGCCCGTGATTTTTGCAATTTCCCTTCTCTCTTTTCCCGAGCTTATTGGGAGATTCCTCTTGAGTAGGAATATAAATGATACGGTGAATCTGTATTCAACCAATGTCATTAACTTCCTGAGCAACCCGTATGTACAAAATATCGGTATGTTCCTCCTAATCATTTCGTTCTCATTTTTCTATGTGACTGTAGTATTCAATACTAAAGAGATTGCAGAAAATCTTCAAAAGAATGGTGGTTTTATACAAGGTATTAGGCCCGGAAGTTCAACTGCTAAGTATCTTAGAAGTATCTCATTTAGATTAACGGCCGTAGGAGCTACTATATTGGCACTCCTTTCTGTGTTGCCTAATGTGCTTCTCTCTTTTGGATTGATTAGTCAGGCTTTGATTACCGGTACAGGTCTTTTGATTGTAATTGGAGTAGTTCTGGATATGAGAAGGCAGGTTAGATCAATGGCTGTAGTTAAAGATTACGGTAGGTACATCTAGTCCGAAATTCACACGTCCTATTTAACTTCTTAATACAACTAGTATATGAAGACATATCTTTTTCATGGTCAGGCAGGTGCTGGCAAAGATACACAAGTAGAGATGATATTAAAAAAGTACGATGTAGAGAGAATTGCAACGGGAGAAATGATGAGAAAAATGAAAGAGGAAGGTGATCCGTACGCTGTTGAGGTCTTTAAAAAGGTTGCTCAAGGCATATGGCCAAATCCGGAAGAAACGTTCACCCTCTTTGCACAGTGGATTAAGAGATTTGACCCCAAAAAAGACTGGATATTAGTATCTGTCGCTAGATATGTAGATCAGATTCCCTTCCTGGACAAGGTTTTGACAGATGTAGGGAGGAAACTTGATAAAGTTATTCACTTTACTCTGACGGAAGGCAAAGCGCTAGAAAGACTCGCCGGAAGAAAAATATGCTCAAACTGTCAAGGGACCTTTCATCCAACCTTTAAACCTGAAAAAATAGAGGGAATATGTGATCTATGTGGTGGAAAACTTGAGGTACGTGAAGACGATAAGCCTGAGAGCATAAAGAAGAGATTTGAGCAGTATGCAGTAAGTATTAAGCCTTATGTTGAGGAGTTTAACAAAAGAGGAATACTAATCGAAATTGATGCATCTCCTTCTATTGAGGAGATACATAAAGAAGTACTTAAACATTTAGAATTTAGTAATGAACGACAAAATTAAGATAAAAAAGATGCAGGAAGCTGCAGATATACTCTCTTTAATCCTTCAGGAAGTTGCTGCAACAGCACAAGAAGGGGTAAATCTGCTTGAACTTGAGGAACTCGCAGATACACTATGCACGCAATATAAGGTTAAACCTGCATTCAAGAAGTATCAGGGATATCCTTCATCTGTTTGCCTTGGACTTAATGACATTGTCGTACACGGCATTCCCTTTGATTACGAGCTAGTTGATGGAGATATTCTAAGTATTGATATGGGAGTTAAGCACAGAGGAGTATTCTCTGACTGTGCTGTAACTGTGATGATCGGCGATGTTTCTCCAGAGGCTAGAAAGTTTGTTGAAACAACAAAACAGGCGGTTTTAAATGCAATTGCCCAGGCTAAACCCGGAAATACGATTGGCGATATAGGCAATGCAATACAAACAACGGTTGAAAAAGAAGGCTATTCCCCTGTAGAAGAGATGGTCGGGCACGGTATTGGGTATGAGCTGCACGAAATGCCGTATATACCAGGTATTGGCAAGAAAGGAGAGGGCGAAAAACTGTATAAAGGTCAGACAATTGCAATAGAGGCTATCATCAATCAGGGGAGCCGGGAGATCTTTATTTCGGCCGAAGACGGGTGGACAAGCTTTACTAAAGATGGTATGCTTTCAGCACTATTTGAGCATACGGTAGTGGTGGATGATAATCCCAGGATATTAACGAAATGGTAATTGCATCATCAGTTACTCTTTGATATAATCCGAAGGATTTATCTTATTAGGATAATAACGTTTTATGGCTGATAAAGACAGAAATGTCATTGAGCTAACTGGTGTGGTCAAGGAGTGTCTACCTGATACCAAGTTTATTGTTGAGGTCGAAGTAAATGGCCAGAAACATGAGATCTTGGGCTATTTATCAGGAAAGATGAGAATGCATTATATTAGAATTCTTGAAGGAGATAAGGTGAAGATTGAAATCACTCCTTATGATCCCAAACAAGGCAGAATAACATATAGAGAAAAGTAGTATGAAAGTACAGGCTTCGGTAAAAAAGAGATGTGCAGAATGTTATGTTGTAAAGCGTAAGGGTCGTGTATATGTATACTGCAAGAAGAAAGCAAATCATAATCAAAGACAAGGTTAATTTATTGAATATATTTTAAAGTGGCAAGAATAGCTGGAATTGAAATACCTGATAACAAGAGAGTGTGGGTTTCACTCACAAATATATACGGTATCGGAAATGTTACAGCCAAGAAGATTATTTCAACCTTGAGTATTAAAGACAATGTGATGCTAAGTGAGCTTACGGGTACACAGCTTGATGTTCTTAGAAAATATGTTGAAGAGAACTATCCTGTAGAAGGAGAGCTCAAACAGAAGATATTCAGAGATATTAAAAGATTAAAAGATATCAGGAGTTATAGAGGTCTCAGACATAAACTCGGATTACCAGTGAGGGGACAGAGAACAAGACATAATGCTCATACAAGAAAAGGAAGATCACAGGCAGTCGGAGGATTAAAGCATAAGTTAGAAAAGACATAAAATGGCAGAAGTCAAAGCAAAGAAAAGTGTAAAGAAGAATGTTCAGACAGGATATGTCAGTATTCAGTCTACATTCAACAATACAATAATTTCCATCTGTGATGAAAACGGAGAGCTTTTAGTACAGGGATCACCTGCTGTTGTAGGATTCAAAGGGTCAAAAAGAAGTACAGCATTTGCCGCTACAAAAGCTGCAATGCAGGCCGGTGAGGTTGCTGTTAAAAAATATGGATTAAGAGAGGTTAAGGTTGTTATCAAAGGACCTGGAGCAGGCAGAAATGCTGCCGTTAAAGGTTTGGACTCAGTCGGATTGAAGGTAACACAGTTAATAGATAAGACTCCGCTTCCACATAACGGATGCAGACCAAGAAAATTACCTAGAAAATAACATTTGAAAGAAATTTAATGGGAAGATATACAGGACCAAAAGAAAAACTAAGCAGAAGAGAAGGAATAAACCTCTTTTTAAAGGGAGAGAGATCTTTCTCTGCAAAGGCAGGAATACTTAGAAAGCCTTATGCACCAGGTCAGCATGGTAATGCCAAGAAAGCAAGACTTTCAAACTACGGTGTTCAGCTTAGAGAGAAGCAGAAAGTTAAAAGAATGTATGGTCTCAGAGAGAAGCAGTTTAAGAATCTTGTAACCGAGGCTACTAGAGTAGCGCGTGTAAAGAATTCAGATAGAGGTTTGGAGCTTCTTAAGCTACTTGAGATGAGGCTTGATAATGTTGTATATATGCTTGGACTTGCTGCATCAAAGAATGCTGCCAGGCAGTTTGTTACACATCAGCATGTACTTGTTAACGGAAAGAAATTGAATATTCCTTCTGTAAAATTGAATATTGGTGATGAGATTGAGCTCAAAAATCCTAAGCTTGCACCTGAAAAGACAGAGTTAAAAACTCCTCTTTGGATGGAAAGGGATAAGAACAAGGGAAAGATTGTAAGAGAGCCTGTTAGAGATGATATTGACGAAGGAATTAAAGAGAACTTGATAATCGAGTTCTATTCTAGATAAATTTTATAATCTTAATTAAGATGCTTAGTTTTGAAGATATAACAGTAAAGGTTGTAGAAGAAGAGGGAAATGCAGGGAAGTATGAGATTTCTCCTTTACCAAAAGGATACGGTCATACTCTAGTAAACTCACTTCGAAGAATTCTTCTCTCCAGTCTTGGAGGAAGTGCTATTACAAGTGTCAGAATAAAGGGTGTTGAACACGAATATTCTGCTGTTAAAGGTATAAAAGAGGATGTTGTTGAGATTGTTTTGAATCTTAAACAGATTAGGTTCAAGGTTAGCGCTGATGAGCCTCAGATCTGCAAGCTTCAGGCATCAGGAAAAGGAATTGTTACAGCTAAGGATATTTCAGTTGCTGCAGGTGTTGAAGTAACGAACCCTGAAATTGTAATTGCCAATCTTACAGATGACAAGGCATCTTTGGTTATGGAAATTGTTGTAGAGAAGGGAGTAGGATATAGAGAAGCTGATGATGAGAGCAGGTCGGAAGTAGGAAGAATTCCTGTTGATGCAGACTTCTCACCTATCAAAAGTGTTAACTTTGAAGTTACAGACGCTAGAAAAGGCCAGATGACCAACTTGGATGCAGTAAAGATTTCTATTGAAACAGATGGAAGTATTGCTCCTAAACAGGCTCTTCTTGATAGTGCAAAGATTTTGCAGGACTTCTCAGGAAAAGTTATGGTTGCACTTGGAGTATCAAAGAAAGAAGTTGAGCAAAGAGCTGAAGAACTAAATACAATACCGGAAGTTACTCCGGAAACCGCAGTAGTTGAGGATGAGGTTAGCAGTTGGAAAGTCGAAGATCTTCCAATATCAAAGAGATCTAAATCAGGACTTCTTGCAGGGGGATTCCAGACAGTTGGAGATCTCTCCCATGCTAAAGTTGCTGACCTCCTTGAACTTCCAGGGTTTGGCAACAAATCTCTAAATGAGGTTGTTGAGCTAATGAAGCAGTATGGTATTGAAATTAAGAGTGAATAATAAAAATGTTTAAGAGACAGAGTTTTAAAAAATTGGGTAGAAAGGCTTCTCACAGAAGTGCTTTGAAGAAGAATCTTTTAAGATCGATATTTCAAAGCGGGCATGTTACGACAACTACTCCTAAAGCTAAGATGCTTAGAGGTGAAGTCCAAAGTCTTTTGAATAAGGTTGTAAAAAGTGAAAAGAGCTTGAACCTATTTAGAGACTTAGAAAGCATTCTGGGGACTAGAAAACTTGTAGACGCAGTTATTGCCTATACAGGGGTGTCTAAAATGGGAGTTAAGGTTCTTAAGGTTGGATTTAGACCTGGTGATAATGCTGAAAAGAGTAAGGTTGAATTGGTCGGATTCAAAGTTGAGAAGAAAACCGTGGTAAAGAAGGAAACCAAGAAAGCGGAAGAGACAAAAGAAGTTGAACAGCCTGAGAGAAAGGGTCTAAAGAGTATATTAGGAACCGGCAAGAGTGTTGGTAAAAGAATGACTGTTAAAAGAGAAAGAGCTCGAACAAGATCAGGACTTTAATTATAAGTATATTTAGAAGTGCAGAATACTAAGTGGACAAAAAAAGAAGATATTAAGAGAGAGTGGTATATTATTGATGCTAAAGATAGAATTCTTGGGCATGTAGCCACTAAAGTAGCTTCCCTGCTTATTGGTAAGGGCAAGGTAAACCAATCTCCAAATATGGATTGCGGAGACCATGTTGTGATTATCAACAGTGCTCATATTAAGCTCACCAGAAATAAGGAAGTTAAGAAGATGTATTACAGCCACACAACGTATCCGGGAGGATTTAAAGAGATCCGATTTGATAAGCTTCTTGCGAAAGATCCAACCGCGCCTATTCGAAAGGCTATTGATAAGATGCTTCCAAAGAACAAACTTAGAGATGGAATGTTAAAAAGATTGTATGTATACTCTGATGCTAATCATGGACATGAGGCTCAGACACCAAAACCTATTAATTTATAATTTAGTGAACTGTGAGTAAGAACGAATTTTTTGAAGGAGTTGGAAGAAGAAAAACATCTATAGCTAGAGTCAGAGTTTATACCGGTAAGGCTGTATCTACTATTAACGGTATGCCATATAATGAATATTTCAAAGTTGATGCAGATGCCCAATCCACTCTTAAACCATTGAATACAGTAGGTTTAGATGGAAAAGCATATTTCACAGCAAAGGTTGCCGGAGGCGGAACCACAGGTCAGGTTGAAGCTATTCAATTAGGTATAGGAAGAGCTCTTTACCTTATGACTCCGGAGCTTAAATCTGAACTTAGAAAAGCAGGATTTGTTACAAGAGATCCTCGAATGGTAGAGAGAAAGAAATATCACCAGCTTAAGGCTAGAAAGAAACCTCAGTTCTCAAAGAGATAGTTGTCTTGATAAAGTATAACTTCTCTAGATTCAATCCTGTTAAATATCACGATAGTAGGAGTGTGATAGAACTTCATTGTCACTATCTATATTGCATCCTTTTGGTTTTCGATACATAATGGAGAAGTAAGTTTATCTGCTTTATAAATGACTGACAAAAAGTTTACCCCAAAGAACTTCACCTTTATTATTACAGTTGCCTCTTTGGGCTTAATACTCCTTTCAATACTAGTATTTTTGTATCAAGCTTTTGTAACAGATTGGAGTGAATCATCGGTAAATCCAACAGATAGTGTTGTCGGTTCTACAGAAGAAGGAAGCGGGGAAGGTGTCGTAGCTGATTACGATAAGGGTATGCCGGATGTACTGCCTGCTCCTGACGACTCTACCGCAACAAGTGAGAAAGATCAGAAAGTAGTAAAAACTGGAACACTTAATATTGCCGTTGATGATTTTGATGATGTTGATGCAAAAGTTAGGAGTGATGTTAAGAAGGTTGGCGGGTTTGTAGCTTCTACAAATGATACGGGTGTAGAGAAGGATCGAACGCTAGTAATGACTGTTAAAATTCCGGCATCATCCTTTGATGGCTTTATAGATAAAGTCAAAGGATATGCTTCTGTTGTAAATTCATATACTGAGAGTGCAACGGATGTAACTAAAGCATACCAGGATCTGCAAGCAAGACTTAAGAATGAGAAATCTTTGGAAACGGCTCTTGTAGGTATTTTAGATAAAGCAACTAAGGTATCTGATATTCTTGAAGTTCAAAGACAGCTGTCATCAGTTCGTCAGAATATTGAAGTATATGAATCACAGATTAAGTACTATGATTCTCAAATCGATATGTCCACAATCACTATTTCTATGAGTTTAAGTTCTGAGTCACTTGATGTGACAGGGGATGAGTGGCAGCCTGGAGGTATCTTCAGAGAGGCTGTAAAGGCCTTGGTTGCACTCGGAAAGGATTTGGGTACCCTTGGTATCTGGATGGTAGTATTCTCACCTGTCATATTGCTCTTGTACCTGCTTGCTAAATGGATTGTACGCAAGTTGAAAGTTAGTTAATGGTATAATATAGAGCACAAGTATCCTATGCAACTGCTGCAGGGGTAAAATATCCCTGTAGAGGAAAGTCCGGACTTCATGTCGGTCACGAACATATTTCGTGATAGGCGCCGATGAAAGTCGGGAGGGAGTGATCTCTCGGAGAAAAGGGCAACAGAAAATATACCGCCCCACTAACTTATAGTTAGAGGAGTAAGGGTGAAAAGGCAGTGTAAGAGACTACCAGTATATGTAGTAATGCATATAGCTTTGTAACCCCCGTTTGAAGCAAGGTGATATTAACACACCGCATAGATAGATAGTTGCATATAACAGAATTCGGCTTATGGGATGCTTGTGCAAATATTGTAAGATATCTTTTGGGATTGAAAAGTAAAAGGTTTAAAGGGCAATTCCCGTGATACTATCCTTTTATCTCACCACTCATTGCTTTAACTTCAGGATTGGTGGAGTGAAGGCATGAGAGTATGTATTCACTGGCCGTCTCTGGATTCATATCTGCACCGAGTGCACAATAGATGTTCTTGCCTTCACTGGTAATAGACCTTCTATCGTCAGAAGGAGTGTATACAAGGACTCGCCTATAGAACGTCTCTGGTAAACTACGAACCGTTTCGTCTCGGCTTAGCATAAGCTCTATAACAGTATCTTCAGACTTTATTTTCCAATCTTGTCCTATGTAGGTTATTTCCTCTTTGGAGTTATTAAGAAGTTGATGACCAATTGTTTCATTCAAAGAGTGGTTTCCGTTAAATCTTAAGAGTAGCATGGTGTTAGTATTTAAATATGAGTTATACGTATATTATACTACAGGATAATGTGGATATAAATACCGTAGGGTATTTTTAATATGATTATCAGTTTCTCAGAAGGTTAAACCGGCTTATCTTCCGACTAAATACTGACCCACATTCATAAGATTTTTGCCTTCAGGTTGTAATTCCAGTATTTCTATCTGTTTATACTTAGTACCTATTACTAATCTCTTTCTGTCCTCCAACCGTTCTCCAGCTTTAAGTTCATTAAACACATCTAATACTCTAACCTTGAATATTTTCACTCTCTGCTCATCTAAAATTGTCCATGCAACAGGCCAGGGTATAAATGCACGAACCATATGATCAATATCTTCCGCTGTATGAGTTTTAAAATCAACCTGTGCATTCTCTTTTGCTATGTCAGCCTTGTAGCAATACGTTGCTAAAGTATCATCCTGCTCAACCTCTTTTATTTTTCCCTTTGTCCATTTATCAAGAATGTCCGGAAGAATCTGTGCACTTATAGCAACTAACCTTTCTCTAAGTGATTGATTTGTATCATCATCCTTTATCTGCTCCTTAAAGATAGATAGTATAGGACCTGCATCCATTTTATCTATCATCTTAGTTACAGTTATACCGGTCTCCGTCTCTCCTTTCAGAATTGCCATTTGAATTGGGACTGCTCCTCTATACTTCGGAAGAATTGAAAAATGGATGTTTATAGCCCCGAACTTTGGATACTCAAGAAAAAATTCTGGAATAATTTCGCCAAAGGCAATGCATACAACGAGCTCTGGTTTAAATAGTTCAATAGCGTCTTTGTATTTTTCCTCATTTGCTTCTGTAATGAATACAGGAATATTATTATCCAGCCCGTATTTCTTAACTTCGGTGGGCGTTAATATTTGTTTTCTCCCAACAGGTTTATCCCCTTGAGTTATTAATCCTACAATTTCAAACCTATTGTTCTTGTTTAGAGTTTTAAGTACGTCAAGTGATTCCCAGTTTGAACCTATAAAGACAGTTTTTATTCTTTCCATGGGATATTCTATCATTAAAAGCCTGATGTAGTGTATTCATTTTCTGTGAATACCAGTTCTTTTGTATCAACTATATCAAAGATCTCTTTGACCTCAGGAACTGGCTTTTTAAGATAATCCCATACTTTATCCTCTTGTACCCATGAATATCTACCCTCAGGGGTAGGGACAAGATCACCCTGTGGATTCAAAAATCTGCAGGCAAAGAATATTTTATCCTCAACCAACTCTTTACTCTCATTGTATATTTTGTAATGTCTAATACTAAATAGTTCCGGTTCCCCAGTGAGTCCTGTCTCTTCTTTAAGTTCCCTTTTAGCTGCTTCAAGGATATTTTCCCCGCGTTTAACTTTTCCTGTAGGAAAACCCTGATAGCTATAGAAAGGGGATTTCAGCCTTGTATATAAAAGAAACTCTCTTTGTGAACCTAAGTTTCTAATACATACCATTAAAGCTGATATTTTCGCCTGTACATTAACTTTCTCATCTCCAAGATCCATGCGGTTTGCCATCTCTTTACCTAGATCGGTTAAGTAGTATAGCGATTCTTGCTTCTTTACATACCCACTTTTGATTAACTGGTCTAAATGAAAGGTAAACTTGCTGCCTTCCATGTTAAGGGTTTTGATATGTGAATATTTTAGGCCGTTAGAGTATAGAAGTTTTTGTAGAATTGAGAGCTGTTCAGGATGGAAATCTTTCATCTTTTGATAAATTTCATGTTTAATCTATATGGCTTGTGCTGAAATTCCAAGTATTGAGGGTATTTTATCACGAAAAAGTCCGGTACACCCGTTTCTATTACCTGTTCAAGGACAAATCCATGTTTGGTAAAGGTGTTAGTATATGTTTGTATTGTCCTGTTTAAAAATGTCAGCTCCAATTCTTTCTCTTTGGCTATATTCCCTTTCACTCCTACCTCGCTTAAATACCCTTTGTATCCCTGGCTTTTAATTGTGCCCTTCTGTTGGTCTACAATCCATTTAAGCGGGTGAGTTACCGAAATTACTAGCGCCCCGTTATCTGTCATTATTGCTGAAACCTCTTTTGCTATATTGTCTAAATCATTTATGTACATAAGAAGCAGTTTGCAAGTTATTAAATTGAATTTATTCTTAAATCTTGGGAAAGGTTGTTCGAGGTCAGAGTGTATAAAATTGGTTTTTGTACATATGTTTTTTGCGGCAGAAATCATTTTCATGGAGTAGTCGATTGCGTATATGTGATTAGAGATCACTTCGAGTCTTCGGGTAAAGCGGCCGTCTCCGCTTCCTAGATCCAATGTATAATCATTGTTTTCGTCACACAAACAGAGGAGAGAAGGCGTATTAACAAGGTTTTCATAGGCAAAGTCAGCATTGTGATCCTCTTTTGCGTTCTTAATATACTTTGGTTGTATTCTATCCCAGATGTTTGTCATGGCTATTGTTTCTGATTATCTGGGCAGTATCTATGTGATTATAGATTTGATTAAGGATATATTCTAGTAAAGTGGGCTTTACCAAATTGGACTTTACTAAACCGTACTTAACTATATAATTTGTAGTAACTGCCGATATTTTATGATCAGATCTTAGATGGATAGAAGAGATCGGCTGGAGTTCCTCGAAACAACATTAAAAAATTATAGGGAGCTTGATATAGGTAATGACATTGTTTTTGAGGAAGCGGTCTATCTTGCCAAGCGATGTGATAATCCTTTCTGTATAAACCGTTTTGGCCTTGCAATCCCGGAACCTGATATTGAAAGTCGAGCTAATTTTCTTGCACTTCGGATTACCCAGCTGGATGAATTAATGGCTCTGGAAAGTAAGGATGATTTTGCTTTGGATTTGGGGGCAACTATCCTTTTGGTAATTAGGGAGATGTATAGCCTGGATTCTGTTTTAAGTTTCAGGACCGCAGTATGGTCAAAATATCTGAGTAATGAAACCAGATATTCTTTCGTTGTACAAAGGGTTCGTATGGCGGGATTTTTTACAGATGAAGAAATGTGGAATGCTGCTATGAGAGAGAGCAAGCACATTATTGAGAGCTCATATAGGAAGGAAAGTCTTGAATTAGAAGAATATCTCGAACTTATGCAGGGCAATAAGTTAACTTCTCCATTTGGTGCAGATAGTTTGCGGTTATTCCAAATTGCTTCGGAGTATTGGATGCTTTCATTGGGTAAACCAACTCCTTTTACAAGAGGTGATTTATATAATCTCCTCATAAGCGAGGTTAGTGAACTTCTTGAGGCGGCCTCAAATATTAAGAAAGGTTCTCCGGATAATCGAGAAGCACGGATGAAGGAATATTCTTTTGAACTTGCAGATGTTTTCAATTATCTAATGCAAATGCTCACTGTAATGGGATATGACTTGTCGGCTACAATTCGCAAGGCGTCGGGTAAAAGGTACAGGGAAACTTTAGGAATAGGAAGAGAACTTGCATTAGGAAGAAAGATACTTTGGAATAGAAGGTTTAAGTGGTGGAGGGAGAAACGGTATGAGATTTTATTAAAGTCTTTAAAATAATCTTGTATTAGTGATATAATACAAGGCATGATAAATACGAGCAATATGTTTACTACAACTGCATCTGAAGTAAGAGTTGACGATGCTCAGATAAGAGGGGATTTAGACGAACTGATGCTATTAAGGGATAGTGTTGATCTTCTGCCTCATAATCTTTTTTTGGGCATAGAAGTAATACTTTACGAACCTGGGTCAAGTAAGATAATAGTCATATCACCTATCTCCAGAATTGAGATTGATGGAGTTTGTAGACGGATAGAATATCCCGATTGGGAGGGAAATGTATATGAAATAACTCTCCAAGATTCTTCCGCAGTAAATCATGCAGTCGGGAAATTTGGTACAATTTGGCTTTTTGACCAATCTTTAATTGAGACTCGTGAACCGGAGGCTACTGCTTTGCCTTATCCATATAGGAATAAAACATTTGGATTCCCAAACATTGCTGTGATTGCACCTCACTCAATGAGAACACGGGATAAAGATCACAGATATGATAAGGGAGGAATGATCGATCAACTTGTTAGAAATGCATCATTACTTGGAGAGGTATCTCGAAGAGGATGGCAGAATGGTAATTCTATGGACCCTGCTTTTAAAAATGATGCTTCATATGTGGAATTCCAGAATTTGATTAATGAGACGCTTGGACTTCTTATCCCAACAGAGTATCTTAAACAATTCTTTACTAGAAGTACTCTTGCTGAGGCATATGCATTATTAGTTGTAAATGAATGTAAAGCAAAAAGAGGGCTTGAAGTTGAGTATGAAGATATGGAGGTAAATGTCGCGGATCCGATTGCTCTTGCTGCGATAAGCCCAAGAGTTGGTGCCGCAATTATTGTTAAAGCCATTAAGAAGGAGTTGGGCTCTTTAGGCCATAAAAGTATGAAAGATTACCTATTACAGTGGGAATAGCATATAATCACTCTCATGAAATTATCTCAGTTTGAGTACAATCTTCCGGAGGATCGTATTGCCAAATTCCCTCCAAAAGTGAGGGGCACAACTAATCTGATGGTATTAAATAGGGACAGTCAGAGTATTGATCATAAGAAATATGCAGATATTCCCGATTATATTAAACCAGGAGATGTCCTTGTACTTAATAATACCAAGGTAGAAAGGGTTAGGGTGTTTCTCTTTAATCCCAGAAATGAGAAAAGAGTAGAAGCGATATTTCTAAACAAAGTATGTAGAGGAACAGATGAGGCTATCGAATACTGGGAGTGTATATTGGGCAGAGCAAAGCATGTAACGGAAGGTGATAAACTTAAATCATTTTTAAACGACGATAACTACATAGAAGTGGAGGGTAAAATATCTGACGGTATCTTCCTTGTTTCATCAAGGAAAGGAAAGATAGATTCTTTTTTTCAAAGTGAGGGGCACATACCACTGCCACCATATTTACACAGAGAAGACAGTGAAGAAGATCGTGTCAGATATAATACCGTATTTGCCAAATATATAGGTTCTGCAGCTGCCCCTACAGCAGGTTTAAACGTTACAGAAGATCTTTTAAACAAACTTACGAATAAAGGGGTGAAAGTAGTTGAAGTTAAGCTTAATGTAGGGTGGGGAACATTTGCTCCAATAAGAACTGAGAATATTGAAGATCACAAAATACATTCTGAAAGAATTGAAGTTACAAAACAAGCGGCAGATGAAATAAATGAGGTTATAAAAAGTGGTGGAGACATTTGGGTGTTAGGAACTACTGCCGCAAGGACGCTTGAGAGTGTTGCGTATAAGGATAAAGAGAGCGACAGATACTTTGTTAAGGAATATGAAGGTGATACAAATATTTATATCTATCCGGGATATGAATGGAAAGTTGTTAATCATATGATTACGAATTTTCATGCTCCAAAGAGCAGCTTGGTAGTTATGATTAGTGCATTTGCGGGATATGATTTTATTATGAAAGGGTATAATACTGCAATTGAGAAAAAGTATAACTTTCTAAGTTATGGAGATAGCATGCTAATAATATGACAAAAGAAAAGTTCGGTGAAAAAATAACCTTCATGCCAGATGCCACAAGAGGAGCTGTCCGTTTCCTGACATCAAATCAGCTTAAAGAAACGGGTACTAAAAATGTGGTGGTAAATACCCTTCACCTTTTAATCAGTCCAGGACCGGATAAAATTGAAGAACTTGGAGGAATTCATGAGTTTATGAACTGGCACGAAGGATATATGTTAAGTGACTCAGGCGGTTTTCAAGTTTTCTCACTTCTCCACTCAAAAGAATGGGAGGGGAAAATAGATAGGGACGGAGCAACCTTTAAATCTCCTAGAGAAGGGAAAATATATACGTTAACTCCGGAGTCATCAATTGAGATACAAATGAAGTTGGGAACAGATATTCTAGTTGCTCTTGATGACTGCAGAGATGCACAAATAGAAAGGAAAGAGGCCGAAGAGTCTGTACATAGGACTCTAGAATGGGCACAGAGAGCATTAGCACATTTTGAAAAACTTGGAGGTAGGAAGCAAGGTAAATTAATATCATGTGTAGTTCAGGGAGCTAACTACCTTGATTTAAGAGAATACTGTGCAAAAGAACTCTCTAAGATGAACTTCGATGGTTATAATTTTGGGGGATATGTTGTAAATGATAAAGGGAAATTGGTTTTAGAAGAAATGAAAGTTGTTATTCAAAATACTCCTAAAGGAAAGTTTAAATATGCAATGGGAGTTGGTAAACCACAGGATATTATAGAAGCGGCCAAACTTGGCTATACTGTATTCGATACCGTTCTTGTAACTAGAAATGCCAGACATGGCACATTGTATTCTTTTGATAAGGAGGACTATATGCTTAGAATAAAAAATGCGAGATACTCTAGTGACCTTGCTCCAATAGATTCCAGCTGTGATTGTGAAGCATGTAAAAATCATTCCAGAGCTTATATTCATCATATGATAAGAATTGGAGAAGCAACGGGGATGACATTGGCAACAATACATAATCTCATGTTTTATCAGAGGCTTGTAGAGAAGCTAAACAGAGTGTAGTGTGCCTTTGTATTTACGGTACTTAGATATGGTACTAACAATAGGGATATTCCCATGCTTTTTATAAAGCATTTTCATATTCTTCAGATACGTTCTAAAAAATGGTAAAGCAACGGTCATCGCATCATTATGCGCTCTCCATACACCAAGCTTTATATCAGCAAAATCTATATTAACCTTCCCAAATAAACGAATCATGAGTTCTGTGTCCATGTGTGTAATGTGATTTTCATCAAACCCTCCGTATTTTCTGTAAACATCTCTGTGTACAACAGCAGCTTGGTGGTTTACAGGGCAGTGGCAACTTACGATTAAAGGATAAAAGGGTTTAAGAAGTCTCCGGTTGCTAAAAAAGTGCTCTTTATCTTTAATATTGAAACAAGTTAACCCTTGTAGCCACATAATTTCCGGATTTTCTTTTAAGATATTATAGGCGCTTTCTAAGCTATGCTCATTGTAAAGATAATCATCACTGTTTATCAGAATTAAATATTGTCCTTTGGAATGGTTAATTCCGATATTAAAAGCATTAGAGATCCCTTTTGGTGGACTCTGTATGATTCTCACCGGGTAAGTTTTTTTCTTTTCTTTGTAACTGAGAACCATATCATAGGTTCCATCTGTAGAGAAACCATCAATAATCACATGTTCAAAGTTTTTAAAACTTTGTTTCTCAATTGATTTGAGACACTCATCCAAAAATCTTGTACGATTATAGCAGCAGGTTACAAGAGTAAAAAAAGGAGTCTGGTTTTTCATTGTAGCTATTATAACTCCTCATAGGGTGTTTGTGCACCTATAATAATAAGTTCTCCATTTGCTCCTTATTATTAAAAATGATATGATAAATGCGTAAATATGTTCTTTTTACATATATTTGCTGTAAGTATTAATAATTGATAAAACAACAGAATTTAGAATAAGTATGCTTAGATTGCACGAAAATAAAAATCTAAAACATCCTCAAGAGCCAATAAGATAATTGGCTTTTTTGCGTATATACTTTCTGTTTTTCTTCATAATATTTTCAGCAGACATTAGTTTAATTGAGTAGTTTAAATACTATGGAAGCCGTTATTGCATTGATAGCAGCATTGACTGCAGCAGGAGGTACATTTGCAGTACTTAAGTTTGGAATGAAATGGGTAAATGTTAAGAATATCCCTGAAGAGGTTATTCTTGAGACTGCAAATAAGAAGTTTGCAGACAGAATTTCAAAAGTAAATGAGGAAGAAGAAGCTCTCAGGCGTGATACAGATGAGAGGATTAAAAAGGCCAGGAAAGAGTTTATGGAACAGGAAGCTCTTCTCATTGAGAGGGAGAAGAAGCTGAATGGAAGAGCTAAGATGCTCGATGAAAAGAGCGAGGAATTAGTAAAAGAGTCAGAAGAAGTTAAAAATATGCAGAAAGGTCTTGAGATAAGCAGAGCTAAACTTAAGACTGAACTAGAAAAGATTTCAGGGTTGACTAGAGATGAGGCAACCAAGAAGCTCATGAAGGAAGTAGAGTCTGATATGGCTGATTATGAAGCCCAGCTCATTAGAAAGGCAGAGAAGAAAGCCGAAGAGGTTTCAGAAGAGAAGGCAAAAGAGATATTGGTAGAAGCAATGCAGAAGGTTGAGACCGATTATGTAGGAGAGACAACAACAACTTCTGTAAAGATTGAAGATGATAAAGTTAAAGGAAGAATTATCGGAAAAGAAGGGAGAAATATCAGAGCTTTTGAAAAGGCCACAGGCGTAGATGTTATCGTTGATGACTCTCCAACTACAATTGGTCTTTCATCCTTTGATCCTTTAAGAAGAGAGATTGCACGAGTTTCATTAACGAAGCTTGTCGGTGATGGAAGAATTCATCCCGGATCAATAGAAGAGGCTATCAGGAAAGCAAAGAACGAGATAGCTGTTGAGATCAAAAAGAACGGTCAGGTACTTGCGGAAGAAGCAGGGTGGCCTGGAATTGATATAGGTCTTCTCAAACTAATTGGAAAGATGAAATATAGAACTTCATACGGTCAAACTCTTATGTCTCATGTGATTGAGGTGATAAGAATTGGTGCAGCTCTTGCTACAGAGATGAAGGCAGATGTTGATCTTGTTAAAAAGGCTTGTCTTTTACATGATGTCGGTAAAGTACTAAGTCACAAACTTGATATACCGCATCACCATATCTCTGGACAGATTGCCAGAAAGTATGGGTTAGATGATAAGTTGGTAAATGCAATTGAAGCACACCACCTTGATATTGAGCCTACCTCAGTTGAGGCCATGATTGTTCACATTGCTGATGCAATCTCAGGGGCTAGACCTGGTGCTAGAAAAGATAGCTACGAGCAGTATGTGAAGAGGATTGAAGGCATTGAAAACGCTGCAAAGGAAGTTGGCGGAGATAAGATTCATGAGGTATTTGCAATTAGAGCCGGTAGAGAGCTCAGAGTTATTGTTGATCCAAACACAACTAACGATAGCGAGATCAAAGTACTGGCTAAGAAGATTGCAGAGAATATTCAAAAAACTCAGAACTACCCTGGTAATGTAGAAGTCTCTGTTATTAGAGAAAGCAGGGCGGTTGAGGTCGCCAGATAATATTAGATAGTGCAAAGTATGATTAAAGTCCTCTTTATAGGAGATGTATGTGGTAAGCCCGGACGTGAGGCTGTGAGAAAGATAGTTCCTGATCTTAAGAAGAAAGAGGGAATAGATGTTGTCGTTACTAACGTGGAGAATAGTGCACACGGTCGTGGAGCTACTGTAGAAACCGTTAATGAGCTCATGGGCTATGGAGTTGATTTTATGACTGCGGGCAATCATATCTGGAGAAGAGATGACTTCAATGAACTTCTTTCAGGTGACTATCCGGTGATTCGAGGTCTCAATTACCCTGATGACTTGCCGGGAAAAGGTTTTGGAGAGGTCGATCTAGGTAAAAAGGGGAAACTTCTAGTAATCACTATTATAGGCTGGGCCTTCATGAATGAGCGTACTTTGACCGAGCCGTTCAGGCGTATGGAACAGCTTATGAAACAGATAAAACGCGATGATTATGCAGGAATCCTTGTCGATTTTCATGGTGAATCTACCTCCGAAAAGGTCTCTTTCGGTTTGTACTTTGACGGTCAGGTAAGTACGGTATTGGGTACACATACACACATCCCGACAGCCGATGAAAGGCTTCTACCAAAGCATTCTTCATATATCACTGATGTCGGCATGGTCGGACCATTGGACTCTTCTTTGTGGGTGAAGAAAGAAATAGTGTTCCAACAGAATATGTATCCGTTTTCTCCAAGATATGACATTGAAGAAGAAGGGCCGGTGAGGTTCGATGCGGTGATTGTAGAGATAGATGGTCCGTCATCCTCAAAAAGTATAAAGCGTATAAACAAAACCCTATAATTACACGCAATATTGACAATTTCCTCTAATTCCAATATTTTAAGAGTAGATAGAATAATTATTGTTGTTATGACAAGAATTATCTATCTATCTCTTTAAGAAAGGAGGTATACACGTTATGTTAAAACAACAAGTAGTTGAGGCCGTTGCAGCAGCAGCTGGACTCACAAAGAAGCAAGCAACTATGGCTGTAGATGCTATGCTCGATGCAGTTACTGATGCTCTTAAGAAAGGGGACTCTGTTCTTCTCACAGGCTTCGGTAAGTTCGAAGTTCGAACCAGAGCAGCAAGAGTAGGAATCAATCCTAAGACTTTGTCTAAGATTAATCTTCCTGCTTCTAAAGTTCCTGCTTTCAAAGCTGGAAAAGCTCTTAAGATGGCTGTTAAGTAATAGCTGCCGGTATTTCTCTGTATATAATGTACAGTAGAAATATTACTGGGGCCCTGATTCTTGTAGATGTATGTCTATAAGATGCAGGGCCCCTTTTATTTTCAGCGATTTATCTTCTCTCCTTATATCGCTAATTTAAAAGTTGGGGATGATTTACTTGGAATATATTTGATGAACCAAAGTGACTAGTTGAACATTGTTGTTTCGTAAATTAGTTTTGGCCGTCTGAGATTAAAAGTCCTCTTTTAAAGCCCGAGATCTCTCATCATTTCTGCATCCGGATTAAAATGATACCACGTCCCTTCGTTATAACGTATTTCTTCACTAACACGATGTCCGGTATCTCTTAGAAGCAATTCTCTTTGTGTTGGACTTAATTTACAATTACGAATAAAAGTGACAAAGAAATTGAGTCCGGATCTTGAAGAAATATGAAAGTTAACCTCCTTTATGTATCTAGTCAGTACACCGCTGCAGAACCCCATGATAGTTCCCTCATCGGAATATGCTGTCATACTGTCTAGAAAACGGTCGTAGTCAGGTCTTTTAAACATATTTAACTCTTCAGAAACCTGTTTCCAAGTCCTCACAAATTCGTCTAATGTCTCTTGAGCATTTGGGTCGGTCTCTAGTATTTCTAACAGGTCATCAGATGTTCGGGCGAATTCCACGGCATCTGCTTTTCTTTGTTCAAAAATTGCAGCTAAAATAGTTTCAGGAGTGTTGGGAAATTCGGTATCTAATTTCTGTGACATTGATTTACTTGGTAATATTACTACTCTAATTATATCTCATAGTGTATGTATTGTTAATAGATTTAATCAAATTGCTAATTCCTCCTTTATCCTTTAATATAGTAAATAGTTAGTTATGTACTGCCAATGTGTTAAACTGGTTTGTTCCAAATACAAGTAATAAGTTTAAGCCGTATCTCCTCAGGAATACTGCTTTGTGTTTATACACCTTGATACTTTTCTCCTTTAATACCCTTTCCGGATTTCTAGGAATCTCTCAGGCACAGGCAAGCAGTATAACGGCCAAGAATATTATCCAGATGACAAATCAGGAACGTGAGAAATATAATCTGGGGGTATTAAAAGAAAATGCCAAACTCAATGCTGCAGCCCTTGCTAAAGCTAATAATATGTTCAAAGAACAATACTGGGATCACTTTGGTCCAAACGGAGAGTCCCCGTGGCAGTTTATCAAAGCATCCGGCTACGTATACATATATGCCGGGGAAAACCTTGCAAAGGGTTTTAAGAGCTCTGAGGGGGTTGTACAGGCGTGGATGGCAAGCCCCACGCATAGGGATAATATTCTAAGTGGTAATTACAAAGAAATAGGGATTGCTACGGTTAACGGAAATCTCTTGGGTGAAGAAATAATGCTAGTCGTGCAGATGTTTGGAAATACAACAACTCTGACAACGCCATCGGGTCAGTATGTAAAAGGCGATGAAGAAGAACCGTCTCAGCCAGCTGAGAACGGTGAGACCAAGAGCATTAAAATAACATACCCGACGGAAGATTCTACCGTAAACGACCCTGATTTTGATGTCAACGGAACCGTCTCCAACCAATCAGGTGATTATTCTGTTGAACTTTATGAGAAGGAGAAAGTTTTAGGCAAACTCTCAACCAACGCTTCTTTGTGGGAATTTGATAAGAATGGGGACTGGAGTGAAGGCAATCACTCAGTGAGTGCATATCTAGGGGTCAAAAAAGACGGTATATCAGATAGTGTAGACTTTTTTGTTGACAGTACACCGCCTCAGATTGCACAATCTGACATTGATGTAACCAAATCGGGGGGAGGCTGGAAAGTGTCTATTGATTGCGATGAAAACAATCCAGACATTACTCTTGTGGTTGGTACTAAAACATATGCTACAACGCTAGATAATGGACGATACTCTTCTCAGATCGATGGTGTCGGCAGTGACAAAGTGATAGTTGTTGCCAGTGATGAAAATGGCAATACTTTGGAATTTGAAATAACGGATATGTTTCAGGAAAAGGGGGGAAATGTTCTCTCCTCTTTCATGAACAGCGTAAATATTAAAGATACAGTTAATGTTATCTTTGTTGCCTTTATATTCATCCTCCTTTTGATTGAGATTACTGTATTTGCAAGAAAAGGAATGTTAAAACAACATAAAGGTAATCTCTTTACGATGTCTATCTGGTGGGTACTTCTCCTAGTCGGAGCATTAAATGGATTTGGAGGTGTAATAAACTAGTATGTATGGACTTATAAAACAATTTAAAAGAGAGTTTGTGTATAGTTCGTACCTGTTCTTAGTTTTAGAACTGCTTGTTACCCGCCAGTTTGTGGTTAATATTTATGTTTATATTACTACTGCATTAGTAGGATTATTGCTTATCTCATCATGGTTTGTCACCTCTTTTGGGCTGTTTGGCAGAAAGAGGGTATCCAAAAAGAGCAGGGCAGTAATAACGGTGAATCTTAAGTATAGGGTGTTCACTTATGTCGTAATGCCAGTAATTTTATGGGTTTCATTATGTCTGTACTTATTCTTTACCCAGAATGTTTATATTACTCAAACTGTGATAGTTGCTTCAGTAGCCCTTTACTTTGCTTTTATGTTGCAGGTAAGGTCTTCGTTGGAAAAAATCTATCATGTTGATACAATGACCCGGTTTGTCTACGATTTTATTAATATTGTTGTATTCTTTCTCCTTCTTTCAGTTCTGTGCCGCTTAGGTTTGGATATTTACCTTATGACCGGAGTTGTAATCCTCTTTACACTGCTTTCTCTGCACAATACGTTATATGTGCATAGGAAACTTGAGGTTGAGTCAACACTTGTGGCTCTCTTCGCGAGTGCTATGGTAGGGTTAGCTACATGGGCGACACAGGGAATGAACATCTATACTCAGCCGTCATTAATAACCCTGTTATATTACTTAATTGTGTCACTATGGAATATAAGATTCTCGGGAGCAAGGAAGTTAGAGGACTACATTCCTCCGATTATGTATACTTTAATGGCAGTTATATTAGTATTGAGTCTATGATATCTAGAAAGATAGTTCTAAAACTGGGAGGGTCGTTGATGTATAAAGGAGGATTGGACTTGAATACTGAGGTCTTAAATATGTTTAAGGATTGGTATAAGAGGGAAAAGCACAACTACGAGTTGATCGTTATTGTTGTAGGAGGTGGCAGGTTGTCTCGGGAGGTTGGTAGTGTTATTAAACCATATGTGAAAAATGACTCAGACCTCCACTCAGTTGGAATGGAACTGACACAGACCAATGCTCATATACTCAAGGGGTACCTTGGAGACAAAGATGTATATAATCCCCAAACATTGGGAGAAGCTTATGAGTTCCTCATGACTGGGAAAGGAATACTAATCTCCGGGGGGCTAAGGCACGGTTGGAGTACTGATATGGATGCGGCTGTTTTCGCCGATGTTCTCGGTCTTAAAAAAGTGTATAAACTCTCAGATGTGGAAGGTTTATATACAGCAGATCCTAAGATTGATGATAAAGCCAAGCTTATTAAGGATATTACATGGGCTAGATATCGAAAGATGTTTGGTCTTGAAAGGAAACATGATGAACACTCTCCGAATCTGCATATACCTATTAGTGCAGAATGTGCAGTCTTTGCTCAGAATAAAGGGTTATCCTTCTTTGTATCAGGGGGAAAGTTGCTTTTGACAAAAAAGAAGCTGGAAAACGTTTTTGAGTCAGGAAGCCTGATTCACGCTTAAGAAACTACTCTCCCTCTTTGAGAATAGTATATACTTTCTTTCCTCGAGGTGTCTCAACAGTTACTTTTGTATTGATTTTCTTTCCGACTAATGCCTTACCAAGAGGTGAATTGTGTGATACTTTGTTTTCAATCGGGTTGCTTTCGCTTTCACCGACTATCGAAACAACCATCTTCTTGCCTTCATCATCAACAATTGTAACTGTATCACCAATCTCAACAGTGTTCTTTTTGTCGTTTTTTACGGTTTTAGCATTAGCAATCATGTTCTTAAGCTTCATTATTTCCGCTTCATTTGTTTTGCTGTCTTCAACGGCAAGAGAATATCCGTCGTTTTCACTTAGGTCACCCTGTGCACGCATTTCTTCAAGAGTTTTTTGAATAAGGGATCTTTTTTCTGTCTCTCTATACTTTAATTCTTCTTTTAATTTCTTTAGCCCATCAGAGGTCACTAAATATTCATTTTTCATCACACTAATTGACTTAATAAATAAGCTTGGGGAGATAAATACAATGCTATAATCATATATCTTCTGGATTCTGATGTCAATTTCTGTTAAAATGGCCGTTGTTATTAAGCCGCTATCGTCTAACGGTTAGGACGTATGATTCTCAATCATGCAACCAGGGTTCGATTCCCTGTAGCGGCACCAGCCCTCTAAGTTATAGTACTTGTGTATCAGGAATTTCTAGTACTCTTGCGATTCTATTTATAGCTTTAGGCATATTTCTTTTTCCCTGTCCCACTGGATAGTATGTCGGAAAAACCTGGTAATCGGATTTTATCTTTAGAAATTCATATTCGTCGTTTGGGTAGAGGCTTACACTTATTTGCTTTTTTAATAGGATAGAAGAGACTTGATTACCAAATGAAACTATTTTTTGAGGGGTTACCGCTTCGATCTCCTCGTAGACTAAATCCAAATAGTCTTTAAATACTTTGTTGTTTAAAGGTCTAGCATTGCTTAAAGTGCATTTTGCAAGATTGGTTATATAAACCGAGTGCTCTGCAATACTTGTATAAACCTGATGTGCGAATTCCTTGTCCCATTGAGTTGGCTTTAATGCACTGATTTTGAAATAAAGAGAGGTATCCAGTAAATTAAGATCGTGGAAAATTTTCCATACTGGTTTTGTCCCGAGCCATGGAGCCCTTAATCCCTGCCAATTAGGGCTGCTTGCTATGTTTTTCCCTGTAGGATTCATAAATATAAACATGAGTTTGGGATGATTTGTCTCCCCCGCTCCATAAATTGATTTCAAATCCTGATCTCCGTACGTTACCTGCAGGTCATCAAATCTATCGTGCAAATTTAAGACTTGCTTCATGCTTTATTTAATCTTTGATGTAATATTAAGCTGTTCTTTAGTATAATACTATTTATGAAAATTGATATTATCACAATCTTCCCTCAACAAATAGAACAATATACAGAGTTTGGTATATTTCGTATTGCTAAAGAGAAGAAAGCTGTTGATATCAATGTCCACGACCTAAGGAAGTGGACAGATGATAATCACAAAACTATAGACGATAGGCCTTTTGGCGGGGGTGCAGGTATGGTTATGAAAGTAGAGCCAGTCTATAAAGCGATTAATGAGCTTAAAAAGAAAGGCAGTATTGTAATTGCGACTACGCCACAGGGCAAGCCCCTAAAGCAGAAGATGCTTAGGGATTTATCTAAGGAGGTAGATTGTCACTACATATTCTTGTGCGGCCACTATGAGGGATTTGATCAGCGTATAATTGATAACCTTGTTGATATAGAAATCTCAATAGGTGACTATGTGCTTTCAGGTGGCGAGCTCCCGGTACTCACTATTATTGATGGTATATTAAGGCTTCTGCCTAATGTTCTTGGGAATGAACAGTCCTCAATAAACGAATCTTTCACTGAAAATACTCTGGAATATCCTCAATATACCCGTCCAGAAGAGTTTATGGGATGGAAAGTTCCTCCTGTTCTTCTCAAAGGCAATCACAGTCAGATAGCACTTTGGCGGGATCAAAAGGCTAAAGAGATCACTTTAAAAAAGAGACCGGATATTGTAAAATCATAGAAGTTATGATTTAATCCATCAGCTGATATCTGATCCTTAGCCCGACTTCAGGTATAAGGCTAAATTTATTATTTAGTCACATGATATTTGGCAGAAAATACAAGATCACTTCCCAAAAGAAGAAAGATCTGGAGAAGGAGCTGAACAAGCTTGAAACCAAGGGGAGAAGCGAAATTGCAGACAGACTTGATTTCATAAGGCAACAGCCTTCCGACGAAGATGATTATCCATTTGCAGACGTTTTAGATGATAAGGAATATCTTGAGAAAAGAATCTCTGAAATAAGAAGTATTTTGAGCAACTCACAAATAATAGATGATTTAAGCAAGCACTCTGTTGTTGAGGTAGGCTCAAAAGTGAAAGTCGGTTTTGAAGGTTTTGAGGAGGAGTATTTAATAGTTTCCTCTGTAGAAGCGGATCCTCTTTCTAAGAAGATTTCCGATGAATCCCCTGTTGGTAAGTCTCTTTTGGGGGCAAAGGTAGGTGATACTATTGAGGTACAGCTTGGTCATTTACAAAAACAATTCAGAATCCTAAATATAAGTTAATTTATATATCATTAAAACAGAATGGCAGAGATAACTATGTTTCCTTTTGACTCAAGCTATCTTCCCAAAAGTGAGAGAGATACGTTGAAGATACTTGAAAAAGTAGGGGAACAAGTGCATAAGATATGGGAGAAACAGGTAAACCCTAAGACAGGAGCAGTTTCTTTCTATCCTGATGATCTCAGCCGTGAAGAACTGATGGTAGCTGCCAAGAAGAACGCTAAGCTGCTCTCTCCTTATACAGTTGTCAAAAGAGACAAAAACAGGCATCTTCATGCCGTTAATTATAGAGAGGAGTATAAAAAGGAGCACGATAGAATCTGCGAACTTCTAACCCTTGCTACAAAGACTACAAAAGAGAAGCGTCTATCCTGGTATCTGGGTCGAGTAAGCAGCCAGCTGGACAAAGGAGATTTTGATGGAGCTCTTAAAACATTCCTGACAATTCAAAATACAAATATAGACGTTTTAATAGGTCCAATTGAATCATACAATGACAGCTTTATGGGGATAAAAAGGAGCTATCAGTACTCTCTTAGGGTACTTAGGAACTACGAGACTCAGGAGGTTGAAGAGATGACTAAGATTGTGGGTAAACTCGGTATTCTTAAGCCTTCGAAATCTGTTGCTGCCAAACTTAAATCGGATAAGATAAAGATAAGAGTCGATGATGTTTTAATGTTTGCAGGCAGGCAGGCAGGCAGCAGGCCGTCCAGTACAAACCTGCCTAATAATCCTGAATGGGTTGAGAAGTACGGAACTAAAATAGTTGTATATCACAACTCCCTCTTCTGGAAGTTTGAGACTCAGTTGAAGCAGTACTTGAAAACCGTTAAAAAGTTTGATGCAAACAGAACGAAAGAGGCAATGTCACAGGCCAATTATAGATTGATTGTACTACACGAAATTGCAGAAGGAGTTGTAAAGTTTAGAGGTATGGAAAGAAGACTTGGAGAGTATATTGACGTTATTAGAGAGCTTAATGCTGACCTGTTTGGCGTCAGGAGTGCTAAATACCATGTTCTTAATGGTTTAATTTCATTAGAGCAGTATAATGAGCTTTTGGTTGCCTTCCTGGTGTTTGCAATAAATGTCTGTCACAAAGCTAAGAAAGAAGCTTCTATTATGGTATATGCCAGAGGATTTTACCTGGCTTTTAATTACTTTGTTAAATCAAAAGCCATACTTCTTAAGAACGGCTTTATAACTATAGATTTTGCAAAACTCTCAGCAGATATTGATGTCGTTTCCAATATTATTGTAGGTCTTATGGAAAACGGTAACTCAGATGACGCCAGGAAACTGTTTGAGAGATGGGAAGATCCCACTATTGTGAATAAGCTTCCAAAGGTAGGGAAATAATTATAAGGGAGTCACTTCCCTTTCTTATTCTAATGAAAAGACTAATCTGGAAAACTTTTCTAACAGTCGTTTTCCTTCTTGTCGGAATTCATTTTGTCAAAGATATTACTCAAGACATACTTTCTCTTGATACATTTCTAAATAAATTTGGGGATATCAACGAAAATATTACAAAGTTTCCTGAGTGGTTGGTTTGGTTTTATCATTGGGCAATGGTGAATACGTTTTTTGGGGAGATACTGATTCTTCTTTGTATACCTAAGTCATATATGAGAAAGAAGTTCGAATGGAAAAGAGAAGAGAAAATTATTGTGGGTACTCTTCTTTATATTGTTGTGATGTTTACGGTAGCTTATTTCTTAAGCTGAGATTCTAATTCTTCAATCCTGACTCGTATTTGTTCCATAGTATCTCTATCTCGAACCGTTACGGTATTGTCTTCCAGTGTTTGGTAATCAATAGTGATACACTTAGGTGTTCCAATTTCGTCTTGGTATCTATACCTTTTACCAATATTACCTCTATCGTCCCACATAACCTTCATGTTCTTTCTGAGACTTTCGTAAACCTCTCGTGCCTTTCCTGTCAACTCTTCTTTGTTTCCGACCAGTGGGAACACAGCTGCTTTGTATGCCGCTATTTCAGGCTTTATCTTCAAAACAGTTCTGACCTCTCCGTTCTCTAACTTTTCTTCTTCATAAGCATCAAAGAGCATAAAAAGGAAGGTTCGGTCTACACCACCTGAAGTCTCTACTATCCATGGGATATATTTCTCATTGGTTATTGGGTCTGTATAGGAAAGATCTTTTCCTGAGAACTTACTATGTTGCGTTAGATCATAATCGCTTCTCCAGTGTATTCCTTCGTTTTCTGCCCATCCCCAAGGAGCGAGATATTCAATATCGTAGGCATCTTTTGCATAGAAAATGAGCTTCTCCTTAGGGTGCTGATAGAATCTCAAGTTCTCTGATTTCCTGTAGAGATCTTTAAAGAAAGACATCCTTTGCTCCTTCCAATACTCAAACCATTTTGCCATATCATCCGGATGTACAAAGAACTGAAGGTCCCACTGCTCAAACTCCCTTGTCCTAAATGTGAATTTATTAGGAGTGATTTCATTTCTAAATGCTTTACCTATCTGAGCTATACCAAAGGGAACCTTAACTCTTGAAGAATCAACAACATTTTTAAAATCTAGGTAGATAGTCTGACAGGCTTCACCTCTTAAATATGCCTGCACCTTATCACCTTCAATCACACCTATCTCAGTTTTGAAGAGCATGTTGTATTTTCTTGACTCTGTGAAATCTATACTCCCGCATTTAGGACACTTCCCTTCAATATCCTCCGGTCTAAATCGCTGATGGCACTTTTTGCATTCGATTACTTCATCGGCAAATCCTGTCACATGGCCTGACGCTTCCCATACCTTTGGATGAGTGATAATAGTTCCATCGATACCTACGACGTCATCTCTGTCATCAACCATAAACTTCCACCAATGTCTTTTGAGATTGTTCTTCATCTCAACACCTATAGGTCCGTAATCATAGAATCCTCCTATACCCCCGTAGATTTCAGAGTTTGGGAAAAGTATTCCTCTCCTTTTAGAGAGAGATGTAACTTTAGATAGAAGGTCTTGTTCCATATAAAAAATCCTAATATAACTGGGAAAGTATAACTAAAATTACATCTGTTTTCAAATTAATTCCCTTAATTTGACATCTTCCTTTACCTTTTTACGCTCGGGGAGTACAAATAAATAGCTAATATCAAGAAAGGAGGTAATGACGCAGAAACCGTTAAATATACAACGGGAAATACCTACTACCACTGCTCGATTCCAAGACTTCCTGTTCCAACTCCAGGCAATGCAGGACTATATTTTTAATGATTCGGCAATCACGAACTTTGTTGAGCACGGGGTTATAGATCATTCCGGACGGTTAAGAAGAATGTTTGAAATAATATCTGATTTGCGCTGGAGGGAAGGACAAAGAATAGATCGTGTAATGTATTGTTTCTGTGAAGACGGGGACAATAATATTTTTATTATTAAAGGCAGGAAAGACACAAGATGCTATGCTTTTTATACCGATAAAGATAAGATTTTCAACATGGCGATTGCAAATACACTTCCGGATTTCTGCTTTGAAGACTTTGCTATTGCTTTACAGCAGGCTGAGCGAAAAGAAAGAGTCTTGGCAGATTACCAGGGGCAAAGAATTGAGGCATTCAAACTCGTTAGGTTAAGTGAGAGCGGTATTATTAGTGCGGTTGACAGTGAAAGCCTCTCGGAGGTAATCATCCCGCGTTACCTAACTGCGGTCGCCGACTAAGATATTTTCCTTACTTTTGGGAAGTAGTATACTTGTAGTATATAACTTACTTTTTAATTCCTATGCCACAAAAGAAAAAGGCTGAGAAACAGCAGACGGATACAGGACACACAGCGTCATCGAAGAGACTTTACAGATCGAGAACGGATAAAATGATTGGAGGCGTGTGCGGTGGACTTGGAGAGTATTTTAATATAGATTCAACGCTCATCAGGATTATATTTGCACTTCTGCTTGTTACAGGTGGCTCGGGTTTTTTAATATACGTAGTTTTGTGGGTTGTAATTCCGGAAGAAGGGAGTACCCAGAAGAATTCAGAAGAGGTTATTAAAGATAATAGCCGGGAGATAGAAGAAAAGGTAAAATCGGTTGCACAGGGTTTTGAAGGATTTACCAAAGAAAGAAACACTAAAGTATGGATCGGCATAGTAATTATATTTGTAGGCATATATCTCACGCTTGGGAGTTTAGGACTTTCTCGATTTTTTGATTTGGGTTGGTACATATCAAAATTATGGCCGCTATTTATCATCCTCTTAGGAGTACTAATTTTAGTAAGGAATTCAGATGGAAAAAAGTAAAACTACGGAAAGAATCTCCGGAGCTATTTTCTTGATCTTTATTGGGTTTCTCTTCTTGATGATTAATCTGGGCTATTTTTCATTTAGCGATCTCTTTACCTTTTTCTTTGCTATCTGGCCGATTTTTATTGTAATTATTGGTATTAAAATAATACTGAGCATTTTACCTTTTGGCCGGTGGATCAATATAGTAATTGATGTGGTTGTTGATATCGCTATAATAATGGCTTTAATACTCGGATATAATGCGAAAATCAACTGGAAGATTCCCGATGTAGTTGTTATCGGGAATGCGGCAGACCAGAAAGATATTAATGGGACGTTAGATGTAAAAAAGAGTGAGTATTCTGAAGTGGAAAGAGTCAATTATGTATTTGAAATAGGAGTGGCGGAGTTTTCAATTCATGAATCGAATCAGGATGACTACCTTCTAACCACCGGTGAATATAACAAAAGAATTTTCTCTCCTGAAGTTAAATCCGAGAAGTCAGGTAATAACCTAGATATTGAGTTTACTCAGAAAAGTACAAGAGGAACAGTGATTCACCCTTGGAGAATAATTACAGACTTCAAATTCAAGACAGCGTCTCTGTTGCCGTTTACATACGATATTAAAGTTGGTGCTGGAAAAGGTGAAGTAGATATCAACTCTGACAATGTTGAGGAGATGAAGATGGATGTTGGTGCTGGTGAAATGGTTGTTAATATAAACGAGAAGGTAGGAAGTGATCTGGATCTGAATGTTGGAGCAGGGAAAGTTAAAATCTTTCTTCCGAAAGGATCGGGTTATATTATTGACTACAATGTAGGTGTCGGTGATCTCTCGGTATTTAGAAATAAGGAGAAGAAGTCGGTAGGAGGATTAGGAAATAAAGGAACGATTAAGGTTAATGACAACGCAGAAAAACTTCTAAAAATGGATATAAATATTGGTGCAGGAAGTGTTGAGATTGAAGAGAGATAGCCGGATAGAAGTGTCCCTAATACCTGATATTTACTAAAGGCCTTTTATCTTGCCTAGTTAGGATCGTATCTATCTTTGTTGGAGCCTCTGTCTGAATTGTGTTCATCTGCATTTAATCTCGATGGTTTACAATATAAAATATCTAACTTATCATCTACCTATATGTTAACCAAAAAAGATATTCAAATTCTAAGAGAGGTGTTTTTTGAGCCGATAGATAAACAGTTTCAAGAAATTCGGGATATATTAAGAGATCATAACCAAAGAATAATGAGCCTTCAGGATACCATTGTAGGAATTGATCAGTATTTAAACGGTGAACTCAAACTACTGCTTCGATCTATTGAAAACAATTTGAATAGACATGAACTTATGATTCAGAATCATGAGAAAAGACTGAAGGCTATTAATGCTTAAATATTTTCATTCCTTCTTCTTAGTGCTATAATCCCGTTTAATACGCTGAAGAGGAAAGGTACTTCGAGAGTATTTAAGTGAACCCTGTTAAGTGTAAAAGGGTAATACTAAGAAGAGATCTCAAGACCTCTGAGTATCAGGAAGATCCCGCTAGTCTATAGAAATAGAGGGGGTAGAACCTGACGTGTCACTTACGATACAGAGTAGGAATGAGAGCAAAAGAAGGTGGTACCGTGTTATATACACCCTTCATAAGTATTCTTGACTGAATATTTATGAGGGGTGTTTTTGTATTTAACATATTATATAAATAACTATGGATGCATCACAAAGAAGTGACCTGATTGGGCAGAGAAAAGTCAGACTGGAGAAAATCGAAAAGTTGAAAAACATGGGTATTGATCCATATCCTTCAACCAGCCTAAGGAACATCTCTAACCAGGAGATTATTGAAAACTACGGCAAGTATGAGAATAAAATGGTTACTGTTGCCGGTCGGCTTATGTCGTTTAGGGAACACGGTCAGCTTGTTTTTGGACATATTCAGGACCCTACAACTAGGATTCAGTTATACATAAAATCAGATACTCTTCAGAAAACAGATGCCCGAAACCAAACATTAGGTTTTGAAGATCTTGAGCTTTTAGACGTTGGAGATATTGTTGAAGCAACGGGAATTGTAACGAAGACTCAGAGAGGAGAGATTTCTATACTTCCGAGTACAGTAAGGCTTTTGACCAAAGCAATCCGACCCCTCCCTGACAAATGGGCGGGATTACAGGATAAAGAGGCTAAGTTCAGGCAAAGATACCTGGATCTAATAATGGATCCAACCAAGAAAGATAAGTTTGTTTCAGCCGCAAAAATCCTCTTTGCTATTAGATCCTTCTTGAACGATAGAGGGTTTCTGGAGATTAAGGTGCCGGTACTCCAACCTTTATACGGCGGTACTAACGCAAGACCGTTCAGCACGTATATGAACGCTTTAGGTACAGACTTCTACCTTGCCATTGCCCATGAGCTGTATCTTAAAAGGCTCATAACAGCAGGATTTGAGAATGTATATAACATGACAGGGTACTTTCGAAATGAAGGTATAGACCGTACTCATAACCCTGAGTTTCAAATGCTTGAGACTATGACTGCGTATAAAAACTATGAGTATAACATGGAGCTTCTTGAAAGCCTGTATAAACATGTCGCCAAGAATGTAATGAACAAAAATGTATATAAAGTAGCGGGACAGGAAATAGATCTAATGGGCAAATGGAATAAGATCATGATGATCGATGCTATCAAGAAGTATGCTGGAGTTGATTTTGACAGAATAAAAACTGTTCAGGATGCCCACAAAACTCTTGATGAGCTGGGATACCAGGGAACAAAACCAGATACAATTGGAGAGTGCATGAAAGAGGTCTTTGAGCTGAAAGTTGAGCACCAGCTTATACAGCCGACTATTGTTTACGGCCATCCAGTTGAGATATCTCCTCTTGCGAAGAGGATGACAACCGACCCTCGATTTGTAGAAAGATTTGAGGTGTTTATTGGCGGTGTTGAACAGGGAGATAACTGGAGTGAGCTTAATAATCCTGTTGAGCTTTTTGAGAGGTTCAAAGAGCAGAGTCTCTCCAAAAAGATGAAGGAGAGTGATTCTGCACACCCTATGGACATAGAGTTTATCGAAACTATGGAATACGGTATGCCTCCGACAACAGGCTTAGGACCAGGCATTGAAAGATTCCAGATGCTGTTTACAGAGTCAGAATATATAGACGATGTAATATTCTTCCCGTTAATGAAACCTGCTCCGGTTACAAGGCTTCAAAAAGAAATTTATGGTGAAGAGGCCTTAGAAGGGAATGAAAAACTTCTAGGAAAAGGGTCAGGGAAGAAGAAAGACATTGAACAGGATATGTCAAAAAAAATGGTTGTAGTGCTTAATAACTCGCTGGAAGGTTGGAAGATTACAAATACGGTGGGGCATCTATGCGCATATCTTGGAAACAACATAGAAAAGAATAGATTTGCAAGTGTTGACTCATTTGAGTTTGCTGACGGTAACACGATACCATCCAATTCACAGTATCCGGTAGTTGCACTTGGTGCTACAGACTCTCAGCTCCATAACCTTTATGAGAGGGTAAAAGAGAAGGGAGATGTTATCCACTTAGTCTATACCAAGGAGATGCTGGATTTTAAAGAGGATAAAGATCTTTCCAAAGCCATTTCCAAAATGAGTATGAAAGATGGTGAGATATATGGAATAGGTATATTTGCTGATGTTGATACCATTAAGGAGCTCACTGGAAAATTCAGCCTGTATAAATAGGTTCTTAGGAGTTGTTTATAACGTCTATAAGCCTCTTTTATATTGCTTTATCTATCATCATTATATATATTATTATGACTAGATATACCAATTCTGTATAGTGAAAAGATCTGTCCAAATCAATTTAAGAAGCTTCTTTACAAGGAAAATCACCATATTTAAGTGGCAGTTCAATCTTTTTGCATTCGTATGTATTTCGATAGGTGTTGTTTTAGGCCTTTATGCGGGAGCAGTAAATATTTTCAAATCATATGCTGTTAACGATACTTTTCAGACTTGGACATTCAACATAGCCAATGCAAATAACTATACTTATGATAGTGAATTTATAGCCGTTAATAATAGCGGTGCACATTTGGGAGTGAACAAATTAACAAATGGGAGTTTGGATACTGATTTAGCAGGATGGAGTGATGCCCAAAGCTATATTATTAAGGATGAGTTCACAGATACAAGAGCTGGTGGTAGTGTTAACGGAACAAGTGCGACACCAACAGGAGGGCTGAGAAGTGTAACAGATACAAATAGTAAATTGAGTATAGGTGGAGGGTCTTTAATATTTACAACCGGTGGGGTTGCTGCCGGTGACCCAGGATTACGATATAGTTCTATGAGTAGAACACCGGGAAGAATTATCTATGGGAAAATTACGCTTGATAATGTTGGTAATAGCGGTTATACAACTTTTGGTTTTGATGATAACACAGTGACAAGGATTGAAGATGGTGCCCTGTTCTATGACGGACGGGTATATCACTTTGGAGCTGGGGCAAATGTCGGGGAAGATGTGTCAAAAGGGGTGGAGTATGATACCGCAGTTATTCAACGAAGCTCCGGGTCATACCTGTTTCTTAAAGGTGGGATATATACAAGCTGGACTTTGATAAGTATCAGTAACACAGGATCATTTGCAACGACATATCCTGGTTTCGGGGTTTATACTAGCACGATCAGTGCATTGGCTGCGGGTTTGATCCGCGTCCCTACTACAACATGGATACCAACGCCTTTAGCGTACGATACTTTTACCAGATCTGATGGGAGTGCAGGAAGTACAGAAGCAGCTGGCCCGGATAGTCAAACCACTGAAAGGCTTTCATGGAGTACCGGTACTATTTCGAGTAATGGCATGAAAATAACTCCTTCTGTGGGTAGTGAACTTGTAACAGATGGTGGAATGGAAAACTGGACAAGTGCAACCAATCTAACAAGCTGGACTGAATACTTAGCTGGAACCTCAACTCTAAATCAAGAATCATCGATCACTCACAGTGGAAGTTACTCCTCGCGATCAGACATTGATGCTTCTGGTAGTTATGCACAGGCAGTGCAATCCCTTTCCGGGAGTATTGGTGATTGGGTAGCTTCATCTGTATGGGGAAGAGCTTCAGCTAGTGGTAAGACATTTTACTCGATGTCTACGGGTTCACGAATTCTTACTGAAGCAGGGTCTGAAAATCCTGGAACTACATGGACTCGATATTATAACAGTTGGAGGGTGCTGTCCTCTGGAGATCTTAGTATTTGGCCGGTATACAGATCTAGTGCCTCTTCATCTTCTTTATACCGTGATGATATCTCGGTTAAAAAACTCAGTCTTCCTTCTCTCTTCTCGGTATTATCTACCTCAGATTCAGATGTTCTTGCAGAGGTTAATGTCACTATGGAACCTGGAAATCCTGCTGGACTAGTCCTAAATCTTGATTCAACAAGCAATCCACAGAATTTTGTAATAGCTTATCACGATGGTGGTAATGTGAAACTGGAAAAATCTGTTGGTGGAGTATATACCTCTGTTCAAAGTACAGCTGTTACATATGTTGCTGGCGCTCCTTTGAAGGTAACAAAGACGGGTACAAAGTATAAAATTTATTATAATAATGCTTTGGTAGGATCTGAACAGACAATTTCGGATGCAGGCATCATTAGTAATACAAATCACGGTGTATTTTCTACATATTCCGAAAACACATTTGATAATTTTGCCCTTTGGGCAAGAGGTTCCGGAGGTGAGTATAATGACATTCCTGCAGAGGATTTAACGGCGACATATGAGACTACAACTAAGTATAGCGGAGCAGGTAGTGCAAAACTTATTACTTCCGGAAACAATGCTAACTTCCTTCAGAGTATTAATACCGGCGATACCAATGTTTACTCTTTAGTTACCTACGCCTATACAGACGGTAGTGCTGTAACAAGTTCTGATCTTGTTCTGTATCACGACGGTTCAGTTGTACCAACTCAATTTACATCTGTAGGTGGAGGCTGGTACAGGTTAACAGGAACTATAACCGGTGCAGCATCGAGTAAAGATGTTGGAATCAGAGTTAAGGCAGGGAAAACTGTGTATGTTGATGAATTTCTTCTTTATAAACTCGGGGAAGTAACATTAACAAACTCCAAATTTGAAAGTGATGTTAGTGGATGGAGTGGAACACAATCATACCTGCTTCAAGATGAGTTTACAGATACAAGAGCAGCTGGGAGCGTTAATGGAACTAGTGCGACACCGACTGGAGGAGTCCGAACAGTTGCGGATACAAGTAGTCAGTTAAGTATTGGAGGAGGAAGAGTGCAAATCGGAGATGCACCGGCAAGTTACACAAATATTTCCTATCCCCAAATTACAAGGCAGTCTGGACGAGCATTAATAGGAAATCTTAAGAATAATTTTTCGTATAGTGCTCCAATGTTTGGTTTCGATGATACAGTTGGAGGGCAAATTGCTGATGGAGTCCGTTTTGCAAGCGGAGGAGGTTTTAGCATCTATGACGGTGCTCTGACTGCAGGTGTCGGAACATATGTAGCGGGAACTGATTATACGCTAGCGGTAATACAGAGAGCTGCAGGTAACTATTATTTCATAAAGGGAGGGGCATACTCAAATTGGTCTCTTCTATACATGACTAACAATTCGACAGGAAACAGATATCCTAGTTTAAGTGCTCAAACCCCTATTACAAGTGTTTCCTCTGATTATATTAGAGTTCCCTCATTATCATGGCTTCCTACACCTCTTGCATATGATACCTTTACAAGAGCAGACGGAGTAATAGGAAATTCTGAAACGACTGGACCTGATTCCCAAACTACACCTTCACTAGTATGGACAGGAGGAACAATATCGGGAAATAAAATTACTATTACGCCTGAAATAGGCTCAGAATTAGTTACAAATGGAAATATGGAAATAGGTGACCCTCCTAGCAGTTGGAGTAGTACGTCAACTTTTGATGGTGTGGCAGATGAAAGAACAGGTGGTAGTGGTGCTCAATCAGTAGATATTACTGGAGTATCTGGTGGCGTCTTTCAGGACCTTTTATCCACAAATGGAACCTGGGTTTCAATATCAAACTGGCAAAAAAATATTACTGGTGGGTTTCCAAAGGTTTTTGTCTATGGAGGTCCTGGTTATACAAACCCGATTTATGACAAATACGGAAGTAGCGATGGTTCTTGGCACAATTATATAGGCTCAGGGAGGGTTACTTCAACTGCACCAAGAGTTTATTTATATTTAACCACTACTGGGCATGAGTATCGTTATGATGATATCTCAGTCAAACCTTTAACCCTTTCATCCCTTTTCTCCACTGTCTCCACTTCGGATTCTGATGTTATGGCAGATGCTAATGTAACTCTAACTTCCGGTACTCAAGCTGGACTAGTTTTAAATCTTGATTCAACGAGTAATCCTCAGAACTTTGTAATTGCATATCACGACGGAACAAATGTAAAACTCGAAAAATCAGTAGCAGGAGTATATACAACAGTACAGACAACTGCTGTAACATACTCAGCGGGTGCACAGCTCAGAGTTATTAAAGATGGTACTAAGTATCGTGTATATTACAACAACACCCTTGTAGGAGCAGAACTTACAATCTCTGATGCGGGTATTATAAGTAATACAAAACACGGCCTTTTCTCAACATACTCTGGTAATACCTTTGACAATTTCTCACTCTTTGCAAGGGGAACCGGTGGTGAATACACTGATATTCCTGCAGAAGATGTGACTGCTACATACAGTACTGTTCATAAATATACAGGTAATGGAAGTGCCTTGCTTTCAACAGGAGGTAATGACTCGAACTTTGTACAGAGTATAAACGTAGGTGATACATCTCAATACTCTCTGGTTGCATATGCATATACTGATGGAAGTGCCGTAACGGCAAACGATTTGGAGCTATATTATAATGACTCAGTTCTTTCAACAACCTTTACGGATATGGGAGGTGGCTGGTACAAACTTAGTGGTGTGTTCACCGGTATTGCATCAAGCAAGGATCTTGGGGTGAGAGTAAAAGCAAGCAAAACAGTTTATGTCGATGATATATCACTATACCAGCAGTCTGCATACTCAATATTTAATACCGACGGATACTATAACCAGTTGGTCACATCATGGGATTCATTCTCTTCAGATGTAACCACCCCGGGAAGCAGCAGTATTAAATATCAAGTATGTACTAACGATGGAGACGTCTGTGAAAGCGGAGTGGGAGCAAACTGGAAATATTGGAACGGCAGTGTATGGTCTGCTGCCTCGAACCTTACAACACATACTAATACCGCAGCTCAACTTACCCAGTCAGTTATGCAGGAGCTGGACACGTTGACTCAGAAGATCTCAGTAAAAGTGATACTAAACCCTGATGGAATTAACTTCCCGAATATTGCAAATATGATTGTGGGTATGACTACAGATACAACTGACCCAGTCAATGCGACCCTATCCAGGTTTATGAAAACACCAACACTATCATGTGACTATACTGATAACTGCTGGACTGGGGTATCCACGCCTATTTTTGAGTGGGAAGGCGGAGATGATAATGAAAGCGGATTGAAAGGATATTGTTTGTATTTTGGAACCGATGAAGCAGGAGACCCTGCTCATAACAAAGGGAAACTTGGAACATCCCCTGTTCCTGTTTCAGGAACATCATGCCAATTCATTATCTCAGGTGAACAGCTGGATCTCTCGACAGCAGGATACCTTGGCACTGCTTTATCTAACGATGATACTTTCATAACATCAGCAAATACGTACTACCTCAATATTAAGAGTGTTGATAATGCAGGGAATGTCGTAAATGTAAGCGAAACAATTAGATTCCGATATGATGAAACTGCTCCTACGAATGTAAGTTATATATCTACACCTTCGGGTAACTTCTCTAATGTAGTTGATATGAGCTTCTCATGGCCGGTCTCCGGAGCAGGAATTTCACATGATGACGAATCTGATGTCTTAGGATGGCAGTATCAAATAAACTCTATGAGTGGAGAGTGGCAGGGTACTCAACATTCCGACCTTTATGATATTGATTATATTCCTTTAGGAGAATCGTCATATACATTAGCTGAAGTGAGGGACGGATCTTTTATAGTTTCAGGCGATAACATTATTTACTTCAGAACTGTAGATAATGTAGGTAATTTCTCCGGGACTTCGACTATAAGAACCGGAAATATATCCTATGGAGGCGAGGCACCTGATTTTGCTCCTACAGATATTGTCACGGTTACACCTACAACCAGCGAAACAAACAGCTATGCACTCTCGTGGCCGGCTGCGACGCCTTCCGTGGGTACAGAAGTGGCTCATTACTACTACATGATTAATACCCCGCCTCCTTCTACACTTAATACGCTTCAGAGTAATACGGCAGCCTATCTGGATAACGGTACCTCATTAACGGTTTCTGCCAGAGCAATGTCAAATGTGAACAAGGGTTCAAACACCGTTTATGTGGTTGCGGTTGATGATGCAGATGTGCCAAACTACTCTCCAAGCAACTACATAACGGGGACGTTTACTTTGGACTCTACAAATCCCGATAATGTTGGAAATCTGGTGGTCTCAGACTCTTCAATTAAATCCCAATCCCAATGGAATGTTACCCTTACATGGACTGCTCCAGAGTATCAGGGGGCAGGTAACCTATCATATCTTGTATACAGGTCGGAAGATGGAATTAGTTTTATTCAGGTAGGGTCAAGCTCAGGTTTTTCGTATGTAGATAGTGCTCCTGAATCAAGGCAGTATTTCTATAAAATTGTTACAAAGGACGGTGCTGATGCACTATCATCAGGTACAAATACCGTTACTATAATTCCGACAGGAAAATGGACTGCACCGGCAGACCTTGAGTCAGCTCCTTTTGTGAGTAGTATAACAACCAAGAAAGCACAGATAACCTGGAGTACATCTAGAGCCTCGGATTCAAAAATTGCATTTGGGACAAAATCCGGACTGTATTTCGAAGAGGAACCGAGCAATTCAGATCAAGTAACGAGTCATTCAATTAATCTCTCAGGTCTCAACCCCAATACCACATACTTTTATGTTGCTAAGTGGACAGATGAGGATGGTAACACGGGGATCTCTGAAGAGAAATCGTTTAAGACGCAGGCCGCTCCGGTTATAAAAAATGTGTTGGCAAAAAATATAGGTTTAAGTTCTGCAATCATACAGTTTACCTCCAAGGGATCCAGCAAGGTGAAGATATATTATGGTGAAAGCTCAAACTTCGGAGGAGTCAAAGAAGTTCCGACGTCACCTATTGAGACTACATATACAGTTGAGTTAACTGGTCTTAAAGATGGCACCAAGTACTTCTATAAATTGAATGCTTTTGATGTTGAGACCAGTGAGTATGACGGGACTATTTTAGACTTCATCACCCTTCCTAAGCCGAGAATATCCGAGATAGTGCTCCAAGAGGTCTCCGGTACTTCACAGACAACAATCCTTGTTACATGGCAGACAAATACTGAGGTCTCCTCTATTATCACATACTATCCTGAGGGCAGGATTGATCAGGCAAGAGATGAGGTGATTGTTACCTTAAAGAAAGGGGAACATAAGATGATTATACGGGGATTACTTCCTCAAACGAGTTATTATCTTGTTGTTAAAGGTAGGGATAGGATCGGAAATGAAGCTGTCTCTGATTCGTATAAGTTTGCGACATCAACAGACAGTCGTGCACCGCAGATTTCCGGGATGCTGGTCGAAGGATCTACGATTCCCGCTGTATCGTCAACCGCTGAAGAGACAAAAGCTCAGCTTATCGTCTCATGGAATACGGATGAACCTGCAACATCACAAATTGAATATGGAGAAGGGACTGGTACATCGTACCCGCAGAAGACACAACTTGATAATAATCTGACTTTAAATCATATCGTAATTATTTCGGGTTTGAGTCCTTCAAAGGTATATCATTTAAGAGTCCTTTCAAAAGATAAGGCCGGTAATGAGGGTAAATCAATAGATACTGTCACTATTACGCCTAAATCAACAGATAATGCACTTAATTTGGTTATAACTAATTTACAGGAAATATTTGGTGTTCTTGGAAGGTAACATGAATAAACAAACTGTTATAAAAATTGAAAGCCTGTCAAAATCCTTTCATGTAGGAATTCAGGACGTTCCTGTGTTAAGAGGTATTACACTTGATATTAGCTCCAGTGACTTTACCATTATTTACGGACCATCAGGTTGCGGTAAATCAACCCTTCTTCACACTATTCTTGGACTTGAAAAGCCTACATCAGGATCAATTAAATTTTTTGGTGTAGATCTATACTCCGCGGATTTAAATGAGGATGACAGATCGGAACTTCGAAAGAAAAGTATAGGAATGGTATATCAGCAGCCTAACTGGATCAAATCCCTGACCGTTATTGAAAACGTGGCTTTTCCTCTTTCTCTGATTGGCGTACCCAAGGTGACTAGATTAGAAGCCGCAAAAAAGGAACTTGAGAAACTGGGAATGATATCGTGGAGTAATTATAAACCGTCGGAATTATCAAGCGGACAGCAACAAAAGGTAGCTCTTGCCCGTGCCCTAATCACTGATCCTCAGATAATAATAGCCGACGAGCCAACCGGTAACCTTGATTACGAATCCGGCCTTGAACTTATGAATGTCCTCGCTGAGCTTAATCTTGTTGATAGAAAAACTATTCTCATGGTAACACACGATCTTGAATATCTTAGATATACGAAGTCTTCAATTCACATGCTAAACGGGGAGATTGTTAAAGACGATAACAGTGTCATGTCGTATAAACGTAAATATATTGAGAAGTAAAATGGAGAAACAACCTAAAAAACCTATAATCCAGAGAGTTCTAGAACCTATTTTCTTTCTTGCACTTCTCTTTATCTACTTTCTAGGTAGTATTGTCTTGTGGGTTGTGAATATAAAAGTATTGCCATTATCGTTCAAGAAAAATGCTAGTCAGAAGGTAGAGGTATTTTTTGACAATATATATAAGACCTTGGATCCGAAGCATGAGGATTCGATATCAAAGCGAGATCTTATTGAACTTGCCGTTAGAAATATGAGAGCCAAGAAGTCGAGAACCAATGTTACTATTGGTGGGATGACCATTGGTATCGCTGCTATTGTTTTTCTCGTTTCAATCGGTTACGGGGTTCAGGAGATGGTTATTTCAAGAGTTGCAAGACTTGAAGAGATGAAACAGGCGGATATTACTACTCAGGTGGGAGGAAGATTAAAAATAAATGATAAAACGATCAGTGATTTTGAGGACATTCCGGAAGTTGTTAAATCTCTGCCTTTAATTTCTGTAGTCGGAAAGATTAGCTATAAGTCTTCAGTCTCCGATATGGCTGTTTATGGAGTTACCTCAGAATATCTAAAACAGTCTGCTATTCAGCCGACCAGCGGAAAGATTTTTGAAAGTGACGACCTAATAATTAATAGTATGATTGAAAACGGTAAGGTTGCCGGTGTGGCAAAAGAGAGCGGATTGGTTGGGAAGGAGATCCGGGCTGTTTCCTTTACGATTAACCCGACTGTCTGGCTTGAAGTTCATGAGACTCCAGATCTAGGTTCAAAGATTCTGGGATATACTAAACGAGTTGAGGGCTTGTACGAGGGTGTTGAAATTTGGGGCGGCAGTTACGGAGCTAAAAAAGGTATTGGAATGGTAGGTGAGGATGTTTCAGGCAAGGTCTTAGGCAAATGGATAGGTTCAGAGTTTCTCCTATGGAAAAAAGGAGGATATTCAGATGAAGGTTATCAGGTGCTCAAGGGAGATGAGGATTTTCAGCTTCAGTCAAAAGGTTACATAATACAGGAGGGAGTAAAAGTTGAGCAATCATTATTCTCTTCAGTCAAAGTGCTTGGAGTTTCTGATACCTTACCAAAAGTGGAGATCCCATCCGAATCGGGAAGCGGATCAGATATAAATATAAAGAAAATCAATCTGGGAGACCAGGCTATAAAAGAAGCCGTTATTAACCGGGCAGCACTTCGAGTGTTAGGTCTCGAAGAGAGTGAGGCAATTGGAAAGGTCTTTAGTGCCTCATTTGTTGTAGTAGGTGATTTACTTGAAAACCCTGACGAAAAGATAGAATCTAACGAAACTGAGTATACAATTGTCGGAGTAATTCCGGATGATAAAACGCCGGTGATATATGTACCATTTATAGATATCCGTTCTTTAGGTGTTGTGAACTACTCGCAGCTCAAATTGGTTGTGAAAGATAAGTCTGATCTTGTAAAAGTAAGATATCAGGTAGAAGCAATGGGTTATGTTACTAGATCAGTAGCTGATACTGTAAATCAGATTAATAATATCTTTTCTACGGCAAAGCTATTATTAGCTCTTTTTGGGTCGATTGCACTTATCGTTGCTTCACTCGGGATGTTTAATACCCTGACCGTTTCTCTCCTTGAACGAACTAGGGAGGTTGGGCTTATGAAAGCAATGGGAATGAAGTCTTCAGAGGTAAAAGAGCTCTTTCTCACGGAATCGGTCATTATGGGGGTACTGGGCGGGGTCTTTGGTATTCTGTTAGGAGTTGTATCCGGAACTATGCTTGGTATCGGTCTTTCTATCTTTGCCGCATTCAAGGGAGGGGGGACAATTGATATATCTGCATTGCCTCTTGCATTTGTTGTATTTATAATAGCCCTTTCGTTAGCAGTTGGTATCCTTACAGGTTTGTATCCTGCAAAACGTGCCACTAAGATATCCGTATTGGATGCGTTAAGGTATGAGTAAAAGTTGATAAGAGCTGGTTTATAGGCTAAAAGAGGGCTTTCATGCTATAATGACGGCACTAAATTAGCCGAGAGTTAATATTGAATGGTCAGACATGGATTTGCCTTAACAGACGAAAAAAGGCCCAATCCTTTCATGGATGAGAAAATAGAAAGAATCTCTGATACTGAGATACAGTTGAATTCTGTGATTACAATTGGAGAGGGTGAGCTTACAAGAGCGGACTACATAAATCCTGGGCTGTATTTAGTAAGCCAACTAAGCAAGGTCGAAACCGAATTGACATCTTTATCTTCTGAAGATCAACCTTTCATTGTTAAAACTTTTGCATTAAAAACTGCTTGGGGACGTGAGGAAGTTTTTGTTGCCTAACAGTAGGTTACTCTCTAAAGATACCTAAATCTAGTATTATCCTGTAAAATTAGGTATGCAAAGCATACAGGACATACTTCAAGATAAAGAGAAGTTTAAGAAAGAGGTTCTCTCTAAACACAAATATGTAACAAAAGAATTTCAGGATTTTGGTTACAGAGTTGCACTTAAACTAGGAGCACTCAATCAAGTTTCAATGTACATAAGGATGGCAAAGGAGAAACCCCGTGTCCACATGGAACAGGCCTTGAGCTTCGCTATTGACTATCCGAATGCAAAGGACAAAGGGAGAATATTCATGTGGAAATTAAAGGAACTCGAGAAGGAAAGAAACGAAACCCTCAAGACAAGAAATAAATACCTGAGGATTATCCTCTTAGACATAGATGAAGTTCTTATCTTAAATGAACGTTTTAGCAAAAGGTATTCCAGGGAGTTTAATGTTGATATTGAGATGCTTCGTCCTTTTTTTGAGGAGGCCTTTAACGATTGTCTTACAGGTAAAAAGGATTTGAAAAAGGTTCTTAAGAAATACCTGAAGGAGTGGAGGTGGCAGGGAACTGCAGATGAGCTTGTGAAATATTGGATTGAAGAGGATCTTAAATATAATCAGGAGATGATAGACAAGATAAGTGGGCTCAATAAAGATATATATAAAGTGTATATATGTACTAACCAGGAGAAATATAGGACGGAGTATTTAGCAGAGGCTTTAAAAACGAAAGTTAAACCTGTGAAGGTATTTTCATCTTGTGAGTTGAAAGTTAAAAAGAAAGATCCAAAATTTTTCAAGAAAGTCTTAAAGGAGGTTATTGTTGAACCCGATCAGGTATACTATATTGATAATGACGATAATAATTTAAATGCTGCTAAAAAGGTTGGGATTAATATTTACAAGTATCCGGACCAAAGCATAAATCAATTAATAAAAGATGCTGGTAACAAACCCTAAGAAATTTGCAAAAATTGCATATAAAACCTCACAGCTCTTCTTGAGCATGGAACTTACGCATAGAGCTCAGATTGCGGCTTGGGTAATTGCGGATTTGTTTCAACCGTTTGTTCTGGCCGTGCTTTGGTCCACAGTTGCCAGAAATGGAGGGGGAGGGTTTACCGGAGATCAAATGGTTACATACTTTTTTATGGTCGCAGTTGTGAGCAAACTCACCAAAGACTATTCTGACCAGTATATGACTAACAAAATAATGTATGGCGAGTTTTCAAAATACCTAGTAAAACCCTTCCATTATCTTTCTGAAGTGTTTGGTATAAGTATGGGTTTCAGATTCCTGAGGCTTATCATACTTCTTCCTTTTCTTCTTATTACATACCTGTATTTTAAGGACCAGATAATGATTTCCCTTTCCCTTTTACATATAGGGCTATTCTTTCTGGCTGCGATTTTAGGTTTCCTAATTAACTTTATGCTTGGTAACACTTTTGCACTTGTAGCTTTCTTTATTAAGCAGATATTAGGTATCAGATCATTGTATGAAAACGTAATAACATTTCTTTCCGGTGAAGTCATTCCGATTCTTGCAATGCCGTTATGGGCTGTATTTATAGTTAAAGGGTTGCCTTTTAGATACACACTCTCGTTTCCGATTGAGATCATAACAAAACAGCTCATGGATTTTGAAATTTACAAAGGATTTTTGATTGGAGTACTATGGCTGGTTTTACTGGTTATTTTATATAAAGTTCTATATAGATTTGCTATAAAAAAATATGAAGCGGAAGGTATCTAGCAAAATTAAGTACTATTTGAATGTGTGGCTGGCTGTACTCAGGCATAGTCTGAGTAAGGCGGGTACATACCGAATCGAGGTCCTTGTCCGGTCCCTTAGGGGAATATTTCTTGTGGTTATACAGGTAATTTTTATTAATGCAGTAATGGGTAACCAGGACCATTTTGCCGGATGGACATTAGACGAGATGTATTTGCTGGCAGGTATCTTTAATGCTGTTAACTATGTTAGTTGGTCACTTTTCTCAATAAATCTTTGGAGGCTTGAAGAGAAGGTCATGAAAGGAGAGTTTGATTTCCTGCTTCTAAAACCGTTTTCTTCGATTTTCGGAGCTTCCTTTACTGAATTCTTTGTTGATGATGCAATGTCAGCAATTTCCGGTTTATTACTCGTAGGATACTATGTAATCAAACACTTTGCAGAGTTAACAATTCTTAATGTAGGAGCCTCTTTAATAATGATCATATGTGCCTTTTTCATATGGTTTAGCTTTGAGCTTATCTTTGCAAGTTTTGATTTTATCGCGATTAAGAATGGTACGAGAGAAATTAAAAAACAGATTGTGGGAATAGGTAAGTTTCCTGTTGATATATGGGAAGGGAATTTTAAGATTCTTTTCTATACACTTCTTCCTATAGCATTTGTCGGTACCGTTCCGGCTCAGGCTCTTTTGGGAAATCTCGACTGGAAGTACATAGTAATGGGTATAGCGATTTCGGTATTATTTCTTTTCATCGCAAAAGTGATTTGGAACCAATGCCTTAAGAGGTATACAGGGGCAGGGGGGTAAATCATCTTAAATTAATTTGTTATCATAATCGCATGACAAGAGAAAGAGCTTGGGAGTTAGTAAAAGAGTATACAAAAAATAATAACTTAGTTAAGCATATGCTGGCGGTTGAAGCTGCCATGAGGGCATATGCTAAAAAGTTTGGACAGGACGAAGAGAAATGGGGTGTTGTTGGGTTAATACATGATTTCGATTACGAGAAAATGGGTGATCAGCACCCATCAGAATGGGGGTACGAGATACTAAGACAGGAGGGTGTGACAGAAGACATGATTGATGCGATCAAAGGCCATGGGCTTCGGGATGATTCAGCTTCAAGAAAAGATAATATGGCTCGAGCTCTGTTTGCTTCAGATGAGCTTACAGGTTTTATCGTTGCCGTTGCACTGGTTAAGCCTGATCAGTTATCAGGAGTGGACGTTAAATCTGTTACGAAAAGGTTTAAGGACAAAGGCTTTGCAAGAGGGGTTGTAAGGGAGGATATTATAAACGGAGCAAAGGAACTTAATATTGATCTTGATGAACATATACAGTTAGTCATCGATGCAATGAAAGAGATCAAGGAGGACTTAGGATTGAAGTAAATGGCTCTATAGGGATATAATTTACGCATGTTCCCGCTGAGTATAATTCGCTATAAACTTATTATAGATTAAAGATGCCAAGCCAATCTTTTGCAGATTTTCTAATGAGTAATGCCTCAGGTTTTGTGGATGAAAGAGCAATGCTCGATGACCATGAACGAAGAGTCCTTGACTTCAAAAATAGATTGTTTGAGATAACAGGCCTCTCTGTTTATGAACTTGAAGGTATCGAAGCAAATGTTTTGATTGCATGTGTTGCGGAGAATTCGAAACACGATTACGAGGTTCAACTTCATGTGATATTTGGAGATAGGACGACTCTTGTGACAAATGGGGGATTCTCAGGTAGGAAAAATGAACTTAAATTTCTTGAAGGGACCCAGCTTTCCGATGCTGATGGTCTTAAGAAAGCTGTTGTAGGATTGTATATGGCATCCAAAAGCTTGTTAAGTGAAGATAACCAGATAACAAGGGAATTTGTTAAGGATGCTTTGAAACAGTTGGGAGTTGCAACCAAGTCTTTGAGATAATAGGATCATACAGAACTTTCTCCGTGAATTAGTCACAGAGGACTTGAAGGAACGCTAGTCAAATATAATAGAGCAAGTGATTAGAGAATCCACAATACTATATTGTGGGATGTCCTGTATCTACTCTTGTTGTACAAGCCTATAATATGATACAATTATGCATTGAATTTATATCTAGATAAGAATGACTATACTAAATAATACTGACCATATTAACATTCCAGGTTTTAATTCAGAAGTACCTTTTAATGATTTAATGGAAGCCCTTGTTAATGGGGAAAAAGATGAAACCCCTCTAGGTTTTGGTAAATTCATATTTGATACAATCGGAAATGGTTCCTTGTTTGTGCTTAAGTTTGTGAGGGAATATGGATTAGGAAATGCCCGTAAAGCTTACTATTTGTATGAAAAAGATGGTAACGGACAAAAAGGTCATTTAGCTCACGTCGTTATTGCAGATAGTTGTACCTGTGACAAAGCAATCATAACATTAACTGATCTGGAACCGGCGCTCGGCGGTGATCTTATCCAGTACTATGGCAGGCCGTTTCCTATTGAGGAAGGATGCACACAAAGTTCTGACTTAGGATTTATCTTTTATGTAGAGAGTATGGGTAATAAATTCCGTGCTCCAATGGTAAAGGAAGATGATTTCGAAAAGAAAATGGCTCGATTTTGCTAATAAGAGGCCTTAAACAGTCCTCAGCTCTTGTGCTGTTCAAGATATCACTTTCTTGATGAGAATATATCTCTTCTCATTTCTTCTTACATCCCATATAATATCTTCAGTGAGATATTCATATACAATAATATCTAGTTCCTTCTCATCAGGTCTGTAAAACAGACCTATTAATCATGAAATAAAACTTCAGACCGATTTTAAATTAATTAGAAAGAAACATGTTAGATATTAAAAGAATAGTAGAAGATAAAGAAGTGGTGAAGAAAGCCCTTCTTAAGAGAATGGAGGAGAAAGATTTTAACTTAGATGAGATTACCGATGCATATGATGAAAGAAAGGAGAAGCAGCAGGAGTATGATAACCTGAGAGCCAAGCAGAAAGGATTCAATGATCAGATGTCTAAGGTTGAAAAAGGAAGTGACGAATTCAAGAAGTTAATAGTTGAGCTTAAAAATCTCTCAGAAGAAGTAAAAGAAGCCGAAGAGGAATTGAGGGAAGCAGAGGAGGAGCTCAAAAAGAAGCTTGAGGTACTACCTAACCTTCCTGATGATGATGTCGTAGGTGGTGGGAAAGAAAACAACAGAGTGATAAGGGAGATAGGGGAAAAACCTGAATTTGGTTTCAAAATTAAGGATCATTTGGAGATTGGTGAGGGTCTGGGAATGATAGATATGGATCGTGCAACTAAGATGGCTGGTTCCAATTTTGCAATGTATACAGGTCTAGGAGCACAGCTAGAGTGGGCGATGATTAACTATTTTATATCTGAACATATAAAAGACGGATATAAAATGATTCTTCCACCTCATCTTCTTGTTGAGGAATCCGGATATACAGCAGGACAGCTTCCGAAGTTCAAGGACGATGTTTACTGGGTCCAGGATGGAAGTATGCTTCTTCCCACTGCTGAGACAGCACTTGCGAATATATATAGAAATGAGCTACTCAATGAAGCAGATCTTCCCATTAAGTTATTTGGTTATACACCGTGCTATAGGAGAGAAGCAGGGGGATATAGAGCAAATGAAAGAGGATTGCTTCGAATGCACCAGTTTAATAAGGTTGAGATGTTCCAGTATACTACACCTGAACAGTCAGAAGCTGCCTTGGAAGAGTTACTGAACAAAGCAACAAACCTTGTTGACGGTTTAGGACTTCATTACAGAGTCAGTCAGCTTGCGGCCGCAGATTGTTCTGCCGGGGCAGCTAAGACATATGATGTTGAAGTTTGGTTACCATACCTTCAAACATACTATGAAGTGAGTTCAATCTCCAATGTCCGTGATTATCAGGCGAGAAGGGGAAACATAAAGTATAAGACTGGTGAAGGAGATAATAAGTATGTTCACATGCTTAATGCTTCAGGACTTGCTACTAGCCGCTTAATGGTGGCTGTGCTTGAAACTTATCAGAATGAGGACGGCTCACTCACTGTTCCAAAGGCTCTTCAGCAGTTTGTCGGAAAGGAAAAAATAGAGAAGGGTAAATAATATAATCAGGCACTAAATGGGCTTTTTTCTAGGGTTTATACCTAATGAACAGAGTAATTATGAGGTTAGAAAGGTTGTCGGCAATTTAGGTAGGGTCTTTGACGGCCAGAATGTAAATGTCCGTTGGGTAAAACCTGAAACGTACCATATAACTCTCGTTTATTTAGGTGAAAGATTAGGCATCATTAAAAAAATGCTTTTGGATCTTAAACTTAAGAAAATTGTACTTAAAAAGTTCTCCGTTCGGCTTGATAAGGCCAACTTGGGAATACAGAGAAGTTATAAGGAACTTGTATATCTTTCATTACTAAGCGGTGGAGATGAGATCAGAGACATGTTATATCAATTGGGCCTTTACGGAATTCGGACAAAGGATTATGAGATATTCATTCCCCATGTGACATTGGGTCGTGTTAATAAAGTAGTTAGTGATGAAGAGTACAAGAATCTCTCTCTTGATGTAAGGAACGTAAATAAAGACCTGAAAGTAAATGATATACGATTTGATGTAAAAGAAATTCATCTAATTGAATCAAGTGAGGGTAGTATATCTGTAATTAAGAGTTACCCTTTAGTCTAGAATCGACTACTTTGATTGCATCTTTGTCTGTATTGACCTTTATTGCTATTGTATTTCTTTTGAACCAGGTCTTTTGACGTTTGGCGTATTGTCTTGTGTGAAAGTAAATCTGAGACTTTACTTCCTCAATAGAGCCTTCACCTTTAATATAGGGAACAAACTCTTTCATTCCAATAGTATTAAGACCCTTGAGGTTCTTCCTATCATACTTTGTTAGTACCCCCAAAGCCTCTTGTTCAAGACCACTTTTGATCATTATATCAATTCTTTTCTTTATTCTTACCTCCAAAAGTTCCATAGGAAGGTCTTTCAATAGGTAAATATGTTTAATAGGGGCTCCTTTTAAATCGTTCTTTTGCCCTTTTTCAATTAGCCTTATAATTCGGACACGGTTTTTACTATCACTTTCGTTTAGAGTATCAAGATTACTGCCGGCGATCTTTTGCAGAGATTCTAAAGGAAGGGTGTTTAAATATGATCGAGTGTAGATGGACCTTTGGTTATGTTTTAAATCATACGAATTTATAAAACTGTCTATATATAATCCGCTGCCTCCTACAAGGATAGGTAATTTATTGGATAGATCTTTTGATGCTAGTAATTTTTTAACATCTCTGTTAAAAGTCTTTATGTTGTATTCCTTTGACAGAGGAACAAAACCAAATAAGTAGTGTTTTATACCTTGTATTGTCCAAGATCCGTCACTATTTACATGATCAGGTTTCGGTTGTGCAGTGGCAACCGGAATATCTTTGTATACCTGTCTGGAGTCCGCGTTAATGATAAACCCGTTAAAAGCCTTTGCGAGCTTAATTGCCAGATCCGTTTTTCCTGAACAGGTCGGACCCGCTACTACAACAATAGGTAACATTATAGCCTTTTGTTAATTATAACGGTATTAATTTCTACGGATATGGCAGAGATAACAAGACCTAAGATAAAAGGAATTAAATTACTCTGAGGGAAAAGAACGTAGCATGATGCGGTCACAATTATGCCAGCAATTATGAAGTAGATAGTTTCCCTTACAATCTTTTTAGGAAATTCAAAAGTAGGGTTGGCAGTATCTGTTTTTGTCTTCTTGAGCATATCAATGAAGTATTCCGTGTGTAAAAGTGTAAGAAGTACAGGCATCCATAAGACAGGTACTACATTTATACCCTTGATACTCACTCCGATTAGTGGGGAAACTATGTATGCAAGAAGCGAAAGGAGTATTGGAGGGAGAACTATTATGAGGAGGAACCTTCCCGGTCGTCTTTTTATAATATAAGTATTATATCCGAACATTATGGCTGTAAATAGGGTAATTGTGAGTATAAAAGAAAATATTTCAAGCAGTGTATGCATTTGTAAGAGCTCTATTGGATTGTTTATCATCTTAAAACGGTATGAATTAATTTTCTCAAATAGTTAGTGATGTGTGTTATGACAATGAAAAGGAGAATCACAGAAATAATATATGATGCGATCCCGCGGATATAATCAGTTGATACTAATCTGAGAACGGAAGCAAGAAGGAATAATATTATTGATATTCTGGGAGAGTTTATGAAGAAAGGCATAAGAAAAGTGAGAATGATGGCTGTATAAATTAGTGAGATTGGTTGCAACGGTATCTGGAGTAATTTAGAGAGTGTTATGAATGTTGCGGCAGCGAGTCCGTAAGAAACGAAAGTAAGCAGGTCTCCCTTTTTGGTTAGAAGTGATAACATCAGATAAATGATTGCGTTGATAATAATCAGGAGTAGTGCTGCCCGGGAATAGTCGTAAGTAAAGCTTACGACCTTTAATTCTTTTGAATTTTTGACAGTATAGTTAACCGGAATTACGCCTGAGTTTAGAAGAATAGAGCTGGCTTTGGCTTCAATCGGATCAGAGGTTATTCCTAGTGCGAAGGGATTTCTGGCAGTTACCCCGCTTGTTTTGTTTCCCGCTGTTACAGGTACTACTATTGGAGAAACGAATCCATCGATAGCTATCCCTGCGTATTGTCCGGCTAATTTGTCAAAGGATTTATAAAACTTTTCGGCCTTATACTCCCATGGCTTATAGATCGTAAAATATGAGTATTCTCCGGTAGAGGCCTTTAATTTGGTGACATACACTTCTCTGAAGTCATGGAGCGTGTAGGGAGTATTTTCGTAGTTATTAATATCATATATTGCGAATTGATTGCTTGTGTCATCGAAATTGACCCCGTCTTTTCTTGTTACAAAACGTAAGAAATATCTTTGTGAGATTAATTGGTCAACAATCTTCTGATCTTCGTCACTTTCAACTTCAATTTTAATCGTTGCCTTGTTCTTGTCCTTATGCCTTATCTCTTTTACCTCAGAGTTCTCAATGCCAAACTTTCTAAGTCTACTCTCAATAATCTGTTTAGTCTCCTCTATCTTTTTATCTTTCTTGTTCAGATCTCGGGCTTTAAACTCAAGTTCAAGAGTATATTCTTTTCTCCATATTTTAGGGGATAGTGTGAGATCATAGCGGGCTTTTTTGAAATATCGTTCCGTTTGAGGAAGTGCAATTAAAATTGAGGAAATAAAGACTGAAGTGATGAGCGATGCTGCAAGTATTTTGAAGATGTTTTGAACTTTTGGTAGTTTGACTCTCATGAGGTTTATTATACTGCCAATGCCTTCTCACTGCCAAGCAATACTATTTTATCCTTTTCCAATATATTAATTAAGAAGGGTTCTCTCTTTTTCTTCGCAAATTCGAAATCCTTCATGGTCACTACACTATAACGGATTTCTTTCTCTAATGTTTTTTCAATCTCCTTCATTTCAGGGGTTAGTTTTCTTATATCGATATCACCTACGAATAGGACATCAACGTCGATATTACTCTCATACTTATTGTTTAAATATGAGTGAGTTAAGATGATGAGCTCTGCATTTACAATTTTCGTCCCAATTCTGTATAGGTTTTGACCGAACTCCGAGTCCTTATACATCATCGAGCGAAGTTCTGGGAGAACAGGGCACTTAGGGTTCAATGTATAGACTACCTTGTTGCCTTTATTTTCTACTTTAAGTAATCCTGCGGCTTTGAGGTTGAGTAGTTCTCTGCGTATTGCATTAATCTCTTCGTCAATTATTCTCACAAGTCCACGCACATGGTACTCTTCTGCGGGATTGAAAAGAAACTGCTCAAGTAGCTCAATCCTTACTTTTGAGATAAAAAGATTTTTGAGCACTAATCTTATAGATTAACTTATTGTTCTATTATATCAAATTTGCCTTGATCTTTAGGAACAGCAGTTATCCAAAGTCGTCCGCGGTTTAACAGCAGCTCTTTACCTGTGCTGTCATAATATCTTTCACGTTCCGTCCTTGAGGTTTTCTTCCATTTTCCAATTGTTACTTTCCCATCCTGAAGCACAACAGCTTTCCCTTCTCCTATAGTTGTGATGATGATTCTTCCATATGCATCACCCGAACTTTGCATAATTACTTCTTGGATAACGACTACCTTTGCAGAAACCTGCTTGCCAGTCTCGAGATCCAAATCTGCCTGCCCTCCTATTTTATGTAAATACGAGTTGCTTTTAACATCGTAAGACCATTCGCTATCATACAGGCCGTTATTGGGCAGATCCTGTCTAAATCTAACCTTTACTTTTGTTCTGCTTCCTCTCGCGTTAGGTTCTGCATCACGTTTGAATTGGAGCGTATCTATTTCAGGAAATCCACCCCATCCATTTTTAGAAGCATAATCCCATGCTGTAACTGTTGAGTTATATTCATTATGCGGGGCAACTCTGTCAGTGACTCTCCAGTATCCATGCGTCCTGAGATCCTTAATTCCGTAACTATATATATTTCCACAGGCATTTGTGCGTGGATCACTGGATGATGCACATCCATCATGAATATATAACGGGTCATATGGACTTAGCCATTCCAGGAAGTACTGTCGTGCACTTCTTACAGGTCCCACTTTACTTGTGCCTTGACTCCAGAATATTCCCATATATCGGGTTATTCCCGATTCTGCGAGGCTTTCGTAAACAATATCGGCACTGTTTAAAGCTGATTGAGGGCGGGCATGATAGTGGTTATTAATCATTATTGCAATTGGTCGATTCTTTTCTAGCTTCTCAATCTCTGTTTTGGTAAACAAAAGTCCATTCAGCGGGCTCTGTTCTGTTCTTGGTAAATCAGGTGTGGTGAGGGCTGTAGTTATAAACTTTACTTTGTCACTCCAGTTTATAATTTGCAGATCTTGTTCCAGGTAGTCTCTATTTATTGTAATTATTTCTGAGGGAGAAATAGGTTTTGTGAAAATATAGAAGTACATTGAGACGGCTAACGCACCTAAGAGAATGGTTCCTACGAGAATAGACAGGGTTATTTTTTGCCAGGGCTTTAATTCCCCCTTCTTTTTAAGTGGTTCTATAAGGGTGGTAGGAGCTTGTTTCACTTCTGACTCGATCTTCGGAGAAACGTTGGTTTCCTGATCTAAAGTGATTACTTTTGTCTTGGCAGTACTCATACATTCCATACTATCACAGAGTTACGATATATGGTAGACTGGAATAATAAGTTGGCTGTTCTATTTATATGGAACCAAACGTCGCCCCGAAGAAGCGATCTTCATCACTTCTTTATATTCTCCTTCTTGTTATACTCGCTTTAATTGGTTACGGTGCTTATGTCCTTGTAAATAAGGAATCTAATACAGATAAACAGAATAACGATACTAATAACGAGTCCGTAGACGAGAATACTGAAAGTGAAACAGAAACCGATACTGATACTAATACAAACACAGATACAGACTCTGAGACCACTGATAGTGATACAAATGCGGAACCGGAGCCGGATACTAACACTGATACCACCGTTGTAGATTTTACTAGCTACAAAACGACCAAGCAGACCGTTGGAAGTAGTGATGAGACTGATGGTCAGTATACTTTGAGTAGTTTAACTGACACGGCAAATACTGGATTCCACAGATTTGAATTTACCTTAACAAGGAAAACGGATAGCGATGTAAACCCTTATGTTACAGCTACTTATATCGCATCTTTGGGGGCAATCAGAATTGATTTTGCTGGGGTTACTACAGATAATAGCGGAATCGGGTACCAAAAGAGCAGGATGATAAATAAGGAAGGTGTGATTAAGATTTATCATAATGTTAGTGCAGACCAGACTGAAGAGCTTTATGATATTGGAGTGTCTAAGGAGACGCCATTTCTTTTCAGTATGACAGGTATTGATGCTTCCTCCTGGCTTATAACCCTTGATGTTAAATATCCCGGGGTTGTTGATACTGCTGATGTAGATCTGGGAAGTGAGGAGTTTTCAAAGGATGCTCAGACTATAACTGGAGCAGGAAAAGCTGACGGAGCGAAGGTATCCTCATATTCTTACAGTGCTTCCGGCGGGATACTCAGGATTGTCTTTGAGGTGAAAGGGAGTACCGCAAAGCCTATTCCTTCTGCCAGCGCAGGTTATGATGGAGATAATCTTCTAACATTGCGGTTTACCGATATTTCTGAAGATGTTATTGCTAAGATGCCGGCCGCATTAGATATGCCGGGCGGTATTACTATGGTATGGGAAATGGAGGGAAGTAGTGCGAGTAAGTATACTTTTGACGGTGCTGCTAAGGAATTCAAGCTTTCAGCAGGTACCAGTCCAAATCAGGTAATTCTTGAAATAAAACTTTAATTAGATGATTGTTTGGGGAGATAAATAAAAACTGACCCGATAGAAACTGTCTATCTTTTGTAATATAATCCGTTTGATACTACGGGGTGTAGTTCAGATGGCTAGAACGCTTGCATGGGGTGCAAGAGGCCGCTCGTTCAAGTCGAGTCACCCCGATTTTCTTAATCTTCTCTTAATCTATCATTTTGTAATATGTAAACATAATATTAAATTATGTCCTATACAAAATGAAAACTGGATTCTTAATGTTCATATCTAAAACTATTCTTCCTAATCTTGCCCTTATTGCTTCTGTATTTGCAGTGGGAGGGGTAAGCGGGGTGGCGGCACTTAAGGTCTCACAGGTAATCCCGGTGCCCGATAAATTGGTAGACCAGGTTAGTGAGCTTAAGGATAAAGTGGATACGGCGATACAAGGTGTTGATGATACATCGGCTGTCTCTGCTTCAGGAAGCAAATCTCGAGGAAAGGCTTTAGGATGTATTGTTACAATAGACGGTAATAAATATGACGTCACTAATTTAAAAAAGACTCATTCAGGAGGTGATATATTCGTCTGTAATACGGACATGAGTAACTCATACCATAATCAACATGGAACAAACCTTGCAAGAATGGAGCGGTATTTGGTTAATGAAACCCAGAATGCTGGTACTTCGGGCAGTAGTACCGGCAATATTAAAGCTAGAGCGGCAGTGAACTCTTCGGCGGTTTTCACTGCTGTCTCTTTAGCTTCGCACAACACAAGTAGCAGTTGTTATATAGCATACTCAGGTAAAGTATATGACGTCTCAAGTCACCCGTCGTGGGGAGGTTGCAGTCACCATGGTGTATCAGGAGGGCAGGATATAACATCTATCTTTCCCCATCCGATAAGTTATTTGAGTTCTGTTCCAAATGTAGGAACGTTTGGAGGTAGTGCGGCTAATAATGGCAACGGTAACACAACTATTGTACGAAAGGATGATGACGATGATGAGAGAGAGGAAGAGGAGATAGAATACGAGTACGAAGATGAGAAAGAGGAGGAAAAAGAAAAGGAGGATGAGTCGGAACATTCAAGTATGTGGAATCTTATTATTTCTACCTTGCAAAGATACATATAAATGAAAAAGAAAATAGTTATACTACTGATTCTTGCTCTTGTTGTTTTTGTAGTTATGCTTGGTGGAACCTATGTTACTAGGATGATTCAAGTGGGGAAAACAAGGCAGGTAGCAGGGATTAAGAAGGAAGGATTAAGTGTGTACAAAAGATCGGATCTGTCCAAATATAATGGGGCAATTAAAGGGCGTCCAATACTCATCGGCTTAAACGGTTATGTTTATGATGTGACAGAAGGAAAGAAGTTTTATGAACCCGGTGGTACTTATCACTACCTGGCAGGGAAGGATTCCTCCTCAGAGCTCAACCTGATAGGAGGTGATATTATCAGAAGGAAGTATCCAATAGTTGGTGTTATAGTTGACTAAGATGAAGAGGTTATTCAGTACTTTTTTAATATTTGTTTTTTTGGTGGTTACAGTTATCCTTTGGGTTTGGGCAAAAAAGTATATAGGAGAACCTACTCCGTTAATTCTTGGAGGGGCACAGATCAGCGCCCTTCTTGCAGTTACTTTGCTTTCGTTGGAGTATATCATTGCGACTAGACTGAGGATTGTTGAGGTAATCTTTGATGGCTTAGATAATGCATATATCGCTCATCATATTATTGGCGGGTTTGCCTTTGTCCTTATTCTTACTCACCCTTTGCTTTTAATTATCAACTCAATTCCCTCAATACAAGGTTTTTATACCTACCTTCTACCATCTTCCAATCTGGCCTATACATTCGGTATTCTAGCCTTGTATTGCTATACGATAATCCTACTTGTCACTTTTTATGCAAAAATCCCTTACAGTATCTGGGCTACAATCCACAAGTTTATAGGCATACCTATGCTGTTAGTCATGATACATGTTTTGCTTATTTCGAGTGACATTTCTGTGTACCCGCCTTTGGCCATATGGATATTTTCACTTGTTGGGATAGCTTTGATTTCCGCAGTATACAAGAGATTCTTGTACAGGCTTTTGAGCGTCAAATATAGGTATAGAGTTTCGCATACACGGATTTTGGGTGAGGTTATAGAGATATATATGCTTCCTGTGAAAGAGAAAGTCTCCTTTTTACCCGGCCAGTTTATCTACGTCAGGTTTTTTAGAAGAGAAATAGGTAGCGAGCAGCATCCCTTCTCTATCTCTTCGGGGATTAATACTGATGAGTTAAGAATATCGGTTAAAATGGATGGAGATTCTACCTGGAAGTATATGCGTCTAGAGTCTGGGGATGAAGTAGAGTTGCAGGGACCTCACGGCAAGTTTGGAGAAAGTCTTCTATCTGATCAGAAAGATGCAATATGGGTAGCAGGGGGAATCGGTATTACCCCTTTTTTATCATTGTTGGATTACGAAAGTGTCTCTACAAGTCATCGGAAAGTATCTCTATACTACACCGTTAAGAATCATAACGAAGCTGTATATATTACAGAGCTGGCTCAAAAAGCGTTAAGAAAAAATACCTTAAGAGTATACCCAAACTTTTCTGAAAGTTCAGGGAGGTTGGAGCCTTTGAAAGTAGTTCAGAACGAGGGACTGGATAGAAGAAGTCTTGGAAAAATGAAAGTCTTTCTCTGCGGTCCAAGTTCTATGATGGAGAGCATGACAATAGGGTTTATTAACCTTGGTATAAAGCCCTGGAATATAATTAAAGAGGACTTCTATATTAAATGAGAAAAGTTATTAAACAGATTGTAACAATTGTCCTGATTAATTATCTCTTGATACTTATTGGTATTTTTATAGTAGAATATGTCCTAAATAGGTAACCAATATATTTTGATGAGAATACTGATAGTTGAAGATGATTTAACGATTTCAAAAAACTTAAGAACTTTTCTGGAGCGGTCCTCTTATGTTGTTGATGTGGCAAGACATGGAAATGAAGGGTTAGAAAGGGCTTTGAATGAGGAGTATGATCTGGTAATTTTGGACTGGATGCTTCCGGGTAAAAACGGAATTGAAATTTGTCATGAGATAAGAAAAAGTGGAAAAACCGTCCCTGTAATTATGCTGACAGCAAAGTCACAGGTCGAGGATAAAGTGGAAGGTTTGGATGTCGGAGCAGATGACTACCTAACAAAACCGTTTGAAATGTCTGAACTGCTAGCAAGAGTTAGGGCACTACTCAGAAGAAAGTATACACAGCACAGGTCAGGAGTTATTGAAGCGGCTAATCTGATTATTGATACTAATAGTCATATTGTAAAAAGAGGTGACAAGATACTAGAATTATCCGTGAGAGAATATGCGCTCCTTGAGTACCTTGCGAGTAATATGGGAATTGCTATGTCACGGGAGGATATTCTGACTCACGTTTGGGATGAAAACATTGATCTATTTACCAACACGGTTGATGTACATATTAGATATTTACGAAAGAAGATTGATGTCGGTTCTAAAAAGAAATTAATTAAAACAGTTAAAGGGGTGGGTTATATGCTATGCAAAGATTAACGACTAGAGCAAAAATGACTTTCCAGTTTAGTCTGGTTACAATTTTAACCTTGCTTATTACCGGGGTCATCTTCTCAATTGGCTATTACATCAGTTCCCGAATAGAGATTAGAAAGAATCTCCTTCATGAGATTAATGAGGTTATAAGTCAACATCTTTATGTCGAAAAAGGTCGTTTAATACTCAAGAGGGGAGAAGAAAATGAACTCCTATCTGAGCATCTGAGAAATGATGGAACCTCAGCAGTCATTTATAACTCGGAATTTGAACCATTAGCGACTTATGGAATGTTCAAAAAGTATGATAGTGAGGATTACAATAAAAAGAATAAGATAGCACTTGAGAATGTTTTTAAGACAGGCGAGTATTTTATATACACAGACGGTAAGAGTTATGGAAACCGTCCTTACGAACTGGTTATTTACCCGGTATCTTCAAATGGAGGGGTTGTCGGACTTGTACAGTTGGCGATTGAGGTGCAGTTGGCTAACGACATAGTTAAATTGAGTGTCATGATACTTCTTGGAGCTCTCCTTATAGGTGCCACCATTAGCTTTATAGCCTCATACTTCATTTCAAAACAAGCTTTGAGCCCTTTGACAGTTCTATCACAGCAGATGAATGATATCTCTACTAGCAATTTGGATCTCAAGATAGATACTTCTGGGAACGAGAAAGATGAGATGGTTGTCCTCTCAAGAACATTCAACAGAATGCTGGAAAGGATAAATGAAGGGGTATTAAAACAGAAAGAGTTTATTTCTACGGCTTCGCACGAGTTGAGAACCCCGCTTACAAGAGCGGTAAGTAATCTAGAAGTTATTCTGTTGGATTTGAAAGAGCAATCGGCTCGGAAATCTATTCGCCGGACAAAAGAGGAGTTGTTAAATCTGAATAGTATCCTTGAGAGTTTGCTGGCTCTTTCAAATATTAAGGAACTGAAGAAAGTAAGTGAGGAGGTTCAGGTCAGGGAGGAAATAGATATTATGCTAAAAAACTTTGCCCTTGATATTAAAAGAAAGAGACTTAGAATTGAAAATAAAGTTAAGGACACTACTATTAATATACCTAAAAACTACTTCTATGTAATATTTAACAATCTGCTTTCAAACGCAATTAAATATAGTAGAAAGGAAGGGATTATTAATATCTCATGTGAAGTTAAAAAGGATAGATGCGGTATCAAAATCTCTGATAGCGGTGTTGGCATTAGGTCCAGGGATTTAGGCCAGATATTTGAAAGATTTTATAGGGGCAGGAACGCAAAAGGTAATGGGTATGGCGTTGGTTTGGCTCTTGTTAAGGAGGTGTGCAACAAGTTAGGACTAGATATCAGTGTCATATCTGGAGAGGGTAAAGGATCGGAGTTTATTGTAAGTGGTTTGGAAACCGTTTAGTTTCTATTCAGATACTTCTCAATCTCGAGTTCTGCAGCTATTCCCATTCCTATTGCAGTGCCTGCCTGTCTGTATTCATAATCCGTGCAGTCACCTGCAGCAAATAGGCCTTTTATGTTTGTTGCGTATCTGAACCCAAAATCAAACTGGTCAGAGATATCAGTATGCTTCTCAAGGGCGACTCTGTCCGAATTGTATATATATCCTTTCTCATCAAGAAGCACTCCGGTATCCTTCAGGAAGGAAGTGGTCGGGATATGTCCTATTGCCAGGAATAAACCCTGAACATTTAGGACCTTTTCATCTTTCATTCCATCTCCGCTGACAACCTCAAGTCTTAATCCCTCTACACTGTTTTCCCCTAAAACTTCTACTACCTGAGCATTTACTATGAACTCAATCTTCGGATTGTTTTTTGCTTTCTCAATCATGAACTTTGAGGCTCTAAACTCATTTCTTCTGTGTATAATTGTGACCTTTGATGCAAATCTAGTTAGAAATGTTGCTTCCTCCATGGCAGAGTCTCCTCCTCCTACAACCGCTATTTCCTTATCCTTGAAGAAAAAACCGTCACATGTGGCACAGGCACTAACACCCTTTCCCCTTAATCTCTGTTCGGATTCCAATCCAAGCCATTTGGCATCAGCACCAGTAGCAACAAGTACCGCTCGGGATTGAAGAGTCTGTCCGTTTGATATTGTGACTGTAAAAAGTTCATCCTTTTTAACGGATACAACATTTTCCGTAATGTATCTGGTCCCGAATTTTTGAGCTTGGTCTCTGAATCTTTTTATGAGGTCAGGTCCTAATACCCCCTCGGGAAAACCTGGATAGTTTTCGACTTCTGAAGTTAGTGTCAACTGTCCACCTGCGGGTAATCCTTCGATTACTAAAGGGTTCAGCATTGCTCTGGAAGCATAAAGAGCTGCTGCTAGTCCGGCAGGTCCTCCTCCGATTATGATAAGCTTTTCTGTCTGATTCATATATTTATAATATCATATGAGTCAATAGCTTTATAACCCCCATGAGAGGGCTTTCTTGAATGACGCCATATCGCCAAAGGCATGTATTCTGGCAAGTGAGAGCCTTCTGTAAAAGGTATGGTCAATTGAATTGCCGCATGATACACCTATTTTATATCCACTTCCTGCGACCACACCAAAAGATTCTGTATCAGCAACACAACCCGGGTATGCTATACCATTAACAAGCCGGCCTGTTAAACTTTGCAGTCCGTACTTGCTTGAAGTTATTTCAAAAGCCAGCTTTACAGGATCATCAGTGGTTTTAAGGTTTGCATGCGTTGCTGAATGTGAATCAATGGACATGCCGTTATTTGCCATTTCTTTGAGCTCATTTCCTTTTATTGAGGATCTATGTGAGACAACGAAAAACACTCCGGTTAAACCATATTTCTTAAGTAGCGGGTAGGCGGTAGTATAGTGATTACGTACGCCATCATCAAATGTTATCATTATAGATTTCTGCTTAGGATTTTCTCCGGTTGCCAGTATATCGTGAAGTTCCTGAGGAGTGAGGGCTTTGTAATTGTGTGCTACAAGATAAGCCAACTGAGTTTCGAATTCCTTTGGAGAAACATATAACCCTTTGACAAATTGAGAACCTGATGTCGGGACTGCCGCGATTTGGTGATACATAAGTATAGGAACCCTGACAGTTCCTTTCGCTTGCGGTTTGATTTTAAAATCATACTTCTCATTAAAGTTGTTATTTGGCGGAGTTATATCATATTGGCTTAGGACGCTCCATGTATTGCTTTCGGCATCTCTTTTTTCAATGATAGAGACGGGAGATGTTGCGAGAATGACCTTGCCCTGTTGGTCTTTGACTGCGGTCAGTCTCAGTTTTATTACTACCCGTGTGTTCTCTTCTGGAGCACCTAAGTTGTTTGACATACTTAGTATTCTCGCCACATGTTCTGGGTTCGGATTTATAGTACTGGAATCCGCAAGATATGAAAATGTTTCGCTCAACTCATCTAGGGATTCATTAGTTGTTTGATCCAGCATCCCCGAACTCTCGAGCTCATTCTTAACTACTGAACAGACCTTTGTGTAAAGCGTGTATAGCTCTGGAGCTACTTCCAAGTATGCTTCATTAGAGGTTGCCGGGACAGATTTCTCAGAAGGTTCATTATCAAATGTAAATCGTGACTGGTTTATTATTTCAAGAGACTGTTGTTCAAGAACTTTTTCTACACTATTTGAAAGGCTGTAAACCGGATAGATATCACTTTGCATAAGTTGCCAAGAGTGTATAGTGTTTTGTGGTTCATTGTCAGCACTTATTTTGAAATTTTTCAGAGTCTTTTCAATCACTTCCCCTTCTAAATCCTTTGTATATTTAAATTCCTTGTCAAAGTTAAGAGCTTGGGGGCTTATATCAAAGATATTATTTATCCTGTTAAGACGTGCGATATCTTCTATGTGATCGGTTGAGGCAAGTGCATAGAAGATATATAACTTGGTTTTAGTGTTAATATCAAAGAAATCATTCAACTGTATGAGTGCATCTTCATATTTTTTGTTTGATAGAAGTGCAGATGTATTATCCATCTGCATTTTCATTATTATTGACTGTTGCTGTATATAGCGGGATTGAGAAGTTGTAGAAGCTTTCCTGAAGTACCTACTAAGATCTTTAGCGGTCTCGTGAAGTAGCGGGTTTAAAGAAGACTCAATAATTCTCTGCTTTATTTCGGTCATCGAATAATTAAATAGATTTGCGAGAGATTCTCTAGTCATTAGAATAGGAAGATCTTTTTGCATTAGGTCCGAGTAATATGAAGAGTAGCTCTCTTGTAGTGCCACACCTGGATTAGAAGTTGTAATTGTCACACCATTTGCAAGTAGGTTTACCTTTTGTGTGTATGTTAATGAGATGTTTAACTTTTTTAAAGTGTCGTCATAGTTTGAGGGGAAACCTGTTAGAGGGTATGATGTGGTACTGAGGCTCTCCTTGTTACTTGGAGTATCAATTTGGCCTGCGAAATCAATTAATTCTGCCTGATGTTGTGAATATTCTGTAATTTGAGGAATTTGTTCATATCTAGCTTCCTGCACTTTCTGAAATAGCAAGGCTCCAAGGTAGGTTAGTGATACAACAATGATTGTAAACAGAAGTATGATAAGAACTTTTGCGGTAATCTTTTTTATCACGGGTATGAATGTAACCTAGTTACTCTATAGTAAAGTAATAAGCGTGAAATAACAACTGGACATCTTTAGTCTTCTACAGGTCTTGCAAATCACTGTGGTATAGGCTAATAATAAGTATATTAATATTTAATATTGTAAATATGAAGAGACCTTCTAAGAATCCTCTTTTAATCGTGTCACTCTCGCTTGTCGCACTTTTACTTTTAGGTACAGGTGTTACTTACGCCTCTGACGGAGCAAAGCCCGGAGACCTTTTATACAGTGTTGATCGTTTGAGTGAAAATGTTCAGCTTGCCCTTACCCTTGACGATAGTACAAATGCTGAACTGGAGATGAAATTTCTAGAAGAAAGGGTGGAGGAGCTGGAAGAATTTGAGAACGAAATGGAAGATTCAGCAGAAGATAAGGATGCTGACGGGAGTGTGGATGGTCTTAATCAAGCTATTGAAAATGTCGCAAAACAGGAAGTCCGACTAAGGTCTAGGTATGAGGAACTTAAACAGGCTTTTGAAAATGGCGAAATTACTCAGGAAAAGTGGATGGAAATAGAAGAGAAATACACTGAATTGCTAGGGAAAAAGGAAGACAAGTTAGATCAACTTCAGGAATTAGATAGTGAGCTCGAGGAGAAGATGGAGGAAAGAAAGCAGGAAGCAGAGAAGGAGCAGGCTGAGGAAGAAGCTGAAGAGCAGGAAAAGATAAAGGAACAGGAAAGAGAGAAGGAGAACAAGCAAAATTCAAAATCAGACAACGGGGATGATGAGAGTAAAGATAGCGAAGAAAATGAAGTAGAGAATGAGGAAGAGGACGAGCCTGAGTCTGAGGATGATAATAGTGATAGCGGAAAAAATGAAGACTAATTCTTCAGGCAAGTATTAAGACCGCTTAGATCTCCTACACAGTCACCATTCTTATTTAGTACTATGACCTTTTTTATCGTGGAGAATTGCAGAAGGGTCGTCTTAACCTCTGTTAGAAGCCGCGAGTCACTCATTACGCCCGGTTGGTTTAGATCTTTACAAAAGGTAACGGTTGCAGTATCAGAGCTATCTTCAATAACAAGTTTGAAGTCTTTTCCGCAGTTGGACTCTCCCGTGAGTTTAATCTGAGTAAATATTCCCTGAGACTGTTCAGCTGTACTAGGTCCTTTAATTAGCTCTTCCAGTGCAAATGTCCCGACATCTTTTCTGTCCGTTGTCCTTTTAGCTTCTACAGTATATGTAGGATCATCATTACTCTCCGGATCTTTAGAAAAGTAGATCTTCACTGTCGTTTGATTAGGTTCTTCGGTATCAGGTGTCTCGTTGTCAATCTGTTTTCTCTCAAGTGGATTTTCAAAACTTTTCCCATCAGGAGTAGTGCATCTTGAGGGATAACTTTCCTGTACAGGATACCCCGCTTTTACACAGTCGTCATAGTTCTTTATGTCTTTATATTTTGTACTTTGGTAGAGGAGAAAGGCGACAACGCCCAGAAGGCCAATAATAATTATCATAAGGACAATGTTGATAATTCCTTGGGCATCATTTCTGTTTGTAGAAGTTGAGTCCATTATAATGAAATAACAGCTTAGATGTACTACTAGATTAGTACTTTTAGGAAATTTATCAAGAGGGGAGATAATTTACAGAATTGTTCCGTCTCCCTTCTCTTCCTCGTAGCCAATTATATAGATATCCCTTTTATCAATCTGATTGACCAATTCGCCTTCCCCGTTAATAATTCTTTCAAACGGTCTGCATTCTCGGCATCCTGCTTCCCCGTTCGGGCATTTAAAGCTTTCTAGCTGTCTGGCAAGTTTAATTTTACGTGCAAGACTAAGGACTTTATTGAATGATTCGTTATAATCGGGAAGCTCTTTTTCTGAGGGCAAGTCATCCTGCTCCAGATACCAGTAACTGGCCTTTGTAACCTCTCTCTTTTGCGTGTTTTTCACTAGCAGCTGGTAGATAGGGAGCTGGAGTGATTCTCCATCCTCTTTGTTATCAAGACTGGTTTTGAAATCGATTATGTGGACAGAATCAGAATCTTCAAAGTATTCCAGCCAGTCGATTTTTCCGCAGAGGATAATATTTTCATCCTCTGAAAGCCAGAAATGAGGAAAGTCCATATCAATTTTCACAGCTTTATTCTTGAGCGGTCCCGGGTTGTTACGCACTCTCTCTAACATTTTTCTTCCTCTTTCCTTGTATTCATTTTCTGAGGAGCTGTTAGCAAAGCCCCCCTTCTTTCCCGAAACTTTTTTCCAGGCCTCTTCATATCTGTCAATTAAAGGAGTTTCAAACCTTCGTTCAGTTGGTATTACAGATAGCGATTCTATTACTTCATGAACAGCCTGCCCAAGGGACATGTAGGGATTCGCAGTCTGAATCTTGTGTCCAGTCTTTTTGTCTTTGTATATGTTTTTCAAGTAATATGCACGGGGACATTTGAGAAAATCGCTAATTGAAGAGTGTGACACCCAGACTGCTGTATATTTGTCTTTCATTAAAGTTTTGTAGTATAAACTTATGTTATCGTTATATTGCATTTCCTGAAAAGAAAAGCTATATAATCTAGCATAAATTGGTATATGGAGTATATGAGACCGAAACAAACATTAGTAAATAGCTTTAGAATTGCTTTCAGCGGGCTATTTCATGGACTATTAAAAGAAAGGAATTCCAAAATACAGCTTACAGTTGCGGCAGTTACTTTAACAGTGTCAATTATATTAGGCGTCTCAAAATTAGAAATGCTTGTGATAGTTACTGCCTGTTTCTTTGTGATAATCCTTGAACTTATCAATACAAGTATTGAGAAGCTTCTTGATGTTCTTTATCCTAACCATCATCCAGAAATAGGATTAGTTAAAGATATTATGTCCGGAGTAGTGCTACTTGGTGCACTTCTCTCAGTTGTTATCGGAGTGATTGTTTTGTATCAACCAGCGATAGAGTTTATTCAAAGAGTGTTAAAATAGAGAAGAGTAATTGTTATAGATAATCTTTAAAGTATATGAAACCGAGAGCGAGAATTTATAAAGATGAGAGGGAAGGATGTACACTGGTTCATTTCGAATCCGACCTGGGAATCCAGATCTTCGAAGCGTCTACACTTAAAAGAATGGGGATACTCTATGCAGGAGGAAATAGTAGAGATATGCATCCTAACTCACAATTTGAGTTTAAAGTTGGAGATACATTTGAGAAAGTAATTAGCAGGTTGGAGGAAAACGGTGATTTTGCTCTTTTTAGTAAAGTCTTTTTTGCTGAGTTGCCATCTGAATATTCACGGTTAGCACCATTGCACGTTCCTACCGAGGAAAGAGCTAATATGATTTAAGCATTATCTATTAAAGAACCAGAATTCGATATTATTTCCCTGAGCCTTTTTAATGAACTTTGCTAGTACTTGGGTGTGGCGATCAATATCATCTTGATTTGTACCCCAATATGACCAGTCTGTAGCTTCAGCGGCTTCTGATTTATTCTCTGCAAATATATTTATTGAAACCTGAAAGCCTTTATCTCTCAGGCCTTTCATCTCGTTTAATATACTATTCAAAATCTCCTCTCTCTTTTTATATGTCTCTGTGACCCTTAAACTTTCATCATTGGCATATTTTGTTTTGAATGTACCTGTGTTTACCCAGATCTTCTTTACCTTAAGATAACTGGCAGCTTCTGCAGCAAGATCAGGATTAATAAATTCCCGAGGATTATCTATAAGAAGTGGATCTTCAGAGTTGTTTGGAGACCTCCAAGGGAATCCTTGAATTCCAAAACTGTCAACTAACCCCGGTTTTAATGTCTTAAGGTAGGGTATCAGGCTGGTATACGTTCCGTTTTCCCAGTTGTAGTCTTCGTTCGCATATGAAACTGAATTAAGCATTATAGAGGTTTCGGTTTTAGGAAAGTATTTTCTGAGCACGCTAAGATAAATCGTTACATTCGTGCCGAATTGTTCAGGTAGAGCCTCTCCACGATTCCACGATGGAAGGTTAGCTTCAGGAAAGGGAACCCAGATCCCCATTTGCTGGTCAGAGATTTTTTGATCTTTAATGGTCTTAAAGAATACGTCTATCCAGCCGGTATAAAAACCGGATCCGAACTCTTCAAAATCGATAAGTCCCCAGGATGTAATGGGTTCAACAATAACCACGGGTATAATACCGTATCTACTGTATTCCTTAAGGGTTGTACTTAGCCCTTCTGCAAGCCTTTTCGCGGCGGCATCGCTATTTGGCATTGTGGTAAATACAAACATTTTGTTTGATACATATGAACCGCATATATTTTGAAGCTCGTGGATTTTATTGATACTGTCATCCTTGCTTTTCTCGAGATTTAAGATCTTCTCCTTACTTGAGCATTTAAATGTAATTAACTCCTCTTTCTTTATGGGGTCTGCTTTAGGGAGGTTCGTTAATCTTTTCTTTATGTCATCAATACTTTGTTCGATCTTTAGAGAAAGGTTTTCTTTTGTATTTTCCAAAAAAGTGTAGTTGGCGGAGAGTGATAGGATAGTAACTATTGCCCCGATGATAATCATTGAGAGAAAAAAGAGACTTTGTTTTACTGCCTTATTAGGATTCATATATTCTGACTATAGTTTATATACCTTTTCTCTGCCACTGTTGCCATACAATTTCTTCTCCTCTTAAAACCATGCCAATACTTGTTAATAATGCTAAATATTCAACCCATATGAGGAAGTAAAAGAGAGGCCAGGTGAGAGGGAATAGTATGAGAAGCCCGAGATTTATTTTTTTGCCGTTGAATAAACCGTTAATGAAATAAAGTACAAAAATGAATAGGATACCGAATGCAATCGATAGGAAGTCTAATGCTATAAAAGAATAAGTTATAAGCAGTGCAATAGAAATCGGTTCCAGAAATAGCTGAAACTCTGCCAGCAATGCATAGGGAAGAACGAAGAAGGTTAGTGCTTTATTATGTCTCTTGTCTTTGGAAAAGAACATACTGCGGTACTTCACAAAGGTGTCCATACGCCCCTTTTTCCATCTGAGTCTTTGCTTTAGAAGCCCCATGATATCTGATGCACCCTCTGTGTAGCATATAACATCCTCACCGTAAGTACAGTTATATCCGTAAAATCTGAATCTCATGGTCATTTCAATATCTTCAGTTTTATTTTTTTCATCATAATAACCGATATGGTCGAAAACAGCTTTTCTAAATGATGCACATGCACCTCCAAAGATATATTCGGCTCCCATTACGGCGTGTGATCGTTTGAAATAGAAACCAAAAAGATATTCCAGTCTCTGAGTGAGTCCGAGAATTGTCTGTGAGTTCGCGACTATTACATTACCAACAACCCCGTCAACCTTAAGATCCTGATAATATACAACAAGGTTTTTGATTGCATGTTTATCTAGTTTTGAGTCCGCATCAATTGTTAGGATTATGTCACCAGTTGCTTTTTTAACTCCGGTATTAAGGGCGTGGCCTTTGCCTCCATTTACTGTGTATGAAATGAATCTTAGTTGTTTTCTTCTCCACTTATGACTTTTGCGAAGTCTGCGGATCTTTTTTACGAAAGAGTTCATTACCTTCTCTGTGTTATCAGTAGATCCGTCGTTAACAGCAAGAATCTCAACATTATCGTAGTCGTTTTCTAAAACACTCTTAACCGTTTTCACAATTCCAACGGACTCATTCCAGGCGGGTATAATGACGGATACTTTATAATTTTTGTATTCCTGCTTCAGGATTGCCCGGCTTTTTCTAAGTGTTTCTATTATTTGATAAATAGGGGCTAGAATGAGGAATACAAAGTATTTTACGAACATCAGATTTGCGAAAATAACGGCAATACTTCTGAATATTGAAAACCAGTCTTGAGCCATCTTATCGTTTAGTTGAATTTATAAGTGTAGCAAGGAATATTTTGAATCCTTTGTCATCTTCCACAAAAACCGTGAGTCTCGGCGTTCCTGTCTCATCCCTTGTAATATTATATTTTTCAATATCGTTGAATATTTGATCCACACGAAATATATAACTGCTGCGGCTAGATAGAAGAAACACCAGATCTCCAGCCTCCAAGTGACGAATATCAAGAGTTGTTCTCCACGTTTGATCCAGATATATGAGGAGATTATTACTATGATCCTTTACATATATATGAGCTTTATTTCCTCTGATGTACCATTTGCCACGTTCATTCAGTGCGTCTGTTAATTCTAGGCGGGCTTTAATGTTAGGGATCTGTATGAATCTGATCTTCTCTCTGGTTACAATATGTGAGATGTTTGAGTATTGGTTATTTTTCTCGTTCACCTGTTCTAACGTTTCGTTATTTTGAACTTCCCTAAGAGTATTAAGATACTTAATATCTTGGAGAAAAATCTGTTCATAGGCATTAAGCATTACATAAATAGTGAAGAGAAGGGAAATAAGGGCTATTATTATGAGAGTCGTAAGGCCCTTCCATTTGTATGTATGCTTTTTGTTCTTTTTCTTACTTAGTTTCATTTTTAAGAGTTTTCTTTAATCGCGATCGTCTTATATAAAGACTGAGTTTTAGAATTTGATTTGTAATTAACGCTGCTATATTGATAATCGTAACCAATGTAATGAATCCAGCATAAAGCATTATGAGGAATTGATACATTGGGGCAATCTCTTGGTATGTGTTAAGAAGCGAGGCTAGCATTGGACTTTAAGGTATTCGAGATCTTAAATATGAGATACCTATTCTAGCACATATTACATATTTAGTCTTTAGTATATGAAAATGGGTTAAGCCTATAAATAAGGCTTTATCTAAAATAGATATTGGTACACAGGGAATACATGGCTAGATGTTGAGCCTTTTGAAAGCAGGAAGAGGTTTGTCACTCTTTCCAAATCTAATTATGTAGAATAGTGTTATAGGTCTTTTAGGGGGACGTAGTAAGGGATATAATTTAACACAACTAAGTTCTAGCACTCTACTATATGCTACATCTACTTACTAGGTTTGCCTCAAGGTATTTCAGCCGATTTATTTCAGTTTTCTTATCCCTTTATTTGATACTTGGCCCTGCATTAAGTGTCGCTACAAGTGATGTATTTGCGGCAAGTGTGCATACAGTTGTTGTCGGAGGAAATATTCAGGCAGCTATTAATGCTGCGGATCCGGGAGATATTATCGATATACAGGCTGGAACTTTCACTCCTTCATCAACGCTCAATGTAAATAAATCATTAACTATTCAAGGAGCCGGTATCGATGCTACTGTAATAGATGCTGCCGGTTATACGGGGTATGGAATGCATGTGACTGCCGGAAATGTTATTCTCAAAAATTTCACTTTCAGAAATGCTCATGGAACAAGCGGGTATGGATTAAAAATAGCAAATGTTGATTTCATCTCGCTTGAAAACCTAAAAGTGGAATTGTCATATAGGACGAATGTAGACTTTTATGGTGTAGATTATGGAACTCTTTTGAATGTTCAGGCATATGGGGCTACTTATGGGAACGGAATTTCCATTACAAATGGTAACCATTTTACTCTCACAAATATCACGACATCTGGAAATGCGTGGGGAGGAATTGCCCTATATACCGGCACAAGCTATCTACCTGCCGCCGTGTCCGATATTACTATAAATGGAGCAGTAAATATTTCGGAACCTGTTAAAATGTACTCTGAAGTTATAAATCTTGGTGAGAGTATTTCGGATATCCATTATTCAATCAGCGATTTCAAATATGTCGTTACATTTGCTGGCAACCCTAAATTTGTTTTCTATTTTGGGAATCAAACTTTGGATTCTGCTATAGGAACGGCAACCTTGATTGGCACTGTTAAAGGATGGGGATCGGATTTTAAGATTTTTGATAATGCACTCGGATATTACGTTTATCCTGTTCCTGTTGCACCAGTTACTCTGGGTCTAAATGTTCAGAGCAAATCAGCGACACCAGGGAGTCTACCCGTTGCCCTGGCATGTGGGAATGGCACAAATGATAATACACCAAGTCATGTATGGAGTGCTGCTGTAGGAAGTAATATTAAGTATCAGAGAGCTGCTCAGCCTCCCGCAGGAAGCTGGTGGACAGACCCTACAATATATTCTGCAACTAATACCGATTGGTTATGGTTTGGGACTGCGGGAGCAGGGAATGGTTGGGACGGGACATGGAAACTTAGAGTTAGGGCTTTTGAAGATGCTAATTCTAATAATGTTTTGGACTCTGCAGACTCTGTTTCCAACTGGAGTAATGAATGTGCAATTAACTATGATGATACTAAACCCACAACTCCTGTTATTGAAGTTCCTGATGAAGGAAAGGCTTTTAATACAACCCCTATTTTGAATAACTGGTCTGATTCTGTCGATACATCAGGAATCTTGAAATATGTGGTTGAATATCAATATGACGATGGGCATTCTTTTTCAGGAGGACCATACAGAGAAACGACTGTAAGCCAGAGAAATCATGTGCCTAACCTTTCAGAAGAAGGCGGGGTAAAGTTTAGAGTTAAGGCCGTTGACAATTTTGGCAATGAAAGCGGTTGGAGTGAGTGGAGGCATTACAACTATGACATAACCAATGCAAGCTCGGTCTTTAATACACCTCTTGCCGGGAACTTCAATTCTGAAATCTCAATAACAGGTACATCTGTTGACAATGTCGGGGTGGACTTTGTTACCCTTTTCTACAAGAACTCTTCAGATGCGGATGTGCCTGCGAACTGGGTAAAAATTACCGATGTTGTTAACCCTTCAAAGAATACGCCTTTTAATTGGAGTTACGGATGGACTCCAATTGTTGATGGTACCTACGATTTGAAAGTCAGTGCGACAGATAAAGCCGGGAATGTTGAAAATACAGCCTATGTTTATGGAATTACTTTTGATGCAACAGCTCCAGCAGTACCAACACTCGTCTCGCCTGCTGATGGGGCATATATAAAACCTTCATTAGCAATGCTTGATTGGAGTGATGTTACAGATCCGCACGGCCCGGTTACATATAAATATAAGAGTAGCTGGAACGGAGGCGGGCACTATGGACCTGTAAGCACGGGGACAAACTCGATAATAAATGCGACAGCCAGTGCGTATAGGACTTACAGCTGGCAGGTACAGGCGTGCGACTCATTTGGAAATTGCAGTGATTGGTCAGGACCATGGACTGTAACAATTGATGGGACCGCACCTACAATGCCAAAGTGGACCAATACAGAACGTTTTACACAGAACGGTGATTATGCATATACAACTGACCGTGTCAGAATGGATATGAAGTTTACTCAGAGTTCAGACACTTTTGGTGTTGATCATTACGACTACCAGTTTGTAAGAGCTGATCTGGATGGGAATAAGTTGCAAAGCGGTCAGGTTAATATGAATACATATTTGGGAGGAATCTCATGTGTTTCAGGAATCTGTACATGGAAGCCGGATCTTCAGGATAACAGTCAGTGGATATTTAGAATGAGGGCTGTTGATAAAGCCGGAAATACAAGTAGCTGGTCTAACTGGAATGGAGCTTCAGATTCACAGTTCTACAACTTCTCATTCGACTTTAACGATTTTGATGCCGGAGCCGGTGTATTTGCCAGGGGTGACTACGATCATACTTCTGGGAATGCCAGCTTTGTTGTAAGGGAGAACGTAAATCCTATATCCGAGATTACCTCTCCAGATATTGAGACAAATAATACTATTATAAGCATTAATTACACAGCTTCGGATGTCGGTACAAAAGTTAAAACGGTTGGACTTTACAGAAGCGACGATATTCTCTATATGTACAGTGATAATGGAACCTTTTATTATAACTTAGTTGGGGAGCCAGATGGAACAAAATGCTTTTATACAAGAGCTGAGGATACGGCCGATGATGCATCATTAGATGCAGGAGAAGGAAATATTGAGGCTGTTCCAACGGATAAATGTGAGATTCAGGTAAAGCTTGATACTACTGCTCCTACAGTAGGAAATATTAACTTCACAGTTGATTTTAACCCTTACTTAATGGGGGAAGGTTTTGGAGTTTCAGCTAACGTGTCGGACTCATTTGCCGGGATTAAACCTTCTACTTGTGAATTTACATATGATGGAGGTCTTAATTGGGAGTCAGGTAACTATGTAGGAGGGAAATGTGTTGATTTTAAAAGTACAGGTGATAACCAAAGTTTAGCTGTGAATGTGAGGGTTCAGGATAGATATGGAAACATTGGCTATGGGAGTCCTGTAGTTAGAACTTCTGATCTAAATGATCCTACCTCTACCGTTACGATAGACAACGTATATTCAGGTCCAATGGTTTACGATGGTGGAACAATAAACGGTGTCGCAACTGATAGTGCGAGTGAGGTTGAACTACTTAAAGTCACAGTAAAAAGAAGCGGGGATAACAGATATTGGAACGGTTCAACTTTTGGTTGTATGCTCTGTTTCCTTCCTCAATTCAAGAGTGTTTCGTTAGCTAATCTTCCTACTTGGACATATAGTGGTATTCCGGCGGGTTCTTTTACTAACGGAAGGACATATACAGTTACCCCTTATGCAACGGACAGTGTCTGGCATATAGCCCAGGGAACAAGTGATGCCTTTATATGGGATTCGACTGCACCAACTGATCCTAGCTCATATACTACTGTACCTGCTGTAGGTTTTATCAATGATAATACAATTACAGTAAACTGGCCGGAAGTTAATCTACCTGGCGGAGCTTTTGATACTCTTTCAGGGGTAGCGGGATACTCATATGACTTTACACATAGTGAAGTTGATGTTCCAGATAATATTCAGGATATCCCGGTCAGCATTAATAGTATAACAAGTTCGGTTCTGGACGACGGTGTCTGGTACTTTCATCTTAGAACTGTTGATAATGTAGGAAACTGGACAAATACCTCTCATGTAGGCCCGTTTACAGTTGATGTCACAGATCCATCTGTAACAATAAGTTCACCGGTAAATAATTCATGGGTAAACCATTTCACAGTTTCCGGTACAGCTGACGATGCTACCTCCAGAATAAATAATATAAGAGTAGAGTTTAGAAAATTTGCAGGCGGGGCACTAATTCAGACATGTGAGGCCACATATATAGGCACTAGCTGGTCGCTAGATGTAAATGGTCTCTCTACATGTACAATTCCTGACGGAAAGTACAGGATAATAGCTATTGCAACTGATAATGCAACCAACTCGTCCAGCGTAAGCAAATCAGGTATAAAGGTTGACACAACTGGGCCTATGGTCGGATCGATTGATTTCACTGTTGATTTTGATCCTTTTGTAAACGGTAACGGATTTCTTGTTTCTGTCCCGGTATCTGAAACCTTCAATGATGCGAATGCCAGACGTGGCCTGGATACAACCTCCTGTAAGTTCAGCTATGATAACGGTAGTAATTGGGAAAACGGTCATTATGGAATTGTCTCGCTGTTTCCGCTGAAGTACGGATGTTACGACACTAAATCTGCAGGAGAGAATCAAACCCTAGAAGTCTTAGCAAAAGCTAAAGATTTGATGGGTAATGAAGCTATTTCTTCGATGTCAACAAGAATTTCAGATAGAAGAGATCCGTCTGTAACAGTAGATATTGATGAGGAATATTACAGTCCATCAACTTTTGGGACTGGAGTCATTAAAGGTACATCATTTGATGCTGTGAGTGGAATAGATAGTATTAAAGTGACAATTCAGAGAGATTCGGATGGTAAGTTCTGGAATGGAAGTTCATGGTGTAATCCTCTGGCATGCATATTGACTAAGTTTAGACCTACTTCATTATCTTCAGATTCAACATCATGGAGTTATGACGGGACGTCGATATCATTTACAGATGGGGTCTCATATACTGTTAAGGCATATGCATATGACAAAGTATTAAATAGCTCGAGCTCGTCTGACACCTTTGTTTGGGATATAACTGCACCAACTGCTGATATAGTGTTTCCCGCTGGATTGATTTATCCAGACCCGTCAGAGAGTGCGAAAACGTTTGAGGTTGTCTTCAGTGAGGATGTTGAAGAAAACCAGGCAGAAAATCCTGCCAACTATTTCTTGCATAACTGGCCTGGTTTTGGTGGCAGCGGTGATTTAGATGGGGATGCTACCATTGTGTATGACCCTCTTACCTATACTGCAACTGTCACGCTCACAAATGCGGGATGGTATGTATCTCCTGAGCAGGAATGGGGAGTTGAAAATATTCATGATTTAGCTGGAAACCTGCAGTTGATAAATCCATATAGCGAAACTTCAACTGAGCTGATTGCCCCCGTTACTACTGTGGAGGGTGTTAGCGATCAGTGGTACAAGAGTGATGTCACTGTATCACTTGCTTGCACGGATATTGCTGGAAGCGGTTGTGCAAGAACATATTACACTACTGATGGGACTGAACCTACAACAGGCTCAGCACAAGGAAGCAGTTTTGTCCTGGATGCCGATGGGGAATATGTAATTAAGTATTTCTCTGTTGATAATGCGGGAAATATTGAGAATATTCAGACTCTGTCTTTCACTGTTAAGGTTGATAAGACTAACCCAATAAATCCAAGTGAGTTCGTATCTGACCCTGATATAAATACGCCAAGTTTGGGTAGCGATATCACAGTAACATGGAACAATATTCCTGAGCCCGCTAGTACACCTACCCCATCTTTGGTTATAACTGGTGCTGTTGATAACTTGAGTGGTGTCAATGGGTTTTCATATCTTTTCACTCAAAATGCCACAGACTTTCCCGACACAGTAATAGATGGAGATAGAGATACTCACGAAGTTACTCAAAGTGCGTTAAGCGATGGATCTTGGTATTTCCATCTTAGGACGGTGGATCTTGCAGGTAACTGGTCCGATCCTGTAAGTTATGGACCAATGATACTTGATAATCAGAAACCGGTAATTTCATTGATAGGTGCTGTCACTGTAACACTGACAGCCGGTGACACTTACACAGATCAGGGAGCGGCAGCCGTAGATAATCAGGACGGTGATATTACTCCGTCAATTGCTACGATAAGTGATGTTAACGATAATTCATCAGGAACATATCATGTAACATATAATGTCACTGATACAGCTGGTAATCCTGCAGATGAGGTGATTAGGACTGTTGTAGTCGTTAATCCTCCTGTAGTTCCTGCTGTACAAGGAGAGCAGACTGGCCCCGAGGATAATGGAGGATCAGAAGAACCTTCAAATATTCCAAGTGAGGACAACGAAGAAGATGGAAATGGTGAAGTCTTAGGCCTCACTTGCGAAGAAAAGCAGACTACTTCAGGATATGTTTATGAGGATAAAAACGGAAATGGCAGGAGAGATAGTAATGAGAAAGGTATTGGGGGAGTAAAAATTGAAATAAGGTATACAAATGATAATGGTGAGATTACAAAGGTGATGACTGTTACGACTGACAAGACTGGTAAATGGAAGGCACAGCTATGTCCAGCGGATTATACCTTAGCTCTAAAAGAAACTTCTCTGCCAGAAAATTACAAAATGGGAGAAGAAGTTAAGGGAATCTCAGTAAAAAGCGGGGAGGATCTTAATAATATTAATATAGCAGTAGAGAAAGAATCATCGGGCTGGGATTTAAGATGGGCATTTGTAATACTTGCTATCCTACTAGTCTTAGGCGGAGGAGCAAACCTTTACCTTAGAAATCGCATGAAGATGTCTAAATAGAAAAGTGAATTAAGTGCAGAGTTTGAACTTACAGACTCTGCACTATCGTTTTTTCTGACATTGTAGGTCTTTCTTTTGCTATAATTTTGTAGCCTGTAGTAGTATGAAGATAGCGACGAATTTAGTATCCTGAATGTGTCGATATTGTAGATATAGGGCTGATATTTACATGCAGATATTGAGGGTAAAAGAGAGAGGAATAAGTAATATTGAGCTATAGGTCTTTTAAGGTGCCTCTCAGTAGGGTTATAATTATAGGAAAATAACTTTAGCTACCGGAACATGCTAAATAAATTTTTCTATAGTGTACGTAGGTCTATTCCCCGTATTCTCTCAATCTTCTTAGCTTCCTATATTGTACTTGGGCCTGTCTTGTCACTTTCTGCATCGCCAATTTTTGCTGAGGAAGAAACTATCGAAACTGTTGAGATTGTGGATGAAACTCCGGTTGAAGAAGAAACAATTCCACCACTAGAGGAACCTGTTGTTGAGGAACTACCGATCGAGACGGAATTGGAAACGGTCCCTCCCGAGGAGAACAATAACCCTGTTACGACAGAGACGAAATGTTCTCATGAATGTCCGGTTGAAGAAAGTACGGGAAGACTTATTGTAAAAAAGACTACTCTCCCCGAAGATAACCATGCGGTATTTAGGATTCAGGCGTGGGGAACTGGAAAAGTCTTTGGAGGAGGGAAGGGAACGGTATCAGATGACTCAAACTGGAAATATGAAGTTGAACCAGGTACCTACTCTGTGTCTGAAAAAGCCAAGAAAGGATGGCAAGAGGTTGGTAACACCTGTAAAGATATTTATATTGAGGCCGGGGAAACAAAACATTGTAGAATAACGAATATGAAGCTGGGTGAAATCTCCGGATATAAGTTTCGGGATTTAGATGGCGATATTGAGACAAAAAGAGATCGAATCGGAGTTGAGGGATGGAAGGTCAAGCTCTGGAAGAAGGCTCATGATGACTCCTTTGAATACATAGGGCAGGTTATAACAGACAAGAATGGATTCTATCAGTTTGAGGATCTCATGCCAGGGGAATACAAGGTTAAGGAGATTGAACAGAGTGGATGGGTAAAGCTTTCTCCAGATGGGCCTTTTATAATGGTAGATCTCAAACCGGGTGAGAACGAGTGTAATAACGATTTTGTAAATGTAAAATATGGGCAGATTAAGGTCTTTAAAGATGTACAGTCTCCCGAAGGTGGTGATGTTTTGGATAAGTCTCACCTCTTTGAAATTCAGCTTAATTGGAATGATGCCAGAAACATCACCGATGGTGACTCTACAGTTTATGATTCTCTCGAACCGGGTATATATACAGTCTCAGAGACAAACATCCCTGACGGATATATATTGTATGGTTCATCTCTTGATGAAGACCCGAGTCTACCCGGGTTTCAAGTAGATATTTCATTGGGTGAGGAGATAGATCTGACGGTTATTAATAGGCAGAAAAGATCTAAATTAGTCATATATAAAGATGTTGTGGATTCAGGGGGTGGTGATATCTATGATAGTCAAGAGTTTAAAGTTAGGATTCATCAAGGAGGAGACAATGTAACAGGATGGAAGACAATCTCTGATGACGAATTTGAGTCACAGTATGCAACTTTTCACTTAAATCCGGGAACGTATAAAGTGAGGGAGCAATACTTGTCGGGGTATGAACAGATTAATTGTAAGCAGTTTGGTCCAACAGAAACGGTAAAATTGCTGCCGGGAGAAACTTACGAGGTCGTTTGTCAAAACATGGAGACTGAATTTATACCTGAAACTGGAAGCCTAACTGTTATAAAAGACGTCTTGAACCCTGATGGGAGCCCGGTAGTCGATAACGCGACCACGTTTAATATCGCTTTGGATGGGGAGGATGTAAGATCACTAGGTGATGGTCAAAGTACTCAGTATCTGGAACTGCCTGCGGGGACTTATACTGTTACTGAAGAAGTAACTCTGGGTTATACTTTCGATAGCTTTTCTGTAGATGAAGATCCTGATGTCGATGGAGCTCAGATTACAGTTACCGGAGAGGGTGCGGAGTTGACAATTTTTAACCGTCAGCAAAAGGGAAAGATTATAGTTTATAAAGATGTCATAAACTCTGGTTCAGAAAATGCAGTGTACAGTGAGGATGTTTTTGAAATTGTGATGAATGCTGAAGGAATGGTCGACAATAAAAAGGATATTTCAGATTCTCAGTTTTCACCCTTGGTTGCAGAGTATTCCGATCTTTATCCGGGCACATACACATTTACTGAGAGTCCTTTTGAAGGATATGAATTTCTCGGATGTAGAGCCGTTAACTCTGAAGATACATTGGATGACTTAGTTGTTGTTAATGTAGCCAGTGGAACCACATACGAATTTGTTTGTGTTAATCAATTTACAGAGGCGAGTTTGCAGTTGGAAAAGAGTAATAATACTGGTGGCGCTGATCTATTACCAGGAAGCAGTGTTGTCTATACATTGGTTGTGACTGCCCCAGAAAATTCGGGAGAAGTTAAAGATGTAGAAGTTGTGGATCTGGCTCCAGAAGGGTTTAATTATGTTTCTGGTTCATGGGCGGCGATATCCTCAGAAAGAGGTGATTTACGAGCTCAGCTAATAACAGGTGAACCGACTTATGCTTCGCCCGGAGGATGGAAGATTGGTGATATGAAACCCGGAGAAGTTGTCACCCTTACTTATATGGCCGTAATCTCGAGTCTTCAGGATGCCGGGGTGTATAAAGACCTTGCTTGGGTTGAGGGACAAAGTGTAGGTGGAGAACGGGTAGTTGGGAGTGCTCCTCTTGGAGTTTTTGCAGGAACAGAAGTGAGTGTCATTACTCCTCCACCTCAGGAAAGTGTAAAAGCTGAAGTCCTTGGAGTTACCTTACCGAATACTGGTGCTAATATGGTTGGGACTGCTTTGTCAGGTATAATGATACTCCTCGGTCTTACGATTCTTTTGATAACAGGAAAGAATACGAGAAAATTATTACCAGTAACTCTTGGTCTAGTGTTATTTACAGGTTTAATAGGGAATGAGTTTGTTCAGAGTGCATATGCAGAGTCTACAAACTATATACGGCTTGAGTCTCCAAAGTCACCGACTGGGAAAGCAGACACAAAGATAGGGTTTGTGGCTTTGGATATTGATAATAATGCCTTAACCGTAACTTGCTATGTGAAAAAACCAGGGGGAACATATACAGCCTTTGATACTATTGGACTGGTATCAGGCGGTAATAACGGCAACTGTCAATTGAATGCTTCAATTTTAAATCAAGAAGGTATATATGAATTTTATGCAACTGCAAATGGTGCTGTGTCAGAAGTCGTGGCAATGGAATTTGATGCCAAAGGACCTTTACCTATTGTCGATTATAAAAGGACTCGGAATAATTGTAGCTATACGTTAGATTTCTCTACTGGAAGCGATTCCGGTCAGACCGTTCTCGTTCAGATTTTCAGGTCGGATAAAACTTCGTTTACTGCAAATCAATCCACACTGGTAAAAGAGATTTTCATAGGTTCCGGTAAGCCCGTTACATACATCGATACAGTCCCTGATTGTAATAAGGATTTCTTTTATGCAGTGAGAGCTGTTGATGATGCCGGCAATACATCGGATTTTGTAACCGATAGGCTTGTGGAAGTAACGTCTCTTCCACCTGTAGATAATGGTGATGGGGGAGATACCGAGGGAGAAGTTGCAGGAGAGGAGACAGATGGTAACAATGGTGAAGAAAATGAAGGAGGTAATGGCGAGGTCAAAGGTGAGGATAATGATAATGAAGGGGGAAATGGAAACGGAAGTAAGAATGAAGATGGTGAAGGCACAGGTAATGGTGGAGACGAGAAGGGTAATGTATGGGATTGGCTTAAATGGGTAATAGCCGCCGTTGCAGTTTTAACTGCTGGTACATTAGTATATTTGTATGTTAATGGAAGAGATATCAGAATCAAGCTCCCAGGCAAAAAGGATTAGTAAAGAAAATGTAAGGACTACGCTTAGATTTATCGGCTGGCTTCTTATTGTTGCGGGTCTAGTAGTTCTTATCCTGGAGTTCAAGGATATAATAAATGCCCAGATAGATTATTATGTACACCCAGTTCAGGATGTTCCGGAAGTTAAGGTGGCAGAGCAGAAAGAAGACATAACCAGTCAATTGAAAGATGACCAGAAAATAGTTTTTGTAGACCAGGAATTCGGTCTGTTTATTCCCAAAATAAAAGCAAATGCCGCTGTAATCTCAAATGTAGACCCGTATTCTTACAATATTTATATGGAAGCATTGGAGAAAGGTATTGCCCATGCTAAGGGAACAAGTTTGCCTAATCAAAGTGGGAATGTGTTTCTTTTTGCTCATTCAGCAGTTAATTTCTATGATTCTAAGAAACTCAATGTATATTTCTATCTCCTGAGTAAACTTGAAAAAGGTGATAAAGTATATGTTAGCTATAAAGGCGTGATATATAAGTATAAAGTTTTAAGTACAAGGTTTGTAATGCCAAGTGAAGTTAAATACTTAGGAGATTATATGGAAAAGGATACTTTGACTCTCATGTCATGTTGGCCTGCTGGAACGAATTTGAAAAGAACTATTGTAACAGCTGTAAGAGACTGAAGAAATTCATTCAATACGTCGTTGAAAGTGGCCTCAACTAGGTATATAATACTATAAGTTAATATCGAGTTTATTTATTTTATGACAATAACTTCAAAACGAGATGAAGGTATTCTTTCTAATTATCCAGAGACTAGCGTTGTAAATACAGGGGTTTTTGCTTTACATGAGGAAATAAGAGAACATCTTAAAGCAGAGGCCGCAGAAGCAGTTCAATGTATGATATTACTTAGTGTAATGGATGGTGAGGAGCACTATCAGGAGGTTGAAGTTGCAGGTTTCCCTCTTGTTAGGTCTGTAGGAATTGATGACTTTGACCATATGATTACAGTAGGGGAAGAAATCTATAAAAATGCATATACTATTAGTGAGTGGGGTGACGAAAACCTTAAGTTAGGCAAGGTGTCCCAGTCTGATAGTGTTACTAGGCGATTTAGGTTATGTAGGGATATAAACCGCCAAGAGTTACAGGTACCAATCTTTTTCACTAAGCCACCTCGAAAGATATTTAGGAGCCAAAATGATTTTCATGCGTATTTGTATGAAGCACTTAGAGTTGCAATTAGTGTTTATTACAATTCATCAAATGATAACCCGGATAGGGAAAGTGAGATCAACAGAAGGGTTTTTGACTCTTCAGAGTTCTCTAGGGGTCTTATGTCCTTTTGCGGTAGATTTATGAAGGATACAGGGGAGTCGAGAAAAGGGATCAAGGTCACGAACGAATAGACTTTACCCCCACTGCTTCTTTAATATTCTTGTAGCCATCTTCTTTTAGCCGTTTTTCTAGTCCCATATTTATTTCGGCTATTAACTGTGGACCTTCGTATATCATTCCGGTGATGAGCTGTACTAACGATGCTCCTCTTTTTATCTTCTCGTACGCATCTTGGGCATTGAATATACCGCCAAGTCCAATGATTTTTATCTTGTGGCCAAATTCTTTGTAAGCTTTTTCTATCAGTTCATTGCTAAAGTCTTTGGTCGGTGCCCCGCTGAAATTGCCCTTCAAAAATCTAACAGTATCCAGTTCTTTAGGTTCAAACAGGGTCGCGTTTCTCCTTTTTAGCAGATTGGCAATTATTACTCCGTCTACTTTATAATCAATCATTATTTGTATTAACTCTCTTGCTTTTTTCCAGGGGATCTCTAACTGAAGCTTTACCAGAAGAGGTTTGCGTATTTCTAACTTCTTAATACCTTCCAGAACCTGTTTCAGATGATTTGGATCTGCTAACGATCCGGATCCTAAGACATTAGGGCAAGATATGTTTAACTCTAGATAGGCTAATTTATTGTATAAACGATGTATTTTCAAAAACCTGAAACTGTTCACAATATCTTCTATCTGTGATTGTGGAGTTGTGCAGTCAGGCGAGTTAGTTGCTCCGATTGAAATCCCTACTTGATATGCCTCCTCCCAGTTTTGTATGTTTTTATTCAGGACCTTTTTTATTCCGTCGTTTTTGAATCCTTTGTTCACAAGAATGGATTTGGATTTTGGAAGCCTTACCAGTCTTGGAGCTTTGTTACCTTCGTAGTCGGAGAACGTAACTGTTCCAATAGACTGGAATCCGAAACCTACGCTTCCAAGTATTTGAGTCAATTCACCGTTGTAGTCAAACCCCGCTGCGAGTCCTACAGGATTTTTAAAAGTAATACCGAAAAGTTCTTGAGAAAGTGTAGGGTGATTACTATTATATGTACGGTTTAATAATTTTTTAGAAAATTTCGATTTGCCAAGCTGTTGTCCAAGGTTAATTACTAGATTGTGTACTGTTTCGGGATCAAAAATGAAAAGAATCGGCTTTAGGAAGTATTTATACAGGAATTTAGTTGTGTAAATGATAGTCACGTCGTTATTATAGACTAATTTCAGGATTTTGTGTCGTATTGACTGTATATTTTCCGCTCCTGATTCGGTTTATCTCTATGGCCGTTGCCTTTGCTCCTATCCGAATACCAAGATCATTTACTATTCCTCTTATATAGGTTCCAGAGGAGACATGAGCTTCCATCTCAATAACCTGATATCTTTTTTCAATTTCAATATTATTCTCCCATCTTTTCATTATCTCTTCCTGTCTGAAATTCCCTTTCAGCAGAGAGATTCTTTCCTTAATGTCTGTATATAACTCGTGGCCATTTATGTATTTAGTATTTAGAAGTTTAATATCGTAAATCTCGATCTCTTTTTCAGGTATTGTTATCTCATTTAATTTATTTCTTAAGGCCCAGTTAAATAAAGGCTTTCCTTTAATCTTATACGATGAAAAGGGAGGGAATTTTTGTCGCTGCTTTCCTTTGTAAGTTCTAAGAATATTCTTAAGGCTTTCATCTGACACAGCAATATTAGGACTGCCTATTACAGACAATCCGCAAATATCGTAACTGTCAGTTCCAAATCCAATTACTGCTTGAAACTGGTAGACTTTGTCGCTTAGCTCATATTCCCTTCTCTTTTTATTTTCGTCACCTACTAAAAGAACCATGACTCCGTGTGCCAGAGGATCCAGCTTCCCTGCAGGGCTTATTTTAACATCTTTATATTCAGGGTTTTGCTCTTTGAAGGTATTAATAAGCTGTACGGGAGATATTCCAACTGGTTTATAGAGACTAATTACTGATTTCATTTTCTTTGAAGAAGTCATAGATTTCTTTCATAAATTCGGTATCAATATTGAAATGTCCTGCGTCCTGAACTGTTCTTAGCACAGTGTTTATTTTATAGGGTTTTCCGCGCTCAATATATCCGGAACTTGCACTATATCCGACATTTACATCTCTAGTCCCGTGCCAGATTTTTGTTGGGATGTTCTTGATAGGAGTGTAAATACTTGATCCCCAGATATATGTAACAGGGGCAAGTAGTGCCATGGCATTGACCTCACTTGGATATTTAACAGCATAGTATATAGCGGGTAAACCTCCCATACTAAATCCCAGCATGTTAACCTTTTCTTTTATCATATACTCTTTCTTTATCCATTCAATTAAGTTCTTACTATCCTGTATTGAAGCGGTGTTTCCATAATTCATACCGTGCTGGTTGGAAGCGGCAAATGCAAAACCCTTAGTCGTAAGGTACTTTGCATATGCCTGCAGATCTTTCATAAACGGATCTTTGAGATTCTTTGTTACATTTGTATTAGATCCATGATTGTAGATCACAAGAGTTGGAGGAGTTTTAGTATCTATTGTCAGAGGATAAGCTATGTAGGCTTGCTGAGTTTGGATTACGGGAAACTTCTCGAAGTACAAGGCTCCGTTTTCTGCAGGAGTTTCTGCGTATGTTTTATGGGTATTCTGAGGAACTTGTTGTTCGGGATCCTTATTTTCCTGTTCGACAGCACTTTCTTCCGAAGAGATCTTTTCGCCGGCGAGCTTATCATTTCGGGTATATAGGAAATATATTGCAATACCAACGATGATGACCAGGATTGTCGGTAGTAGCGATTTGAGAAATTTCATAAGTACATTATACAAGAAAACTTTACCTCATTTACAGATTAGTATAATATCGAGTAAGAGGTATGAAAATATATTGGAGTAGAATTACAATAAGCTTCCTTTTTGCAGCATTTATTCTGATGCTGTCACCTCTTAAGATTTCAGCAAGCTTCAATACAGAAACAAATCTACCGGCCGATTATGTGAATATGGGAATCCCCGAGGATTTATTAGTCTTGCCTGATGGAAATATCTGGTATGTAGATTCTCAGAATACTAGAGTTGTGAAAGTTGATCCAAGTGGAAACATTCTCAGAACAGTTGGTAGAGCGGGCACTGATGAAGGGGAATTTGAATGCCCTATTGTTGCCCTTACTATTGATGCAGAGGATCATTTATATATTCTGAGTTCCTGTAAAGTGTATGTTTTGGATTTCAACGGAGGGATTTTGGATAGCTGGGGTGAGAATGGTGTGGAGTTTCAATACCAGTTTGGTAATCCCCGCGGAATAACTTACGATTTAACAACTGATTCCATTCTGATTGCAGATGCCGCCCAGCATGAAGTCTTGAGCTTTAGTATAGATGGAACCTTTAATTTCGGATTTGGAAGTTTTGGTGCTGGAGCAGGGCAACTAAATGCCCCTGTCGGAATAACAACGGATGCACTCGGTAACATCTATGTCGCTGACGGAGATAATCATAGAATATCAGTATTTGAGAGCAATGGAGACTTCATTTCTACTATTGGGTCGGAAGGGGTTGGTGATGGTGAGTTTACCTTTATTAAAGATGTTGAGATCCTTTCTGACGGGAGTATAGCTGCGACATCGCAGAACTCTCAGAAGGTTCAAATTTTTAATTCCTCAGGCGTATTCGTTGATTCTTGGGGGGCATATGGAAGTGCATATGATGAGTTTCATTTCCCTCAGTATATTGCTAAGGATATTGATGATAACTTATATGTTTCTGATTGGGGGCTGAAGTCGATACAAAAATTTTCGAAAACAGGCGTGTTCAGTTGGAAAATCAGAAATGCAGGGCAAACTAATGGAAGGTTCTCAAACCCTGTTGATGTAGCCTATGACTCTGTTGGTAATCTTTATGTGCTTGATGATGCGGGTGATGCTCCTAGATTACAGAAGTTTACGAACTCAGGTACCTTTATAGAAGTATTTGCTGATTTCAATGTTTTCGGACTTGGTACATATCATGTTACTATTGATGATAATGATCGTGTTTATGTTACAAGCTCAGATCATGTAACTGTTCTTAATCCTAATAAAACAGTTCATTTATCATTTGGCGTGACGGGGAGCGGGAATGGTGAATTTCTTGAGGCAAGAGGTATTGACGTCGACTCACTAGGGAATATTTATGTTGCCGATTGGGGAAACAGGAGGGTTCAGAAATTTGATAGCAGTGGAGTTTATGTTACGCAATGGGGAGTCTCCGGTGCAGAAGATGGCAACTTCGACAGTTTGAGTGATCTCTATATCGATGGAGACGATAATATTTATGTCGTAGACGGAAGCGATCCTTTTGATGTAGTGGAGGGACATCTGAGTCGTATTCAGGTATTTGATACTGCAGGTAACTTTATTAGGAGTATTGGCACGGGTGGAGAAGCTGAAGGCGAGTTTTCGAATCAGATAGGTAAAATGGAGTTTGACGGTAGCGGAAATTTGTGGATCACAGATATTGATAGGCATAAAATACTTATTTTTGATAATTTGTTTAACTATGTGGAGTCAGTTGGTACTTATGGTGCCGGCATTGCACAGTTTTTCAACCCTAACGGATTGGTATACAATTCTGTTACGGGAACGATGACTGTCGCTGACCAGAATAATCATAGGGTACAGGGAGTTGGAGAAGGAGTGCGAATCTACAACCTAATTCCAAGTACCGATGTAATTAGGAACGATATTGAAACTAGTCTCGTTAACATCTCCTATGATCCTTCAGAAGTCGGTATAGATAGTTTAGCCTCGGAAATGTATTTTGGTGCATATGTTGTTTCTGATTTTGAAGTTGACCTTACAACCGATCGTAATTGGGAGGCTGTAAATGCTATGTCACTACCTGAAGAGTCAATTGCTATTGTCACTAATCTTAATCCTGTTGATGCCCCGGGAGTTTCTGAGACCCACTCATTATACGTGCCGAAATTAGAGGGACAGATCGGTGTTTATGTTTGCCCTGATGCTGTAACAACTGCTGATGTTTCGATCGGGTGTGCATCTGGATATAAGTTAATTAATGGCGATGTAGGGTTATCATCTACAACTATTGATACGATTGATTACTGGGTTGTGTCATCGCTGACTGGTACTGCTGCCATGGGTATTTTTGGGGCACAGACTTTTGATGTGAGTGCAAGCAAAGTGAATGTAGCCGTTGGGGAAACTTTTTCTCTTTCTGTAACGGCATTGGATATCAACTCCAATACTGCAATTCTTTATGACGGTACTGTTGAATTTACTGCGACTTCTTTGGATGGTTTAGCTTCATACAGTTTCACTTCTTTAGATTCCGGAGCACATAATTTCCTGAACCTATTCTCATTTGATGCTCCGGGGGACTATACCGTGACTGTTACGGATGCTACCGATCCAACCATAATCGGGGAGTCACAAATAATACATGTCAGTGCTATTCCTGTTGATGACACTCCAGTTGACGATACTCCTGTCGATGACACTCCTATTGACGATGGCAATACCACTGGGAATCAGGTTGTAAACAACAATACGGGAGTACCGGAGATTGTTAATACGACAGATTTAAATGGAGATGACGAGGATGAAGATTTAGATGATAAGATTGATGACATTATTAATCCCGATAATAATGGGGGTAATTCAGGAACAAGTGATGATACAGAAGATGATGAGACAGATGGTGATATTAAAGCTGATCGTGACTGGATGGTATGGCTTAATACTCTTTGGGCTTTACCATTAATCTTTTTAATTCTTTTTCTCCTCTCTCGGAAAAGGAATGAAAAAGAAAATAGCTAGATACTTTATGTATACAAGGTGTACCCTCGTTTGACTTTCTGTTATCATCTGTTATGGATATCGAACTTTCCGCCTCGCAAAAAGAGATTATCTCATCAATACTATCATGGTATAAAAATGTTTCAGGGGGAGACTATCTCACTCTTGGTGGGTATGCAGGTACAGGCAAGACTACGTTGATTGGTTACATAAGCAAGGCTTTGAGAGATAAAAATGCACAGCTGCAGATTGCTTTCTGCAGTTATACAGGCAAGGCGGTAAGGATTATGGGAAAGAAACTTAAGGATGTAGATGCTATATACCCAAATGATTCCGTCAGTACAATTCACAGACTGATTTACGAGCCTCTAGTGGATGATAAAGGAGTCATTATTGGATGGACTCGAAGAGAACTAAAGGATTTCAAGTTTGGTTTAATAATTGTAGATGAAGCATCCATGATTAATCAGTCAATCTGGAGCGATCTGCTGGCCTTTAATATCCCTATTCTCGCAGTCGGGGATCACGGACAGCTTCCACCGATTGAAGGGAACTTTAATCTGATGGATGCTCCGGTACTTAAACTGGAAGAAATCTATAGGCAGGAAAAAGATAATCCGATTGTTTTTGTCTCGAAACTTGCTAGAACCAGAGGGCTCATACCAGTTATGGAGTATGGTATGAATGTTAAAAAGTTCAATCGTCAGGATACAGACACACAGGAGTTTCTACAGGACCTTTTTCTTAAGTATGATGATGATATGCTAATTCTTGTCGGATATAACAATACACGAGTTAAACTAAATAAGGCAATACGGCAGCTGCTTGGTTTTGAGAATGAAAGTCCGGAGACTAAAGATCGTGTTATTTGTTTAAGAAATAGTTATGAAAGGCATATATATAACGGAATGATGGGTCGGATCAAAAAGATAAGTTCATTTAGTGATGACTGGGGCACATATTACAAGTCGACCATTTCCCTTGATGATGAGGAAGACTATGATTTTGAGGGCTTGGTTTCCTATAATCAGTTCGGTTCTAAGGAAACACTTCATAATGAAAAAACTCCCGAGGTTGATCTTTTTGATTTCGGCTATGCATTAACAGTACATAAAGCACAAGGTAGCCAGGCCAAAAGAGTGGTTGTTTTTGAAGAGAGGTTTTCGTCAATGACCAACGAGATGTGGAAAAGATGGCTGTATACGGCGGTAACAAGAGCAAGTGAGGAGTTGTATATAATAGGTTAGGAGGTTAATCAAGTATCTTCTACCAATAGAGATTGCGCTAAGCCTATAATCATATGTATAATCCCGCAATAATTTGATTGCTGAGATTAATGGATACTTGGGATTGGAGAGGGATTGAAAGCGAGTTTATTGACCATGAAGAACAGGATGCGGCCGCTTTTTTACTGAGAAGTATTTCTACTAAAGTTGATCCGGTTCTGGGGCATGAAGTTGAATCGTTAATCGAGGCTTATAGACTCCGGAAGATTAGTCTTGATGATTTTCGGAATCAAATTTCGCATAACCCTCAATTGGTCTTTGTGTTAAGCAAATTAAGAGAAGAATACCAGAATTCCAAAGCGAGATAATAATGTAAGTGGGCTTTTTTAATGTTGTATTCTTGTAATACGGATTATTGTATCCTATAATACGGAAATGAATAGCGGTATGACCATAGATATGCAACCCAATGCCCTTATAAAGCCAGAGATAGAATTTCTGGAAGGTCTTGCGACATGTCCAGTTGATAATCTCCCCGTTACCTTTGGAGACTTTCAACTGTACTTAAGGGGTGGATTAGAATCAAACAGGTTTTTTGAAGAGGTTATAGATCTATATAATGATACTTTTTCCGACTGGAAATCCAAGCTCTTTGGAATAAGTGCTGTTCCATTAGTTGATCAAGAAAGATCTCTGGCCTTAATGGATGGAATAGCTAAATCTAGAACTATTTTGGTGCTACAAAATGGAGATGATGAAATGGTTACATCGTTGCTTTTTGACGAAGCTCAGAGGTTTCTCCTTCAGGACAGCAAAGGTTTACCAGTTGAAGGAGCTTTAAATTCAATTATATCAATCGCCGTAAATGGAGACCGCACTGAGAGAACTAAAGCTGTTCAATTTCTGAAAACCGTTATAACAAACATAACACTGTCTCATTCAGATAACTTTGTAGTGAGTTTTATGGAATCTATAGAAGGACAACTCCCATATGCATCGGCTGAATCAGTAAATGCTTTTTTGAGATATGTGATTTTTGCTGTCGCTCAAGAGGTAAATGCTAAAAAAGGTTTGTTTGAAAGATATCTTGATGCAATTTGGAAACCAGCTGATAGGCCCAAAATCGAAAGAAGCGTAAATATGATTATTGATATTTTGGTCGGAATTAATAGTAGATTTCCAGGAGTATATACATTGGATGCTTTGGATATTCTTAAGAGAATGGATAGTGAAATGAGAAATTTTGATGAAAAGATGGAAATGAGGTTAAGACTAAAGAGTCTGATTAAAGAGTTTACCCCGCGTTTCGTGCTTTAGATTGACTTTCCGTCGTGTCTTTTGTAATCTAATAAGTACATTTAATTTCACAAATACGAACATAATGGCTAAAATCAAAGATAATCCGTCTAAAGAAACGAAGGGAACTACAATGGTATTAGATATGGATAAAATGATGGTTCCCTTTTCCATCCTTATTGCAGGCCTAATGATTGCATTGGCAGTCCTTTTTGGCTTAAGGGGAGGAATAACTAAAGGGGATGATAATACAGGATCTGATACTAATACTGACACCAATACCAATACAGATACTACAACCGGAGATGGAACGGCCACAATCTCAATAGATGATGACCCATACCTTGGAGATAAGAAGAAGGCTAAGGTTGCTATTGTAGAGTTTAGTGACTACGAGTGTCCATATTGTCAGAGACACTTTACGGATACGTACCCATCGCTTGTTAAAGATTATGTAGATTCCGGTAAAGCTATTTTAGTCTTTAGAGATTATCCATTAAGCTTCCACGATCCTATGGCCACTAATAGTGCTTTGGCAGCACAGTGCGTATTCGATTTAGGAGGGAACGAGAAATATTTCGAGTATCATGATCTGCTTTTTAAGAACACTAAAGCAAACGGTGAAGGCTTCTCAGATACTGATGCCGGCGATAAGGCTAAGTTAGAGGAGTATGCAAAGACAGTGGGAGTGGATGTTAACAAGTTCAAGAGTTGTTACTCTTCAAAGAAGTTTGCTGCTGAGATTACAAAAGATCTTTCCGACGGTACTTCAGCTGGTATTTCCGGTACACCTGGCTTTATAATTGGTGAATTAGACAAAGATGGCAATGTAAAGGATGGTCAGATTCTTGCAGGAGCATACCCATATGCTGATTTTAAAGCTATTCTTGATAAACTGGTTAAGTAAAAATGAGTAAAGGGGGGATACTTAAAATTCTTCTGCTCCTGTTTAGTCTGGGAGTCTTAATATCTTCCTATCTTTACATATCCAAAGTGGTTAATGCTCCAGTCATATGTCCTGACACCGGATGTCAGGTAATTGCAGACAGCCCATACTCATACTTCATAGGACAGCCTGTTGCGTTATGGGGTTTAATGTACTTTCTAGGTATGTTTGTAATTACTGTCCTTCTTATAAAAAAGGAATTGCATCTGCTTAAATCTCTCTACTATGTGGGGGTTATTGTAGGAGTGCTTTTCACCTTGTACCTTAGGTACGTGGAGTTCTTCAAAGTGGGGGCAATATGCGTATGGTGCTGGGCTTCGGTTGTAGTTATGATTGGGATTATTGTCTTTACACTGAAAATGTACTCGGCAGATAGGACAAAGTAAAATCGTTGATCTGAGTGCTTTTGGGTGCTATTCTTTAGACTGTTAACTATCTAATATCAAAACTAAACTACTCATGAGCAAAAGATTTGCAATTACGGGAGTTGGTGGTTATATTGCCCCCAGGCATCTGGAAGCTATTAAAGCAACCGGTAATGAGCTGGTTGCAGCATGCGATCCAAATGATTCTGTAGGAATAATGGATCGTTACTTTTATGAAGCTGCATACTTTAAGGAGTTTGAGAGATTTGATAGACATCTAGATAAGCTTAGAAGAGCAGGAGAGGGAATAGATTTTATGACAGTATGTAGTCCCAACTATCTTCATGATGCTCACATTAGGCTTGCTTTAAGGCTTGGCGCTGATGCAATTTGTGAGAAACCGTTAGTTCTTAACCCTTGGAATATTGATGCTCTTGAGGAGTTGGCAGAAGAGTATAAGCAGAAAGTATATACAATTCTCCAGCTTAGGGTTCATCCCGCAATAATTGCGTTGAGAGAAAAGGTCCGAAAGGAAAAGAGAAAGAAGAAATATAAGATTGATTTAACGTACTTAACTTCCAGAGGTGGCTGGTATCTCGTTTCATGGAAAGGTGATATTGAAAAATCAGGAGGTCTTGCAACAAATATAGGTATTCACTTCTTTGATATGCTCAGCTGGATATTTGGCAAGGTGCAGAAACAGGAGGTTCACTATTCGGACGAGAAGAGTGTTGGTGGTTATCTTGAGCTTGAAAAGGCTGAAGTCAGTTGGTTCTTATCTATTGATAGGAAGAATCTGCCCAAAAATGCAACAGGAAGTACCTATAGGTCTATAATGATCGACGGTGAGGAGTTCGAGTTCTCTGAGGGCTTTACAGACCTTCACACAAGGGTTTATGAAGAGACTCTGAATGGAAACGGTTTTGTTGCCGGAGATACGAGGGAGGCTATAAAGTTAGCACATGATATTCGTACCTCACCTGTAATTGGGGTTAAAGACTATTCTCACCCTATTCTTAAAAAATTAAGTAAGTAAAATGAATGATTACTTCGTACACGAATCAGCGTATGTTGACGAGCCGTGCGAGATAGGTGAGGGCACGAAGATATGGCATTTCTCTCATGTGCTCAAAGACTCCAAAATTGGTAAGAAATGTATACTCGGGCAGAATGTGAATATTGCCGGAGGAGTCGTTATCGGCGACAATGTTAAGATTCAGAATAATGTATCTGTATATACAGGTACTACTATTGAAGATGATGTCTTTTTAGGACCCTCCTGTGTTCTAACAAACGTCACAAATCCCAGGTCTCAGATCAACAGACACTCTTTATACGAAAAAACCGTTATTAAGCGAGGAGCATCGATTGGTGCTAATGCAACTATTGTTTGCGGAGTTACGATCGGAAGGTACGCTTTTGTTGGTGCCGGAGCAGTAGTAACAAGGGATGTTCCTGATTACGGAATGGTGATTGGCAATCCGGCTAGATTTAAATGCTGGGTGAGTAGGCATGGGGTGCCGTTAAAAGAGAAAGATAAGGATGGGATAATGGTATGCCCAGAAAGTGGATTTAAGTATAAGGAGATAGAGGAGGGCGTACTAAAATGCCTTGATCTTGATGAGGAAGCCCCTCTGCCTGAAAGTTTAAGTGTCGGAGATAAATTATATGATTCATTTAAATAATATGGAATTTATAGATCTAAAAGCCCAGCAAGAGAGAATTCTCGAGAAGGTTAGACATAATATTGATAAGGTATTGGAACACGGGAAGTATATAATGGGACCGGAAGTTACAGAGCTGGAGGAGAAGCTTGCTAAGTATGTGGGTGTTAAACATTGTATTAGCTGTGCAAACGGTACGGATGCCCTTTTGATGGCGCTTATGGTTAAAGGAATTGGTCCTGGCGATGCTATTTTCACCCCCCCATTCACTTTTATCGCGGCTGCAGAGATGGTCGCTCTTCTAGGCGCTACGCCTGTATTTGTAGATATTGATGAAAAGACCTTTAATCTGGATCCTAAGAAACTTGAAGAAGCTGTGAAAAACTTCTCAAAGCCCGGGCTTACGCCAAAAGGAGTTATCCCTGTTGATCTTTTTGGTCAACCGGCCGATTATGATGAGATAAACAGAATTGCTAAAGAAAATAATCTCTTTGTTATTGAAGATGCCGCACAGAGTTTTGGAGGAGAATATAAAGGGAAGAAAGTCTGCTCGCTTGCAGAGATTGCTACAACTAGTTTCTTCCCTGCAAAGCCATTGGGATGTTACGGTGACGGGGGAGCAATCTTTACGGATGACGACGATATAGCGGCGCTTCTTCAATCTATTAGAATACATGGAAAAGGAGAGGACAAGTATGATAATGTCAGGGTTGGAATTAATGGAAGGCTTGATACTATGCAGGCGGCAGTTCTTCTTCCTAAGTTAGAGATTTTGGATGAAGAGATGGATCTTAGGCAGAAGGTTACGAAAAGGTATGGTAAAGGTCTTGCGGATACGGTCGAAGTTCCATATATTCTCGATGAGTGTACTTCAGCCTGGGCTTTATATACAGTTAAAAGTGGTCGAAGAGATGAGATATTGCAAAAGCTGAAGGAGAAAGATATTCCTGCAGGGGTTTATTACCCGAAGCCTCTTCATTTACAGGACGCATTTAAATCTTTAGGATACAAAAGAGGAGACTTCCCGGTTGCCGAGAAGTGTTGTGATACGGTTTTCAGCTTACCTATGCACCCGTACTTAACAGAGAAGGACCAAGATTATATTATAGAGGTACTTAAGTCTGCTTAGGTAGGAATATAAATAATGAATAAGAATCAAACAGAGAAGAAGGGGAGTATAACTCTCTACCAGCTTTTATGGCTTGTAATATCATCAATAGCCTTTTCTGGTATTGTTTTGCTCTGGAGTGCAAATTATTCTCCTTTTAAAGCTATTATAGGAGGATTACTTGGATTAGTATTCCTTTTCACCCTTTTCAGGTGGAAAATTGAAATTCCCCGCTTAAAAGTAGGCAAGATAGCGGTCATTTTTCTATTTGTCCTAGGGATTGGTATCATTCTGCGAATTTCTCCGTGGATGTACTTGGAGGGAGGGCAGGATGAAGGTTTGTATATTTCCATGTCTAAACAATTTGATAGGACGGGGAGACTGCAATTTGACGACATAGCTGTCCCTAAGCTGAAGGGAGATGATTTAGTAAGATATGAGAAAGAGGCTGGCTGGGCAATTTTGGGAATTAAAAAGGCTGATGAAGGTAGTTTATATTACGGTTTCTACCCCATGCATCCTATGCTTATGTCCGTAACAGGCTTTATCTTTGGTGAGAACCACATGACTTCTTCTCTTACTCTATTTTCAATACTGTCTATTATCGGTATTTTTCTATTAACAAAAGAGATTTCGGGTAGCACGTTAGCCGGAACAATAGCAGGTTCATTACTTGCTTTCAGCCCGCTGCACCTATATTTTTCAAGATTTCCAGTGACAGAGATTTTAGCTTTATCACTTACCTTGAATACCTTTTACTTTATACTTAGGGGTTTAAAAACCAAAAGTTGGACACCACTACTAATAGCATTATTTCTGATTAATATCTTTTTCTATACGAGAATAACGTGGATAATAGCACTTCCTTTTTATATTTTAATGATATTGGCAATCATGGTTTATCTAAAGGAAAGGAAGGAGAGAATCATGTGGGGATTATGGGGACTTCTTGTCCTCCTTACATACTTAATATCACTTTATTTCTACTATACGCAGATTAATACTTTATACGTTCTTTTCTATCATGACATTTTCAAAATAGTTCCGGAACGTTGGTTTTATACTCTTTTGGGATTGATACCTTTGGTAGTCTTTCTTTTCTCGACCGTGTTTAGGAAGTATGTAAAATGGGTCATGGAAGTGGTCTTCAAATATAGAAATATATTTATATATATTGGTCTAATTATTCTGGTAGTGATTAACCTCAGGTATTTCTACAGAATGGCCTTCACAGACACTTTTGTGGGGACGCGTGCAGATTATTTCTGGGGAATGGCAAACAAGGGATGGATAATATTCAAGGACACAGCACTAATGAGTCTGATCTTATACCTGACACCGGTGGGAGTAATACTGTTTGCCCTTTCAATTAAGAGAGTAATAAATACTCCTGTTAGGGTTTTATTAACGATCTTTCTTTTTCTTTTCTTAGCCTTGAACTTAACAGTTAACAAATTTACCCCTTATCATTTTTACTATGCTAGGTATCAGCTATCAGAGATTATACCGGTTATCTATGTATTTATTTCGATCTACATGGTCACTCTCTTTAGGACTAGCAAACTGTGGTTTTACTTATGTTTAGGATTTTTGACTTTTTATAATTTGTTCTTTACGGCTTTTCAGTTTCAGGGTTATGTAGGGACAACGCCGGTGACGTTTAATCAGATTCAGGAAACTGTCAGCAAAAAAGATCTAATCTTCTTCTACGATCCGACAAAGTGGGGGACGAGTTTTATTGTTAGTCCCTTGAAGTATTTTTATAATGTCCCAACAGCAATTGTGAGAAGAGGGACTAATTTAAGCGGTTATCTCGCTACTTCAGAAGCGTATGACTTTAACAGATATGTTTTAACTACTATAGTTCTTAATCATGAAAAGTTAGAGTATATTAAGACATTTAATTTTGAGAAGGGTTTCTATGCTTCGGTTAAAACAGAAGATGAAATTCTGGAAACGAAGATTAACGATTACAAGATTCCTTATTGTGACCAGTTTATTAACGAGAAGTTCTGTGCAGGTATTATCCCTATTAAGTATCATTTAAGTAGCATTCCGCTATATCTCTATAAGATAAAGTGAGTCAACTGAAGAGTAATAGTAGGTTCTTGTCAAAGCAGTTGTTTTTGAGCATAATTGTCTAGTCAGAAATAGATCCTATATAAAATAAATAAAGTGTAATTAAAATGTTAAAAGGTAAAACAGTTGCAGTTGTCGTGCCTGCATATAATGAAGAGAGCCAGATTGGTATGGTTATTGAGAGCATGCCGGAATTTGTTGATAGAATTGTAATCGTCAACGACAAGTCAAAAGATAATACGGCTAAGGTTGTAGAAAAGTATATAAAAGAGGATAAAAACCCTGTGACAAAACTTAACCATGTAAAGAGTGTAAAACCTAATAGATATAATTATGCGGATCAGGTAGTTGAGAAAATGGCGAAAGAAGAGATCTCTCGTTACACACCGTTTGACGTTTTTAATAAGGATCCTAAGAAATCTAGGATTATTTTAATAAACCACTTGAAGAATGGTTCCGTTGGAGCTTCTATTGCAACGGGATATAAGTGGTGTGCTGATAATAATGTAGACTGCACTGCAGTAATGGCTGGTGATGGCCAGATGGATCCTGGGGAGCTTGAGTCAATTTGTATGCCTGTTCTCGATGGGAAAGTAGATTATGTAAAGGGAAACAGGTTAAAGCACCGTTCCGCAAGTTTGATCATTCCAAGGATCAGATTTTTTGGAAATTCAATCCTTTCTCTCTTAACCAAAATTGCTAGCGGATACTGGCAGGTATCGGATACTCAGACAGGTTATACCGCAATCTCGTTAGAGGCATTAAGAGGAATTCATCTTTATGATATCTATAAATCTTATGGTTGTCCTAACGATATCCTTGTTAAGCTGAATATTGCAAATTTTGCGATTAGGGAAGTACCTATCAAGCCTGTTTATAACGTCGGTGAGAAGTCAAAGATGAAAGTTTTTAAAGTTATACCAAGGGTCAGTTGGCTTCTATTTAAACTTTTTTGGAAAAGATTATATAAAAAGTATCTGTTTAGAGATTTCCACCCGTTGTTTCTTCTCTACCATCTGTCAATCCTGCTTCTCGTTTTAGATATTCCGTACGCGTGGGCTGCCTTAGTGGACCTTTTTGGCGGAACAAGAATATCAACTAACTCTTTAATTGCTTTCATCTTTCTCTCTATAATAGGGTTTCAATCTATCTTTTTTGCCATGTGGATGGATATGATGGATAATGATAAACTGCAGAGGTAAAGATCTCTTAACTAACCGTACTTATCCGAAAATGACTTTAGGAAAGGTTAAAATTAATCTGAGTTCGCAGGCTAAAACAGCATTACTAATAGTACTCATAAATGTTGTTATTCTTTCCATCGTAGCTCTATTTCGGTATGCCGTCTACGATGAGAAGCTTTATCTTCATGAAACGGTAATGATTAGTGAGTTACTAAAGCAGGGTAAGTGGATAGCCTCATACGGAGTAGGTTTGCACGGATTCTTGTTTAAACTTCCTGTTGCCCTGGCGTTCCTCATTACAGGTCCATCTGTTTATGTCGCTACACTATTCCACATCATTCTGGCTTCATCAGCATCCGGCATATTTTATCTTATTGTATCAAGGTTCATCAAACTTGGTAAATGGAGTATAGTTGCTCTGGGTCTACTTCTACTGAACTATCAATTCCTGAGCTGGTCACTTACCTACCATAGGGAAATTCCGGTCGTATTTGCTTTCCTGCTGTTCTTATACTTTCTACTGAGGGATAATAAAGGTTTTTTGTTAAAAGGTTTTCTTTTGATGCTTGTGCTGGATGCTAAGGAATATGTCTTTTTTACTCTCTTACCGGCTTTATTCATTTATGAAGTTATCGTTAACTTTGAAGAGATAAAGCATTTTTTTGCAAATTGGTTTCAGTTGTTAAAAAAAGCGGCTTTTCTCCTTTCGCCTTCAGTAATATATCTTTATTTGATGTTCTTTACGTCGGCAATCCCTGTAAATATGTTCAATGCGTCTATACTCGGTCTTACAGATTCGCATTTTAGTTACCAGTTTCAGCAGGCTTTGCCTGAGAGTGGTTTATCTGATGGTACAACGAATAAAAACACCAATTTCTCCTATACAGTATCAAAAAAGATTGAGGATCTAATTGAACAGAAGATAGATAAAAAAGAGGAAGCTAAAAACAGTTCAGAAAGCAGCTCACTCTCAGTGAATAATAATGAAGAGGAGTGTGAGACAGGATCTTTGAGAGCATTGGTTCTATTTATAGGCTATATTGAAAAGTTTTTCTATACTTCTATTTTCTCTATTCAAGGGATACCGCTCGTTGTTTTGGTACCATCCCTGATAGCTTCGATATATCTCTTTATAAACTGGTTTAAAGAGAGAAAGGGTTTATTATTTCTAAATCTGTTCTATTGGTCGTATTTGGTTTTGTATATAGTTAGAGTTTCCCACCATAGGTATCTACTTCCTATTATTCCTATTGGTATTATCTTCTTCCTACTTTTTCTCGATGAATATCTTAAACAGAAGAAAGACTTTAAGGTTTATATAATCGTCACAATGAGTTTGCTTATCATTGTGTCTTTTATATCGGTGTTCTATCAAGATCTTGGCGATAGTAAAGGACTTTTCAACATTCTACTTACTTTTCTTGTTACAGGTCTCTTCGGCGGCCTGTTTTATTTCAAAAAGTATAAAGAACTTTTTATTAAGCTGATTTTAGGTACATTGATTGGAGCTTTAATATTTATTAACTCTTACGCATTGTTAACCAAAAATCAGATATATAAATCCCTTACATGGGGAGCGAACGGTGAGGCTGATAAAATAGCTAAAATGGTTGATCCAAAAGACATTGTTTTTATCGATTGTGAGTCGGGAACGATTTCGGAGGTTACCTATCTGCTTAATGTCTACAGAGGGACTAACTACTTACCTATTGAGTGGCATTGGAAGCTTGATAAGAATAAGATAAATAGATCTTTGGATGCTGTTGAGCCGACGACTGACCTCTGGTATGGGATAGATATGTCAAACCTACGTAACTTCAAAAGTACTATTAAACAAAAAAAGATTACTAAAATTATTCTTCTTGAATCTCAGGTTGAGGGCCAGAAGTTTCCGCTGGAAGAATATATTGATGATTTGAAAAAAGAAAAATGGCTTAGCCTGGAGAGGGTTGAGCAACTAAAGAATAAAAAAGTATATGTGTTTGAAGTAAAAATATGAAAAGTGATAGAAAGAAAATAATAATCCTTACAGCTCTTCCCTTTAGAAAACAGGGTAATCAAAGCATGATTAGGTTTGTAAATATGTTTATAAAAAGGGAGATGGACGTTACCATGTTCACTGCAGGATTTGATGATAAGGGTGAAAACGCCATTGAAAGTTCTTTATTTAAAGCTTTTAAAATCAAGAGCCTCGGATTTACGCTTACGGCTTTTCTTAACAAAAAGGTTTTGAAGCTGAGGAAAAATAAAGTAAAGAGTGACAACTATTTTGTGAAAATAAGGTCTGAAGATATTGTACCACCTTATGGTAGCTATAATCTGCCTAATCTCATTAATAAGTGGTCAAAGTACCTGCTTTATCTTCTCGATAATATCCTGTTAATGCCATATCTACTCCTTGCTCATTTTAGTAAGATAAAAGACTCGGACGTTGTTATTGCTTACGAAGAGGGTTACACTTTAACGGCACGTTTATTAGCAAGACTCTTTGGGAAAAAATATATTAATAAATTTCAGGGAACTATCCTTAAAGCAACGAATAGAAATATTTCACAGGCAATAAAGTACTTCCCACATAACTATTTCACTATTAATAAGTCAGACCTTTGCATCATGGTTCAGGATGGTACCGATGGTGAGTATTACGCACGGTTAAGAGGATGCAGGAACATCTTTTTTGAACCTCACGGGGTATATATTTATGAACATACCAAAGACTATAAGAGTATAGTTGATGAGCTTAAAAGGAAAGGAAAGTTTGTGCTTTTCAATAATGCCAGTGGTAGTACTTGGAAAAGAACGGATAGAGTTATCAGGGGATTAGCAAATATTAAGAAAGAACTCCTTGAAAATATAGTCCTGATTACTACATACCATGCGGCAAATAGAGATGATCTGGTCGAATTTGTGAAGTTGAATAACCTTCAGGATAAGGTTATTTTTCTTGATAAAATTGATCCTTTTGAGTCCAACTATATTATTCAGAAATCGAATGTGGTAATTATGACTAATGATTTTAGCAATTTGGGTAATCCGGTACTGGAGGCCATCTACTATAAAACTCCTTTGATTTCTATAAATGATGGCAGTTTGGATGGGCTTGTCGGAAATGGTAAAGACTGCATATTGATTAACTTGGACAGGGACTTTGACAGAAATATGGCTTTAGCAATCGAAAGAATGTATTCTGATAAAGCTTTTTACAAATCTGTAAAGGAGGGTTTGAATGTTAACAGGCTTGTGCGTGAACTTAGTGAGCAGCAGGAGCGAGAGTTTAAAGCTATTCAAGTGCTTTTAGAACAATGATGAAGATTAAAGAAAAAATACAATGGTTATTAAAAGAAGGTTCATTTAGGCGTAATGTTGCAACAATGTTTTCAGGTACCGTTGTATCTCAGGTTGTTTACTTGCTTTTCTATCCTGTTTTAACTCGTCTATATACGCCCTCACATTTTGGACAGTATGCTATATTCCTAACCTTTTTATCTATACTCTCACTTTTGGCAACTGGACAGTACGAACAGGGGATTCTCCTACCTAAAAAGGAAAAGAATGTAAAAGTCTTATCTCTTGGGGCAATATTTATTGCGGCCGTTATGTCAATTCTTCTTACTGCCGTATTATTATTGTCACGGCCTGTTTTACAGAAATATAATCTCTTTAACAACTCAGATATTATTTCCTTTTTGGGGATCTCAGTATTCATAAACGCTTTGTACCAGATAGGGATATATCTTTCTCTTAGGAAAAAGGATTTCAAATCTATTTCTGCTATAAATATTCTCAATGTAGCTTTTAGTATTTTGTTTCAAGCGATACTATCTCAGACGAGCTTAAAAGAATTTGGTTTAAGCATGGGATATATGGTCGGAACATTGGTATCAATGGGCTTTCTCCTGTACCAGAATAAAAGGACCTTTGTAATAAAAAATGCTTTTATAGAGCTGGTAGGTGATGCTAGGAATCAGTTAGTAAGGTTCAAAAAATTCCCTTTGTTTAACTTACCTGCTACGCTTGTGAATCTTCTTGCGAATCAGGCCCCGCAGATATTATTAAATACATTCGGTCAGTCAGTCGTTGGATATTTCTCCCTGTCACAAAGAATATTAGGCAGCCCTGTTACTTTGTTCTCGACTTCACTGTCACATGTGTTCAAGGAGAAAGCGAGTAGTGATTATAGGAATAAGGGTAATTGTGAAGCTATTTTTGTAAAAACTTTCAAAACCCTGTTTATGATCTCAATAATTCCCTTTCTGCTGGTCTTCATTTTCTCTCCTTTTCTTGTACCTATCGTTTTCGGATCGCAGTGGGAAATGGCAAGTCCATACATTCAAGCCTTAACCCTAATGTTTTTCTTCAAATTTACCGTAAGTCCTTTATCATATGTTATTATTATTGCAGAGAAGCAGAAGCTTAATCTCGTTTTACAGTCACTACTATTAATCCTGATAATTATATCTATAAGTATCGGCTTATATCGAAAAGATCCACTTCTCGCTGTTATTTTATACTCTATAGTCTACTCGTTTATATATGCATTGTTTTTGTTAATTTCTTACAAATTGTCAAAAAATGGTAAAAAAGATTCTTCAGCTACTAGGTAACCTGCTGAGCCGGTTTTACAAATATAAAGATGATCACTTTGACGATGTGCATTATATATCATTTTTTTTCTGGCAGAAGATTCTCCGCATGAACTCCAAAGTCCCTTGGCCAGTTCACTTCACGTCATATGTAACAGGGATAAAGAATATCAAGATTGGTAAAAAATGTTCACCAGGGTCAAATATAGGTCAGTATATTCAAGCAATTAACGGTATTACATTGGGAGACAATGTCCTTATGGGCCCGGGTTCTAAAATAATAAGTGCGAACCATGATCCTAAGGATTTTACTAAACACACTGAAGGTAAGCCTATTATAATCGGATCTAATGTTTGGATAGGAGCAGATGCTATAATCCTTGCGGGTGTCACTATTGGCGATAATGTAGTTATTGGAGCGGGTTCTATTGTCACCAGGGATCTCCCGTCAAACTCTGTAGCAGTTGGAAATCCCTGCCGAGTTATCAAAAGGCTTTAATTATTAGTGTAATCTTATTATAATGTTGTACCAATGAAAAAAGTAATTGTATTGCTCTTTAATGATTTTACTAATGACAACAGGGTATCTAAAGAGTGTAAAAGTTTAAATGATAATGGGTATGAAGTGGAGCTAGCCTCCACCAGTTTTGATAAAAGCCTTCCAAAATCAGAAAATATAAAAGGATTTAAAGTTAGGAGATTTAATGTAGGCAGTTTTAAATTCCTACCGTTTAATCTTATCCTATTCTGGCTTCACACGATTATTAATTATAGAAAAGAAGGAATCTTTCACGCTAATGATCTATATGCACTTCCTCCTGCTTATGTAATCAAAAAAGTCTTTAATAAAAAGGCCAAAATCATTTATGACTGTCATGAACATGAAACAGAAGCCCCTATTTACAATGGAAAGTTTCTTCTCAAGAAGGCCGCTCAGCTTTTTGAGAGAAAGATGATATATTCAGCCGATAGAGTAATTGTTGTCAGCGAATCAATCGGCAAAGACTATATGGAGATGTACGGACTGAAGAAACTCCATCTGGTGATGAATTGTCCTTACTTCAAGAGTTATGCAAGTACCGATCTTTTCAGAAAAGAACTTGGTATCCCTAAGGATAAAGTAATCTTTTTATATCAAGGTCTTTATAAGGAAGGAAGAGGTGTTGAGAATCTCGTTGAGTTATTCAAGCGACTTTCTAAAATAAACGATGAGTTAGTGCTTGTCCTCCTCACTTACGGTGAAGGAATTGAAGCCCTTAAAGAGAGTATAAAAGGAATAAAAAACATATACTGGCATGATAAAGCACCTTTAGATGTCTATATGAGTTATGTCGCTTCCGCAGATTGGGGCATTTTACTGATTGAAAACATCTGCAAGAGCTACAATTATGCACTCCCGAACAAACTCTTTGATTATGTCATGTGCGGACTGCCAGTAATAGTTTCAAACCTGAAGGAGGTGTCTCAATTTGTTGAAAGAGAAAAGGTGGGATATGTAATTGACTCTACAAATATGGAGGAGATGATTAAACTTCTATCATGTATTAACTCCGAGAGCAGAGCAAGATTCACGAAAAATCTGGAATCTACTTCAAGAAGATACACATGGGAGAATCAGGAAAAAGAATTATTAAATTTATACAACACACTAACATGAAAGTAGCATCCCTTATCGGTGCAAGACCGCAGTTTGTCAAAGAGGCGGTACTTAATAAAGAGTTCGAGAAGAGTGGAGTAGAGGAAATAATTGTTAATTCCGGTCAGCACTATGACTACAATATGGCTGAGGTGTTTTTTGAAAAACTACATATCAAAGCTCCTGATTATAATCTGAGTGTGGGCTCGGGTCCTCATGGCGAAATGACGGCAAAAATAATGATTGAGTTTGAAAAGCTAATGATGGAAGTTAAGCCGGATGTAGTTATTGTATACGGAGATACAAACACCACGCTTGCGGGTGCAATTGTGGCTGCGAAGTTAAAGATTCCTTTGGCACATGTAGAAGCGGGAATTAGAATGCTTCCGAAAGATATGCCGGAAGAGATAAATCGTGTTCTAACAGACAGGGTCTCTAACTTCCTATTCTGTCCGTCTGAATTATCGGTAGGAAATTTGAAAAGAGAAGGTATTACAGAGGGAGTATATAATACCGGGGATGTTACATATGACCTTTACTTAAAATCCAAAGAGCATTTTGACTATTCGCTATACCAGAGCCTAAAGCTGGAGGATAGCAACTATTACTTGGTTACACTTCATAGAGATTATAATGTTGATGATAAAGAGAGGTTTGGAGCAATTCTTAAAGCTCTTCAACAACTTGCAAAAGAGTCACGTATAGTTTTCCCAATTCATCCTAGGAGCAGAAAAAGAGTTGAGGAGTTTGGATTTGCTGATCTTATAAAAGATATGGATGTTGTTGATCCGGTGGATTATCTCAGCTTGATGGGGCTGATGGAACACTGTAAAGGTGTTATTACTGATAGTGGAGGTTTGCAAAGAGAATCCTATTTCTCAGGTAAGCCTGGGTATTTATTAATGCCTGATCCTGCTTGGCACGAATTGGTTACTCATAAAATGAATATTCTCTGCGAACCTGATACTCTGCTAGAAAAGATTAAGATAGGGGGTGAGTATGAGAGGATCGATAACATTTACGGTGATGGTACAGCTGGTGCGAAGATTGTTAAAATATTAACACAGAAGTAAGTGTTAAAAGATAAAAGCATACTTTATATCGTTCATAATTTTAACAGCTTTCAGAAAGACCCTATTGAGGAGGCCTCAAAAAGTTTCAAGAAAGTTTATGTTTTGGTGCGATATAAGCCTCTATCCCGTTTTGTTAAGTACCTGCCTATTAGTATCCTCAAAAGATTTGATGAATCTTTTGTTTTAGATCTAAACGGTTTGCCTGAAAATGTTGAAGTGATAAAGACTCCTGTCTTATACTTACCATTTGGGCTATTTAATAGATTTTTAGGACTCTTACACTATAAAGCTGTCCAAAACCAGATTCGTAAACATAATATCCGTTTTGACGTTATTCATGCCCATTTTGCTTGGTCGTCAGGGTATGTAGGGATGAGACTGAAAGAAAAGTATCATGTTCCTCTTGTTATTACAGGACACGGTTACGATGTTTATGACCTCCCATTTAGGAGTGATTTCTGGAATAGGAGTATTAAATCTATTCTGGATAAAGCCGATAAAGTTATTACCGTGAGTAACTATAACAAAGGATATCTGAAAAGACTTGGTATTGATGATAATAAGATTCAGATTATACATAATGGCTATTACGAAAGATTGTTTAAGAAAATGGATAAGCAAAAAGCCAGGAAGGATTTAGGTATTAAGACATCAGGCAAGATATGTCTTTGTGTTGGAAACCTTGAAAAAATCAAGGGACAGGATTTTCTCATTAGGAGTATTCATGGGATGCTGAGTAGTAACTCCGAGATTAAGTGTTACATAGTTGGGGGAGGAAGCATGGAGAACTATCTTAAAAAGCTCGTTAAATCTTTTGGACTAGAGCAGAAGATTATTTTAACCGGTCCTATTCCACATGCAATGATTGCACAATGGATTTCAGCGGCAGATCTTTTTATTATCCCAAGTTTGAGGGAGAGTGCTTCTGTAGTGTTGCTTGAGGCACTCGCTTGCGGGGTTCCAGTTGTGGCTACTGATGTGGGTATAGTATCTGAGGTTATTGATTCTTCGGAGATAGGGTATGTTTCTAAACCCGGGGATATGAAAAGTCTAGGGGAGAATATTGAGAAAGCTCTTTTCAAGAAATGGGACTCTTCAAAAATACAATCTAGATCCAAAGAGTATACTTGGGATAACTCTGTGAATAAAACGTTAAGTATCTACAAAGAGTTACTCTCAAAATAATTTTAGGGGGTTAAACGCATGAAGAAAGCTCTCATTACAGGTATCACAGGTCAGGACGGACCATGGCTGGCCAAACGGCTTCTTGATAAAGGCTATGAAGTTTATGGAACAGCCAGACGAAACAGCGTGAGGAACTTTTATGGACTTGAATATGTCGGTGCTGTGGGGAAGGTTAAAATTATTGATATGGATCTGCTTGACTACAGTAACATTCACGACACTTTAATCTCTGTAAAACCTGATGAGGTCTACAATTTGGCCGCCCAGAGTTTTGTAGGGGCAAGCTTCAAGCAGCCTATTTCAACGACTTTGACCAATAGTCTTGGTGTGGCATATATTCTTGATATTATTAAAACCTTTTTACCTAAAACTAAGATATATCAGGCTTCCACATCGGAGCTGTTTGGTAAAGTGGTTGAGAGTCCTCAGAACGAACGCACGCCATTCTATCCAAGAAGTCCTTATGCCATTTCGAAATTATATTCTCATTGGATGATGATCAACTATAGAGAAAGTTATGATATCTTTGCTACATGCGGGATCCTTTTTAATCATGAGTCGGAGCTTAGAGGAAAAGAGTTTGTTACCCGAAAAATTACACAGTTTGTAGCAAAGAATTCGCTGGGGGATAAAGAGGTCCTCAAGATTGGTAATTTGAATATTAAGCGTGACTGGGGGTATGCCAAGGACTATGTAGAAGGGATGTATTTAATGATGCAAAGTGATAAACCTGATACATTTGTGCTCTCAACCGGCGTCTCGACAACTATTCGTCAATTTACTGAGTTAGCATTTTCAGTCATTGGGAAAAAGCTGAGATGGGAAGGTGAAGATGCAACTGAAAAAGGGTATGATTCTGAGACCGGTATTTTGCTTGTTGAAGTTGACCCTGAGTTCTTCAGGCCAGCCGAAGTAGATATGTTGTGCGGAGATTCCAAAAAGGCACATGAAATATTAAATTGGCATCCGAAGACGACTGTTGAAGAGCTGTCAAGAAAAATGGTTGAACATGATATTCAACTTTTAAATAGTGTATAATCAGTTGCATGCGTATCATAATAGATGCAACTACTACACAAAATGAGTGGAAGTCAAATGGTATCGGCTTTTACGCCCGGAACATTATTACACACCTTGTAAAGGAGCATTCAGATACGAAGTTTATTCTCTTGATGTACGATGATCTTCCTTCAACTATTGATGAGATGTTTATGGTTCCTCTAAAGAACGTCGAGATTAAAAGGATTGGCAAGTATATTGATAAGAACCTCTTTCATATCTTGTGGTATGTCAGACAGCTCTTTCCTGGTTATCTAACGGTTAGTTCTTTAAAGCAAGTCTACGAGAAAGGGGATATATTTTTCTCGCCTTTTTTCTGGGGAGGGTTGCCATTAAGAATTCCGTTTGTAGTCGCTATACATGATTTTGCCTTTCCTAAGTTTAATATATATTCTCAGATTAGCATTTTCCATAATCTTGCAAGGGCTTTCACATATTGGGTAGAGATGTTTAAGACGCTTAGGGCAAGGGCAATAATTACTGATGCACAATTTACTGTTGGTGAGTATCACAGATATCTTCCGGGTTATAATATGCAGAAGATATTTCCTATTCATTTGGGTTTAGATATGCAGAATGTAGAAAGCAATATTGATCATTTTTTGCCGAAAGATTGGAAAGAGAGAGGATACTTGATTTACCTTGGAGGAGGGTATACGAGGAATAAGAATACTGAGGGGCTAATAGATGGATACGCTGCCTACGTTAGTATGTGCAGGGAATCGGGGAAAGAGGTGCCATATTTGGTAATTGCTGGAAAGAACTTTACGAATCCTAAAGATATTAGTATTAGAAAATTACATGAAAGGATTTTGGAAAAAGGCGTAAGGGGAAAAGTTATTTTTACTGGGCGGTATGAAGATATTGAAAGATATTCGTTGCTTCATAATAGTCTTGCTTCGATTCATCTGTCATTATACGAGGGCTTTGGATTTGGGGCACTGGAAGGTATGAAAGCGGGAACACCGACAATTGTCCATTACGGCTCGTGTTATCCTGAGGTCATGAAAGACGGAGCTATTTTTGTTGATGGAACCAACCCGCGTGAAGTTGCTAATGCTATTTTACATGTTGTAAACGATCGTAAAACAGTTAAGGTAATCGCCAAGAGAGGGAAGGAAGTCGCTTCTGAGTATAAATGGGAAAAGACAGCCAGAGAAACATATAATGTTCTTGTGAATGCTTTAAAATAACTCTGATGAATTTATGGAACTAATCATTTATACAATACTTCTTATAGGGTTTCTTCTTTCGTTTATCAATCTTCCGGGTCCATGGATAATGTTCCTTGCGGCTCTTATTACTAGAATAAGTAGTGCTTCAGATATCGGGTGGGGGATCTTAACTATATTTTTCATCCTAGCCCTATTTGCTTCAATAGCGGATAACCTGTTTGTTATATTCGGGGCAAAAAAGTTTGGAGGAGGAAAATGGGGTATGATTGGAGCCGTTGTGGGCTTGTTAGTCGGAATCCTAATCGGAAACCTAGTCGGTGGTATTCTGGGACCGTTTTTTGGAGCCTTTTTGTTTGAATATTTAATTGCAAAGAAGGATTCAAATGTTGCCTTTAAAGCTGGTTTAGGTACTGTTTTAGGTCTGTTGGGAGGGATAATATTGAAGGTCTTAATCTCCCTAATTATGGGAATTTGGATAATCGGGATAATAAATTAGGTCCTATATACCCATAAGTGCCCGTCTTCATCAATCAACAAGACACTTTTCTTATCATCGCTTACCTCAAACTGTCTTATATTGTTGGACTTTTTGATCTCAAAGAGGATTCCTCTTCCATCTTTTATGACAACCTGCTCCTTGCCGGATATCGTGAACGGGCTGTTTTGTTCTGAGTCTTTTGTAGGGGTAAGTTTAGGCGGATTGAGGGTATATATATAATTCTGGTGTGCAAGAAACGAAAAGGCTTCACTAAGTACGAGCTGATAGTTGCTGCAAGTTAGGATTTTAAGTGTTTGAACAATTTTATATTCATTTTCTTTCTTTTTATTTAAATCTATAACCACTACCGTGGTTCCAAAATCATCAGGATCCCTTTTTTGATGGTTTTCCCATGTACATAATATGCCGGGTTCAGTACTACTGAATACGGTCGTGTGTTGCATATTCTCAAATGTGTAAATTTTAATATATCTACGAGATGTGGAATTAAGGTTGTAAACATTTGATTCGGTTGCAAATAAAGCCGTGCGGCTATCATGCCATCTTATGGCTAGAACGTCCTCTGAAAGCGGTATTGTATAGAAAACGGGAGGTTTGTTATGGATTGTTTCAACTTCCTGCCGTATAGGGTATTTGTAAAAGTAGGTAAGGGCAGCATAAACTAAGAGCAGATTGTATATGTAAGTGAAAAAGACCATATTAGGGGTTTAATAATTTAATTAGTATGTCGGATGCGGATTGTCACCTGACAGCCTTCCGGGATAAAGGCTTGCACGAGCCGTTTTCACTTTTGTCCAATCGATATTTATGTAGGGTACGGGATCTATATGGGTTTTCTGCAAAGATCCCTTCCTTAATTCTACGTGCAAATGACTGGAAAGATGTTCACAGTTAAATAATCCACTATTCCCGGAAATGGCAAGGATCTGTCCTTTCTCTATGATACTACCTTTCTTGAGCCCTTTCGCGAACTTCTCAAGATGCAAGTAGGTTGAATATTTACCATCGGAGTGTTTAAGCTTTATATAATTACCTCCTGAGAGACAGCGATTAGGTCCTTTGTCCCATCCTATAAACTCAATAGTGCCTTTTGCCAAAGCTTTTACATTTTGCTTTGTGGCTTCAAAATCGATTCCAGTGTGTGGAGTTTGGTATTCTGTATCCCCATGCCACTGGGTTACATTAAATATCTTGTCTAAAGGGAAAGTGTACAATGAGAGAGCTTTGTTAATTGAGAAAGATGCTGCGACGGATAAAGGTGATTGCTCAAAAATATCCAGCCATGTTCTGGAATCGATTTTTTGACTGAAGGAAATTCTATAAGCAGATCTTAATTTATAGGTAATCGGCTTATTGCTTAAAAGTACTGTTGCAGAGTAACTGCTCCCTTGGTCACTCTTTCGGGCTGATATTAATCTGCCGTCAATTTCAATTAATATATCAAGGTATTCAATATCAACTGTCCTCTGTTTTTTTTCTCTGATTATTTCGAGGCATATCAAGGGCTTGTTACTTTTTGTACCTGCTCCTAAGCATTCTCTTCTTTCAATAGTCAGGAGAAGTTTATGTGGTACTTCAATCAAAGTATTGATCACAGTGTATGAGGAGTTAGAACCAATGGTGTCGGCTTTAAGAACTTTGGGAGGAAGAATACTGCAACCTTTTCGTCTTACTTTCCCAGTCGTACTATTCCAGATATAAGTGCATTTATTAGTAACTTCTTTGGCTGTATTAACTCCAAGCACCTGTTTGGATGAACTTTTTTCAATATCTGGGTCTGATACTTCTTTTATCACATCAACTTTAGGTTCTGGAAGCTGATTGATAATTTCTGTGACAGATTCTTTAAACGCATTGTTTATTTCTTTAACAAGGGACAAATCGGGTTCTATTTCAACCGGGTCTTGAATTAATGGAAGTTTGATCTCAATGGTAGTTTTGGCTGATTCATAACTATATTTCTTAATAACCACTTTTATATTATATATCCCGGATTCGGCAAATTGATGATTAAATTCTTTCAGGGACAGGTTATCGAACGTTTTGTAAATACTGCCGTCCTTCTCAATAACAATCTTATATTTCTCATCATCCTTTAAGTTGCTTTCCCATTTCATATTAAACTGACCCTCCTGATTCACTGAAGTATATATAATCTTTATATCTGGCTTAAATTGATCTTCCTTCATGACGGTGACTTCAACATATGGGATATTTTGCGAATTACAAATGGCAGGAGGGTTAATACAATCTTTAGACCAGAAAACACCTCCCATTTGCATTTCATCGACCATTGTTATGGCGATACCACGGTTTGTGGCAGGATCCAGAAACTGCTTTGTAAAAATGTCGGTTATGTCTATTGATACCCATCCTGTCTGGGCCGGAAGGCTAGCTACAGATTCATTCTGCCAGCTGAAGGGGTTAACTGGCATGAATATCAAATCTACCTCTCTCCATTCTTCTACCGGTGTCCCGATGTTAATATCATAGTTATATGGGTTGTTAACTCTGGTTTGGTATAGGTTGAGTGTAACTTTTTCGATATCCTCAAGATAAATGTTTTCAGCTTCTTTTGGGTTATACTTAATAAAGAGCCGAGTGATTCCCTCTCTGGGACTGTTTCCATATCCCAGCAGAAGCTGTGAAAGAGATCCATGAGTTTCATCAAAGAAAATACTTTCGGTGTAAGTATCCTCTTTTATCTCTAGGCGGATCTTCTCTTGATCAGCAAATACTGGCTGGACCATTATTATGGCTAGGACTAAAGAGAAAATCGGAATCAAAATACTTTGCATAAGGTGTTTTTAAAAGTTAGATACTATATTCTCTCAAATAAAAATGAAATACATATGAACTGCTTTATGTGTATAATGAAGAAGTAATTTGATGTGAGTAGAGCATGGGAAAGTTTCTAACTTTTGCGGTATTAATATTCTTTTTGGCTGCCGTCGTTGCTGGCGGATTATGGTTAAAGAGGCTTAAAGACGGTGAGAAATCAGGTCCGCGAATTGAGGATTTGCGAGTCTGTGAATTCGTTTCATATAATGCTCCCTGCGAAAAGGATACTAAGAATGTTTCGCAGGATAATGGGGATATATATGCAACCGTTATTTCTAAAGATATTACTAATTCACTTCTTAAAACCCGATGGGAATATATACAGGATGGCACAAAGAGCATAATAGGTGAAAGTGAGGCTACGATCTATGATAATCAGACCCTTCAGCTGAAATTGGAAAAGGATCTGAAAAGAGGCTGGCTGCTTGGTAAGTATGCCGTCACTCTGGTGCTGGAAGGCTCTAATACTCTCACCAAAGAGTTCACGATTGTTGCGGACTAAAGTGGTATAATCCATGATGCTAATTAATTCTAGAATGAAACTTTGTAATGCTTAAACTATTTTCTGGGATATTCGATTCCAATGAAAAACAGATAAATAAAGCCAAACCGCTAATTGAGAAGATTAATTCTTTTGAAAAAGGGATCTCGAAACTGTCTGATGAGAAATTGAGAGAAAAAACAGATGAATTCCGAAAGATTCTAAAGTATGACAGAGAGAAAAACAGGCAAGAGTTTGTAAAACTTTCCGATTCGCAGCTACGTAAAAGACTTGACGAGGAAAAGTCTGTGCTGACTGAGATCATTCCAGAAGCATTTGCAGTCGTCAGGGAAGCATCAAAGAGGGTTTCGAACCATAGGCACTTTGATGTACAGATGATGGCAGGATATTTTCTTTTTGAGAACAAAGTAGTTGAACTGTTTACGGGAGAAGGAAAAACACTTGCTGCAAATATGCCTTTATACCTTTATGGACTAACCAGCAGAGGGGCACATTTAGTAACTGTAAACGATTATCTTGCTCGAAGAGATGCAGAATGGACTGGTCATATTCTTAATTCTCTGGGAATAACAGTTGGTGTTATCAATAACGGTGATCAGTATCGCTTTATTTCAGATGAGGAAGCTATAAAACTCAAGGGGAGTGAAGCCAAGAAGCTTATTAAAGAGAGAAATGATAAATCAAAGGCATCCGGATCTCTAAAATACAGTCATATGTCTGGTGTAAATCTGATTGAGTGCTCCAAGAAAGAAGCTTATGCATGTGATGTTGTATACGGAACAAATAACGAGTTCGGTTTCGATTACTTGAGAGATAATATGGCTCAGACGCTTGATGAGATCGTCCAAGGGCCGTTGTATTTCTCTATTGTTGATGAGGCGGACTCTATTTTGATTGATGAGGCCCGTACTCCTCTTATCATCTCTACGAACGCCCAGGCTTCAAATGATATGTACATGCAGTTTGCAAAAGTCGTTAATGTTGTGACAAAAGAGAAGGACTATACTGTTGATGAGAAATCTCATGCAGTATCCCTTACGGATGAAGGTCTAGATAAGATTGAAAAAGCTTTGGGAGTTAAAAATGTTTATGAAGATGCCCAACTTGCCTATCACCTTGATAATGCACTTAAAGCTAAAGAGCTATACAGACTTGATGAAGAGTATATAGTTCGAGACGGTGAAGTCTTAATTGTTGATGAGTTTACAGGTCGTGTATTGCCGGGGAGAAGATATAGCGAGGGCTTGCATCAGGCAATAGAAGCCAAAGAGGGTGTAGAAGTTAAAAGGGAGTCAAGAACTCTTGCGACAATCACCCTTCAGAACTACTTCCGTCTTTACAGCTTCCTGGCGGGAATGACAGGTACGGCTTTAACGGAGGCTGAGGAGTTTGCCAAGATCTATAAACTTGATGTTATGGTTATCCCTACCAATCGTCCTGTTGTGAGAGAGGATCTTGCAGATGTAGTCTTTAGAACTCAGGAAGGGAAGTTTAAAGCAATAGTTGAAGATATTAAAGAACATAACAAAAAGGGACAGCCGGTGCTTGTTGGTACCACTTCTGTTGAGAGATCGGAGATACTTTCGGACATGCTCTCAAAAGAGGGCGTAAAGCATAGCGTTCTTAATGCGAAACAGCATGAGAGAGAGGCTAGCGTCGTTGCTGAGGCAGGTCTTAAAGGACAGGTCACAATTGCTACTAACATGGCAGGTAGAGGTACTGACATCTCTCTTGGTGAAGGTGTAAAAGATGTCGGTGGTTTGTATATAATCGGTTCCGAAAGGCATGAATCCAGAAGAATTGATAACCAGTTAAGGGGTAGGTCCGGAAGACAGGGTGATCCCGGTAAGTCAAGATTTTATGTCTCTTTTGAAGACGAGCTCATGAGGCTTTTCGGAGGAGACAAAATGAATGTGATTATGAGCAGTATTGGTATGGCTGATGATATGCCTGTATCAATAGGGCTTTTAGGGAGGAGTATTGAATCAGCTCAGAAGAAGGTAGAAGCATATAACTATGACATCCGAAAGAACCTGGTCGATTATGATGACGTTTTAAACAAACAGAGGGATATTATATACGATATCAGGAGACAGATACTTCAGTCTGCTGAGAGTATTCAGGTTGATAACAAAATGGTGGAGATTAAGAATAAGGATCTTGCTAACATAGATCTAGTCAAGCTTATGTCTGAGCTTGATTCTTTTATGTTAAGTAGCAGAGATTCGTGGAAGCTTAAGTATACTCCTAGTCTTCTTAAACTAGATCACCCGATTATTTTCTGGATTCTTAAAAAGGCTTTGGAACATACAAAAACGATTATCTTCAACCAGCTTCAGGACGATATGGAAATAGATAAAGAGGAAGAGAGAAAGGGTGTGTCGCTTCTTAAATCTATGCTGACTGATGAGCTTTTTGAGATTGCAGTAAAGCTTTCTGGGTTTAAAGATTCTAAAGAGTTTTTCAATAGGTATGATGAGTCAAAAGTAGTTTCTGAGAAGTTGGATATGCTGCTTAAGATTGTTGTCTCAGGGTTTATATTTCATATAAATGCTCTCGGACATAAACCTATTGTTGATATAACAAAGCTTCTAACTCTTCAGACGATAGATAATCTCTGGATGGAGCATCTTGATACGATGCAGGATCTTAGAGAAGGAATAAACCTTAGAAATCTTGCACAGAGAGATCCGTTGGTTGAGTACAAAAACGAAGGCTTTGCTATGTTTGACAGCCTTATGCAGAGCATAGACGACGGTCTTGTTAATAGATACTTTAAAGTTAGGGTGGTGACTGAACAGAAAGTTGAAGGCGAAGAAGTGAAAGAAGATGTCCCAACTCCACTTGAGGCAGGTGAGAATCATTCCAAAGAAGGTATAGTGCAAACGACAGTACGGAAAAGTGTAAATATTGGTAGGAACGATCCTTGTCCTTGTGGAAGCGGAAAGAAATATAAAAAGTGCGGATTACTAAGTACTCCTGAACATCAGAAATTGATGAGAGGAAAGAAATAGTTTCTATGCAAGATACAATCTATAAAAACGTCGAAAATCTCGAACCCGTTATTTTAGAACTTCTTGAAACCAAAGCATTCAAAAGATTGGAATACGTCTCGCAGCTTGGAGTTCCCAAGAGGTATTATGAAGGGATCGGATTCTCAAGGTTAGAGCATAGCAAAGGGGTTTTTGTGCTTCTCCGAAATCTTGGAGCTTCTTTGGAAGAACAGATTGCAGGCCTTCTTCACGACATATCACACATGGCCTTTTCCCATGTAATAGATCATATCTATACAAATGACGTTGGTGATGAACTTCTTCAGGATCTTAGACATGAAAAAGTTATGTCAGAGTTTGATTCCTCTGTGATTCTTAAGAGATATGGTTATAACCCGACTAAACTGGCTCAAATGGATCTCTATAACCTTCTTGATCGTCCAATACCGTATCTTTGTGCTGATCGAATAGACTACTCCTTAAGGCAATTTCCATTAAAGGAGTCTAAGAGATTTGCCAAAAGCCTTATTTTGAAAGATGGAAGAATTGTTTTTAATGGGAAGGATAGTGCAAAGGAATTTGCGATCCTTTTTCTGAATGAATATGCAACAAACTGGGGGACATTCTGGAACCTTGGTAAATATACATTAATGGCGGGAATGCTTAGGGAGGGTATTAAAGAAGAAATAATTTGTGAAGAGGATCTTTGGCAACCAGAAAACTGGATTCTGGAAAAATTGCTAAATTCTGGGAATCAGAAGATACAGACCATTCATAGTATCCTTTCATCTGGAAGGGATGCTATGAACAGCCTTCCTGTAACCGGAGATAAGAGTAGAAAGAAGTTTCGGTATGTTGATCCCGAGTTCCTTGATAAAGGAAAGATCTTAATCCTAAGTAATGTAGATTCAGAGTTTAACCAGCTTGTTGAAGAGGAGAGGAAGAAGAATGCCCATGGTATAGAGACTCCTGATATAGATAAATTGTTAAGATAATAGTGTGAATAAGATAAATGCTGTGTGGCACAAAGCAAATAAGATGCCGAGTAATGCTACATTTGAACAACGTCTCTTGTGGCATATTGAACATCAGAAAAATTGTAGATGCAGAGAAGGTTTTCCCGTTAAGCTTGCTCAGGAGGCAAAAATAAAAGGAATAATCTTGCCGTCAATTTCCAAGAAATAGCTTTATAACGGGGTTTGTCATAAATAATTATCTATAGGTCAATTGACATCCGTATAGTGTCCATAATATCCTGAATAGTACTAATAAATAAGTTCTTTGTGTTTCAAATGACTGCCTCAAATACAAAGACAACTGATAAAAAGGTTGTTGCTCCAGTAAAAAGTATTCATGTGGTTGTATATGCCTGTACCAATTGTGGTGAAGAGGTAGAAGAGCTCAAACTTTGTAAGGAGTGCAACTCCCCAATGAAGGTGATACAGGTATTTGAGAAATTCGGTGAGGATGCGGACAAATATCTATCACAGCTGAAGAAAGAAGGAGAATGGGATGCTGATTCGGTAACACCTAAAAAAGCTCATGCCGTCAATGATGGCGGTATAGATAGCGATGATCTGGAAGAGCTTGATATTCCAATAAAAGGTATTGCGGATGATCCTTTTGAAGAGGAAAAAGTTGATGTGGATGATTTAACTGATATCTTTCCTGATGACGGTCAGACAGCAGGAGTAGAACCTGATGTGGACTTCCAGAAGGCCCTTAGCGCACTAGATGAAGAAGAGGAAGATGTGAGTAAGGATCTGGAAGACTTAGGTCCAGACGGCCTTCCAGAACTCTAGATCTCTATCCTATAACTTTCCTCACTATTTGTACATTTATGATTCTCCTGTTAAACTTCTTTAGATGAAAGATCTCAAAGTTGCTATTGTTACGGAGTATATGACTGCCATTGGCGGTTCGGATAGGATTATAGAATCACTTCTGAAAATATTTCCTGATGCGGAGATCTATACAGCATCTTTTGAAAAGAAGAATTATTCAAAGTTTGGAAATAAAGTATATACTCCTAAGTTCTTCAATTGGTTCCTTCGAAAGAGCCTTGGCAGAAGGGTTACGGTATTTCTACCTTTTCTTTTTGAGCAGTTTGACCTAAGAGGGTATGACCTTGTTGTCTCCGTTTCTGCCGGAGCATCAAAGGGTGTTATAACAATGCCTGATCAGCCGCACATCGGAATTATATGTACTCCTCCGAGGCACCAGTGGGATGGGGATATAAATATAAGGGGATCAATGTTTAAGAAAATCTATTTACTGGGTTCAAAGATAATATCAAGTTATATTCGAGTATGGGACGTAATAGCGGCAAAGAGGATTGACTACATAGTCTCCATCTCAAAGTTTATTAAAAGGAAAGTGTATAAACGATATCGTCGTGATTCTGTAGTTATATATCCCGGTATCAAAGATTTCTGGTTCGAGAAAGTAACAGAGGGGGAAAAGGAAAAAGTTCGGAATTCATATAAATTGCCTGAGGATTTCCTTCTTGTCGTTTCCAGATTATATGATTACAAAAGGGTCGATTGGGCGATTAGGGCCGCTATTAATAGTCTCAAGCCGCTGGTAATTGCCGGCAATGGGCCAGACCTCAGATTTCTACAAAAGCTGGCTAAAGGACATGACAACATTATATTTCTTCCTAATCTTAATGATAATGAAGTCCGGTGTTTGTATAACATGGCAGAAGTATTGCTCTTTTGCGGAATAGAAGATTTCGGGCTTATACCAGTAGAGGCAATGGCGAGCGGAACCCCTGTTTTTGCCTATAATACAGGCGGGGTGACGGAAACAGTTGAGAATGCTAAATCAGGTTATTACTTTGAGAGTGAGAGCGAACTTTTACGGCTGGTAAATGAAGGGAAATGGAAGAGCATTAAGCCTGAATGGTGTATAATGAGAGCACAAAAGTTTACAGAATATCAGTTTATATCAAAGATTACTAAATACATTAAGGACATATATGAAAAAGAAAGGAGCAATTAAGGTTGCAATTGTAATTGATTCTTTGATTACGTATGGGGGTGGGGAAAAGGTCTTACACCAGCTTCTGAAGTTATATCCTGATGCAACCGTTTTTACATCAATATCGGATAGAAAGCTGCTTAAGGAGTTTTTCCCGAAAATTAGAATCAAAAATTCCTTTATACAATATATTCCTTTTGAGAAGTATTTTAGAAGAGAGTTGTACCTTTTGTATCCGTTGGCATACAGGGCTTTCTCTTTTTTCTCATATGACGTGGTGATATCAATCTCTTCGGCTTTTGCTAAATATGTGAGGCCTTGGAATCGAAAAACCAAGCATATTCTTTATTGCTTAACACCTCCAAAGTTCTTTTGGATGAAGGAGGGGAGGGCAACAAAGAATATTACTAATTTGTCGTATCGTTTCTACGCATACTTCATGGGGACATTTCTAGAAAGAATCTGGCAGTACTGGGATAGGAAAGCTGCTCGAAGGGCTGATAGAGTAATCGCAATTTCCAACGAAGTTAAGGATAGGATCAAAAAGTTTTATGATCTTGATTCTGATATCCTATATCCACCGGTAGAGGTTTCCGAAATACCATTTAACAAGGATAAGGATACGCGTGAGAATTGGTTTTTGTATATGGGGAGAATTGAAAGGTATAAGGGCGTGCACTTGGCGATTGCGGCCTGTGCACAGGCACACATTCCTCTAAAAATTGCCGGAGTTGGTTCCCAAATGGAAGATATGAAGGCTTTAGTAAATGAATTGAATGCAAAGGGGATTATAAAGTTGCTTGGTTTCCCCACTGATGAACAGAAGTATGAACTAATGAGAAAATGTAAAGCTTTGATATTTCCTGCCCGCGATGAAGACTTTGGTATTGTACCTGTTGAGGCTAATGCTGCCGGTGCACCAGTTATTGCCTATAAGGGTGGCGGCACTGTTGAAACGATAAGTGAAAGCAATCCTAAGACGGGAGTTTTCTTTAAGGAGTGGAATGCTAGAGAGCTCGCACGAACTATTAGTGAGTTTGATTCGCAGGAATATGATCCGCATAACTGCCGTAAGCAGGCGGAGCAATTTTCCGCAGAGCTTTTTAGATATAAATTCAAGGGTTTAGTTAATGATGTACAGACTGCTTAAGCGAATCCTAGACATCATCATTGCGGTACCCTCGCTACTAGTAGCCTCACCACTCCTGATACTAATTGCACTAGCTATTAAACTGGATGGTACAAATGGTCCTGTATTCAATGAGTCAAGTACCCGATTAGGAAGAGGTAAGAAGCCTTTTTTTATGTACAAGTTTCGTTCAATGGAGAAAGGCTCTCATATCGAATTCTGGAAAAGGCATCCCGAATTAAAGGCACTTAAGCAGGAGCTTGAGCAGAAGGGTAAGCTCCCTTCGAGTAGAGATCCTCGAGTGACAAAAGTGGGGAGATTCATAAGGAAAACTGACCTCGACGAACTTCCCCAGCTATTTAATGTAATACGTGGGGAAATGAGCATTGTTGGGCCGAGAGCTCCGTTTAAGGAAGAAGTTGAAAGGTATCTAGAGTTATATCCTGATATCAGGGAAGGTATTGATGATGCATACTCTGTAAAACCAGGTATAACAGGCATATGGCAGGTTTCCGGGAGAAACTCAATATCGACTCCAGACCGTTATAAAATGGAAGCCGGCTATGCAAGAAGAAAAAATATTCTCGATGATATCAAAATTATTTTGAAGACACCGTTTGTAGTTCTCACTCGCAAGGGATCCACTGATTAGAAGATCTTTCCTGTATAATCGTAATGATGCGAAACTTTAGAGATAGAGTCGTTATTCTTAAGTCCATTAACTACTCTGAGGCCGACAAAATACTTATAGTCTTTGGTAAAGAATTTGGCAAATTCTCTTTACTGGCTAAAGGAATGCGAAAACTTACTAGCAAGAATAGAGGGAATATGCAGACACTGTCGATAGCAGATATATCTTTTTACAAAGGACAGGGAATGCCTCTGCTTCTTGAGACAAAGGCTGTTGTTATACCTGATTTCACTATTCTTGATATAGATAATACCCGCCGTGTTCTTCATCTTGTCTCTAGGCTAACAGGGGAAGAGCAGCCATATCCCAAAGTTTTTGATGCCTTAGTAAGTGCGATTAAAGGGGGATTGGATGATGAACGGACTAATAGATTTAGAGTCCTCCTTTTGATAGAAGAAGGTTTGATTCATGATATGAGACAGTGCAGTATTTGTGGCAAATCTATTGACCTGGATTTCTTTCAATTGTCTTCTTTTGTATTGATATGTAAAAATTGTTATAGTAGTAAAAAGTGGCCTAGTTCAGATATTATTGGAACAGCCCACAACCTGTATAGTAATTCTAAATTTGTGAAAGCCATGGATAGTTATATAGATAATCTATTGTTAGAGCTAGTTTAAAGTGAAAAAGTCTATTTTTGTATACTTCATCCTCCTTGTTATCCTGTTTCTCATTCCTATCTACCTGGTTTATATAAGAAATGTAAATGCTTCATCGGTTAAGGGTCTGCATACCGCAACAGTTTCCGCCTCAATTGATATAGACCCTTATTCTACAGTCGCTATAAATGCTCCTAATACTGAAGTCGGACTCAGTCGAGATGTGAGGGTACGAATAACTGATAGAAATGGTACTCCTCTTGTAAACCGAAATGTTGTCCTTTATACAGATATTCCTGGACAGCTTCAGTTTGTCCAGCCCCCACTCACTGACTCAGATGGAATAGCGGACGGGGAGGTGACATCTTTAATCCCTGGTGTTTTTACAGTGAAAGCAAAGGATGTTACCTTCAGTACTGAGATTCTTATCCAGGACACAGAGGCATTATATGTTTTTCCAATTCCTTCACCTGTTGTTAGTGAGGAGCCGTACTATACAGCAGGCACTGCAAATACTGTATCCTGCTCAGAAATTAACGGATTAGACGGCCATTATCTGTATCAATTTCAAGTGGCGACTGATAATGCATTTAGTAAAATTGTTTCAACATCGCCTTTATCTTCGTCTTTAGAGCATACCTTTTCCGGACTTAGCCATAATATCATGTACTTTTACAGGGCTAGGGCACAGAATAGCGGTGGGCAGTTTAGTGAATGGTCAGACCCTGTGTTTAGTGCACAAGATAATGTCCCACCCGTTTTTGTGTATGTAGAAGGGGCTAAAATGATTAAGATAAAGAGCTCTTTTCAGATAGAGTTTAAGTTTAATATTGTTGAGGAACATTTCTTGAAGTCAATTAAACTTTTTTGTAAAACCAGTGCTGGGCTGAAATCGTGCGGGACACTGCAGGTGACGGGGAATAGCTATACTGCGGTTATCCCTTTTGAACAGTTGGAGAGGGGAAGGTTTTTGAATTATAAGGATAGTTACACTTTTTGTGTATCCATTGTTGACAATGCTGATCGGGTAACTCAAAGCTGCAACTTCAAAATTGATTTCGAGCCCCAGTCCAACATTCCTGATGTTCCAATAGTTGTTGAAGTTGTGAATGTAATTCTTGGGAATATTAATAAAACCTTGAATGCTATAGACAGTACTATTTCAAATTATTTTGTAGGCCTGGCAAATATATACCTAACATTAGTAGGTCTTCTATTGTTGCTTCTTTCAATGTTATTTTCACTAGCGGTTCTTATTGGAAATATGGCGTTGATCCCGGTTTTCCTTCATTCACTTCTGAACGCATTCAGGGAGAGAGTAGGGTTTAGATCTCATGGAGCTCCATGTGGTACTGTATACGATGTTGAGACCAAGAAACCTATTAAGTATGCTACGGTTTATATTTACGATAACCATAACTCACTGCTTCGTACGGATGTTACAGATGCAGATGGATTGTTCAAAGCCAGACTTGATACTGGACGATACCGAATTGTTGTTAAAAGGAAAGGATATTTGTTCCCAAGTATAATTGCAAAAAAAGATGAGGATGAGAAATACAAGCATGTATATAAGGGTGACATTGTAATTGTATCTAAGCGTAATCCAATGAATATCTCTATTCCACTTGATCCTATGAATATGATGGATAATGATATGAAAAAGGGTCTGGTTAAGGCAAAAGTCCTTCACTTTATTAAGCACCTTAATGTTCTTGTTACTGTAATTGGGCTGGTTATAGCGTTCTATGCTTTTGAAAAGAGTGTTAATTGGTTTAACCTGATACTTCTTCTTCTGTATATTCCTGTGTTTGGAATCTATCTTAAGAGTGTTGTAAGGTTGAATATAGGAATGAAGTAGTTATATTGAAAAAATCTCATTATGTTGATATCATCTACAGATTTAGAACCTTTAAGGATGTGTAGCTCAATTGGTAGAGCAAGCGGCTCTTAACCGTTAGGTTCAGGGTTCGATTCCCTGCACATCCACCACTTTTTTTTATACTATCTCATATGAGGCCAAAGTCACGTATTGAAAGAAGTGAGTTTGAGAGTGATCCCATAACCGCTTTAAAAGGCTATTATCCAGATAGAGATGATGTTACCGTGGTATTGGCAGTGGAGATTGAAAAAGCCTTTGATGAGGGAGAATTGTTAGAATATCCACCTCGTATTATATTTCTGGAGCAGAAGCAGGCAGTTTTGAAAATTGATTGGAGTGCAGTTTTATGCTGCTTGCGTAGTTTTGAAAAGAAATACGGTTACTTTCCAAGAGAGGCCAATCTTCCTTACCACAACCCTAATCTCTCACTCTTACCTGATGAGAGAGTAAGAGTACAAGAAATGATTGAAAATCGTCTTAAAGAGTACAATATCCGCCTAATGTTTTCTGGACAAGTATTTTTCATGTAGAAGGTCTCTGTGTATTTGACTTTCCCTCCCCCACTTGCTATAAATATCTAGTCCCCTATGGGGGGATCGGATAAGGGTGTAAATTGAAATGGATATCGTATGAAAACACACAAAGAAAAGGTTACTCATAGAATTCAAATAATAGAAGGACATATCAAAGCCATTAAACGCATGATTGAATCGGATGGATATTGTGTTGATATAGTTCTTCAATCCCTTGCTGTACAAAAAGCCTTAAAGAAACTTGATGGTGTAATAATTGAAAACCATATGAGAACATGTCTTGTAGAACAGATAAAGAAGGGTAAAAGTGAAGAAGCGGTTAAAGAGCTTCTGGATATATATAAACTCAGTTGATAACTTCTATGTCAGGCAAAAAGCCAAGAAAGTCAGCCGGTAAAGATAGTAACTTGAAAGAGTGTACATATTACATTGATGGTATGCACTGTGCGTCTTGTGAGGTTCTAATAGAAAAGAAGCTAATAAAGGAGAAGAGTGTTGAAAATGTTGATGCATCCCTGGGTGATGGAAAGGTGGTTTTTCAGTATAACGGTGAAAAACCAAGTCCTGATTACCTGACAAGCATTTTTAAAGAAAGTGGGTATACATTTTCAGAGAGAAAATATAAAAAAGAAAAGGAGACTCCTATTTTCCAGGTTCATGATGGCCTTTTAGAAATAAACCGACAGAAACTCGCAGGGGCGATTAATGTTCTTATAGCGGTTTTAATTATTCTTTTCGGGTTCAAGGCTATTGAAGATACTGGTATTGCCGGAAATATAGTCCTTAGCAATTCATCAACTTATTTCTCGTTCTTCATCTTTGGAATATTTGCCGGCCTTTCAAGCTGTGCGGCATTAATTGGAGGGCTTTTGTTGTCACTTTCCAAGCAGTGGAGTGAGCTGTACATTGAGTCTGATTCAAAAGTTCAAAGACTAAAACCGTTTACTATGTTCAATGTAGGCAGGCTTCTCTCTTTTGTTATTCTTGGAGGACTCTTGGGAGCTTTGGGATCAGCATTGGGCATCTCATTAAATAGGGCACCGGCTTTGACTGCTGTTGTTGTAATGATTGTTTCAGCAATTATGCTGGTACTTGGACTGCAGATGCTGGGTATCAAATGGGCATACAAATTTAAGATTGCTCTCCCCAAGTTCTTAACACGAGGAATTTCCTCTGAGGAGAAGTTTAAAGGTAAAAGTATGCCGTTTCTTGTCGGAGCCCTCACGTTCTTTCTGCCATGCGGATTTACATTAATAGCACAGGGCTTAGCATTAACATCTGGGAGTTTTCTGAGAGGGTCATTAATGATGTTGGCATTTGCATTAGGTACACTACCTATGTTGGGGCTTATTAGCCTCACAAGTGTAAATGTTACAAAAAAGCCCAGGCTTAATGCACTCTTCAGTAGTATATCCGGAGTTTTAGTAGTTCTTTTTTCTCTCTATAATTTCAACTCCCAGCTGAATGTACTTGGATTTAAAAGCGCGAGTGATATAAAAATAGTTCAGGGGAGCGATGCAAAGAAGGAGATTGCTACCGTCCCTGTAGATGAGAATGGTGTACAAATAATGAAGTTAACTGCAAAGGGCTTTGCATATACTCCTCAAACAGAAACGACTTTAAAAGCGGGTGTTCCTGCCAAGATGGTTGTGGATAATCAGGGAATGCAGGGATGTGGTGTCTACATGGCGGCAAGAGGTTTGATAAAAAGCTATGTATTTCTTGAACCCGGTGAAAATGAGGTTGATCTCGGTGCTCCGACCAAAGGAACGTACAAATTGACTTGCAGTATGGGAATGGTTCCTCCTGTGACTATAAAGGTAATTTAATAGGAATAATTATGAAAAAGGAGATCTATCCAATTATCGGGATGCATTGTGCCTCGTGTAAATCCTTGATTGAGGGTAGTGTCGGTGAGCTGAAGGGTGTGAAAGTTGCTCAGGTAAACTTTGCTTCTGAGAAATTAAATGTAGAGTATGACGAGAGGGTTACTTCAGTTGATGAGATCAGGAATGCGGTAGGGAGTGTTGGTAGCTACAAACTTATTGGAAATGAGCATGATAATGTGGAGGATAGCAATTCCCAAATGAGTATGCCTGGACATGATCATGCGGCGATGCTTAAAGAGGAGGAATATAATCAGGTTAAAAGAAATGTGGTCTGGAGCGGTTTAGGTTCCCTGCCTTTTCTAGTTTTCATGATATGGATGCTGGTCTTTAAAGGAAGTCCCATGGATTTGTTTGGAGAAATATCCTTTACAGGTGGGTACTCCATATCCCTGTTTTATTTGATTCAGTTCCTTCTTGCAACCCCAATTCTGTTCGTATCAGGAAGGAGTATTTTTCAGAGTGCTTTAACAGCTTTGAAAGTTCCTACTGCAAACATGGATACGCTTATTGCCGTTGGAACCTTTACGGCATGGTCATTCTCTTCTTTCGTTACCTTTTTCCCTTCCATTTTCTCGGGATTAAAGGATAAACCGGAGGTGTTTTTTGAGGCTTCCGTATTTATTATATTCTTCATTCTTCTTGGCCGGTTACTTGAAGCAGGGGCTAAGGGCAAAGCGAATAGTGCTATACAGAAACTCCTCCAGCTGCAGGCTAAAGATGCCATGGTAGTGAGAGAAGGGGAAATAGTCAAGATTCCAATTTCAGAGATTGTTGAAGGCGATATAATTGTTGTAAAGCCAGGTGAAAAGATAGCTGTGGATGGAATTGTAGTCGAGGGCGAGTCTACCCTTGATGAGTCCATGATTACCGGTGAGTCTATTCCGGTTACAAAGAGAGTTGGGGATAGTGTTATAGGGAGTACACTTAACAGGTCGGGCGTGCTGAAGTATAAAGCGGAGAAGGTTGGTTCAGAAACAATGCTTTCACAAATTGTAAAAATTGTTGAAGAAGCTCAGGCCTCTCAAGCTCCAATACAGAAATTGGCAGATAGGGTATCAAGTATTTTTGTTCCTATGGTTATCTCAATTGCGGTATTAGCCTTTCTTTTTTGGGCATTTTTGGCTCCACAGATCGGTTTGGTTTCAAGCGACGTCAATTCTATTCAGTTAGCGATATATATTGGTACTACAATTTTGATTATTGCCTGTCCTTGCGCACTAGGTTTAGCTACCCCCACGGCAATTATGGTAGGCTCAGGAGCCGGTGCGGAAAAAGGTATTCTGTTAAAGAACGCAGAATCGTTAGAGATTGCACATAAGATTGATACGGTTGTCTTTGATAAAACTGGAACGTTAACTGTGGGCAGGCCTGAAGTTACTGATTTTGTAACATTTAAAGAATTATCAGATGAGGAATTGGAGATGATTTTGAGTGTTGAGGATGCTTCTGAACATCCTCTTTCTACAGCCGTTACCGGATACATTAAAACCAGTTATCCTGACTCTAAAGATTTGAAAGTTGAAAAATTCCTGAACATAGAAGGAATGGGTGTAAGTGGAATAGTTCACGATAGGCAGGTGATGGTTGGCAACTCTAAGCTGATAGAGAAGTTCAATATTAAGGTAGCGGATAAGACGGAAGAAGCGTTTAAAAAGCTCGGTAATGAAGCTAAGACGGCTGTATTCGCAGTAATAGGAAGTGAGATTGTTGCGGCTATTGGTATTGCTGATGTAGTTAAGCCCGAGTCAAAAGAGGCTATAGCCAGGCTTCATAAGCTTGGAATTAAAACTGTCATGCTCACCGGAGATAATGCGAATGTGGCAGGCAAGATAGCTACGGAGGTGGGTATTGATAAGGTTATTTCTGATGTCCTCCCTACCCAGAAAGCAGGTGTGATAGATGAGCTTAAAAGAAATGACCCAGGAAAGGTCGTTGCAATGGTTGGGGATGGGATAAATGATGCTCCGGCACTTGCCAAAGCAGATATCGGAATTGCAATGGGGACAGGCACGGATGTAGCAATTGAGTCGGGAGATATAATTCTGATTAAGGGTGATATGAACAAACTGATTGAAGCTATAGAATTGTCAAAGAGAACGATGAAGGTTATCAAACAGAACCTGTTCTGGGCATTTGGGTACAATACTGTGGGAATACCAGTTGCAGCAGGACTACTGTATCCATTTTTTTCATTACTTTTATCCCCTATTATTGCAGGAGCAGCAATGGCATTTAGTTCGGTATCAGTTGTATTAAATAGCTTGAGATTAAGAAAGAAAGTGGCTGTTTGATTTATTAACTGGAACAATATATAGACTGAAGTATTGCAAGGTTAGGGTTTTCTAGATAATATCATAGGAGTTTAATTAACCTATATTAAAAATGCTTCCATCAGACACAACTCATCGTCCACTTTCAGATATTAATGTCTCGCGAGAGTTTTCCTCTAATACAGAAACAGCAACACCTGGAATAGAATTAGTGCGTAAATTATATGACGGTCATAAAGATTCATTTAACATTTGGGTAGGTGATCAACGCGATTTGATGGTATCCAAAGGTGGGATTAATGGGGTTGAAAGTACAGGTAATATTTTAGCAACTAAAGAGGGTGTCGTAATATTAGATCAAGTAACAAGCGGTTTGACTGTAATTGACACGCCAATTAATGAAATTCTTACAGAATTAGAGCCAGGTTCTATATCTGCTTTAGCTGGTTTTGTGGATGATGTCCTTAAAGAACAAGTAGAAGATCCTTCAGGTGAGTTGGCTGGCGTGAAAAGAACCCGTTCTGGAATGTTGCACTTAGGTGATCCTGAGCTTCAATTTACCTTCCAATTAATTAGGGCCGATAAAGAAGATGATTTGAGGCTTCTTGCAAGAATTAGGGATCTTTCAGAGATAAAGGAAGTACCAGATACAAAAAGGGCACATCCTATGTCTATTCCTGAGAATCTAAAGGGAATCCTCTAAGACATGAGATGAAGCAAAAGGAGGAGATGTCTCTCCTCCTTGATCAGTAACTACCTTCTTATTTGCTTATCTTAATCTGCCTTGCTTTCTCTTCCTCTGTCTTAGGGAGTTTTACAGTGATAACACCATCTTCCAGTTTAGCTTCAGCTTTATCAGCATCTACTTTACCTGGTAGATTGAATCTCTGTTCATATGAAGATTCCATACTCTTGTAAAGATATCTCTTTTTGCCTTCTTCTTTCTCTTCGCTCTTTGAAGAAGCAACGATCTTTAAAACTCCATCTTCGAGCGAAATCTTTACATCATCTTCCTTAATCCCTGGAAGTGCCATCTTTACAACATAGTTTCCATCTTCTTCATACATATCTGCCCAAAGATTCTTGGAAGTGGATGGAGTCATTGTAAAAAAGTCATCGAATGGGGACATAAAAAAGTCGTCAAAAACGGATCTAAAAGGTGTATAAACGACCTTTTTGCCGTCATTGTCTCTCTTTATAATCTGCATAGTATTTAAAATATAATAAGTTAAATACAAGGATAGTTTATCCTTAGCAGAGTATAGTATCGAGTGCCAAACCTTGTCAAGGGGTCTTAGAAATTCATAGTATATTCAGCAATTGCATAGAAGAGGAAAAGAGATAAAAGTATTAAGCCTTCTCTTTTTGATATTTCCTTGTCACTAATGACCATGATTGCAAATATGAATATTACTACTGTAAGGACAGCTAATGCGGGTATTAATGTTACAAACCCAGACACAGTTCCTGGTCTGAGAATAGCAAGTAAACCGAGTATTGCCGTATTAAATGTGGCACTTCCTATGAAGTTTCCAGCAGCGAGCTTACTTTTTTCCGGGTCATTGCTTCTAATTAGAATTATTATTTCCGGAAGGTTAGTACCAACACTAAAAACTAATAGTCCAAGAATTATTGTCGGAATGCTTAATAGTCCTGCTAGGTCTATTGCGTAACTAACAGTGAGGTTTGATGTCACTACCAGGCCAACAATTCCCAAGACTGATTTCATTAATATAACGGGAACAGAGTGGGATTTCCTATGTGCGTGAATATCTAGCGAGTTGCTTTTCCCAAGTATGTATATTACAAATCCCGTATAGAGGGCTAAAAGAAGCAATCCTTCCAGCCACTCCAGGTTCCCGTCGACCAAAGCAATTATCTGAGCATAGATTATTCCCAGCGATAGAAGAATTTCCTTTGTACCATAAAAGCCTTTAAATGGCATGCCACCGCTCTTGATTGCACTTATTCCTATGACGACCGTGAGTAGCAGTAGGGTAGCCCCTACAAGGTTGCCGACAGAGAGGCCGGTTACATTTCCGACCGCAGAGTTTATTGCTACGAAAGTCTCAGGTAGAGATGAAGTCACAGCTAGTATTACAAATCCCACTGTAAAAGTATTCACTCTTAATTTCTTTGATACGCTTATGAAAGATGATTCAAGCAGGTCAGCTGATTTTACAAGGAGAAATATTAATACACATAATATTAGTATTGAGGGCAGTATGTTCATAGATTCAGTTTATCATATATATCTCGGTTTCATCTATAAAGAATCTCCAAAGAAGGTCTTGTGATTCCTGCGCATATGATATTCCGATTCTTTTCGACTCATTTATCCGTTTCGGTTTAATCTTTCTGTCTTCAATCCAGATCACCTTTTGTTCATATAAAGGAAGATTATTAATTGTTCGATCCATTTTCATGTACTTAGTAAAAATTCCCGGTCCTCTCAGGTATATTTTGCTATCCAGGTCATAACCTCCTCTTATGAGTACTGCTCCGGGAAATCCTTCTTGATATGCGGTTATATTGAACATGTTATACATACCGTAAATAAGATAAATATAGGTATGTCCCACAGTGTCAAACATAACAGAGTTTCTGGCAGTCCGCCCTTTATAGGCATGTGAGCCTTTATCTTCGTAGCCGTGATATGCCTCGGTTTCCGTTATTGCAATGCGTTTACCGTCAAAGTGGATAATTTTCAAAAGAAGATCTTGAGCAAGTTTTACGGTATCTTTGCAATAAAAAGATTTATCTAAAATTGTCATACCAGATTATATAACACATGCTATAATTTAAATATGATGCTAAACAGATTAACGGATGAAGAAAAAGAAGTTATTTTGAATAAATCCACAGAGCGTCCTTTCACAGGAGAGTATGACGATTTTTACAAAGATGGAATATACATATGCAGGCAGTGTAATCTGCCATTGTTTGAAGCAAAAGCAAAGTATGACGCTGGGTGCGGCTGGCCTTCTTTTGATGATACATATACGGGTTCAGTAAAGGAATTGGTTGACCGAGACGGAAGTCGAACGGAGATTTTATGTAGTAGATGTGGAGGACATTTGGGACATGTGTTTAGAGGAGAAAAGTTTTCAAAAAGAGATACAAGGCATTGTGTGAACTCTTTATCAATAAAATTTGTTCCGAGAAATGAAGCAGGTAAGTATATGCATAAGACGGAAAAACTTGAAACTATCATTCTGGGTGGTGGTTGTTTCTGGTGTGTAGAAGCAGTGTTTAATAGAGTACCCGGTGTTGTTAAGATTACATCGGGTTATGCCGGTGGTGTGACGAAGAATCCATCTTATGAGGAAGTTTCTGCCGGAGAAACTGGCCATGCGGAGGTAGTTAAAATTGAATTTGAAAAAGATATTGTTACTCTTGGAAAAATACTCGAGGTCTTTTTCCTGGCCCATGATCCTACTACGTTGAATAGGCAGGGAAATGATGTCGGTACGCAGTACAGATCAATTGTCTTATATACAAATAAAGAGCAAGTGGATACGATAAAGAAGGTGATAGAGAGAGTTGGAAGGAATTATAAAGATCCTATTGTTACAGAGGTAAAAGGACTTAAAAAGTTTTATGAAGCCGAAGACTATCACAAACAGTTTTATGAAAAGAATAGTAGTAATTCATACTGCAGGTTTGTAATAAAACCTAAACTGGATAATATAACTAAAGAAAATTAAATAGTTGTAGGTTTCCCTCCTTTGGCTGTGCCTGTATGGAAATATTATCATTTGTTTCTGCCGGTTTTATTTGAACATTCACATACTGACCGGCTTGTAACTCGTCACTAAAAATTATTACTCTTGACTCATCTGGTAAAGTAATTGCGAGATTCTGAATATGTAGTGTTATCTCTGAAGGACCTCCTCTATGTGCGAGGAGGAGATCTGATGAACCTAACTCCTTATTGTGGCTCCATATGGTTTGGTTATTGATTTGTATTACAGTAGGGTTTATTTTACCAAATAACTCATTAAGAAGGCTTACTGTCACTTTCGCTTCCAGTTCTTTGCGAACTCCATTGAACTCTATTGGGTAAGTCATAATTAATAACTATCAGAAATTAGTACCTCTTCTCGACAAATGTTAGGGCTACACCTTTTTTATCTGCTCTACCAGTTCTCCCGATTCTATGAACATAGTCGTCATAAGTCATTGGCTGATCATAGTTTATTACATGAGAGATTCCGGATATATCTAAACCTCTTGCTGCAACATCTGTTGCTATAAGCATATCGGCATCTTCGTATTTAAAGTTATCAATAGCTCTCTGTCTCTCTCTTTGTCTCTTATCTCCGTGTATTGATTCAACCCTAAACTTTAATCCTCTTAAGTCTCTTGCTAATTTATCAACACCTCTTTTTGTATTAACAAAGATTAACACTTTTTTAAACTCAGGTGTTTTAAGGAGGTCAGTAAGCTTCGCAAACTTTTCACCGTTATCCCGCACCCTAATTACATCTTGATCAACATTTTCTGCGGTATCACCGGTCTTTACTGATATCTTTACGAAATCAGGTTTTAAAATCATTTTCATAATCTGCTCAACCTTAGGTTCTGTAGTGGCTGAGAAAAATAGTGACTGCCTTTCCTTAGGAAGCCGTGCAATTAAATATTTAATATCATCGATAAATCCCATATCAAGCATTCTATCTACTTCATCAAGAACAACACTCGAAAACTGTGAGAAATCCAAGATTCCTTTATCGAGGAGATCCTTAAGTCTTCCCGGAGTACCGATTATGAAATGGTAACCTCTTCTAATGTTATCTGTTTGTCTGTATAAACTGGCTCCACCAATACATTCAACAGAATATATTCTTAATTCTCTTGTAAGAATATAAAGCTCTTCATTTGTCTGTTCAGCTAATTCTCTTGTCGGGGCTATAATTAAAACCTTATTTTGCCTGTCATTTAAAACTTTTTCCAAGAGCGGGATTAAGAAAGCTGCCGTTTTTCCTGTGCCTGTATTAGCAATACCTACAAAATCCTTTCCTTGAAGGATATGTGGTATGGCCTTGTCCTGAATTGGAGTAGGTAGTGTAAATCCTTTCTTAAGAATATTCCCTTTTAATTGAGGATGTATTTTCAAGTCCTCATATTTAAAAGTCGGTTTGTATTCTTCAACAACCACAGCTTTAGTAGCATGCTTGATAAACAATGATTCATCTATATATTGTCCGCGCCCACGTCCTCTATTACCGTATTTAGACGGGTATGACGTTCTATTACTATTGCGACTTCTGAAACCGCCCCTGTAACCTCTATTTCCAAAATTTCCCATATTTATATTTAACCAACTTAAAAGACTAAACATTTAGTTTAGTCAGCCTATTTCATCGAAAGAGATTTTTGGATATATCTTTCGGAGGCAAAGCTCCGAATTATTACTTACAAATACGTAAAGATCGAAGCTTGAAAATCTTTATTTATTTAGATCAAGTGGGATTATATCATAGAAATCATGAATATCCTAATTTCTAGACGAATCTAAAGGATGTTTCCCTTTGCAGGTTGCGATGATACAGTAATTGTTATTGTCTGGGTTAGGCTATTAGTATCGATCTGCTCGTCGAAACTAGTAAGATAAGGTTCGGCAATTGTATATAGCGTATCCTTTGCATCCGGAGCAAAGCTGTTCATGGAGGCAATACTATCGTAGTATATAAAAGTAGAAATTACTCCCGATTTGCCTTGATAATTGGGATCTATTTTATATCCCTTTATCTCAGTTTTTAGCAGTAAGGCCATTCGAAAGTTGGCCCCAATTCTTTTGGCAAGTTCGATGGGATCAATTATTGGATTTCCTTCAGGTTTCATTTCTGGTTATTAGTTTCTTAATATTTTATTTACGTTTTTCCTGTTAAATAGCGATATTATATCATTTTCAGTGAGGAGGATATAAATGGTATTATATTTAGGAGTAAGTTTTTTGTTTAAAGTATGAGAAAAACATTGATATATATTCTTGTGTTATTGGTTGTCATTTTTGGCGGTCTAGCAGCTTATATTTACTTCTCACAAGATGAGGAATTTGATAAAGTAAGCCAGAGTAGCGGAGATGGTGCAAGTGATAGCAAGACTTTAACTTCTGACGACTTTACTCTTGAATACAGGTACTCAGGTAATAACACTTGGAAGTATTCAGTAACGGGCGTTTTACCCAGTCCCTGTTACAAAGCAACTGTAGAAGCGGTTGTAAGGGAAAGTTATCCTGAACAAGTAACTGTGAATCTCACTACCTCAAGTCCGGAACCTGATACCGTTTGTGTTCAGATGGTTTTGAATTATAGTGAGGAAGGTGAGTTTGAAGCAAGTGAGAAAGCGACTGTTGACTTTAACATAGTTAATAAATAGTTAGACTCTCTCTGCTCCATTTATAATTGAGTCAAAAGCTTTATCCGCCTTCTCGTATAATGAGTTGAAAAGCTCACTATATTCCTGCTCTGTTCTTTCAATTTCTGCTTTATCCACTCTGGCCTGTTGAAGTTTGTCAGAGTATACTTCTCGTAGTTTTCTCTCTCTTATAATAAGGGATGATATTGCCAGGTGAATTCTAAATCTCCTTCCGTCTTGTTTTACAACTTCCTTTACGGCATCATCCAGGTGAGATATACCGTTTCTACCGATTAACTTTTTGGCAATTTTGATGACATCTTCATTTGTTCTGGTACGCAGGCACAATCTTCTATCTCCTGTACTTGAAATATATTGAACACTCATTGCATCCTCTGTAAAAAGATTTAAAGCTGTCGCGAATCGGGAGTTGCGAGAATCCTGCTTTCCGAACTCTACACTTGAAATTTGAAATGAGCCCTCTGAAATCAATCGATTTTTATCTCGAAAGATTGATTTGAAGATAAACCTAAGTGTGTCAGGAAGTCCTGCCCCTAAAACGTTCAGCGTACTTCTTCCTTTCTTTTTTGCCCGGGATATTTCATCTTTCGCAAAACGGTTTATTTCAATAAGCGATTTGATAGCTCTTGATACCGGAGGTAAATCATATATGCGTTGAGTCCGAATACTTCCCATTTCACTACTATTAATTCCAAGTAGCTTTTCTACATCATAATTCTTAATTAAACTTATTAAGTCAGTTAAATCAGTCGGTTTTGGTACTAAAGCAAAGTTTAGATCAGCAGAATTTATCGGAGCGACGCATGTGTATGCTAAGTCTCTTCCATGTAAGGCAAGCCATATTTCAGAAATTAAAGTTGTTGCATTCATTCTTGGTGCAAAGCTTCCCAGTGCGTCAGAGAGTAAGCTGTCTTCTTCTCTAGTAAACGGAATATCACTTTTTATATCATAGAGAAAGTTCGGAGCCATGTCCTTATATAAGGTAATCTTTCTGAGAATCTCAGTTGTATACTCCACTCTGTCATCTACAGTGATACCTTCTAACAAGGTGTTTAAAACTCTTCTCCCTTGATCTTCGTTCGAGGTAAAATGAGGAAACCATGTCTCAATTTGGTCAATCAATCCTCGTTCATTTTGGACTAATATAACTTTACAAACTGGTGAGGTATCAGCCATTTTTGCGAAGTCCCGCCTTTCTTCCAAGTCCTCTTTTCTGATGACTTCTATTTGAAATTCAGGGTTGCTTACAGGATCTCTTTTCTCCAGAGTGGCCTCAAATTTTATCCCATATGATTTACTGACCCTTGGCGGATAATATCTGGCTCCCCACTCTTTGAAGCCCTCTAGTGTTAAAGAATCTCTATGTTTTCCCAAAGTTGATATCCATCTCTCAAGATTTCCTGGCTCATCACGTTCTTCAAAGCTAAAGTTTAAGTTTGAAGATTCTCTATTATGGTTATAGATTCTCTTTAAAGCCGCAAGATTGTCTCTTGAAGCCTTTCCACTGTTATGTCTTATGAGGTCGTATATATGATTCAATCGCATTTCTTTTATTGGAGTCTGATATCCCCATATCCCCGCTTCGCTACCGATGCATTCTTTGAGGGCTTCAGGCTTGCCGGACTTAAAAGCTTCATTGCCTTCTTCTGTCATTCTGTTTAAGGTAAAATATGACTCTGGAGATTGAGATTCATCTCGTAGGTGCTCAAGTGCGAATTCGATTCCTTCTTCAATAGTTTTATTCCCCAATGTATCTAAAATCCCTTGAAGGCTAGTCTCATCGTAAATACTAACTGTTTCGAGTGCTTCTCGTACCGCTTTTGCAATCTCCTCGCTTTCAGAGATTGGCGTATCAAGTCTACTTGTGTCATTTGACGAAGATATTTCTGGATTAGTACGATTTAAGAATTTCATATCATTTTATACAACAATTTTCTATTACATTCTATACAAGCTATACAGAAGGAGGTTTTCGTAATATCGATCCAGTCGCACCATCTATAGTCTAGGTGCAGATCTATACTGGTAGATATCTCAAGTATTGTCTTTCTCTACTTCATTAGAAACTTAAACATCTCATATACTAGGAAAGCAGGCCATACCATGGCTTTTAAGATTCCAAATAGTCCTATCCAGAAACTGGTGGCCGTGGAAAGAAAATATACAGTTGCTCCTATAAACCCTAATCCATAAACAGCGTTATTTGCATTCGCGTGGCTTCGGACATCTTTCATCATATGTGCATAAATAATTTAATTCTAATTTAAGTATATCATCAGATTATTGGATAAAACATATTTGATAAATAGTATGTGTTTGTAATGAAAGCGAGAGTCATCTATTATTAAACAATAAGCAGGAACAGCTAATACCCATATACAACTTCTATATAGAAACTAGTGGAAAACCTGATAAAAAGACCTAAAAGAAAGAAAGAGAGCCTCCCGTTAATTCGGATATTTGCTTTTACGATTTTTTTCGTTTCGGCAGCACTTCTTTTTCCTTTATTTGTTTCAAATGCTCGCAACTCACAGAAGGTTGATTTTTCCAGCAAACTAAATTTGAAATCCGTATACTCGGCAGAGGAATCGGTTAAGGTAGATCTTACAGTGGCTGGTAAGGGTGCAAAGGTCTCGCTTATTGACCCGCGTGGGAAAATAAATAAAGTAAGCAGAAAGCTAAATGGATCCTCTGTGACCTTTGATGCAGATAGTTACAGCAGACCTGGGAAGTATAAACTGAAAATATTAAACGATAACGGTGATAAGATTGAAAAAGATTTTCAATGGGGAGTTCTAACGGTTAACACCAATAAAGCTGGTTACACACCTGGTGATCAGGTCTACCTTCAAATGGCCGTTTTAAATGAGTACGGTCATACAATTTGTAACGCTAATTTAGAGCTTAAGATTAATAACGAGATCTTTTCGACAAGTGATGAGGGAATAGTAAGAAGCAAGGAATGTGGTGCAAATAACGTTACGGATACCCCTGACTATTTTGCATACTACGATGTTCGAAGAATAGGAGTATATGATATTAAGTTGAAAAACCTGGACAATAACTTCGAGATTACGGATACGTTTGAGGTAAAAGAGGGTATTCCATATGAAATAGAGCGTATAGGAGCTACACGTATTAATCCGTTTCGTGCGGATTACAAAATGACAATCAAGGTTAAAGCTAACCACTCATATTCAGGGCATATATCAGAGTCAATCCCTGAGGGTTTTGAATTAGTAGATTCTGTTGCTGACTGGGATGTGAATCTTGGGCAAGGGGAAGAAAAGACCTTCTCATATATTTACAGAGCACCGAAAAAAAGTCCTGAAATCTTTCTACTTGGCCCTGTTACAATGAGTGATTTCAGTGAGAGTAGGGTTTGGAAGCTTGCTTCGGATGCAACATGTACTGCATCCGTTTCAGGAAACTGGAGTAATAATGCAACTTGGGGGGGTGGTGCAAACTGTGGCAGTAGTTATCCTGGTGCAAGTGCTGCGGGTGATATTGTGATTATAAACTCTGGAGTTACTGTAACTTTGGATGTCAGCCCGGCATACTCCGTAGGTAATATTACATTTAACGATCCTGTCGCAACCAATAATGGATTAACTTGGGGGGTAGGAAAATCATTGACCTCAACGGGTACGATGACGTTTACGACATCAACAGGGGCAGGTGATTCTCTTGTGACAGTTGGTGCAAGTCCGAATCAGTTTAATGGTGTAAATATTGCGATGGCAGGTGGGGCTTCGGGCTTTTCCTCTTTTACTGTCGGAACAGGCACTGCTGTCCTTTCCGGTAATGTCACGACCACTGGAACGGCTGCTAACTCGAGGTTCATCTTTAATGGTAACGGCAGACTAAATATTGCAGGTAATTTTCTCCCTGGAGCTTTAACCACCACATCTGGAACTGGCTCTACAATCAATTTTAATGGCAGTGGAGCACAGTCTACAATGATTTCAACCTCTTATAGAAAAATGGAAATTAATAATACTGCAGGAGCTGGAACGGGTGTGTCACTTGGGGCCGGCAATACAACAATTCTTGATACTCTTGATATAACTGATGGGACCCTTAAAATTGCGTCAACCACCGGGAGTAAAATTTTTGTCGGGAAAGTGACGATCGGCAGCCAAGGTGTTTGGGATGATAGCATCAATGAAGCAATCGTTATGAGGGGAGGTCTACAGAATGACGGGACATTAACCTCAGGTACAACTGCAGGCTATACATTCAACACTAATAGTCAAACGGTAAGTGGTACTGCGGCAATATCCATCTCTGGAACAGTTACAATTACAGGAGCAATTACTATCCAGAATAGCAATTCAAATGTAGTGGCCTTTACGGCTGCTTTAAATGGTAGTGTAGCAGGATCTACCTGGCAGCAGAACTCCGATTCATATTTGAAATTAGGAGCTGCCAGTACGTTTGCTACCGCAGGAACATTGACTGCTATAGCATCTGGAAACACAGTGGAATATAACCGTGCTAATACTCAAACAATTAAAGCTACGACATACAACAATCTCGTTCTCTCAAATACAAGTGCTAAAACAGCAGGTGGTGCCTTAACGGTTGAGGGGGATTTTACAGTCTCAGGCACTGCAAGTTTTACCTATGGTGCTTATACGCACTCTTTTAAAGGAAATTGGACTATTGATACTTCTGCAGCTACACCTTTAACAGCCACAGCAGGTAGTACAATAAACTTTAATACTCCGACTAACCCTGCTGCAACTGCAATATTGGCGGGGACGACGTCTGCGACTCTTGCCTTTGTAAATGTTAATATAAATAATACAAGCGGATTTTCAGTTGACGAGAACATTAGTACATCGACCTCAATGGTTGTAGCGACTGGAGTTACCTTTACACCTGGAGCAAGTTTCGTTGTAAATGGAGCTGGTACAATCAGCGGTGCAGGAACTGCTATCGCCCAGGTTACCCGTACTTCTGCTACGGCAGATTTTTCGAGCCAGTATACAATAGCAGGGAAGACACTCACCAATCTTGAAATTGAGTACGTTGCAAGCTCTAATCAAGTAGTAAGCGATGTAGCATATGGTAGTTTGAAAATAAGTAATACTGGAGGAGCAGTGGCGACTCTGGCTGCAACTACAACATTGACAGGCAATTTAACAATTAGTTCGGGGGGAGTTCTTAGTACGGGTAGTGATTATGGTTTAAATGTTGCTGGCAACTGGAGTAACTCTGGAACCTTTACTGCTAATAATGGAACGGTTACTTTTACAGGCACAGATTCATCTACACAGGCAATTTCTGGGAACACCACATTCCATAATTTCACGGCTTCCACATCCTCAAATGCTGCTGGGAGAATATTACAATTTGCAGGTAATTCGACTACTGTTGTTGGTAGTACTTGGACAATTACTGGGTACTCTGGAAAAGTGATCACGCTTCAATCTTCTAATACAAACTCATGGACAATACAGCCTGTTGCTGCCTCTGTTGATTATGCTTCAATCTCAAAATCGACATCATCCATCTCTATTTGTGCAATTCACTCTACAAACGGTGGAGACAATAACGCGAATTGGAATATCACGAGCGGTGATGAATGTGCATCGGCTAACCCCACGGGTTATTCCTTCCAAAGAAAGACTTGGTACGATGGTAGCCGGTATTGGAGAGCGTTTAACGATACAACCGACTCAAGAATTGAATTTGAATATTCAACAGATGGGTCAAGCTGGACGGAAAATACTACTGCTAGAATATACTCTAATACAAAGGATTTTTCACTTGTTGGAGGAAGTGCGAATGCTTATATTGCATATAAGATTGGGGATGATATTGAGGTGAAAAAGGCAACTAGTTATCCGGGAGTTAGCTTTTCATGGGGTAGTGCTTCAATTAGTTACAATGGTACGAGTAGTGATGATACTTATCAATATCCAACTATAACTCAGGATAGTAACAGTAAGATATGGGTATCGGCAACGCATTTGAATACAGATACAGTGAATCTTCAGTCAACTTCTGATGGCGATGATGGGATGATGGATGATATCTCTCCTTTTGATTCCGATAATGGAGAAGATACTTGGTATGGTTCCGGTTGGACTGGCAATAATGAGGTAGGAGGTGGAACATGGGGAAGTACTGCTTATGAATATCACTCGGGTATGCGTTTCCAGGCGATTAATATTCCTCAGGGGGCTACTATAAGTTCGGCCCTTCTGCAGGTTTATTCCCAAGGTGGTAATGGTACACCTAGTGAGGTTCATGCAAGAGTTTACGGAGATGATGTTGATGATGCACCTGCCTGGTCGTCAAGTGACATGCCTCACGAAGTAACTAAAACGACTGCTTTCGTCGACTTTGACCCCTCCTCCTGGTCAACTGGTGAGTGGGTTACTATGCCTGATGTCTCAAGTATTATTACTGAAATTATTGGCAGGGCAAGCTGGGCAACAGGAAATGATTTAAGGTTATCCGTCATTGACGATGGGACGACCAAACCTCCTGATCAGGCTGAGAATGGTATCTATTGGAGTGACTCTTCGGAAACTAACGGTGCTAAATTGACAATCCAATATACACAACATGAATTTAAGGTTGTGCAGTCGTCAAGCGCCAATGATATTACATCTTGGGGAACCGCAATAGCCCTAGATGAAAGCGGTGAAAGTAACAGATATGGAGCAATAACATCTCGAACAAATGGTTTCGTTTTTGCGATGTGGGTCGATGGTACTACTATAGAGTCCAAGAATTTCAATGGGACAAGCTGGGATGGTTCGCCTGCATCAGTAGGAACAGGAGTTACAGGGTTAAGTAATACAATTGCTGTCTTGGCCAACAGCTTGGGAAATGTTCATGCTGTATTTGTAGATTCAAGTAATCATATTGTTTATCGAGAGTATACATCAAGTTGGCAAACTGCAATTACGCTTGATAGTAATGTGGGGAATGCGTATCCAGGGATATCACTTAACTCATCGAATTCTGAGATATATGCTTTTTGGGTTCGTGGTGGTGATCTTTTTTATAAAAGGTCTATATCCCCTTACTTATCTGATCAGTGGGATGGAGTTGCAACCTTATGGCAGACAGCAGGTACTATAACATATCCGACGAGCAGTCTTAGTGGCTCGGGTAAAATATTTGTCGAGTGGTTTAACGGAAGTGAGGTGAGTTGGAATATTATTGATTTTCCTCCTTCTGCACATTCTTTTCAACGTAAAACGTGGTATGATGGCACTCGCTATTGGCGCAGTTATCATGATAGCTTGGATGCACGTGTAGAGTTTGAGTATTCAACAGATGGTGAAAGTTGGACTGAGGATACAAGTGCTCGACTTAGTGTCAATTCCAACGATTTTTCAGTTCAGGCAGATTCATCAGAGGCATATGTTACATATTCAACAACTACGGTTGAGAATACTGATAACCTGGTAACGGATAATCTAGTTGGATATTGGAAAATGAATGAAGGAAGCTGGAATGGTACTACTGACGAAGTTGTTGATTCATCTGGTAATTCTAACCATGGTGTACGAGTAGGCAATGCTAGCCCTACTGCAGGGAAATTCAGCTCCGGAGGTGTATTTGATGGTGCTGGAGACTATATTGAAGTCGACGATTCAGCTTCTCTGAATGTAACCAATTCAGTTAGTCTAGCAATGTGGATTAATCCACAGGACACTAATGATTGGCAAATTCCAGTTGGAAAAGTCGCAAATGCCTCTTCGCATGATTCACCTTATTTTTCCTATGCTTTACAGCTGGATTCAACGGGTACTACTATTGAAACTCGCATCTGGATTTCAACAACATCAGATAGTGAAGATTGGTGCTATTCTAGTATTGATCTCACTGAAGGTAATTGGCATCACATTGCAGGTACTTACGATGGATCCTTCCTAAAATTCTATCTTGATGGTGTGGAAACCTGTTCTCATAGTCTAACTGGCAGCATAAATACATTTTCTGCTCCTCTACGTTTAGGTATTAACGGTGGATTTGGTGAAGCCTTTGATGGTTTGGAGGACGATGTCCGGATTTACAATACCGCTCTTACCCCTGGTCAAATAGCATCACTTGCACATCCAGGATATGACATAGAAGTTCGGAAAGCTTCATCTTACCCTGGAACTGGATTTTCATGGGGAAATCCAACGGTCGGTCTGAATGGTTCCTCATCGACGGATGCTTATAACTATCCTAGTCTCACACAAGATACTACGGATAAATTATGGGTAACTGCCACAAACGTTGAAGATAGTAATTATGCTACTTATGCAGTACAAGGTGCCGTTGCAAGCGATGAGACTGCTTGGAATGTGCCATCCTCGCTTGATAGTAGTACGAGTGCGAATCGTTATAGTGTGATAGTTCCTAGAACGAGTGGCTCTGTTTTTGCTCTGTGGGTGGATGGTACTGCAATAGAGTCTAAGAACTTTAATGGAGCAAGCTGGGATGGTTCGCCCGCTTCAGTTGGAACTGGGGTGAGTGGGTTAACTACGACTCTTTCCGCAGTTGCCGATAGTTCCGGAAACGTGCACGCTCTGTTTGTTGATTCTAGCAATAACACCAAATACCGGAGATTCACTTCAAGTTGGCAGACCGCTGATACTTTGGATAGTAATACCGGTAATGCGTACCCTTCAATTTCACTGGATACTGTGACAACTAACCTTTATTCAATGTGGATTCGTGGAAACCATATATATTACAAAAAGGGGACATATTCGGCGGGTAGTTGGACATGGGATGTTACTGCAACAGACTGGTTACCTACTGGTACAAATACTTACTTATCGTCAAACTTTTCAGGAAATTCAACAGTCTATGTAGAATGGACAAGTGGAACATCTGCTTCATATTCTATTGACTGGGATTTTATTTACCAGGCTTCATCCAACTCTCCTGTAGTATCAAGTGTATCCCTAAACGGAGGAAATACCCTGACTTTGACGGAGGGAACTACAACCTCAATTTCCTGGGCGGCAACTGTAACTGATAGTGACGGGTATGCAAATATCAGCTCGGCAACAGGCAAAGCTTATCGTTCAGGCGTAAGCGGGTCTCAGGCTTGTACCACGAGTAATGAAGACTGTTATGAAGATGTTAGCTGCAGTCTGTCATCGTGCGCTGGATCAAGCTGTACCGCGACATGTTCAGTAAACTTTGCTTTTTATGCAACCCCTACAGACGTAGGAAGTTTGCATCAGGCTGAATATTGGAGGGCATGGGTTGAAGCAACAGACGCACAGTCAAACTCAGGCTCGGAGTTTAGTGCTGCAGATAGCCCTGATTTGGCAAGTTCTGCCGGTGTCGAGATTACGAGCTCACTTGCATATGGATCGCTACTTCCGGGTGATGATACAGGAGCTACTCCTGAAACGACTACGGTCACAAATACAGGGAATACTCAGTTAGATATTGAACTTTCGGGTGACGATCTGTGTAGCGACTATCCGACATGTAGCGGACCGCAAATTGGGGTTGGCTACCAAGAGTATAGTACTTCTACATTTGACTATGGAGTGGGTACAGGTTTAACGAGTAGTCCGTCACTTGTGAATATAAATCTTGGACTTGCAACAAGTGTTCCGTCAAATTCAACAGACACACTTTATTGGGGAATGGGAATACCTTCACCTCAGGAAAGTGGAAGCTATACTGGTGTAAATACTATTACCGCTGTAAATGGAGGTTCTTAATTGACTTTACTTATTGGAAATGGGTATATTATGAAGAGGATTAACTCTCGAGATTCTGTATCTGTACAACTGTTATGAAATACTTGCATCAACATATAAAAACTACAATCAAAGTCCTTTCACTAAGCATACCAATGCTGTTGCTCTTCTCTACAGGTATGTTTCTTTTAAAGATTTTTGCTGATTCCATTACGACATCCGTAACAGTGGGAAATAGTGCCCCTACAATTACTGCTGGTCCTGCTGAATCAGCTGAAAGCTCCAGTACGAGCCCAACGAATGTTGGTGCATCAGTTACTTTTCAGGCAACAGCAACGGACTCTAACGCTGAAAACTACTATTTAATTGTTTGTTCTTCAGACTCAGTTACCCCGCATAATGGAGCGGCTCCAACTTGTGGTGCGACACAATGGTGTGTCAGTACGAGTACCACCAGTGGCAGTCAGGCCAGTTGTAGCAGAACGGCATTAATCGGTGATGCCGAGTCAAATGCATGGTATGCATTTGTTTGTGATGGTAATGCGAGTGCTGCAAATTGCACAGCGACAGGAAATCAGGGATCTGGAGGTACAGGCTCTCCTTTTGCTGTAAATCATGCCCCTGCGTTTAGTTCAGTGTCAAATGATGGACCAAAAAATCCCGGACAGACAGTAACATGGATTACTACATCATCAGACTCTGATACCAGCGGCAGTGCTGATACAGTAAAGCTTTTGGTTTGTAAAACAACCGGTATTTCTGCAGATGCTTGCGATGGCGGAGCAGGAGATACCTGGTGTTCAAGCAGTGCATCAGCATCTAATCCCACTTGCGGTTATTCAGTGCCGATTCCTACTGTAGACGGGGCAAGCAGTGCATACGTGTATATCGTTGACAGCCATAATTTCGGCAGTGCGGCGGCAAATCAAGGGAGTGATAGTGCTTATACAGTCAGCAATGTGGCACCTGTTGTTTCAAGCGTGACCATCAATGGTGGTAATGACATTGACCTTACGGAGGGTACAACAACCGATGTCGTTGTTACAGCAACCGTTACGGATAATAATAGCTGTGGAGGGGGCGAACTTGTTACCACATATGGGTATGTATACCGATCAGGTAAAGGATATTCACTCTGTGATAGTGCAGGTGAGGCTGATAGCAATTTCTGCTATCCTGAGATCTCTTGTAGTGTGAGTGGAGGATCGTGCACAGGTACCTCTGACCCATCGGCGAATTACACTTGCACAGTGAGTATGCAGTACTATTCTGATCCAACAGATGTTGCCACTCAGTTTCCTACTGAAACATGGCTTTCAAACTTCAAAGCCGTAGATGATGATAGCGGATCTAACAATCTTGAAGTCGCTACAGGCATTGTTGTGAACTCTCTTACAGCACTTGATGTAACATCAGCCGTTAATTATGGTGCCCTCGATGTTGGTGAGAAGAACGACCCTCTTGATCAGATCACTACGATTACTCCAACAGGAAATGTAGGTCTTGATGAGGAGTTGTCTGGTACAGATATGTGTACTGACTCTCCAACCTGTTCGGGAGGTGTTATAGGAGTGACTTATCAAAAATATGCTCTCGCATCTTTAACTGCTTATGCAAGTGGAACGGCTCTCTCAGGGGTCGCTACGGAAGCAGAGTTGAATCTACAAAAAGCTACTTCAGGTACACCTACAACAAAGAATACATGGTGGGGTATTCTAATTCCGACAGGTACAATCCCTGGTGTCTATAGCGGAAGTAATACGATTACAGCTGTAAAAGGAGAGGTTATTAACTGGTGATAACTATTTATATTTTTAATTACTAAAATGAAAAAACTTGGACATTTAATGAAAATATGGCTTGTACTGATAGTTTTCTCACTTGGAGTAATGCCAGTTGAAGCAGGTTTTGGTGTATCACCAACGAATATATATAACGAGTACTTAAAACCCGGAGCCCATTTTGAGAAGACAATCACGCTTTCAAGATCAGATCCTGTCGATGATCTTGATATTATTGTTGAGCCCAGTTTGGGAGAGATAGAATCCTGGTTCAAGTTTGATCCGGGTTTGAGGTTTGTATTTCCAAAAGGGCAGACAAGAAAGTCTTTTAAAGTGATCGTGAGTGTTCCTGAAACTGCTTCATATCGTAATTACGAGGGAATTATCCGAGTTAAAGCAATGAAAAAGGGTGAAGATGTTAAGGGGGTTTCTATTGTTAAAGGAGCAAGGCTAGATGTTGACTTGGTTACTACAGAGCTCACAGTTAATGAGATAAAAGTAAAATCACTCAAAATGCTTGATACAAAAGACGGGCAGCCTCTAACTCTTGCTATGGAGGTTGAAAATGTCGGTAATATAGAAGTTTCTCCAACCGCTAAGATAAAGATTCTAACACTTGATATGCAGGAGCTTGAGGAACATACTGCAAGTAATTTTGGAAGTGTTAAACCCAACGAGACTAAGACTTTGTATGCCAAATTCACAAGCTCATTACCTGAAGGGGAGTATTTTGTGGAGGCGGAGGTTCTTGGAGAAAATATTGTAGTTAGAAAGGAGAGACTCGTATTGAGAATAATGGGTAAAGTTGCTCAATTTGATGAAGGAAAGGATAATAGTAATATGTTAACAGGACTAGTAAACTTTGTGAGTGATAATGCTCTAAAAATCGGTTTTGGTCTTATGGTTTCCGCTATAGCATTCTTACTCTTAACACGGCTTTGGAAGTCGAGAAAAATGCAGGAGAAACACTCTGAAAAGTGGGCTTTGTTACTTGGTGAGTCTACACTTTCGCGAATTGTTATATCAATAGCTATTGGAGTTATTGTTACACTTATAATGTTCTTTATTCTTTCTCTTATACCGTCACCAAAGGATCAAAAAGATGATAGCACTTCCATTACTCAGAACCAAGACAATACCGTTGAGGTGAGTAATGTTAAAGGTGCGAAAACAGATTCAAAAAACAATATCTCTCCGGATCCTTTAGTTGTAGGAGTACATGATAAGGATGGAAAGCTTATGTATCCTATCTATTCACAGCCATTTGTTACTTCGAATGTTTTATACTATGCAAAGGAGAATGAAAAGATGGCCGTTATAGAAGAGAAGGCTGACTGGTACCGTGTAGAGCTGTCTAATGGACAGAGCGGATGGTTGGAAAAGACAAGCGTAAAAGATAGTGACACACAAGAATAAATGTTCCGGGTTATTTCTTTCCTGTACTACCAAAGCCTCCTCTGTTGTTATGACTAAGTTTCAAAGCATCCTCAACCTCTACTTGTTCTATTGGCAGTATGATCATCTGGCAGCATCGAGTACCTTTCTCAATTGTGACAAGTGCTTTCGTAAAGTTTAGAGCGGGAAAAAGCCACTCATCATCATTACCGCGGTAATCATAATCAATAACTCCCAGACCGTTAACGCAGGTAATTCCCATTTTAAATGTCGAACTTCTGTTCACGAGTAGCGCAAAGTATCCTTCGGGTAATTCAATTGCTACATTCATAGGAATAAGTTTAACTTCTCCAGGTTCTATTGTGACGGTTTCTCTTGTATAAAGGTCTAAAGAGGCCGCTTTAGGTGTTTTGTAAACAGGAAGAGGAAGTGATCTATCAAACCTTTTTACTCTGATTTTCATAAAATAATATAACATAATCTTTCGGTATTTATAAAGACTTAAGGAATTCATCCATCTATATTGGAGAGGAGTATAAACAGGAGGGGGAAATAGGTGTACAATTTGAAATAAACTTATACGTTACTATTCATGCAAAACTTCCTTTCTAGAATTCAAGGCCGGGGAAGAATTTTAATATTGGTACTTATAGTACTAATCGGAATATTTCTTCTCTCTTTTGTGATTGTAAAGATAATATCAAATGCTGGAAAAGTAGTTGAGACCAATGGACAGGATGCTGAAGTCCTTCAGGCTTATACTTCTGTCAGTACCTTTGGTTATGATACATCTGGTGGTTCAAATTACAATACGGCGGGGTTGCAATATTCCACAGTTCTTAATATGAGTACATCAAAAGAGATTGCTGGCTTTGAGATTAGAAATGTAAAGCTCTCAGACGAAATAGAATCGGAAAAGATCTTTATTACTTGGCCGAAACACTTTGGACAGGGAAAGGATAATAATACTTTTTATGAAGACATGGGAACGAAAGCTGATTACCCGAATAGAAAGGATGAGGGTAACAAGTTTGAATACAGAGTCGTCGACAGTGCTGCTTACACCGATGAGATAGGTGTAAACGGTGGGGTAGTTGATTTCAGATATACCCTTTTTGGTATAGGTAATAAGTTTGATTATGAGGAGATTTTAGACAACGATAAGGTATATAAAGGCGGGAAGGAATTAGTATATGCAGGTGTCAAAAAAGAGGACATAGACTCATCAATTGAGTTTGATGTGATAATTACTTTTACTGATAAGTCTAAGGCCGTTAAGCACTTCTCCCTGAATACCAATTTTGATGAGGTTCTTAATCAGGGCTTCTCATTTGTAAATAACGGAGCTGATTATATAGGGAAGAAGTTTTAAGCTCCTTCTTGTTTATGCAATTAGTGCTATTGCAACTACATAATTATGTCCATATTTCTTTGCACATTTAGGACATGTTGTGTAGTAAAAGTAGTATTTGAGTGATCTCTGGTTTTTGCTTTTAAGATACGACTCAAACTCTTTGATCCACTGCGGCACTGCACTGTATGGTCCGTCAAAGACCTTGCTTATATATCTACCTGAGAGTCTTACATTTTCAGCCGTAGGTACTTCTTTTGTTACAGCCATATAGAGTTCGGATTTCCATGGACTTGGATCAAAGGCCATTAGTAGATAGTCCTCGGCTTTTGGAGTCGCATTAGCTTTCTCTGCAATCTCAAACATTCGTGTAATTACTTTTCCCATGTTAAGGGGCATATGGAAGATCTGTTTTACATAATCTTTGATAAACAGCTTATCCTTCCAGATGTGTTCTTTTTCGTTCCAGAGGGAGGGATTAAATTGGGGACAGCACTCGTCCGGGTTCTTGTTCTGCATGTGTAGAGCAGGTAATAAGTTATCAGTAAAGTATATACCTGACTTGTGCAGATTAAAATATTCTATTGAATTCCACTATTTCCCGGCATATTTTAAAGCCTTTATGGTGTTTAAGCATTTGCTTATATAAAGACTATAAACTAGAATGAATATTATGATGAAGAATGAAATAAAAAAGAGGGGAAACTATGCTTTTATTGATAGCCAGAACCTTAATCTGGGAGTTAGGAGTCAGGGATGGAGACTGGATTTTGGAAGGTTTAGGACGTATCTGAAAAATAAATATAATGTTGTGCAGGCTTTTCTATTTATAGGGCATATTGCGGGTAACGAGATGTTATATACTAATCTTCAAAAAAACGGGTATCTTTTGATCTTTAAACCTACTTTGGAGTATAAAGAGAATGAAAAGGTAAAGATCAAAGGGAATGTGGATGCGGAACTCGTTTTACACACAATGATTGAGCTTAAGAGTTATGAGAAAGCAATTATAGTTTCAGGTGATGGAGATTTTCACTGTCTTATAGAGTATTTGGAACAGAATGATAAGCTGGGAAGGGTTCTTGTTCCTAGTGGAAAATATTCAAGTCTTCTTCGGAAATATCAGCATTATATCGTTCCTATCAGCGGGTTGAGAAAGTCATTGGAAAAGAAAATGACCAAGATCAGCGGTCGATCGAAATCTTAGGCTGCTTAACTTGGTCATAGTGATAAGCAATTATAGTATTTGTTGGGGAGGAAATCAAATGTAGAGATTTCGTATTCAAGTGTTCTCATTAAAAGTGTCTACTATCTCATGATCTGACTTAAAAGATGGAGAATTAAGTTTTGATACCTTGTATCTAGCTGGCTGAATGGGAGCAGTCGATTATTTTCAAAGATATAATAATTGGAAGGGTCTCCTAATGCGGATTTAGGGTCTTCCATAAAATGTTTAACCCTAAGTAGGTAGTTGAGCCCTTCTCCAGTTATTCTAAACTCTTGGGATCTTCCAAAACGTCCCATATCGTCTTCACCTATGGTCTGCTGTCTCTCGTATACTTCTATTAGGTTATTTAAACGCAGGTATTCTAGATATTTGGAAATATTACCTCTTTTCGTCTCTATATCAGATTTAAAACGTGGGTCTGAACTGTAGCTGTTCATAAGACTGGTCCAAATTTGTCTATAGGAAAAATCTTTCTCCTCCTCTTCTCCAATTAGGTCTAAAATATAGTGTTTAAGTATGGAATTATTAGCTAGTGCAAGCAGATCTGACTTTCTTAGACGTATTCTGTAGCCAGTTCTAGAAATAAATCCCGCCTTAAACAATGGAGAGACTATTGTATCTAGGACTTGTTGCTTAGTAGCTCCATAGTCGTATAAAATGTTTGTTGTGTGTTTGTCTCCGCTTTCTAATCGCGATAGAAATGTTAACTGCATTGTGAAGGGACTTTTCCAGCCCTTATGAGTACTGTCGGGTAAATCAAGTTTATCTCCGTATTCAAGCTGAATTGTTGCTGCGACTATTGCATTTGTGAATGCTTTGTCACTAATAAGTCTATATACTGGCCATCCACTATGGCGCTGATTTGCTTTGAAGGTTAAGACTCCCATTGATTTAAGGAGAAAGTCTCCCCGTATTTTATCAAAACAATCTCTTGTAAGCATGCAAGCATTCTCTAGCATCATAAGTCTTTCTTCATCAATTCCACCTAAGTTTTCTACCAGTCCTAACGTTATATCCCTAGCTTCAAAAGGAGCAAGCTGGAAATTTGATACTAATAACAGGGTATAGAGTGATTGCTTTCTAGTTATTAGTTGACCAATCTCATCTAGTCTTGTTAACAAGGCTTCGTTGAATGGAGTTGCTTCAAACTGGAATTCACTGATGGCACGATCAGATTCATATTCTAAGCCTTCTAAAACTGTTGAACTTGTTTTATTGTGAAGTTTGATTGTCATGTCTTATATTATATCACTGAAGCCTATAATATATAATTCTATTAAAAATGAAAAAAGCCTCTTGAACCAACGATAGTTACATCCTCCAACTGTCGAGATCGTTTAAATCTTTCAAAGTAAGGGTTATTGACATGCAATCCATATTCTCGTTTATATGTGCTCTGTTAGAGCTTTTAACTAAGGCTAATACATTTTCTTTTTGTAAAAGCCAGTTTAAGGCAATCTGATTTGGAGTTAAGGTGTACCTGTTTACGATCTCAGCAAAAGATGGGCTTGTATGGGCAATATTCGTCATCCCACGATTTAGAGGCCTATATGCGAGAATCTTAATGTTATTCTTGTTACAATACTCAATCGTTCCATTCACTTCATACTCTCTGTCAAAGATATTGTAGAGGATCTCATTTGCTTCTACGGGGATATCGATCTTCTTTTTGAGATTAATCAGATCTTCTTTCTTTGCATTGGAAACCGCAAATGAACCTACTTTCCCATGCTTTATCTTTTCCATTAAAAAGATATTTAGTTCTCTTTCAGATATATTCGTGAAGACTGGTTTATGTATCTGAAATACATCAATATAATCAGTATTTAACTGTTTAAGATACTTATTGAAGACCGTTTCAAGCTCCACAATATCTTTATACTTGTGAATATCAAACTTACAAAGAAGTGTAATCTTCTCACGATCAAAGTCTTCAATAGCCTGTCTTATCAGTTCCAAAGACCCGCCTTCTCCCTGTGCAATCCAGCAATCAACTAATGATAGTCCTTTTGATAGCTGATATTTTATTTGAGTTATCTCGTTAACATAGTCGGAGTAGGGGCTTTTAGTCATATATCCGCCGATTCCCCATGTACCAATTCCGAGTTTCGGTATATTCTTTTTGAAAATATTTATTGTAGGTAAATGATTATTTGGATTCATCGGATTTATTCCACATTGAGTCATAGATACTATTTAAGAGATCTACAATAAGTTGGTCTTTTATGATCAGTGACCAAAACTTACCATTTTTAATCGTAGCAAAACCAACTCTGTCACCAAAGGTAGACATCATTGAAGAAAGGTTGAGTCTTTCAGAATATCTTCTACATTCCTTTAAGAGTTTTGGATTGCTGGTGTCGTACTTATCTGGAACAGTGTCTTTGTCATAAAGAACTCTGATGAGTATATTTCTGGCAACTCTTTCTTTAATAAACCAGGTGTTAGTTTTATCTAGGAGTTTCTTATTTCCTGCGGCTTTTTGGGCTGTATCAGATGCAGCTATTGTCCTTATCAAGTCAAATTTCCCTTTTAATATTGTCTCATGATATCTGTCATGGGCATCCTGGCCAGTAAATATCTGAACATTCTCATTTTGGTAGTGCTGTGCAGAGTACTTTTCTATATCAGCAAACGCATTAATAAAAAGTGTTTTGGATTGTTCTATTCCTTGTTTTCTGTTTTCAAATAAGTCAAGGATCTGTTCCTTGGGTGCCACTTTATAAATCTGGTTTCTAGAGTCCCCAGAGGAGATAACCAGTCCTCTTCTTTCTAGCTGTGCAATTGCTTTATACGCTGATGATTTATCCAGAAGGTTTTCTTTGTATATCTGACTCCCAAGGCTTTCACCCTTAGAGAGAAGGTATAGATATATAGCAATTTCAATTTGCGAGAGACCAAGTTCCTCAAGTGATTTATTTATTTCCATACCTGAGTATACTGTGAAGTGGGTAACAGTGTCAACTATGTGCTACTGCGAATAACTAATTAAAAATGATATTAGTTGGACCCGTAAATCTCTCCCATCCTCATTTTTATAAACTCATTCCATATAACTTTGATCCCTGTCTCATTCTCGGACCAAGATTTCATTGTAATGTTTCCGGTCTCTAGAGGAGAATTAAACCTGTATACCTCACCGATACCGAACTTTTTGAAATACGAATATAGTCTTCTTTGTGCAAACCAGGCTATAACTACAGCCACTTTAATATCTGTTGTCTTCATTTCAGTTTCTAATGCACTGAAAACATTCTTTAACCAGTTTATGAAAGTCTTGACTGAATCTGCAATCGTTATCGCGTTTGGGTCAATAATTAACCGATCTTTTGGTATTCCATTTTCTAGTGCAACTCGGGAAAAAATTACAGCTTCAGGGAGTTTATCAGTTTGGTCGTAATTAGGTTTACCGCCGGATATTACTACCATTGGAGCTACCCCTGCTTTGTAAAGCTGGGCACCTTTTAAAACCCTGTCAGTGTCGCCGCTTCCTAATATGAAGATAAAGTTTGATTTTAGCCCTTCTGAACCGTCTTGCTCTAATTTTTGATCCTCCGACTCGCCAAGGTATTTCGTAATCTCACTGATAACAACCCTCTCTTTAAGTTCGAGAGTCCTTTTCACTACCTGTTCCGTTATCTCATTGCCTACGTTTAGAATCTCTTTTATATCAAGTTTTTCTGTGAAAATCCGAATTTGATTATCCAGACCAAGTGCTTTGAGCCATTTAATAGGGAGATCGTTATTTACAAATGTTTTGTCTTTTAAATGTTCAGGAACAATTGTTACGCTTTCATTTGTAAGAATATCGTTTAACTCTGATTTGGTGGGGAGCTGTGAGAAGGTTGTGCGTTTATTCAGTGTCATTTCCTAAGCAAAATAGAAGTAGTTATTAGAATATACGTTGAAAAACCTTTTGAATCAATATCTAAATGGATTAGAATGGTTTTATGGGCTGATATAAATTATAACTCCTTGACTGTAATCTTCTTCGCCTTCTTAACAACTTTCTTGGGCTCAAGTAGAGTTATTATCTTATCTAGCTTTGTACTGATCTCTTCCAATACTTTATCTCGTGCTGCATTAGGATTTGGCACAAGACCTTTAACTATACTCATACTTACACCATTTGCATCGCTTTCTCTTGTATTTCCTCTCTTTTCAAAACATCTGCTGCAGTATATCGGTTTATCTCCGGTGGGTCTGAATGGCACCTCGCATTCTTTTCCACAGTCTATGCATACTGCTGAGAACATCTCTTTGTTCTGGAAGTCTCTTGCATCTCTTGAGTAACCGGAGTCTCTTGATCCTCGTCTGTCTCTGTCATTGTTTCCTCCACCTACTTTCTCAAAGCAGTTGCTGCAGTATATTGGTTTTCCTCCTGTAGGTTTGAAGGGTACTTTACAGTTTTTTCTGCAGTTATCACATATTGCGTCATGCATTTCAGGTCTGTCTGATTGTCCTCTGTTAAATGGTCTTCCTCCTGATTTTCTGTCTGAATTGTAATTTCTCGTTTTAATAACCTTATTCATATTACTTAGTATCGGCTACACTATATGTTATTTATGAAGGAATAACAAGGAAAGATTATTTAGGAGATATTGCTGAGATGATAGTAGGTATTTGGTGTCTATTTTACTTCTCCTGTTATCCTTCCTGCTTCAATAAACTTCCTTTTATACATGTCTTTTTCTTCTGCTGAGAATAGTGAAAGAACTTCAAAATCAAATTCAGTTTTTTGATTTTTAACAACCGGTTTATTCACTCTGCGGTATCCATAGAAGTCCATTCTCCATCAGCAATTAATACTGCAATACGAAGAGGAAAAGCCCGTTCTCTTTCTTTGAGGATTGTATATATTCCACCAACATATTGATGGTAATAAATTAACTTTTCAATGTTCCCATAAACTGCCATGAGTTTCCTTCCGGGTCAAGGAATGTAGAAACATACCAAGGCTTATCTTCTCTATAGAAAGGTGTTTTCGTAGGTTCACAGAGTATAGTGGATCCTGCATCTCTTACTTTCTCATACCACTGTTGGACATCATCCGTATAAAGATTGTGCATTATTCTAACCGGCTCTTTACTTTTGCCTTTCACTTGGGAGTGTTTACCTATCCATACATAATCGTTCTTCTCTGTAAGGATAAATTCGTAGCCGTAATCAGGAGTAATGCCTTTTTTCTCCTTAATATCTACTTTCTCGGCTAGCTTCAGCTCTAATACATCCCTATAAAATGTCATTAACTTATCCGGGTTTTCTGACCAGATTAGGATATATGTGCCTTTGAACATAGTTAAATGAATTATGTTAAGTAATTATTCTACAATAGGTATTTTATTCAGTCCATTGATTACGTTTGCCAATATCTTTATCTCTTCCCACTTAATTTTGTTCTTCTTATCTTCAAACTCTTTTGGACCAATGATATCTGTTTGATAACCATTATCTATCTTCACAAGTACTCCTCTTGATGTCCAGAATGCATTGGCACTCCTGGCAACCGAATTAATAGATATCCAGTTATCTGGATTCTCCTCCTCACTGCAGTATGTGCCAACCATTGAAATTCTCTCTTCCCCGTTAAAATATTCCTCCCTTATCTTGTAATCCTCTTCTAAATAAACGTGATTGAATGCAAGTGATCTTAGTGCAATCTCATTAAGTTCCTCCTCAGTCTTCTTTGTTAAATCAACTGGACCATCAAGCTTCAGATTAAAGAGAGGTCTTTTGAGTGAATCCTTTAAACCATCACCAAGGGTCTTCCTAAGATCCTCCATCTTAGCTGGAACCAGCTTATCCATATCTTCAAAAAACTTCTTTGTATCGTACTGTTCTGGAAGGGTAATGTAGTTGATTGTAATATTTGATGGAGTGTATGGTTTTACAAACTCAACAAGTTTCTTGAAACTACTCGTATACTCATCAATATCCTGCTTTGAGAAATTATTATGATATATAGTTGCCTCACACTCTGACTCATACTCAAGAAAGACTCCTGGTTCATAGTACTTGGCAATAGGGGAGAGAAGCTTAAGAAGGTATATCAAATGGAAAAACTCTGACCACTCAATATGAGGATATGCCTCCTTCACCCATGGATTCTTGTATCCTCCGAATGCAAATATCAGATAAATAGGTTTCTTCCCCTTAACCGACATAGCAATCTTCTTCTTGATAGTTTCCTTAGTGGTATCTTTGAGGAAGTTTTTCCTGAACTTCTTTGAAAGAAGTCTCTGTCCTATGAAATATTCAATCTGTCCAAGCTCAAGCATCTTCTTCTCGTCCTGGGTAATATCTTCAGATTTAATACTCTCAAGTTCCTGTCTCAGGTATCTATCTATGTCCATGTATATTTGAAATTCAGAATTATTGGTGCCGGAACCTTACGGATCTCCTACATTAGAGTGCAGGTATTCTAACTTAAACTACTCCGGCAATACATTTTAGCATAATTCTATTGTAGGTGGATAGAAGTGCTGGCTATTTTTGCAGACGAATGGATTATATGTTATATTTATACGGGTACTATACTTAGTATCCTGCTACCCTAAGTAGTAGAAACGGAAAAACCGAGGGAAGCACAAATAGAATAGCTAAAAGCTTTTAAAGCTTAGTGTCTGATTCTTTTTGTGGAACTCGTGTTAATCCACAGATTTCAAAGGAAGAATCATATGAGACACTCAATAAATTTGAGGGTGTTTATTTTGAAACTGGTCTACAATCTAAACAAAAAAGAACAATATAAGTATCAAGCTTCTAAAAAGCTGAAAGATTTTGTATCACAAAACAAGACTTTAATATCATTTACAATTGATATAATACGCATTTTAGTTTCTATTTTTAAATAGACCGGACTTTAAGCCCTCCTCAAGGTTTCCACTTTCTGCTATAATCCCTCTATAACAAGATTTGTGACAGAAATAACAGAATTAAAATAACTAGGTATTAACATGAAATTCGTTATTTTTCACGGATCTTTAGGATCTTCCAATGGAAACTGGTTTCCCAATCTTAAGAGCAAGCTTGAATATATGGGGCAAACCGTATACTGCCCCCAATACCCTGTAGATGATGAAAATACCCTTAAAAAGAGTGATAAAAAAAACATTCAGAATCTTGATTCCTGGATGAAAACTTTTGAGAGGGAAGTGCTGCCCCATTTAAAAAGAAGAGAGAAAATATGTTTTGTAGGACACTCTCTTGGTAATGTCTTCATACTACATATTATTGAGAAATATAAGATAAAGGTAGATTGTGCAATATTTGTATCACCATGTCTTGATAGATTACCGAATGCAGATTGGAAGTATGATAAGGTGAATACAACTTTCTACAAAACAGACTTTGATTATGAGATGCTTCAGAAGTATATACCGGTTTCCTATGTACTATACTCTGATACAGACCCGTATATAGAGCCCCACAGAGCCCTACACTTCGCAAAAGTCCTCGGAAGCTCACATATCATGGTTAAAAGAGCGGGGCATTTGAATGCAGATGTTAATATGAACGAATTTCCCCTCGTCTACGAGCTTTGTGTCACCAGACTCGACCTCACTCTATATCAGAAATATTCGTACAAAAGAAAGATAGAGGATACTATTCAGAGTTTAAGACATGCAGACAGCAAGTATATAGTAATGACTCCGGATCAATTGAATGATGAAGCAACCTTTCATTTCATGCATTTAAATAAAGGGGGATTTGCAGCATTCATGTCCAATTCGGACAAATGGGATCCTGAGGATGAATACTTTAAAGGCGGCAGGAAACTAGCAGGAAAGGGATTAGACTTCTCAAGGGTATTTGTAGTCGTTAACAAGCAGGATCTTAAACGACCAGTACTTAGAAAACAGATAGAATTGGATATTAAGGGGGGAATTAAGGTTTATCTAATTGATTATAAGGTGTATCAAACTATTGGCTGTGAAGATGACTGGGGAATATGGGATAACGAGTATGTATGTATTCAGCATAGAAATAAGGAGGGGAAAGTTACAGACGGTATGATAGATGCCAGGGTTAAAACCCTTCTTACAGCACAAAATTGGAGGGACAGGATTATAAGGTTGGCAAAGAGAGCAAAAGATATTAAAAAGATAGATGAGTATTATGTCAAAAATGGAATAGAATTTGAAATTATAGAATAGCGCATAATAAAAACAGATCGCTTGTATTATGATAGGAGATATAACCAGGCTCGATTTCCTCCCACATTTCCTTCCCATTGTCTTGCTACTGTTACTCCTCGTCTCTGTAATTCTTTAAGGACTTTAGTAAGATTGTGAGAGGCCCATCCATCTGAACTATCTTTTATATATCTGAGTACTGGACGCTCAGAGCTTAGGAGTAGGAGTTCTCCCATGATCCATATTCTCTCTCCGACCTGTTGCCCCTCAAATTGAGAAGAAACTATCACTCCGCTTTCCCACACATCAGCACGACTTTGCTCAATGATTCTATTAGCATCTGCGGGTAAAATATTTCTATCACTTACCCCACGGTCCATGTACTGTCTGGCGATTGGTTCCCCTGAACTAATCTTTATAAGTCGTATTTCGGTATGCCCTTGGGAAGTCTTTTCCTCAATCTTAAATTCTTTAAGATTGTCTAATGGGTTTACGCTTTCACCACTGTCTGAATCATGTGATTTATGGAAGAAGTTCATAAGTATTTAACTAAAAATTAATTTGGAATCTCACAGTATGAAGACAATATCGTTGTTCATATATATTTGTCCATAGTCGTAGGTTAAGTTAGATATATCATTATAAATTATAATAGCTTTGGATTGGTAAGAGGTGCATAGTATTAGTATAATACACATATGTATTCAAGTTTAGAACAAGATCTTAAAGAAATCAGAATGTCCGATACAGTGTCGGACTTTTATGGACGTTGGAATCGTAATGCGAAAGAAAGACATATTACACCGTGGGGAATGATTTTTAAGGGTAGTAAATTAACAAGTATTTTGTCCGATTTCATTTCCGGACTTCAGTCTGTATATGATATGGAAAACCTTTCTTTTTCAGTGGCTTTCGGTGTTATGGAAGCAGCATCATTTCATCATCCGTATATAAGAAATGTAGATGGAGTATTGAATGCAAAGAGAATATACAAAGTCATGGCAGGCTCACTAATATGCGTAAGGGAGGGTGAAATGAAAGAATATACTCCTGAAGGAGATTTTATTGTAGTTGAAAATCAGGATATATTTTCATTCAAGGCAGGGGCAGAAGGCTGTGTTTTTGCAATTTTTGATTTTCCAGCCTTTGATTTAAAATACGATTTAAATCAAATATTCTGAGTGGCGGGAAAACCTTGGAAAATATTAGCTTTTTGGTGCTTCAGTAGGTTTAGAATGCACCAGGTTATAGTTCTCTATTTTTTGCTTGTCACAAAAAGTACTTGTCGCAACCATAAAGGCCTCGAACCATGGTCCAGTGTGAACATATATAATATTGTGTAAATGGTCTTCCGGGTAGAAAAGATTAACGCTTGTAAGTTTGTGAGGGAGAAAGCTTTCCCATATACATGATTGATGTGATTCAAAAGCATATGCTCCAGGTATCTCAATTACTATTTGGCAAAGAGTTTGGATAAGGATATCCAAGTTATCAGTCAAACCATGATAAGTGCGATTTTTATAGGTTTTAAGCTGTTTTTCAATCGCCCTCCTGTACTGCTCGAGCTCGTGATTAAGAGGGTAACTTAATAAGTCATGCATATGATAATTATACTGCAAGCTACATGCACTTAAAATTGTTTCAAAAGGTATTTACCATCTATTCGCCCTATAGTATACTTTCGGAAATATTGAAAATGACTGTAGTATGAAACCTTTAGAACTAAAAGCATCAGAATTTGGATTAAATGGATCTAGAAAAAAGGTCTGGGATCTATTCAGCGGTCGGGAGCATTTAGTCCAGAATATTGATAGACAAGTTAGTCTTGGCAGCAATGGACAACCTAAGTTAGTTGTATCAATTACTGGTAAAGGGGATGTAGAAATTTTTGCTGACAAAAAGGGAAGAGTATTAGCGATTGTGAGGATCAATCATAAAGAGGATGGGTTTGAGGAATTGGGCAGGTATGCGGAAATTCCTGATGGGTTTCACCCAACTGGTCTTTATGGATTGCTTTTAACGGATGATATTGTAGAGCCAGTTCTTCTAGCCGCTTCGGATAGAGATCCCTCCTACCGTAACTGTAAAATTTGTAAGATTAAATCTGTTGCTTATGAGGGGGATCAAATTGATGAAATCCAAAAGCTTGTTTCTTCTGATCTTGCATTCCAGGTAGGGGTGGCCTTTGCACAACTTAAGTGAATGACGACAATTCTTCTCTTTTACTTCATACTTTCCTTAACTCTGAATTCCACAATTCTTTTTACGAGATCATGAGGTATAGGTTTGTTATTTGGAAACTGTATTGCACCTTTAGATGTTTTATACTCTGAAGTTTCTTTTTTGAAAGCTTCTATACCTGAAGGAAAGGGATAGAAGCCTATATGGTTCTTATACCCCGCAAAGTATATAAGAGTTTTACCGTTTATTTTGTATGCAGGCATCTTATAACTTATTGACTCTACAGCCCCGGGAATAGTGTCCTTGATTAGTTTCCTCAGCTTTCTCATCCTTATCTGTATATCTTCCGGGAAGTTTTTAATATATTCATCAACAATAGATGCCTCTATTTTTTGCATACATTTTTATATTAACATTTGGAGAGAGTTTTGGCATACATGAGAGAAAGGTTTTTAGCCCGTGTATTTCAATTCATAAGATTTTAGTACTTGATAAAGGAATCTTTATAATATAGATCTTGTGTTCCGGTATGGTAAGAGTTGGTGTAAATCTCTTTGTAAAAATTGCGGAGGCCATAATTTCTAGTTTCAGGATCAATTAGAGTCTGATCTCCGCCTTCTCCGTATTTATACACTGTAACACAGTCTTTATTGAAAAATCCTCTTCCTGGGCTTACATCCTCCTGGTAAATTACTCGATATTGTTCTTGACCTGATTGGTCCTTAATAACAGCTATAAAACCTCTATCAAAACCAGTCCCACCATCATAGAAGGTTATTGAGCCGTTTTCATGGTTATCAAGTAAATTTTTTACTTCTAAATTTCCGCCGGCATTTAGTAAACTAATAGCCTGCTTTTTCTGCGAATCTAGTGGAGTATAGCTTTCGGGAAGCTTGTGCTTTGGTTTCATTTTAATATAGGTAGAAGTTAGCAAGAAATGCTATCACAGTAGGATTTCTTTGTCCATAATGGCAGGATGAAATTTGTTTTGCTTTTTCGTTAGGGATTTTCAAAATTCTATTTGACAAGCAACTGTGATAGTGGAAATATTAAATGGGGTCTAATCCATTTCAGATAGACTTCATCTAACTTTACTTATCTAATAATATGTCCGCAGCATTAATAGCAATTGTGACAGGTATTGTCGCACTATTGGGAGTTGGGGGAACAGCAGTTGCCTCAAACTCCGCAGTTCCGGGTGACTTCCTATATCCCGTAGATACTCTGGTTGAAAATGTCCAGAGATCTTTAATTTTTGATGCAGTGAATGAATCTGAGTTCGAGCTAAAGGTTCTGGATGAGAGAGTTGAGGAGCTGAAGAAACTATCTGTTGATGGAGAAGTAGAGGATATTGATGACGCAACCAAAGCTCTGGAGCAGCAGCAGCTTAGAATACAGGAGAGGGTTCAGGAAATGAATCAGCTAAGAGAGAAGAATGAACTGAAAGGTGAAGACCAGCTGAAAGTCATGGAACAGTTGAAGTCATATGTTAGTGAACATCAATCAACATTAAATCAAATTAAGAGTGATTTAGAGGATAGTGGTAATTCAGATGCAGGAAAATCTGTTTCGGATATTCAGACTTCGTACGAGGATGATTTTTCAACAGAGGTTTCAGATTTTGAAACTGATACCGGCTTAGAAGTACAGGAGAGCGAGAGTAATCAGGGAGAGGATTCTGAGATTAAAAATCAGAATGAGACCCAAAACGCAGGTGAAGACAGCGGTTCAGACAATGATAACGGGTCTGACGGGTCTTCAGGTAAAGGGAAGTAACTGATTATTAGCCGGTGGCAGGGATCTAGATCGGGATTCTGATCTGATCGTCTATGTATACTTTCTTTTGAGAGGAGTATTTACCGCTCTTTATTTTAACTTGTGATTTTGTTACGTTAAAGTAATTGGATATAAGGTCTATAAGTTCAAGATTAGCTTTATTTTTTGTAGGTAAAGCCTTTACTGAGACCTTATATCCACCGGTTTCCAGCTTTTCAATATTTGCTTCTTTCTGTTTTGTTTTTACGATTATGTCTATAAACATGGCTGACTACCCTTCAATATCTTCCGTAGTCAGGCAACCCACAGTTGTATAGCCTGATAAATCATAAATTTCTTTTCCCATGTATTCATTCCAATCTTTGTAGAAACGCGTTAACTTGTTCGTTATCTCATCCTTATTCTCTGGGTGAAGGTGCAGGTATGGGCAAACATGCTTCGGAGTTTTTCCGCCTAACAATAATCCAATTTCTACCAGACCCTGGCCTGAAGGACCAAATGACATATAGTCACTAACCTCTGCTACTATATCTCCTGCCTTCACTTTGTCCCCAACTTTAACGGTTGGGTTAATAACATGTTCCAACTCAAAAATGTATGGGGAACTCGTATTATCTCCCGTCATGGCTATAGAATAATCATCACTGTAAAGGGTTGAGATATTGGTAACAACACCATCTATGATTGAATGGACTTTTGTTCCCAGAGGAGCAAAGAAAGTAGGCTGGGGATTGTTTTTTGCAGGATTCTCCGAGTTACCCGGAATATAGAAGCCATAGTCCTGGTAAATGGTATCAAAGAAAAGTGATTTCTTGGTAAAGAGGAAATCTCCGGCCATACCTGTTTTAGGGTTATATGGTTGAATATCAATGGGTAAGCTTTTTATTAATGTCGGTTCCGGGGCTTTGGTAATCAGGTCCGTTACCTTTTCTAACAGAGAATTGTTAGGAGTCTCTTTTTCATGTGAGTTCAGGATTTTTGGAAGGAAGATTACTCCTAAAACCACAATTATAACCAAACCCAATATTACAAATCTATATTTTTTCATGAAAACCGTTTAGAAGTTATTTTAAATCTTACACTAAAAATAATAGGCAGACTAATGAGTATTGTTGGTATTTAGCGTAACAAGAAGTTAGTCCTCAGTAAACATTAAACATTGTATTTATGGCTTCGGAGGTTATTGTCTTTTTATGCTTTGAGAAGAGTTTTGTCATATGATTCATGATTGCAGTCTTATCTTTTTTATAAGTCATTAACGTGCACTGTTTTACTGATGAAGGTTCTTCTTTTTTTGAACTTGGAATCCTTAGAAGTACGCCGAATCCAAAAATCGGAATTTCAGATCCCTTTTCAAGTGCTGTATCTATGGACTCGATTAGTTCTCTAAGATTTTCTTCATCTTTAAGAGCATCTAGAATACGTGGAATCCTTCCATGTGTTAGAGTGGCATATCCTTTACCAGTCCCAATAATTGCAGTTTGTCCCTCGCTGGTTTGTGCGAAAAATAAGCTTCTTGATTTGTTAGTTTCATCTTCAAGAGTCAATATTGAGCATGGTACTCCTAAATCTGTTAGCTGTGAAATAAGTTTGGTATTGCTGTCTTGAAATTCTGGACATAACATCACTTGGTCTTTTATTGAAAGATTTTGTAAATCGGTGTCTTGTAGAGATGCCATATATCACAGTATATCTATGGATTGATACAATGGTCAATACACCGATTTTTTGTATGAGAAATGATACCCCCCTTCAACTCGAGGTAGTACAAGGAAAATTCCTTAGTCCTTGTTATGGAGGTTATATCAAAACCGGATCTCTTTCAGTAGTGGGTCATTCATTGTATATTTTTGTTTTGATACGCATTTTCTAACTGTTTATAGAATCTTGATTTCATCGCAATAATAGTTACACAGAGCCCTATAATCCCAGTAACGGTAAATACTAGAGCAATTCCCCGATCTGAACCGGTTCCAAACCAGCTTCCTATTGTTTTTGCTCCAAGTCCTGTTGTCATAAAAGGAATAAACATGAATTGAGTGAGTGGTCCAATAAGAAAGGCGGTAAGAGGTGAGGCTGCCTGCTCAACGCTTTGTGCAAATCCAAATACCCTTCCTTGTCGCTCTAGAGGCACAACCTTTTGCATAATCGTGTGTTCCGAAGCTTCAATGAAAGGGACAATGGCTAGATATATGAACATACCTGTCATCAAGAGATATATGGAAGGCTGGATTGTGAAAACACTTGAGATTATCCAGATTGTTAGATTGGCCATAAACATTGAACGAAGGGGGCTTTTCCCCAAACCCTTTTTAGATATATATATTCCGCCAACTATGAAAGCTGTGCTTAGAATACTCCATATAATTCCCCAGACCTGAACTGTAACAAGTGAAAGTCCGTAAGCATCCATAAGTGCCATGAATACTCCTCCCAAAAAGTTATTGAATGTTGTGAATAGAATAAGGGGGAGCAAACCCGGGATTCCCCGAAGTACTTTTAAAGTTCCGGGAATATCAATCTTGGGTACACCATCAATATGGACTATTTTATTTTCAGGAACATCGATTGTCCAAAGGTGGATTATAGACAGAAGGCTGAGAAGTGATGCCAGGAGTAGAACGAGGTACAAACCTGAGTGGCCGACTAAGAAACCGCTGATTACAGAAACAATTAAGAATCCGACTCCAAATACTGTCCCGAGCAATCCATTTGCTTTATCCCTTTCTTCTTCAGGTACCAAGAGCGTTACAAGAGTTGGAAGTGCAATTCCCCTTATATTTCCAACCAATGCCCCAACCATTAAGAAAATAATGAAGAACCAAAGTACCGGGTTTGTAATATCTTTGAAGAGATTTAGATCGATGTTTATATAAATAATGAATCCGAGTGTAAATACAATAAAAGAAATAACAGTCGCTATTAACATGACTTTTTTCTTCTTATTGTGATCCACCAAACTTCCAAACCAGAACCCTGTGAGAGCAACAAAGACAAGATATATTCCTGAGAGTATTGATGTAGCGAGTACAGATTTAGATTGGAGATAGATAAAGAAGGTAATAGCAAACCATACTGTCATATTGATTATATTCGTAACCAAAGAATTGACGATGAGTAAATAAAAGTTACGCATTTTAGTACCTGTTTCTTTTCCCATTTATATATTCGAATAATAAAATAAACTTAATTCTAACTTAAATGATGCTAAAGGAAAAGTCATATAGTGTTAATCTAATACCTCTACAAAGGACTGGTTTAAGAGTAAAATATCTACTATGAAATTAATTCTATCCGGAGGAGGTTCAGGAGAACAATCTAAGGAATCGGATCTGCTATTTACTTCACGACTTCAAAATAAAAAGGTTTTGTATATTCCCATTGCAGTGAGGGATTTGAACCGATAGTTTGAACTTTAAGAACTATACTTGATTTATGATCTATCTGTAAACTTAAACCCTTTCGCTTCTTCAGTAAGATGAGGCATTGTTCTCTTGATAACCCTTTGTAAGGACTCGTTAATATTCTCAATCCGATCTTCGTAAGCACTACTGTAGTTAAGTTGAATATATGCCTGCGTTTGTCCATTCTCAATCTTTTCAAATAATGTGTATTGGTTTCCGTCTAATCGAAAGCACTGCAGCGGATGTCCGTCATAGAAGCTCACATCTGGGCTAGTTTCCCACAATCCATTTTCTATACCATCTTCTATAAGTGCTAAGGCTAAAAAATGTGCCGCTTCGGAGTCAGGTACAGAAAAGACTATTTGATTAGGCGTTGTTTTTGAAGTAACCAATTTAGCGGTTTTGAGAATCTCTGTTACGTCCTTCTGTTGGAATAGTTCAACTAGTTCCTTTGGCGACGGTGCATACTTACCGTCTATTGAGAAATCCCTTAGGATTTTTACAGAGGTGGCTTGAGCTTCAGATATTAGAAGAGGTTGTTGATTAAGCATATTTAATTATATCAAAATTTCTGAGGATTTGATTCAGAGAGTGAATATATAGAAAGAGAACACTGACTCTATGAGTTCTCAATAATCTCCGTGTGGCAGATCTTCAGAAGGATAAGTATGATAATCGGCAAATCTGGTGAATCTAAATTTTTAGATCTTAGTGGTCCATGATATCTAATTCTAGGAATTATCTAGCTAATAGGACTAGGTTTCCGATATGCAATATTTTATCTAATAAATGCGTATAATTGATTATGACGGATATTGAATTGGTAACAGCCTCGTTAAAAGACAAGGAGAATTTTAGACATATTGTTGATAAATACCAAGCCCCTCTTTTGCGATATATTAAGAGGATCTTATATTTATCTATTAATGACGCTGAAGATATATTACAAGAAGCGTTTATTACTATTTACCAGAACCTAAATCAATATGATGGAAAATTTAAACTCTCTTCGTGGGTCTATCGTATAGCGCATAATATTGCCATCAGTCATATAAGACATAATGGAAAGCATCTCGGAATATCAATAACTACTGAGGAATTAGAAAAGATTCAAAATGAAGATACATCTTTAGATATTGATTTATCAAATTCTGAATTCGTAGAGAAGTTAACAGCCAGACTGGATCATAAATACAAAGAGGTTATATTATTAAGGTTTTTTGAAGATAAATCATATACAGAAATATCGGATATTTTGAGAATTTCAAAAGGAACCGTTGGGAGTTTAATCAATAGAGGATTATCTAAACTAAAAAAATTACTAAAAGATGAAAAATAAAAAATTAACAGATTCAGTTCTAGAAAGAATTGAGAAAGAGAAGATTAAGCCAATTAAAAAGGATATTTTTGTTCTAAAGAATACTGCTCTCTTCGTACTATGCGGTATTTCAATCCTTATTGGAGGGGTGGGTTTTGCTATGAATTTGACGTTCCTTAGTCGATTGGACTGGAGTGTCATTACATATGTACAAGGAATTATGAAATTTGTTCTTTTTACTCCTCCCTTTCTATGGCTATTGTTGACAGTTGTTTCGATCTTTATGATGTATATCGAATTCAGAAAAACAAAAGATGGTTACAGGATGGAGAACAAACATTTAATTATGATTATTGCTGCTCTGGTTCTGATTTCAGGGGTGATAGGTTGGGGGATTGAGAATAAATACAATATCACCAGTTATTTTACTAATGTGGCGGCTATTAGAGATGCTACTGACCCAAGATATAAAATATGGAGTAATCCGGAGGATGGTTTACTTGCAGGTGAAATTAAAGAAGTAATTAATGATGAGCTATTGATTGTAGATCTTGAGGGAATGGATTGGGAGATAAATATTAAAGACGCATTTATTGCAGGAAAAGTAGTACTTCAAAACGATGAATCTATTAAAATAATAGGTGAGAAAGTTAGTAATTCTAGGTTTAATGCTTCAAAAATATTGCCTTGGGGACAAGGGAAAATGAGAGGTATGCAAGAAAACAATTCCATTTATCGTAATACTAAATAGAGTACTCTGATTTAAATTATTTATTCTTATTTATGAAAAACAAACACATAGTATTGGCTGGTATAGTGGCAGGAGCTTTTGGAATTCTTGCACTAGGAGCAACAAGTATTGATGCATACTATCAAAATACAAAGTATGGACCTAATCATACAGAGGCAAAAGAAGTGGCTGTAGATACTGCAATCAAAAATGGAGATGTTTCTGCATGGAAAGCAGTTATGACAGAAGACGGAAGATCTCCAAGAGTTGTTGAGGTAGTTGATACAAAAGAAGAGTTAGAGAAGTTTGCTCAGATGAGAGAATATAAGCAGGCTGGTGAATATGAAAAAGCACAGCAACTTAGAACTGAGCTTGGTTTAGGTCAAGGTAACGGAGAGGGTCGAAGAGGTAACGGCACTGGTGATTGCATGAGATAAAAGGAATATACCTCTCGAAATTAAAGGGCACTCAAGAAATTGGGTGCCCTTTGTTTTATTATCATTAGGGTTATTCAACATGTTTGACAAGCTTGTTGTATTGCCCTTTTGTTAAAAAGATCCGATGTATATCAGGATTCGCTGTCTCTCCTGTTAGCGATGCAGTATTGGATACTCCCCAATTAACTATCTTCATACTTTTAACATTCAGATCAATATAGAAATATTCTTTGTTCATGAGTAAATAATACTTCTGATTTTTGATGATGTCGATCAAAAGATAACAGCTGGATGCAAAGATTAATTTAAAGTGTATGAGGCATATTTAAGTAGTCAGATCAGGCCGGATATGTCGAATATATTTTAATTTAATATATTTTGAAGTAGTATATGAAAAAGATATCAAGACTACTTTATGACAAACAATCAACGTTTTCTTCTTCTCACTGAATCATTAAAGGTATTCATTTCTGAAGTAAGGAAGGCAAGAAAGGACTTACAGGTTTACGAGGACTGGAATGTGAAAGAAATACTCTGTCATGTGACATTTTGGCATGTGAATTATGCAGAAAACCTATTAGCAGAAGAAAATAAAACAACATTACCGCTTCTTAAAGGAAAGTACTCTGATATCAATATCCGAGCATTTAAGGCATATAGAAAGAAACCCACTGAAACTGTAATCAAGGAATTATTGGACGCAAATATAGAAATTGAGAATGTAGTGAAAAGAGGGAAAGTTAAAAAGATGACATATAAAGAAGGGTCTAGGGATTATACATTAGAGGAATTTCTTGATATGACTGAGGCCCATATCCGAAATCACGCAGATGATTTACGAAAGAGTCGTAATGGACAGCAAGGAATACACAAAGCTTTTCAAGCTGATTGAAGTAAGAATTTATTTTTTGATGAATTTTGTAAAAGCGACAACTGAATCTATGTTATTTCCCAATACAGCTTTATAAATATCAATACTTTTTACTTTATCTTTATACTTCACTCCGTTAAAGTATGCTTCCTTTATCTTTAAAATTGTTTCTCTCTTTTTAGAATGCAATTCTAGTTCTTTTTTAAAAGACTTTATGCAATCCATTACTAGGTGAGTATACCTCTCATCTTGCTTTAAGTACCATACATCAAATCTAGTTTTAGACTTCCATTTTCCTAAGTTCTGAGAGTACAGTTTCAATATGGGTTGATTTAATTGTTTGGTAAGCAAGCACTCTTTTACTATTTGCTTTGGCTATCAAATCCAGACTCATAATGTAAAATGGCTAATGCTATAAACGAGTCGGTAGTTATTTATCAGCAAATATTCGTACATAATCACTATAAATATATGATTGTCCATATTTAACATCTTTGTCTTTCTTCGTTAGGATATTTAGATTAATCATTTTCTTAATTAGTCTATTGGCACCTTCTCTTGAGAAGCCTGTCCACCCTTGTATTGTTGCACTGTTTACAATCGGTTGTCCATAGAGTTTTGTAAGGACTTGCATAATTGATTCTGCCGATCTTTTACCCAGCTGCTGGACTTTTTTCATATCTCTTTCTCTTATTTCGGTAATTGATGCGACAGACTCAATTGCCTCATTTGAAATCTCTATTACGCCATCAAGGAAGAAATCTATCCACCTTTCGACTTGACCTTCGTGATAATTTTCTAACCTTTGATAATAGGTTTTTTGGTATTTTTTAAAATATGAAGAAAGAAAAAGTATAGGCTTCTCTAAATATTGCTGTGACCATAGGAAGAAAGTGGTTAGCATTCTTCCGGTTCGCCCGTTGCCATCAAGAAAAGGATGTATTAGCTCAAATTGTGAATGGATTATTCCGGCTTTAATAATAGTTGGTACATTATCATTAGCATTTATATATTTCTCTAGATCGTCTAGAGATTTAAGCATCTCTTGCGGTGGGGGAGGTACAAATACACTGTTAGAAGGTTTCGTTCCCCCAATCCAGTTTTGACTTTTCCTGAATTCACCTGGAGCCGAATAGTGAGTTGATCTTGCATCAGTCATTAATTGCAGGTGAAGATCTCGGATAAATCTCAGTGAGAAAGGTACATTTCCGTTTTCCATTCTTTTCATCCCGTAGTTTAATGCCTTTATGTAATGTAAAATATCATCTACATCGTCTGGAACACTATCGCTTGTTTTTACTTCAGCTTCTATTGCGTCTACCATGGTTGCCATTGTTCCTTCGATTTGACTGGATGAAGCCGCGTCCTTTCTTAGGTACATTAATATAAAGAAATCTGAATCTGGAAGTAATTTTGTAATTCCATCAAGTTTCCCTATTAGTCTACCTGCTTCACTACTTTTTTTAAGTATTTCTGGAGAAAAAATATTTAATCTTTTTGATGGAAACGGATTAGGGATAAAAGCAATGTAATCCTCTCCATTTAAACTTTGTTTAATTTTCTTTCCTATTTCTATCGTTTCCATATTTGTTGACAAGAGTAAATTAGATGTCAACAAAGTATATATATTTGTTGACAAGATGTAAATAGATGTCAACATTCTTAAAATTAAGCCTTATAGTGTAAAAGAGTATAAATGGGTCTTTTATTGGGAAGTTAGAAGTTGGTATTTTGTATCGTAGGTCGTACAAGTCTGGAACAAAAAACGAGAACTATTGTATATTATTATATCTAGGACACTTAAAGAAAAAGCGTGCAAAGTAAGGTAGTTGTTACTAACTTGATATATTCGTTAAAAATATGAGAGTTTTTATTGTCGGTCCAGGCGGTGTGGGAAAAACAACTTCCGGAAAGATTTTAGCTAAGAGATTGGGTTTTGAATTCGTAGATCTTGATCTTGAATTTATGAAGCAAGTCAGAAATATTGATGAGTATGTAGCAAAATTCGGTTATGAGAAATATTGTTATGCAAATTCAGAACTATTTGAGCGGCTATTAAATGAGTATGAGAATAATGTTGTTATGCCTCTATCCTCCGGATTCTTAGTACATGAAGGGTTGAATGATTTAGTAGATAAACATATTAAGTTATTAAAGAGTAATGGAATTTCAATTCTTTTACTCCCAAGTAGAGATATTATCAAAGCAGCTTCCATAGTTGTAGAAAGACAGATTAATAGAGGCTTCGGAGAAGTAAAAGAAGGATATCAAGAAAAAGCTAAACAAAAATATTGTAGCAGACATGAACGATATAAGTGTCTGGGAGATATACAAATATACTCCTTAGAATCGCCTGAACAGATAGCAGATAAAATGGTTAATAGTCTGCAAAGGTTAGTATTAAGGAAATAATCAGACGTTGAAAACATTAGGTATGGCGGAATGGACGGGACTCGAACCCGCAACCTTCTCAGTGACAGTGAGATGCTCTAACCAATTGAGCTACCACTCCATAAAAATTGCTCTGAAAGTATATCAAACCGTAATGGTATTTACAATAATTCCTCAGATAGAGTAATATCTAAGCACATGCCCATCAAACTCACGGATATACTCAAAACATATTCCCTTGTTCTGGATAGCCAGTATCAAATACTCAAATCAGAGATAAGGGGACTAAGAGCAATAAACTTTCTGGATCTTCTTGTATATCACACAACAACAATTGAAAGAGAGCTTAGAAGAATGGATATAGGATCAACATATGAAGTTGATGTTTTTTTAGATATAAAAAAGGAAGGATCTAAACCATATAAACTGGTAACGGCCAAACTCCATGATACATACCTGCTGACGTTAATATCTCTGGAAGAGATAAATGAACTCGCTACAACTGTTGAAACCCTTGAACACTATGCATACACGGATCAATTAACCGGAGCATTGAACAGACATGCCTATTGGAAACTCCTTGAAAACCTTATATACGATGAAGAAAGAGAAAATAAAGGATTAGGCATTGTGTTCGTTGATCTTGATAACCTGAAATCTATAAACACAACGCAGGGGTATTTAGGAGGCGATAGGGCAATTGCGTTTGTCGCTCAATGTATTGAAAAAAACTTAAGAAAATCAGACCTATTTGTCCGTATTGGTGGTGATGAATTTATAGTTATATTTAAAATCGATCCTCGTAAAGATTTCACTGTTGATGATATGGCCCAAAGAATTTTAAGAAGAATAAGAAGAGAGGGGAAGGAAGAAATAACTGCATCAATTGGTACGTATACAGTCAAACCAGGTATCCTTCGCGGCATTGAAAAGGCTAAAGACTGGAAGAAAGAATGGAATAGAATTATTGATGAAGTAGATAAAAAGGTTAAGGAAGCTAAAAGACTCGGTAAAAACCGAGTCTCCTAGTTACTCTCCTGAATGAATCTCAATTGCTCTTTGATATACAGCCTTTGGTTGTACTCCAATGAATGTTTCAACAGGTTTTCCGTCTTTGAATACCATAACCGTAGGTATACTCATTACATTGTATTTCATTGATGTAGTAGGGTTTTCATCTACATTAAGCTTCATTACCTTCACCTTATCCTTATTCTCATCTGCCACTTCTTCAATAATAGGACCGAGCATTAAGCACGGTGTACACCAGCCTGCCCAGAAATCTACAATTGTGAGCCCCTTGCTATCTAAGACATCTTTCTGGAAGGAATCGTCATTTACAGTTAAGTTAGCCATGTTATACGTGATATAATTTAGATATTTATTAACCGATATATAATATCATATTCTAAATCTAGAATATGTATTTGTCAAGGATTTAATTATGGAGATCGTAAAAGTTGAGGCTGACAATTTAAAAGGGATAATTAGTAAGGCTGTTGAGGTTCTTAAAAACGGTGGTACATTAATATATCCTACTGAAACATGCTATGGGATCGGAGTTGATGCTACTAACCAGAAAGCAGTAGATAAACTTTACGAATATAAAGGATTCCGGGGGCAGAAGCCTTTCTCAATGGCTGTCTTCGATAGAAAAATGGCGCAGGAATATGTTGAGATAAATGAGATGGCAGATAATCTTTATAGAAACTACCTGCCAGGTCCTGTTACTGTTGTGTCTGCAAGCAAAGGACGTGTTGCAAAAGGAGTGGAGTCCCAGTGGGGAAGTGTTGGAATAAGAATACCCGATCATAAAATCCCAATTGAAATAGTCAAAGCTTACGGTAAACCCATTACGGCAACCTCTGCGAACGTTTCATATAAGCCAGTACCATATAGTATTGAGCAGTACCTCAGATTAACGCCTAAGAAAAGCCTTGAATACATTGATTTGATTATTGATGCAGGAGAGCTTCCTAAAAATGTCCCCTCAACAGTTCTTGATACGACAATGAATAGTCTTCAGGTATTAAGGGAAGGGAAATTAGAGTTTGAGAACGCAATTAAAAAATCAAAACTTTTTAAAACAGAAGTAACAAAAAATACTGATGAAACAATTCGATTTGGAGAAGAGGTAGGGAAGATATTTTTTGATAAACATACTAATGGACCTCTTATCTTTGCTCTTAGCGGTGAGCTCGGAGCGGGCAAAACCCAGTTTACAAAAGGAGTCGGTAATCTGCTTGGAGTAGAGGATGTTGTTAATTCCCCTACTTATACTATTATCAACGAATATCAGTATCAGGAGAGTGGCACACCAAGAACTCTTGCACACATGGATACTTGGAGAATATCTAATGCTAATGAATTTGAAAGGGCCGGTTTACAGGAATACTTGGAGAAATCAGATATTGTAGTGATTGAATGGGCTGATAAATACTATAACGAGCTTGAGAAATTAGTTAAAGAGTATGATGGAGAGATCGTTAAGGTTAATTTCAAATATCTGGATCAGGAAACCAGAGAGATATCAGTATATGAAACAAAGTAGTGAAGAAATAATACTTGGAATTGATACCAGCTGTGATGAGACCTCTATTGCGATATCACAAGGTCGAAAGATTCTCTCAAGTATTAGAGCAACACAGATAGACATCCATAAAGAATGGGGAGGGGTGGTGCCTATGATTGCTAAAAGAGCCCATGAGGAGAATATACAGGGTGTTTTTGAAAAAACACTGAAGAAAGCAAAAGTAAAGATTGAGGATATTGATTATATAGCCGTAACTCAGGGACCGGGGCTTGCTATAGACCTGGAGGTCGGAATCCAGTTTGCTAAAGAGTTGTGCAAAAAATATGGTAAACCACTAGTTCCTGTTAACCATATGGAAGGGCATCTTCTCTCATCACTGACACTAAATTCAAAGGGAGTCGGGTTGGTTTCTGAGAAAGATTTAAAAGAGGTTTTCCCTGCTCTTGGTCTTCTAATGTCCGGCAAGCATACAGAGATAATCTATGTAGAAGGGTTTGGAAAGTATACAAAACTCGGTCTAACACTTGATGATGCAGCAGGTGAGGCTTTTGATAAAGTGGGTAGAATGCTGGATTTCGGGTATCCTGGCGGTCCTGTAGTCTCGGAATTTGCTAAAAGAGGCAAGAGTGGGGTTATACCGCTTCCAATTCCGATGGAGAAATCCAAGGATCTTAATTTCAGCTACTCGGGTCTTAAAACAGCCGTGCTGTATAAGATTAAAGAATTAAAAGAGAAAGGAGTACCTCAAAAGGAATGGGTTTATGATATCTGCAGATCCTTTGTTGATTCTATCAAGAAATCTGTAATATTAAAGCTTGAAATGGCTCTGAAACAATATCCAGAAGTAAAGAGCGTTATGGTGGGAGGCGGGGTATTTAGCAGTGAAGAGGTCTTGAGAAGTATCGGTAAGGTAGTTAAAGATCATGATCTTAAGTATTTGTATCCTAAGAGCGATTACAGGAGTGATAATGCAGGTATGATTTGTATAGCGGGGTATTACAATATCATGAGAGGGAATATAGTTAAAAAGAGTGAAGAGGTTTCGACGGTTGATAGAGATCCGAGATTAAGTCTCTAGATTCAGATTTACTTCTTAAAACGAAGATTAATACTTTATTAACTCCTGTTCTATTTCTAACAGTCTATTATATTTAGCCAACCTTTCTCCTCGGTCTGGCCCTCCAAACTTGCTTTGTGACGCCCCTGTACCCACTACAAGGTCAGCAATCATATCATCATTTGTTTCACCTCCTCTGTGGGAAATAATTGCTTTCATTCCCGCCTCATGAGTCATTCGGATTGCATCAATTGTTTCCGTTACGCTTCCAATCTGATTGAGTTTGATGAGAACAGCGTTCATTGCTTTAAGGTTAATGCCTTTCTGTATTCTTTCCATATTGGTAGTCAGAAGATCATCCCCGACAACCTGGTACTTATCTCCAGCCTCTCTCATGAGGTACTGCCAGCCCATCCAATCTTCCTGATTAAACGGATCTTCTATTGAATACATTGGGTACTCTTTATACCATTCGAGCTGCTTTTCCAACCACTGAATTGTTGTCAATTCTAATTTCTCTCTTTTAAGCTCATACTTATGAGCTTGTTTGTTGTAGAATTCGGAAGATGCGATATCGATTCCTATTCTGAAGTCTATGTATGGTTTATAGCCGGCTTTCTCAATACTCTCCATTATTATGTCAAAAGCCTCTTTATTTGACTGTATCTCATCCGGTGCATATGCACCTTCAAAGCCTACATTGGCATTGTATCCTTTAGTTTTAAGTACCTCGTGCATTGCATGGAATATCTCAGCTCCTGCCCTAAACTTCTCTCTGAAGTTTACAAATCTGAACTCATCAGGAATTACCATATATTCCTGGAAATCTGTGGACCAGTTCCCATGCAAGCCTCCTTCCATAATGAGGATCTGTGGAGAGGGTAGTTTAAAGAATGAGTGATCGTAGTTATCTTTTGTATAGATCTTGGCAAAGTATTCATACAAAGGAATGCCTTTCTCTAATGCTGTTGCTCTGCAAAAGGCCATAGAGAGTGATAGAATGGCGTTTCCTCCTAACTTGCTTTTCTGTTTCGTTCCGTCTAGATCAATTAGAAATCGGTCAAACTCATCCTGTGTATTGAAACTTTTGTTTAGGATTACCTTTCTAATCTCGTTGTTCACATTCTCAACGGCTTTGAGTACTCCCTTGCCTCTGTATCTGCTCTTGTCACCATCCCTGAGTTCAAGAACCTCTGTATCTCCTGTTGATGCCCCACTTGGAACGTCTCCTTTGGCCGATACACCACTATCTAATGTTATACGCGTAGAAATAGTCGGATCACCTTTGGAATCCAATATCTCTATTGCTTTTACATCTTTTATTGTCATATGGGCAGTTTCCTTTCGTTACTTGTTCAAATTCAATATTAATCCTGAATCAGCACCTGTAGTAGTAGTCGGAAGTTTTCCATCCCACTTTTCTATGTACAACTTCTTTATCAGATTATCGCTTAAAGTTGCCTGTTGAAGTTTTTGGGCAGCTGCTTCTCCTTCTGCTCTGGTAATGGAGGCTTTCTTTTTAAATTCCTCCTGCTGGGCAATATACTCTTCTGTCGTAATTCTCTCCTTTTCTATCTGCTTCTGCTCAACTGTTGTGACATACTCATCCTGGAAATTAATTGATCTGATTCCGAATTCATCAAGAGTTATTCCGTTCTCTTCAAAGAGCGGAGCAAGTTTCTCCGAGATTTTCTCCGACACTTCCTGGATATTACCTGTATATAGATCAATCGCTGAGTAGCTTCTTGGCATATTCCTTGCCCATATTCGGGAATCTGTTTTGACTATTTTCTCTACTACTTCCTGTTCAGTTCCGAGCTTCTCTGCGATCTCTTTGACCTTGTTCGGGTTTACAGAGAACCTAACTGTATACCTTACGGATATCTGCTGTCCGTCTTTTGTTGTTGTATCGACTGCATAGTCCTGATAATCAGCTTCAGATTGTGAATTTGAGTATGCCTCTGTTGATAGGGTCTCGTAGATTATTTTCTGTGTTCTGTACACAAGTACCTGGTCTACAAAAGGTACTTTAATGTGTAGTCCCGGTTTTACAGAACCGCCTACAATCTCTCCAAACCTTGTTACAACTGCTATTGTTCCATACCTTACCGTGTAGAAGGTAGAGGCAAAAAGGATGAGTGCAAGCGCTATTCCTGTTCCGGCAACTATAATTAGTTTTGCCTTCTGATTTTCCATATTTATTTTTAGAAAAAAGTTATACAATACATTTTGCATTAAATGATTGTTGTATGCAAGAGATTTTGATAAAATCATGAAGATTCATATGCCGAGGTGGTGAAATTGGCAGACACGCTACCTTGAGGTGGTAGTGGGAGTTAAATCCCTTGCAGGTTCAAGTCCTGTCCTCGGCAGATTCTATTAGGGCGATTAGCTCAGCTGGTTAGAGCATCTCGTTTACACCGAGAGGGTCGGGGGTTCGAATCCCTCATCGCCCACCATTTATCCCTTTATTATGATTGAAATTCACTATCACAAATTTTCCGATGATTTCGAGGTAAAACTTCAAGAAATTGAAAACTATATTATTCCGATATATCTCAAGGTTTGGAAATGGAACTTTACTCTAAAATCATATGAAGACCGTCTTAGATATACAAGTGAATTTCATAAGGCTCAACGCATATTGACTCTAAATGCTGATGAGAAAAGTGTTGGGTATTTGATTTATGACATCAAGAAGGTTGATGACAAAACATGGGCATATTTGAGAGAAATAGATATTCTTGAGGAATATAGGGGAAGGGGATATTCCGAACTATTATATGACGAACTACTAAAAAGGGTTGAACCAGATATTATCTATGGTGAAGCCCAGAACCCAATTTCTGCTAAGGCACGGAATAAAGGTCTCTCTAAATATGGGTATAGTACGTATTGGTGTGAAGAACCGTTAAGTAAAAATTCCCCTGTGAGTGAGAGGATTAAGGAGATTTCAAGATTAGGAGTTGAACTTTTTGATAATGAAAATTTGAAGAGCTATACAGCCGGTGTTAAAGAATTTACGAAGTTTAATGATAGGTTTAGAGATTATCTTGATGTTGTACCTGAGTATAGAAGTATATTTATGAAGATAAAAAATATATCAAAGACTAAATACCAATCTGCATTTGGAGTGTTGATTAGTATAAAGAACTCCATTATTATTAATTATGAAAAATAAAGTAAGTAGTGATAAATGGTGGTTAGCATGGGGACAGTATATTGCGGTAATTCTACTTGCAATTGTATTAGGATATATTGTTGATTTCTATTACCCGACAAGTAATATGTGGTTGGGTGCATCTGTAATCGTATTTGCGTCTATTTGCGGTATTTCTGCAGTAACAAGGATAACAGGTTTAAGCATCCCATATTTTTATCCAATAAAAGTTGGGAAAGCCGAATTCAAGGGGTATGATATGACTAGAAAGGGTTTTAATGGATACTGGAAAGATATATTGTTAGCTCTTCTTTTCTCACTCCTTGTATATTTTATTGAAAAGATTTGGATAAAGTAATAGCAATTTAAATTAAGTTAATAGTGAAATGTCATTTTTGGGGAAATTTTTCAGAGGTGAATCAGATGATGATCAATCAGAGGGTAAGGAAAAAAGAACTTCAGTTAATGAGGTAAATTATGAGAGAATGTTAAGAGAACTAAGAATAAAAGGGTTTAATGATGGGGCAGTAGTGCAATTCTTTGATAGAAGCAATCCTTTTGACCAGAAAACCCGGGAAGGTTCTGCCAGTACAACGGTCTATTATTGGTTCATACAAGCTCTTCCTAAGGGAGAAAACCAGGTGCTAATGTATGATCATAATATTAGTTTACTAAGATTATCAACAATACCTTATGAACATCCGGAAGGTACTCCGGGTGCAGAAAGAAGGAAGCAATATAATGCTCTTAATCAGGATGGTGTAAGCCTTAACTATGATCTTAAAGACTTTCATGATGAAGTAGAGAAAGGGAATTGGAAAATTGCGAACGTTAGCGGTATGAAATAATAAAGTTACTCTTCCCTGACCCTATGAATATATTTGTCTTCATAGTATGTAAACTTTTCTTCAGGTAATAAAAGGACTTTATCAGGTTGAAACTCTTTCACGAACTCAGGCACATGGCTCACTAGAACTACTGTTCCTGTGTAATCTTTTAATGCATTAAGAAGTATCTTTTGTGAAGTAGGGTCGAGATATGTTGTAGGCTCATCAAGGAGCAGGGTATTACAGTTATGAGTAATAAGTTTTGCAAGTGATAATCTTGTTTTCTCGCCTCCTGATAACGTTGCTACTTTCTGATCAAGTCTATCATCATCAAAAAGAAAACCTCCAAGAATCTGCATGATCCTTTTCTTTCCGAGTTCCTTGGCTTTAGGATCACTTAGAAAGTTGTCTATAAGACTTTTGTTGTAATCCAGACCATCGTACTCTTGTGCATAATATCCGATATCAACATTGTGACCGTATTTGTATATTCCTTCTGTCTGTTCGGTCTTTCCCGTCAGGATTTTGAGCAAAGTCGTCTTTCCAATACCGTTTCTTCCCACAATGATCATGCGTTCGCTTCTTGCCAGCGAGAAGGAGATATTTTTTAGTACTGCCTTACTCCCAAAGCTTTTAGAAATCCCTGTTACGTTAAGTACGTTTCGCCCGCTGGAACTTCCGGTTTCAAAAGCAATTTTCATATGCTTTGATTTCCTACCTGTCTCTGTCATCTTAGTTTTAACTTCAGCATTTGCAGACTTCGCTCTTGCGAGTAGTTTCGCAGCCTTTATTTTCTCTTTTGCAGATTTTCTTCCTGCCAGTACACTTGCCGTCTCAAACATCTTTTTCACCTTCTTCTCCTGATTCTTTAAGGCTTTAACTAACCACTCGTTCTGCTTTTCCTTGAAAGTGAGGAATTGTTCATAATTACCGTTAAAGCTCTCTACCTTGTGTGTCATCTCATTTAGGTACCAGATCCTGTCAATTGACCTGTTCATGAGTCGAAGATCGTGTGAGACTACGAGGACAGAATTGGGGTATGTGGAAAGAAATCTCATGAGCCACTCAGCAGTAGGTATATCAAGGAAGTTAGTTGGCTCATCCAGAACGAGAAGGTCGGGTTTTTGTGATAGTATAGCCAAAAGCTCAATCTTTATTTTCTGCCCTCCCGATAGCTCACCGAATACGTTTTGAGGAACTTTATCATCCATATTCATGTAGTGAAGATACTTGGAAATTTCCCACGGTTGCATATCAAGTCCCTTTTCCAGTACTAGATACTCTTCAATACTTAATACATCAAATTTGTTATCTTCAATATTCTTCTTTATTTCCTGTTCAAGGTAGGTAATGGTTCCATTGTTTTGAACATGGCCACTGTCAAGTTCCAGGTTGCCTGTTATCGCTCTTAAAAGGGTTGATTTGCCTGCACCGTTAACACCAACAAGGCCAATTTTTTCACCATCGTTTACTACGAGGTTTAGATGATCTAATATCAGCCTGTTCTCAATTGTGTATGATATATCTTTAATCTGTACCACGAAAGGATTTTATCATATAGGGGAGCTGAGAAGTAGCGGGATAAAGCTTTTATGAATGAAGTTTGAGTTTCGGAGTGCTTGAGAAGGGTGATCCAATTTCGACTTTTCCACTTGAGGTATCGCTAATACCGACGAATACTTCATATTTATCAGATGTCGCTATTTTCCTTATACCACCGGGATATAATACATCTTCAAGGTCCTGCCTCTTTACTTTTATACCTTTTGGAAATATCTCCCTTTTGACTATAACTCTGTGATTTGAGACCTTTTTCGTAGTAGGGTTGAATTCGAAAGTTGTAACATGATAGTGGCGATTACCTTTCTCATCAAAATATGCGATATGTCCTAGTATACCCAGATCGCCGTTGTCAAGCTCATGTACCTCATTGCAGCCTCCCCACTCTTCATCTTTGTACAACCCTTCTATTATCTCGGCTCTCTGGATGCCTACGGTAATTTGCGTAAGGTTATCAATTAAAGCGAAAGCTATCCTGCCTCTCCCCATGGGATCTTTGCTTGAGAGAACCTGCGGTCTGGAAAATACTGCGATCTTACGGTTTTCCAACTCTAGTATTCTGATGCCTTTCATCTTGTTCGGACTTTCATAGTATAAAAACATATTTTCAAGGGATTTTCCAACGTATATTACAGTTGAGTAGTTTGATTCGTTTGGAAAGTTGGGGTTTGGTGTTACTTTCACACCGCCAAGAATGTATTCATTGCGGGTCTTTGTTATGAATGGATCCTGCATTGAGAAACTAGGAAGTTTGTGATCCCGAACCCACCTGTTCTTACCGTCTTTCTGATAAAAGACTACAATGGATGCGAATTCATTTATTCTAGGTTCCAGCCTTATGGCAACGATTTCTCGCCCGTTGTACATAAAGGGAATCGTTGGGTTATATACATCATGTCCGTCAGGAACTTGGAAATTCTCAAGTTTTCCTTTTAAAACGCTCATCTAGTCTTCGGTCGAGTTATTTAACTGATCTTTGTAATAGTCTCGTATTCATGTCTTGCCCATAAATACATAATAGTTGACTCTGCTCCGAAGTTCTGGCTTATACAGTTTTCATCTATTCCGTCGGCACAAGCGTTTTCTGGCGTGACAAGTGAGGTATGGCAGATGTTATTTCCGTAAAACCAATCCATCCAATCTTTGGCTTCACGTAAGTACTCTGAATTTTTAAAGTATTTGAAGGCGAGTGTCAACATTAAAACCATAAATGCCGCATCAATTGGTTGCTGGCCGAAATGATTATTGGCATTACCGCTAATCTCGTGTCTCTTCCTATTTCCGATTGGTGCAGGTATTTTACCTATTCTCATCTCTCGTTCCAGTGTATTGATGGATTCCAAGAGTATAGTGTCGTATTTCTTGTGTGAAATGTTGAATTTCAAAAGATACAAAAGTATAGAGTATGGTATTGCCGCATTTGCATAGAACAGGTAATCCTCAAACCACTTATTTGAACGGCTAGCGTAGTTATCAACTAGGTATTTGAGAGATATCTCTGCCAATTTCTTATCCCCTAAGTGGCTGTAAGCGGCAAGAGAATATGCACGGGGTCTGATATGAACATCCTGACTGGTATAATTTGGGTCTAGACTGGATAGTAATTGCGTACATCTTTTCACTTCAAAATTCTTCTCAACGGCAAAGCCTAAAGCCCAAAGGGCCAGAGCAAAAGCATCATAAGAAGCTGGAAATGCGACTGATTTTCGCTCCTGATTAAAAAAGCCTACAAGATTGTTGCCGACTAAAGAGTTTTCAAGATATTGTAAGCAGATTTGGGCAAACTTTTTTTTGTTGTAGAGCAGAAATACAATTAGGGCACGGGCAGAATCATCGAGGGCATATCCTTCAGATCTAAGAATTTTTCCTTTCTTAGTATGTTGCCAGACCCCAAAATCGTCAGTTATTTTTTCAAGATATGCGGTTGGTCTTATCATTTCTCTATAATTACCTTGAAAAGGTTAAGATATTTGGACGCCACTCTTGGCCACTGCATCGTTTTTCCTTTCTTGTATGCATTATTTCTATATGTTTCCATGAGCTCTGGTTTGCTGATTACATTATTTACAGCATCTGCAATTGGAGCCGATTCTCTGAATGGAACAAGGATTCCCGTGTTATGGCTCAGCATTTCTTGTGCATATACGAAAGGTGTTGATATACAAACTTTTCCTGCACCTAGTGCATAGGCAAGAGTTCCTGATGTAGGTTGCTGGGGTTCCAGGTGTGGCGTGAGAAAAAAATCTGCAGCCTTGTAATACTCAATTAGCTCTTCAAGAGAGAGATACTGGTTAATAAAAACAACATGGTCTTCTACCTGCAGTTCTTTAGTTAGATTGATTAGGCTCTCTCGGTAACTTTCCTTCTGACTCCGGATAACTCCGGGATGTGTTTTGCCCTGTATATAAAACTTGGTGTCAGGGTTTTGTTTCACTATTTCAGGCATAGCCTTAATCACATACTCGATTCCTTTACCCGGACCAATCAGTCCTGACATCATGAGGAGGTGCTTAGCCTTAATTCCCAGATACTTTTTATATCTCTCTGTTCCTGTAAATTCGAAATTCGGGACTCCGTGGTGGATTAATACTGCGTCTTCTTCGTCGCAGCCGTATATCTGTACAAGTAATCTTCTGCTGTGTTCACTCATTGCTATGACAGCACTGGAAGCTTCAATTATCCTTTGCATAATGTACTTCTGGTGTTCGGTTGGGTGGGGAAGTATTGTGTGAAAACAAGATACAATAGGCTTTTCTAGTAGATCTATAAGGGTCAGCACATACTCACCGTCATTTCCACCGTATATACCGAATTCGTGTTGCAGGCAGACTATGTCGGCGGTTGATTGGTTTATATATTGTGCGGTTGAAACGTACGATCCTGGGTCTTCTCTTGAGAGCTTGTATTTGACGTCCCATGGAAAAGTATATTCTTCCATTCCATCATCAGAACAGACAATCTCACCGGGCGCATCTGGATTCTGGTCGTTGATGGCGTGTACAAGATCTTTAGTAAATGTAGCTATACCGCATTTCATCGGAACATAGCTGGCTAAATATATTGCCCTGATAGGTTTTAGCTCTTCTTCTAAAAATGTCGATAAATTGAGGCCTTTTTTTGACATATGATGTAAAAATAATGTTAACTCCGGAAGATAAAATTGGTTGGGTCTCGGATTATGACTGACTCCGAGTTGTTTGAAGGATCTCAAACGAAGGTCTTTTTCTTGCGTTTAAAGGATTCCTTTGATTAAACATATTAAATTATAGCAGAGATCGGCTGTCAGAACCACTAGGCTAATACGGTTGGTAGTGTGGTCATAGAATTAGTGTCTATCCCATAGCTGCACAGAGGCTTTTGTGTCTATACTCGAATGTTTGAATGTGGTACTTTATAAGTAGTATTAAGTTAAAATAATCTTGGTAATGCAAGAGCAATATTTAGGATTAGGAGACCAGTCTGTCCATAACGGTCAATATATGCTGACAGTATACAAAGTGGTTCCTTATGGTGAAGAGACTATAGAGAGTGCTGCTACAGAATTGGCTGCGGAGTCATCTTCAGGTTCAAACCTTAAAGTCTCTACTGCTACAAACTATTCTATGAATCTGGATGCAATTGTTTATGATATAGATCACGATAGAAATCTTGTATATATTGCATATCCCTGGCTTATGTTTGATAGAGGTGGGAATATCCAGAACATTTTGACCTTTGTTGCCGGTAATATATATGGAATGGGTAATCTCAAGGAGTGTAAACTCTTGGATGTGTGGTTTCCTCCGCAGATGTTAGTTCAGTATGACGGACCAAGTTACACGCTAGATGATATGAGAAAGTATCTCAATGTTTACGATACTCCAATACTTGGAACAATTATCAAGCCTAAAATAGGTCTAACCTCAACGGAGTATGCCGAGCTTTGCTATGACTTTTGGGTTGGAGGAGGGCATTTTGTTAAGAATGATGAGCCACAGGCGGATCAGCAGTTTGCCCCTTTTGAGAAGATGGTTGACTCAGTTAGGATTGCTATGGATAAAGCGGAGAGGGAGACGGGTCATACTAAAGTTCATTCCTTTAACGTTTCAGCGGCTGATTATGACACCATGTTAAGAAGGACTGAATATATCCGTAATGTGATGAAACCGGGAAGCTACTCCTATCTTATAGATGGGATTACAGCAGGGTGGATGGCTGTTCAGACGTTACGCAGACACTATCCCGATGTATTTATTCATTTCCACAGGGCGGGGCACGGTGCTTTTACAAGAACTGAGAATCCAATAGGCTTTTCAGTTCCGGTTCTAACTAAATTTGCAAGACTTGCAGGGACATCAGGTGTTCATACAGGTACAGCAGGGGTAGGGAAGATGTCGGGGGATGGTAGAGAGGATATAGGGGCTGCAAAACAGGCATTGAAACTTCAGGCAAAAGGAGATTTCTTTAATCAGGTTTGGGCGGAGATACCCGAAAGAGATCCTGATATGCAGGAGATGATGAAGCGAGAAGAGATGTTCTGGGGTATGCCTACTCGAGAGCTTGCAAGAATTAGAAGAGAGAAAAAGCTTCAAATGGAAGTGACTGAAGAGCATACTATGTGGAGAGTGATTAAAAAGACTTCGCCGATTGTCTCCGGCGGGTTGAACCCTGTTCTTTTACCAGAGTTTCTTGATGTATTTGGATCCATAGACTTTATAGTTACAATGGGTGGAGGTATTCATTCACATCCTCAAGGTACCGGTGCTGGTATTAAAGCTGTATTCCAGGCCTACGAGGCATGGATGGCCAATATCCCTCTTGAAGAGTATTCAAGAGATAAAGAGGAGCTAAGAGTTGCTATGGATTTCTACAATAGGTATGGAACGCAGGCACATAGAGAGAAGGTTTAATTAAAGAAGGCTGTACTTATATGGTATAATCCCTAATTAGCTACTCTTAGAGTCTCGTTTATGTCAGAATATGCTTTTACTACCCCTCAATGCCATATTGAAGCGTATATAAAAGAAATACCGCCTAATTATCCCATAGCTCAATGGGCTATTGATATTGGGATATTTAATCCTGAAACAGACGCATGGTTAGTCAGTATTACTGTCGGTAATGTAACAAATGCTATTAATCTAAGAAAAAGTGGAATAGGTAGTAAAGTTTTAGATGATTTTGAATCTACTTATTCTGACTCCCACTTTAGAAAACCTTATGATGCTTTTAAAAAAATTTTTCATAAAAAAAATATCATTAATTGATAATGTAGTGTAAAGAAAGACCGCTTTTGTGCACTGACCTCCATGAAGTTATTGATTTTAGAAACGCCTGAAACAGACCCCTTAGAAAATCTCGCTTTAGAAATACAGCTTGGCAATTTTGTTCATAATAATCAATATATCCTTCGTTTATGGCACAATAGTCCTTCAATTATCATGGGGCGCTTTCAAAATGCTGAATTTGAAGTGAACCAGGATTTCACTCAAAAGCAAGGCATTCCTGTAGTAAAAAGGCATACCGGTGGTGGCACGGTCTATCACGATGAAGGCACCCTGAACATTAGCTTTTTTAAACCCAGTAAGCCGCTGCTTTCGAAAGACGACCATAAGGATAGCAACTTTATTACTAAAAAATTA